>NZ_JBHSMZ010000009.1:0-158962 GCF_042656905.1 Massilia aerilata
TATAACCTCACGGCCAAACTGTAATGAACGCTTGCACAAAAGGGGGCGTCCATGTACGGGGACGACGGTCTTTGATCCTGCGCAAACCTGCTGCGCGATGACGCGCTTATCGTAATCAGCGCCGCTGGCCGCGAGGTGCTGCCGCATGCGAGTGCGACAGTGCCACTCCTCCCCCGGCCGGCGGCGCCTACTTTTTCCATTCGGCCAAATAATGCTGCGGCGTCCTGCCCAGCAAACGCCTGAACATGCTCGTGAACGCGCTCGGGCTGGCATAGCCCAGCGTGCGCGCCAGCACACCCACGCTTTCCCCGCGCGCCAGCATCTCGAAGGCGTGCGCCAGATGCACCTGCTGGACCCACTGCCGGTAATGCAGCCCGGTCTCCTTCGGGAACAGGCGGATCAAGGTGCGCGCGCTGGCGCCGGCGTCGAGGGCGAGATCGTCGAGCCGCCGCGGGCTGCCGGGGCGCGCCATGATCTCCGTGCACAGGGCCTGCAGGCGGCGGTCGCGCGGCCAGGGCACGGCGATCGGCACCGTCTCCATGGCCGCCAGCTCGGACAGGATCAGGCGCGCCAGGTCGGCGCCGCGGCCGTCCGGCGGATAATCGACCGGCTCGGCCGCCAGCGCCAGGATCAGCTCGCGCAGCAGCGGGCTCACTTCGAGCACCTTGCAATCGTCGACCAGGCTGCCGGCCGCGGCGGCGTCGATGTAGAGGGTGCGCATCTTGACCTGGCTGAGCATCGCCACCTCATGCAGCACGCCCGGCGCGATCAGGAGCGCGCGGCGCGGCGGAATGATCCACACGCCCGCGTCGGTCCGCACGCGCATCGTGCCGTCGCTGGCGTACAGGAGCTGCACCCAGGGATGGCTGTGGGCTTCGATGGTTTCACCGTGCGGCATCGCGGACGGCACCGCGGTCACGCTGCGCGGCAGCGCGCAGAATCGTTGGCGGTAATGGGGCGACGGTTTGAGTGTCACTTGGGCGACGAAAAGTGGAATATGCGTTCGGATCGCCCATATTACACTGGCCGTCATGAGCACACCCACCACTTCTACCGCCACGCCTGTCCAGGCCAAGGCATCCGGCGCCGTCCTGCAGATCCTGTTCTCGGTCGCCTTCGTCCACCTGCTCAACGACTGCGTGCAGGCCGCGCTGCCGGCGATCTACCCGCTGCTCAAGCAGGAATTCGCGCTCAGCTTCGCGCAGGTCGGTTTGATCACCCTGACCTTCCAGTGCACGGCCTCGCTGCTGCAACCCTGGATCGGCCTGTACACGGACAAGCACCCGATTCCCTTCCTGCTGCCGATGGGGATGTGCATGACCTTGTTCGGCGTGGCCTTGTTGTCGATGGCGGGCAGCTTCGGCATGCTGCTGCTGGGCGCCGGCATGATCGGCGTCGGCTCCTCGACCTTCCACCCGGAAGCCTCGCGCGTGGCGCGCCTGGCCTCGGGCGGGCGCTTCGGCTTCGCGCAATCGCTGTTCCAGGTCGGCGGCAATCTCGGCTCGGCGCTCGGCCCGCTGCTGGCGGCCGCGATCCTGGTCGGCCGCGGCCATGGCAAGTTCGCCTGGTGCGCGATCCTGGTGGTGCTGGCGGTGCTGGTGCTGGTGGGCGTGAGCCGCTGGTACGGCAGCCATTTGAAGAGCATGACGAAAAAGGCCGCCGCGCACGCCGGCCCGCCGCTGCCGCGCAAGCGCGTGATCCAGGCGCTGGCGGTGCTGGCGATGCTGGTGTTCTCGAAGTACATCTACATGGCCAGCCTGTCGAGCTACTACACGTTCTTCCTGATCGAAAAGTTCCACGTCGCGGTCGGCACCGCGCAGATGTACCTGTTCCTGTTCCTGGCCTCGGTGGCGCTCGGCACCTTTGCCGGCGGCCCGATCGGCGACCGCATCGGCCGCAAGCGCGTGATCTGGGTCTCGATCCTGGGCGCGGCGCCGTTCACGCTGGCCCTGCCCTACGCCAGCCTAGGCTGGACCGCGGTGCTGTCGGTGGTGATCGGCCTGGTGATGTCCTCGGCCTTCTCGGCCATCGTGGTGTTCGCCCAGGAACTGGTGCCGGGCAAGGTCGGCATGATCGCCGGGATCTTCTTCGGCCTGATGTTCGGCGTCAGCGGCATCGGCGCCGCCGCGATGGGGCATATCGCGGACGTGGCCGGCATCGAGCAGGTGTACCGGATCGCGTCCTTCCTG
The DNA here is from genome assembly GCF_042656905.1 of Massilia aerilata. Classification (NCBI taxonomy): domain Bacteria; kingdom Pseudomonadati; phylum Pseudomonadota; class Betaproteobacteria; order Burkholderiales; family Oxalobacteraceae; genus Massilia; species Massilia aerilata. The sequence goes on from NZ_JBHSMZ010000009.1 coordinate 2,190, forward strand.
CCCTTGCTGGGCATCCTGGCGGCCTTGCTGCCGAAGATGGAGAAGGCCCGTACTTGAAATAGGTATGCATACTGTTGAATGTTTCCGGCAACGGCCTATACTCCTTCATGGACAGCCGTATCGACGACAACCGGAGACGCCGTGGCCAATCGAATCCTCATCATCTCCGCCGACGAAGATGACATCCCTGTCCTCAAGCGGGCCTTGAACAGTGCCCGGGACGGCCCCTTCGATGTGGAAACCGCATCCACCCTGGCAGCGGGCATGGCCCGCCTCGAACACGGCGGAATCGATGCGATCCTGCTGGACTTGATGCTCCCGGACAGCCAAGGCCTGGCGTCCTTCGATCGCTTATACGCAACCGGGCGCCATACGCCGATTCTCACGCTGTGCAAGCTCGACGATGAGGACAACGCCAAGGAAGCGGTCCAGCGCGGCGCCCAGGGCTGGCTGTCGAAGGGCTACTTCGACAATTACCTGGTGCCGCAGGCCTTGCGAAACATAATCGAACGCATGAAGGTAGAGCAAGGCTTGTACCTCGCCCAGGAACGCGCGGAAATCACGCTCAACTCGATCGGCGATGCGGTCATTTCCACGGATATGCGTGGGCATGTCGATTACCTGAACGTGGCGGCCGAACTGCTAACCGGCTGGTCGAGGGAGGATGCATCCGGCCGGCCTATCGCCGAAGTGCTCAATATCGTCGATAGCGCTACCGGGAAACCGATGCTCAGCCCTGTCGAGCACGTCCTGCAAAGCAACCTCCTGCAGGCTCTGACCGGCGACGCCATCCTCGTCGGCCGCGATGACAAGCATGTTCCGATCGAGGATTCCGCCGCCCCGATCCACGATTGGGATGGGCACCTGGTCGGCGCCGTGATGGTATTCCGGGATATCTCCGCCACCGTGGCGCTGACGTCGAAAATGCGGCATCAGGCACATCACGATTTCCTTACCAATCTGCCTAATCGGGTTCTTTTGAACGATCGCATTACCCAGGCCATTGCGTTGGCCAGGCGCAGCAGGGTCCGCCCGGTGGTTCTGTTCCTGGATCTCGATAAATTCAAGCACATCAACGACTCCCTTGGGCACGCCGTTGGCGACCGCCTGCTGCAAGGCGTTTCAGAGCGCCTGCGCAACTGTGTGCGCACGTCCGACACGGTAAGCCGCCATGGCGGCGATGAATTCGTGATTCTGCTAGCCAACGAACATCGGGCGGAAGACGCGATGGTGACGGCGGACAAGATCCTGCTTGCGCTCTCGACGCCATTCATGGTCGACGGGCAGGAACTGCATACCTCGACCAGCATCGGCATCAGCGTGTTCCCGCTGGACGGTATGGATGCCGCCGCATTGATCAAGAATGCCGATACGGCGATGTACCACGCCAAAGAGCGAGGACGCAACAATTATCAATTTTTTCGGCACGACATGAACACCCGCGCCGTGGAGCGCCAACTTGTCGAAAGCAACTTGCGCAGGGCGCTGGAACATGGCGAATTCACGCTGCATTACCAGCCAAAGGTCAACCTGGAAAGTGGGCGCATTACCGGCGTCGAAGCCCTGCTGCGCTGGCAGCACCCGGATTGGGGACTGGTGCTGCCCGAACGATTCATCGCAATTGCCGAGGAATGCGGTCTGATCGTTCCAATCGGGAACTGGGTATTGCGCGCTGCCTGCATGCAAGCGGTGCGCTGGCGCGACGCCGGCATTGCGGCGGCCTCGATCGCGGTGAACGTATCGGCTCTGGAATTTCGGCATCGCGATTTTTTCGATCGCCTGCTCGCGATCGTCACGGAAACCGGTGCGGATCCGGCCTGCCTGCAACTTGAACTGACGGAAAGCGTCCTGATGCGTGACGTGGCCACCAGTGCCGCCCTGCTGGCCAAGCTCAAGGCAATGGGCGTGCAAATCGCCGTCGACGATTTCGGCACCGGTTACTCCAGCCTGAGTTACCTGAATCAATTTCCGATCGATGTACTGAAGATCGACCAGTCGTTTGTCAAGGCAATCGATGGCGGAATGAAAAGCAATGGCGCCATCGTCGGCGCCGTGATCAGCATGGGCAGGAATTTGCACCAGCAAGTCATCGCCGAAGGCGTCGAAGACGAAGCGCAGTTCGCTTTTCTCAAGGCCCACAAATGCAACGAAGGCCAGGGCTACTGGTTCAGCCGCCCGGTTGAGGCGATGCAGATGCAGGCAATGCTCCGCGCCGGCGTCTGTGCGTGAATGCGACGGTCGAAGCGGCTCCCACGGGATCTCCTGCGCACATGGCCTTGCGTACGCGTTTCTCCAATCGGCGTATGCTGAATTATTCAAGCGCCGTACTGCATGAAGTGACCCACCTCCCTGGTCGCGGTAATTCAACGGAACGCACGGAACTCGGCCGTCTGCGACGGCCACTCGCCGGCACGACGCAAGTAGTACAGGGTACTGTGCGACATTTCACCTGAAATACTCGATGGCTACCCTGCTTGCAACGACAACAGCGGGAGGACATCATGCGCCACACTTTGAAAGCAACATTCAAGCACCGCAGCAAGGCCCAGCACGCTCTGGACGAATTGCTGGCTTCCGGATATTCACGCGCCGGTACGGCAATTTCGGACGCGGACGGGGTTGGCGCCTCGATCCGGCATACCATGGCGCGGCTATTCACTGCTCGCCATCACGTGAGTTCCGGCGCACCGGCCCAGGCGCGCCATCTCGTCACGCTGACCGCCGACACCGAAGCGGATGCCGGACGCGCCATGGGCATCATCGGGCGCTACGCACCGGTCGGCATCGAGGATCGCCTTGACGAGTGGGAAAAGGACAGTGCGCCCAGGATGCGCCCGGACTACCCGCGTGGCGCCGAGCCGGGCGCCCTGCAGTTTCGGGGCCGTGAAGCCAGCCACTACTTCGGCACGCAGAATGCCGAATCTCCACCGACTGGCAATACCTTCGAGGAAACGATGGGCAGCGTCTCGCGATGGGAGCCGCTCGACGATGAGATGCCCCTTGCAGGCAGGCTGGCGCAGTTGGCGGATCGGGACAGGGCTGGCGACGGCGATACCATGACCGCATACGACTACGGCAAAGCCATGCATGACAATGACAGAAATCGCAATCGTTCATGGGATGAAGTCGCAGCGGACCTCAGAAGCGGCTGGGAGATGCGCGATACCGGTGCCTCGACCTGGAACGAATCCGACGCCGCCATACGGCGCGGCTGGGACGCCGTCTCGCCGGAGATCGATGACGACAGCTACTACCGTACCCACTGGAACGCAAGCTACGCGCCAGCCTGTCTGTACGGCAGCGAGGCAAGCCGCAGTGAACGATACCGCAGCCATCACTGGGAAGGCGTCGATGCGCAGCGCAAAATCGAGCGGGAAACGCGCCATGCGGGGCAACTGTCGAGTTGGGAAACCTTCCGGGATGCGGTGAGCCATGGCTGGAACAGAATTCGCACTTGATCCCTTCTGTCTATCTGTACGCATCGTCCGACAGCAATTGTAGGCGCACACTTGTACTATTGCTGAGCACCTGAAAGCTAGGATAGGCAAAAGCTTTCAGGAACAAGAAATGGCAAGACATGCGTTCGTCGTGGAGGAAAACAGTCTCATCCGTCAGTCCGTATGCGAAATGCTCCGCTTATGTGGCTACATACCGATGGTCGCCAGCGATCTTCACCACGCGACCAAGGTATTGGCCAGCATCCGCTACGATGTGCTGTTTGTCGGATCAGGGCATCGGCAAACCTACAACGAGACCCTGGTCAACCTGGCCAGGCGCCTGCAACCGTCGATGAGGATCGTTGCCATGCGCCCGAACGAACGCGCGATGTCCGCCTTCGATGGCGCCCATGCCTACGTTGGCTTTCCGTTTACCCTGGAAGCATTGCGCGCAGCGCTGGCCAAGACGCACGGCAGGGACGAGGGGCTCACATGAGCACGATGCCGAAGCGCCTGACGCACAAGGCGAACAGGGCGAAGCAGCCGATGGTCAGCACGACGCTGAAGCCGAGCGCCGGCCAGAAGCCGCAGCGCGCCAGCAGCGCGGGGAAAGCCAGGAACATCGGCAAGGTCGGCACCACGTACCAGAAGGTGTACCAGGCGTGATTCGCCAGCCTGGCTTCCGGCTGCTTTTCCACGTGCAGCCAGATCAGGGTCAGCACCGTCACCAGTGGCAGCGAGGCGATCAGGGCGCCCAGCTTGTCGCTGCGTTTCGCGAATTCCGAGACGGCGACGACCAGGCCGGCCGTGATCAGGTATTTGGCGATAATCCAGGGCATGTCTTCTCTTTCGATATGCGGCTCATCGGTTCTTCCGAGGCCGCACCATAGCACAGCGCGCATGCGCATTGTTCGTCCATTCGGCGTATGCTTTTAGTGTCCCAACGATGACACGGGAGGCCATCATGCGGCATACCTTGAAAGCAGTCTTCGATCGCCGAAGCGATGCCCAGCACGTGCTGGACGAATTATTGGCTTCCGGCTATTCCCGCACCGATACGGAAATTTCGGACGCGGAAGGACTCCGCGCCTCGGTCCGGCACAGGCTGGCGCGACTGTTCGCCAGGCAGCACCCGCAGTCGGCGGCGGATGCCAACGCCTCGATGGCCGGACGCCACGTCGTCACGCTGACCGCCGATTCCGAACCGGATGCCGAGCGCGCGGTCCGCATCATCCAGCGCTTCCATCCGTCCGGCATCGAAGACCTCCCCAGCGAGTGGGACCGCGACAGCGCCGGCATCATGCCCGAAATCTGCCCGCCGGGCACCGGGCCGGGATCCCTGCAGTACCAGCGCAATGAAAACAGCCAGTATTACGGCACCCAGCACGCCTGGGCGCCGCCGATGGGCAACACTTTTGGAGAACCGATGATCGAGAAATCACCCCGCAGCTACATGGACACTCCCTGGACCGGCGCCGCCGGCAGCCACGGCGGCGACACGGCGGCCTATCGCTACGGCCAGCAGATGCGCGCCAGCGACAAGTACCGCAACCGCTCCTGGGATGAAGTCGAGCCCGAGCTGAAAAGCAACTGGGAAGCAGGTGCGGACGAGGCCCCGGCCTGGGATGCCGCCGTGGCCGCCATACGCCAGGGCTGGGACAGCGTCTCGCCGGAGATCGACGACGATGCCTATTACCGCACCCACTGGAATGCAAGCTACGGCAAGCGCGCCGACAGCGGCGCCTACGATGAGCATGCGCCGGCCTATCTGTTCGGCGACGAGGCAAGGCGGCTCGAAAAATACCGTAGCCACGACTGGGAAGACGCCGAACCGCACTTGAAATCGGACTGGGAGGCGCGCCATCCCGGCAAACTGTCGCCCTGGGAAAGCTTCAAGGATGCGGTGAAACACGGCTGGAACCGGATCCACGCGGACACGGACGACCGGAAGTCCTGAGCCGCCGGAGCATCCGGCCGGCCAAGATGTCAGACATCTTGTCAGACCGGGCTCCCCGCCTGCGCCGCTTCCAGCGCTTCCTGCGCCCGGCGCAGCCGTTCCCGGCTGTTGCCGATGTGCAGGCGCATCGCCGCCCGCGCCGATTCCGCATCGCCGCGCGCGATGGCATCGACGATCTGCTCGTGCTCGCGCCCGACCTGTTCCATGTAGCGGACCGGATCGGCATGGGTCAGGCGCGCCGAATTGATGCGCGCACGCGGGATGATGTTCCCGCCCAGGTGCTGCAGGATGGCGTGGAAATACTGGTTGCCCGACGCCAGGGCGATCGCCAGGTGGAAGCGCCGGTCCAGCTCGACGGTATCTTCGCCCCTGCACGCGCCCTGCTGCAGGGCCGCCAGCGCCGCGCGCACTTCCAGTAACTGTGCCTCGCTGCGGCGCGCCGCCGCCAGGCCGGCCGCCTCGGTCTCCAGGCCGATCCGCAATTCCAGCAGCGCGATCACGTCGCGCACCGTCATCACCGTGGCCGGATCGATGCCCATGATGGCCGGCGGCGGGGGCGGCAGCACGAAGGTGCCGATGCCATGCCGCGTCTCGACCAGGCCGGCCGCCTGCATGCGCGAGATCGCCTCGCGCACCACGCTGCGGCTGACGCCCTGCTCGACCACGATTTCCGTTTCGGTCGGCAGTTTGTCGCCTGGCTGCAACGCGCCCTCACGAATGCGCTCACTGAGCTGCGCTACGACGAGCTCGGCCAGGTTGCGATGTTTTTTGGGTGTGCTAAGCATTTCGCGCGATTGCCATTTCAGGAATGTCTGGATTATACTGGCTCGCATGTTGTAAGACATCAGACAACCTAGCACTGGCAGGAGACATCAGATGGACACGCAAAATAGCGGGACGCCACGCAGCATCCGCATGCACGACCAGGACAACGTCGCCATCGTCGCGAACGACGGCGGCCTTCCGGCCGGCACCGTCTTCCCCGACGGCCTGGTCTTGAAGGACAAGGTGCCGCAAGGGCACAAAGTGGCGCTGCGGCCCATCGCGCAAGGCGAAGCCATCCTGCGCTACAAGGTCGCCATCGGCTACGCCGTGCGCGATATCGACGCCGGCAGCTGGGTCGAGGAATCGCTGGTCGCCATGCCGCCGGCGCGCGCGCTGGACAAGTTGCCCATCGCCACCATCCGCCCCGAACCCCTGCCCCCGCTCGAGGGCTATACCTTCGAAGGCTACCGCAACCCGGACGGCTCGGTCGGCACCCGCAACATCCTCGCGATCAGCACCACGGTGCAGTGCGTGTCCGGCGTGGTCGAATTCGCCGTCAAGCGCATCAAGGACGAGCTGCTGCCCAAGTACCCGAACGTCGACGACGTCGTCAGCCTCGACCACACCTATGGCTGCGGCGTGGCCATCGACGCGCCCGGCGCCGACATCCCGATCCGCACCCTGCGCAATATCGCGAAGAACCCGAACTTCGGCGGCCGCGCCATGCTGGTCAGCCTGGGCTGCGAGAAGCTGCAGCCGGCGCGCCTGTTCCCGGCGGCTGGCGTTTCTTCATGGATGCCGATCCGCGACGTCGCCGGCCCCGACCACGTCTGCCTGCAGGACAACGCCCACGTGGGTTTCAGCGCCATGATCGAAAACATCATGGACACCGCCGAGCGCCACCTGATGGAACTGAACGCGCGCCGGCGCGAGACCTGCCCGGCGGCCGATTTGATCGTCGGCGTGCAGTGCGGCGGCAGCGACGCCTTCTCGGGCGTGACCGCGAACCCGGCGGTCGGCTTTGCCAGCGACCTGCTGGTGCGCGCCGGCGCCGCCGTGATGTTTTCGGAAGTGACGGAAGTCCGCGACGGCATCGACCAGCTGACCGCGCGCGCCATCGACGAAGCCACGGCCCAGGCCATGATCCGCGAGATGGCCTGGTACGACGACTACCTGCAGCGCGGCGGCGTCGACCGCAGCGCCAACACCACGCCCGGCAACAAGAAGGGCGGCCTGGCCAACATCGTCGAAAAGGCGATGGGCTCGATCATCAAGTCCGGCACGGCCCCGATCTCCGGCGTGCTGTCGCCGGGCCAGAAGCTGGAACAGAAGGGCCTGATCTACGCCGCCACCCCGGCCAGCGATTTCATCTGCGGCACCCTGCAGCTGGCAGCCGGCATGAACGTGCACGTGTTCACGACCGGCCGCGGCACGCCCTACGGCCTGGCGGCAGTGCCGGTGGTGAAGGTCGCCACCCGCGACGACCTGGCGCGCCGCTGGCACGACCTCATGGACATCAACGCCGGCCGCATCGCCACCGGCGAAGCGAGCATCCCCGACGTCGGCTGGGAACTCTTCAACTTCATCCTCGACGTGGCCAGCGGCCGCAAGAAGACCTGGGCCGAGCACTGGCGCCTGCATAACGCGCTGGCGCTGTTCAATCCGGCCCCGGTCACGTAAGCCCTTCATCCCCGTTTCACACCGGCTGCGCTTGCCCTTCATGGGGCCGGCGCGGCCGGCGCACGCCCCAGCAATCGCTACAAACAGGAGACAGCAGCAATGAAGAAAGCAGCAGCATTGACGATCGGCCTCGCCGCCTGCGCGGCAGCCCAGGCCCAGACCTCGGTGAACATCTACGGCATCATGGACGCCGCCATCGTCAGCGAGCATGGCGGCGTCGCCAGCCCGTCCACCAGGATCACCAGCGGCGCGGCCTCGGCCTCGCGCATCGGCTTCAAGGGCAGCGAGGACCTCGGCGGCGGCCTGTCCGCCTTCTTCACGCTGGAGACCGGCGCCAAGATCGACACCGGCGAACTCGATGCGGCCAACACCATCTTCAACCGCCAGGCCTTCGTCGGCCTGAAGGGCAGCGCCGGCGAAGTCGCGCTGGGCCGCCAGTACACGCCCTGGCACCTGGCCCTGGTCGCCATCGACCCCTTCAGCACCGGCTACGCGGGCAGCTCGAAGAACCTGTTCCCGGATAACGGCTCGAACATCCGCACCAGCAACACGATCACCTATAAATCGCCCAAGCTGAACGGCTTCGACGGCGAACTGGCCTATGCGATGGGCGAGCAGACCAGCTTCTCGACCGGGCGCCAGTTCGGCGGCGCGGTCGGCTATGCGAGCGGTCCGCTGGCCCTGCGCGTGGCCTACAACGCCAAGAACACCGACGTCGCCGCCACTTCCACCGCGCCCGCCCTCAGCCGCACCCTGGGCCGCAACACCCTGTTCACCGCAGCGTACAAGCTGCAGGCGGCGACCCTGCGCTTCGCCTATGGCATCGACAAGGGCTTCAACGCCGCCACCCTGGGCAACAGCAACAATCCCTACGGCGGCGTCAAGCCGACCCCGTCGACGGATGGCCGCAGCGTTCTGCTGGGCTTGAGCGCCCCGATCGGCCCGGGCAGCCTGATGTTCTCGGTGATGCACAAGGACGACCGCACCGCCTTCAACCAGGACGCCAATGCCTGGGGCATCGGCTATCTGTACAGCCTGTCGAAGCGCACCGGCCTGTACGCCGCCTACGGCCATATCGATAACAAGAACGGCGCAGGCTACACTGTGGCCAACAATACCGAATCGGGTACCGGGAATACCGGCTACAACCTCGGTATCCGCCACACCTTCTGAGGAGAGCCGATGTTCGAGATCAGCCAGGTCCGCTGCTTCGTCGCGGTGGCGGAAGAACTGCACTTCGGGCGCGCCGCCGAGCGCCTGAACATGACGCAGCCGCCGCTGAGCCGGCAGATCCAGCTGCTCGAACACCATGTGGGCACCCGCCTGCTCGACCGCAGCAGCCGCGGCGTGCGCCTGACGGCGGCCGGCAAGGCCTTCTTTCCGGAAGCCGCGCGCATCCTGCGCATGGCCGACGAGGCCGTGGTGACGGCGCGCCGGGTCGCCAAGGGCGAGCAGGGCGCGCTGGCGATCGGCTTCACCGCCGCCTTCGGCTACGGCCTGCTGCCCGACCTGGTGCGGCGCCTGCGCGAGCGCGCGCCCGGCATCTCGCTGACCCTGAAGGAACTGGTGACGACCTCGCAGCTGGAGGCGCTCGACAGCGGCCAGCTCGACGTCGGCCTGATGCGCCCGCACGCGCGCCACGGCGAGCTCGAGACCGTGCTGCTGGCCACCGAACCGCTGATGCTGGCGATACCGGAACGCGAGGCCGATGACTGGCCAGAACAGCCGACGCTGGCCTGCGTGCACGACAAGCCCTTCCTGATGTACTCGCCCTACGAGGCGCGCTACTTCTACCAGCTGCTGAACAACTGCTTCGACGCCGCCGGCGTGACGCCCGAGGTGGTCGAGCACATCGGCCAGATCCACACCATGCTGGCATTGGTGAGCTCGGGCGTCGGCGTGGCGCTGATCCCCACCGCGGCGGCGCGCCTGCAGCTGCGCGGCGTGGTGCTGCGCACGATGCAGACCGATCCGCCCGAGCCGGTGCAGACCGTGTGCGCCTACCGCCGCGACAACGGCAACCCCATTCTCGACATCTTCCGGCGCGACATCCTGCCTGCCTTCCTTCCCGCGCGCGGCGATTAAGTTCGATTCAATTCTTGAATCGATCAAGACATTCATTGGTTTGGTTGCGCATGAATGCGCGACTACTATATCTGTCATAAGAACAGCAAATGACCAACCTACAGGAGACACCCGTGGAACAAACGCAAGCCATCAGGACCGCAGCCGCGGCCAAGGTGCAGACCCGCACACGCTGGACGATTCTGGCGATGCTGTTCCTGATCACCACCATCAACTACGCCGACCGCGCCACGATCTCGATCGCCGCACCGGGCATCAGGAAGGAACTCGGCCTGGACGCGGTCCAGATGGGCTTCGTGTTCTCGGCCTTCGCCTGGTCCTACGTGCTGGCCCAGCTGCCCGGCGGCTGGCTGCTGGACCGCTTCGGTTCGAAGATCACCTACTTCTTCAGCATCTTTCTGTGGTCGGTCTTCACCATGATGACCGGCGCGGCCGGCTTCATCGCCGGCGGCGCCGCGGTGACCATGCTGTTCGCCCTGCGCCTGCTGGTCGGCGCCGCCGAAGCGCCCTCCTTTCCGGGCAACAGCCGGATCGCCTCGGCCTGGTTCCCGACCAACGAGCGCGGCCTTGCCGCCGCCATCTTCAACTCGGCGCAGTACTTCGCCACCGTGCTGTTCGCGCCGATCATGGGCTGGCTGGTGCACGCCTACGGCTGGCACAGCGTGTTCTACGTGATGGGTGGCCTGGGCATCGTGATGGCCTTCGTCTGGCTCAAGGTCATCTACGGACCGAAGGACCATCCGTCGGTCAGCGCCGGCGAACTGAAATACATCCAGGAAGGCGGCGCCCTGGTCGACCTCGACGGCGCTAAGCGCGCCCCGGCCCAGGTCAACACCTTCGCCGCCATCAAGGAACTGCTGGGCAACCGCATGCTGCTGGGCGTGTACATCGGCCAGTACTGCATCACCACCCTCACCTACTTCTTCCTGACCTGGTTCCCGGTCTACCTGGTGCAGGAACGCCACATGACCATCCTGAAGGCCGGCTTCGTGGCCTCGCTGCCGGCCATCGCGGGCTTCCTCGGCGGCGTGTTCGGCGGCTGGCTGTCGGACCGCCTGGCCAAGCGCGGCTACTCGCTGTCCTTGTCGCGCAAGCTGCCGATCGTGATCGGCATGATGCTGTCGATGAGCATGATCGCCTGTAACTACATCGAGACCGACATGCTGGTCGTGGCCGTGATGTCGCTGGCCTTCTTCGGCAAGGGCGTCGGCGCACTGGGCTGGGCGGTCGTCTCCGACACCTCGCCGAAGGAAGCCGGGGGCCTGTCGGGCGCCCTGTTCAACACCTTCGGCAATACCGCCGGCATCACCACGCCGATCGTCATCGGCTACATCGTGCAGGGCACCGGCTCGTTTGCCGGCGCGCTGGTCTACGTCGGCGCCAACGCCGCACTGGCGATCGCCTGCTACCTGTTCATCGTCGGCGACATCAAGCGTGTCAGTCTCTCGAAATCCCTGATCAAGCACTAAGGACGCACCCATGACCCACTACGTATCCGGCGCCCCTGTCATTACCGACCTGCGCGTCGTCCCCGTCGCCGGCCAGGACAGCATGCTGCTGAATCTCTCCGGCGCCCACGGCCCCTGGTTCACCCGCAATATCGTCCTGATCTCGGACAGCGCCGGCAACACCGGCCTGGGCGAAGTCCCGGGCGGCGAGAAGATCCGCCAGACCATCGAGGATGCCAGACCCCTCATCGTCGGCAAGACCCTGGGCGAGTACAACAACATCCTGAATGCGATGCGCAAGACCTTCGCCGACCGCGATGCGGGCGGCCGCGGCAACCAGACCTTCGATCTGCGCACCACCATCCACGCCGTCACCGCGGTGGAATCAAGCCTGCTCGACCTGCTGGGCCAGTTCATGAACGTGCCGGTCGCCGCCCTGCTGGGCGAAGGCATGCAGCGCGACGCCGTCGAGATGCTGGGCTACCTGTTCTACGTCGGCGACCGCAAAAAGACGCCGCTGGAATACCGCAGCGAGCCGGATGCCGGCGACGCCTGGTTCCGCCTGCGTAACGAGGAAGCGCTCACGCCGGACGCCGTGGTGCGCCTGTGCGAAGCGGCGCGCGAGCGTTACGGCTTCAACGACTTCAAGCTGAAAGGCGGCGTGCTCTCCGCCGATGAAGAGATGGACGCCATCGTCGCCATGCACGAGCGCTTCCCGGATGCGCGCATCACGCTGGACCCGAACGGCGCCTGGTCGCTCAAGGAAGCGGTCCGCGTGTGCCGCGACAAGCACGGGGTGCTGGCCTATGCCGAAGACCCCTGCGGCGCGGAGAACGGCTTCTCGGGCCGCGAAGTGATGGCCGAGTTCCGCCGCGCCACCGGCCTGCCGACCGCCACCAACATGATCGCCACCGACTGGCGCCAGATGGCCCATTCGATCCAGCTGCAGTCGGTCGACATCCCGCTGGCCGACCCGCACTTCTGGACCATGCAGGGCTCGGTGCGCGTGGCCCAGCTGTGCGAGATGTTCGGCCTGACCTGGGGCTCGCATTCGAACAACCACTTCGACATCTCGCTGGCCATGTTCACCCACGTCGGCGCCGCCGCGCCGGGCAAGGTCACCGCCATCGACACCCACTGGATCTGGCAGGACGGGCAGCGCCTGACGAAAGATCCGCTGAAGATCGAGGGCGGCATGATCCGCATTCCCGCCAAGCCGGGCCTGGGCATAGCGATCGATGAAGCGGAGCTGGAAAAGGCCCACCAGGCTTATAAGAGAATCAACTTGGGTCCCCGCCTCCGCGGGGACGACGCCGGCGCGCGCGACGACGCCGCCGCCATGCAGTTCCTGGTCCCGAACTGGACCTTCGATAACAAACGTCCTTGCCTGGTGCGCTGAGAGGAAAAGAAGATGAGCTACAACACCCCATACAGCGGCATCCCCAACCGCTTCAAGCAGGACCTGCGCGAAGGCAAAGTGCAGATCGGCTGCTGGTCCTCGCTGGCGAATCCCTTCACCACCGAGATCCTGGGCCTGGCCGGCTTCGACTGGCTGCTGCTGGACGGCGAGCATTCGCCGAACGACCTGAATGGCTTCATCTTCCAGCTGATGGCGCTGAAGGACAGCCCGAGCGCGCCGGTGGTGCGCCCTCAGGCCAACGACACGGTGCAGATCAAGCGCCTGCTGGACGCCGGCTTCTACAACTTCCTGGTGCCCTTCGTCGAAACCGCCGAGGAAGCCGCGAGCGCCGTCGCCGCCACCCGCTATGCGCCGGAAGGCGTGCGCGGCGTGTCGGTCTCGATGCGCGGCAACCGCTTCGGCACCATCGCCGACTACCACAAGATCAGCAACCAGCACATCACGGTGGCCCTGCAGATCGAGAGCCGCAAGGCGGTCGCCAACATCGAGGCCATCTGCACGGTGGACGGCGTGGACTGCGTCTTCATCGGCCCCTCGGACCTGGCGGCCGGCTATGGCTACCTGGGCAACGCGAATCACCCGGAAGTGCAGGAAGCGATGCAGCAGGTGTTCGCCGCCGCCAAGGCCGCCGGCGTGCCGGTCGGGATCCTGGCGCCGGTGGAAGCCGACGCCCGCCGCTATATCGAGATGGGCGCGACCATGGTGGCCGTGGGTAGCGACCAGGGCCTGTTCCGCGCCGCCACCCAGGGCCTGCGCGACAAGTACGCATTTTAAAAATCAGGGAGAAAACAAATGAGCAAAATCGGATTCATCGGCCTGGGCATCATGGGCACCCCAATGGCGGGCCACCTGATCAAGGCCGGCCACGAAGTGTTCCTGTACACCCACGGCAGCGTGCCGGCCGAACTGGCCGAGGCCGGCGGCAAGGCCTGCGGCTCGAGCAAGGAAGTGGCGCAGAACGCCGACGTGATCATCACCATGGTGCCGGATACGCCGCACGTGGCGGACGCCCTGTTCGGCGAGAACGGCGTGGCCGCCGGCCTCACCGCCGGCAAGGTGGTGGTCGACATGAGCTCGATCTCGCCGGTCGAGACCAAGGCGTTTGCAGAGCGCATCAAGGCGCTGGGCTGCGAATACGTGGACGCCCCGGTGTCCGGCGGCGAAGTCGGTGCCAAGGCGGCGAGTCTCACCATCATGGTGGGCGGTTCGGAAGCGGCCTTCGACCGCGTCAAGCCGCTGTTCGAACTGATGGGCAAGAACATCACCCTGGTGGGTGAGAACGGCGCCGGCCAGACCACCAAGGTGGCCAACCAGATCATCGTCGCGCTGAACATCGAGGCGGTGGGCGAAGCCCTGCTGTTCGCATCGAAGATGGGCGCCGACCCGGCCAAGGTGCGCCAGGCGCTGATGGGCGGCTTTGCGGCTTCGCGCATCCTCGAAGTGCACGGCGAGCGCATGGTCAAGCGCACTTTCGATCCGGGCTTCCGCATCGAGCTGCACCAGAAAGACCTGAACCTGGCGCTGTCGAGCGCGCGCGCAGTCGGCGTCTCGCTGCCGAACACCGCCACCGCCCAGGAACTGTTCAACAGCTGCGCGGCCCACGGCGGCGGCGGCTGGGATCACTCGGCGATGGTACGCGCGCTGGAAAAGATGGCAAACTTCGAAATCGGCCAAGGTACAGCTTGAATTCGCAGCCTGATTTTTTTGGAGAATAGTGATGCAAGCCAGTCCACGCGAGCTGTTGGTGAAGATGTTCGAGGCCGCCATCGAGTCGGCCCAGCCCGGGCATTGCATCCCGCCGCACCTGCCCGCACCCGGCGCGGGCAGGACGATCGTGATCGGCGCCGGTAAGGCTTCCGCCGCGATGGCGCAGGCGCTGGAAAAAAGCTGGGCCGGTCCGCTGTCCGGCCTGGTGGTGACGCGCTACGGCTATGCGGTGCCTTGCGAGCGCATCGAGATCGTCGAGGCCGCGCACCCGGTGCCGGACCAGGCCGGCCTGGACGCGGCGCAGCGCATCATGTCGCTGGTGAGCGGCCTGCATGCGGACGACACCGTGATCTGCCTGATCTCGGGCGGCGGCTCTTCGCTGCTGCCCTTGCCTTTGGAAGGGATCACGCTGGAAGACAAGCAGCACGTGAATCGCGCCCTGCTCGCTTCCGGCGCCACCATCGGCGAGATGAATACCGTGCGCCGCCACCTTTCGGCGATCAAGGGCGGACGCCTGGCCGCGGCCTGCCATCCGGCGCGCGTGGTCACGCTCTTGATTTCCGACGTGCCCGGCGACCAGCCCTGCGACATCGCCTCCGGCCCGACGGTCGGCGATCCGAGCACCTGCGCGGATGCGCTGGCGATCGTACGCCGCTACGGCATCGCCTTGCCGCCGGCGGTGCGCGAGGTGCTGGAGAGCGGCCGCGGCGAATCGGTCAAGCCCGGCGATCCCAGCTTGTCACGGTGTGAAACGCGGATGATCGCCACGCCGCAGATGGCGCTGGAAGCGGCGGCGGCAGTCGCACGGGAAGCCGGCGTCACCCCTTACATCCTCGGCAATGCGATCGAGGGCGAGGCGCGCGACCTCGGCAAGGCGATGGCGGGCATCGCGCGCCAGGTCGCCGAATACGGCCAGCCTTTCGCGAAGCCTTGCGTGATGCTGTCCGGCGGCGAAACCACCGTGACGGTGCGCGGCCAGGGCCGCGGCGGGCGCAATGTGGAGTTCCTGCTGGCGCTGGGCTTGAGCCTGGAAGGCCGCGCCGGCATTCACGCGCTGGCCGGCGATACCGACGGCGTCGACGGGCAGGAAGAGATCGCGGGGGCGGTGCTGGCGCCCGATACGCTGGAACGTGCCTGGGGGCTGGGAATCAAGCCGGCGGACTCGTTGCAGGACAACGATGGGCACGGGTTCTTTGGGGCGCTGGGGGATTCGGTGGTGACCGGGCCGACGCTGACCAATGTGAACGATTTTAGAGCGGTGTTGGTGCTGGAATAAGGACACGTCCTTTTAAATGTCGTCCCCGCGGAGGCGGGGACCCAAGTTCTGCCAGCGCTATCGAAACGCGTGCAACTTGGATTCCCGCCTGCGCGGGAACGACGTTTACGGGCTAGCTTACAGCTCGCACATCACATGACCGTTACTGTCGATACGATTCCCATAAGCCGCGATCCACGCCGCAAAAAAGCTGCGCAAGAAACCGCGACCCGGCTTGCACAAAGCCGGCAGGGACATCGACTGATCGAAGGTACTGGATTGGTGGGACATGGTTCACCTTGGCTGAATGGCTTACGTTGGTGACCATGGTAGAGACCTGCCGCTATGTCGTCCAATGACATGTTCTGATGCCCGCCATCATCGCAGGAAATGGCTGGCATCCCCATCACGCCTCAGCTATCAAGGTGCGAAATAAGCGCCTGCGTCGGCGATGATAACGAGGACGGGCGCGCATGGTGCACGTCCACCGACACCCCCACCGCCATGATGTCGATGAGGAGCAGCTGCAGCACCCGCGAGATCATCGAGAGGAAGCTGGTGTTGTCCTCGGGGTGGTCGACCGCCAGCACCACGCTGGCGCGCTTGGCCAGCGGCGACTGGCTGCTGCTGATCGCGATGACGTCGGCGCCGGCCGCGCGCGCCTTGTCGACGGCCGCCAGCAGCTCGGGGAGGCGGCCCGAATTCGAGATCGCCACCACCACGTCGCCCGGTCCGAGCAGGTCGGCCGCAAGGCTGAACAAATGCGAGTCGCCGTACAGCGCGGTCGGGATACGGAAGCGGAAGAACTTGTGCTGGCCGTCCAGCGCCACCACGCGCGCATTCCCCATCGCGTAGAACTCGATGCGCCTGGCGCGGCTCACCAGTTCGATCGCGCGGTCGATCGCGCGTACGTCCAGCTGGTCGCGGAATTTCAAAATCGCCGACACGGTGTTGTCGATCACCTTGGCCGACAGGTCGTGCGTGCTGTCGCTGTGGCGCACCTGGCTATGGCGCACCGGGATCGAACCGGTCAGCGAACTGGCGAACTTCAGCTTGAAGTCGGCCAGTCCCAGGAAGCCCAGCGAGCGGCAGAAGCGGATCACGGTCGGCTGGCTGACGTCCGCCAGTCTGGCGATGCCGGCGATCGGCTCGTTCAGCACCAGGCGCGGCTGCTCCAGCACCAGGCTGGCGACGCGCTGCTCGGCCGGGGTCAGCTCGGGCTGCAGCTGGCGGATGCGGTCCATCAGCGTGTTGTCGCCGCTGCGCCCGCGCAGGTGCTCGGACAGGATATTCGCGACGCCGTCGAAGGCCACGTGCGGCGTGCTGATGACATAGGTCGGGATGTCGGCAATGTAGCTTGAAAAGCGTCCCTTGGCTTCGAAGCGGGTGCGGAAGGGCGAGGTCTTGAACCACTCGCCCAGGCGCGGCACGATGCCGCCGCCGATGAAGATGCCGCCGAAGGCGCCCAGGGTCACCGCCAGGTTGGCCGCGGCGCCGCCCAGCATGCCGCAGAAGCATTCCAGCACTTCCAGGCACAGCGGGTCCTTCCCTTCCAGCGCGGCGGCGATGATGCCGGCCGAGTCGCGCGGCGGCGCATCGATACCATTGCGTTCCGCCAGCGCACGATGAATGATCTCCATGCCGGGGCCGGAGATCAGGCGCTCGTTCGATACGTGGGTCCACTCGCGCCAGGCGGTCTGCAGTATCGCGAACTCGCGCTCGTCGCTGGGCGCGAAGTTGACGTGGCCGCCCTCGCTGCCGAGGGTGACGAAGCCGTCCACGGTCGGGATGCCGCCGGAAACGCCCAGGCCCGTGCCCGGCCCCAGCACGCCCAGCACCGCATGCGGCGCCGGCTTGCCCGGCCCCACCTGCATCAGGTCTTCGCCCTTCAAGCCCGGGATCGCCATCGCCAGCGCCGTGAAGTCGTTGACGATCAGGAGCGTGGTGAGGCCCAGCTCGCGCCGCACGGCGTCGGTCGAGAAGGCCCAGGGCCGGTTGGTCATGCGGACGTAGTCGCCGTCGACCGGATTGGCCAGCGCCAGCGCCGCATGGTTCAGACGCAGGTCCTCGTGTTCGGACAGATAGAAGCGGAGCAGCGGGACGATGCCGTCGAAATCGTCGCAACGCAGCACCCGCACCGAACGGTAGGCGCCGGGCGCGGTCTGCAGGGCGAAGCGCGCGTGGGTCGCGCCGATGTCGGCCAGCAGGCGCGGGCCGTCGGCAAAGGCGGTGCGGGCGTGTTTGCTGTCGGTCGCCACCTGCTCCTGCATCGCTCAGGCCTGTTCAGCGATGCTGCCGAACCAGCCACCGTAAGGCGGCAGGATCACGGTGGTGCCGGAGACCTCCCCTTCCAGGCCGTGGCCTTCGAGCCTGGCCGCACCGGCCGCGTCCGGCCACTCGAAGCGCAAGGGTGCATCGGTCACGTTGAACACGGCCAGCACCGAGGGGTAGCCCGGCAAGTCGCGGCGCAGCGCCAGCGCCTGTTCCGGCACGTCGAAGAAGACGATCTCGCCTCGCGTGATCTGCGGCATGCTGCGGCGCCAGTGGATGATCTTGCGCTGGAAGTTCAGCATCGACTGCGGGTCCTTGTCCTGCAGGTCTTCCGCCAAGGCCAGGTGCTCGGCCGGCACCGGCAGCCAGGGCGTGCCGGTCGTGAAGCCGCCATTCGCATCGGCGGCCTTCCACGGCATCGGCGTGCGGCAGCCGTCGCGGCCCTTGAACTCGGGCCAGAAGGTGATCCCGTAGGGGTCCTGCAGCAGTTCATACGGGACGTCGGCTTCCGGCAGCGCCAGCTCGTCGCCCTGGTACAGGCAGGGCGTGCCCTTCAGCGACAGCTGCAGGGCCAGCACCAGCTTGGACAGCGCCGGCGTGAATTCACCCGCGGACCAGCGGGTGGCGACACGAATCGCATCGTGGTTGCCGACCGACCAGGAAGCCCAGCCATCCTTCACGCGCGCGTTGAATTCCTCGACCTGCTTGCGGATATGGGCGCTGTTGAACTGCGGCGTCAGCAGGTTGAAGCTGTAGGCCATGTGCAGCTTGTCGCCGCCTTCGGTGTACTCGGCCATCTGGGCCAAAGCATCGTCGGACGAGACTTCGCCGATCGACACCGCGCCGAATTCGTCCAGCAGGGCTCGCACCTTCTGCAGGAAGGCGATGTTCTCGGGCTGGGTCTTGTCGTGGATGTGGGCCTGCATGCCGTAGGGGTTCACGTCGGTGACGGTCGAGGTGTCGCGCACCAGGGCCGGCGGATTGCTGCGCAGCTGCCGGTCGTGGAAGTGGAAGACGCAGGCGTCCATGCGCACGCCATCGACGCCGCGTGCCAGCCAGAAGCGCAGCGCATCCAGGTGGGCCTGCTGCACTTCCGGATTATGGAAGTTGAGCTGCGGCTGGCTGACCAGGAAGTTGTGCATGTAGTACTGCTTGCGGCGCGTATCCCACTGCCACGCCGAGCCGCCGAACACCGACAGCCAGTTGTTGGGCGGGTTGCCGTCCGCGAGCGGCTCGGACCAGACATACCAGTCGGACTTCGGATTGTCGCGGCTGGAACGGCTCTCGACGAACCACGGATGCGCATCCGCGGTGTGCGACATGACCTGGTCGATCATGATCTTCAGGCCGACACTATGCGCCTTGGCGATCAGCGCGTCGAAGTCGGCCAGGCTGCCGAACAGCGGATCGACGTCGCAGTAATCCGAAATGTCGTAGCCGAAGTCCTTCTGCGGCGACTTGAAGAAGGGGGACAGCCAGACGATGTCCACGCCCAGGCCGGCGATGTAATCGAGCCTGGCGGTGATGCCCGGCAGGTCACCGACGCCGTCGCCGTTGGTGTCGAGATAGCTGCGCGGGTAGACCTGGTAAATGATGGCTTCTTTCCACCACGGATTCTGAGCGTCGGAAGGGTTCGTCATGATGATGTCCGATTAGTAAATTTTTTACGCAATATACAGCATCAAAACTGCGATGACAATCGTGCCTGAAATCGGTGATTTCATTAAATCCTCTTTTAAATCATTGACTTATAATTTTTAAGACTGAAGAATAATTGGCACTGTAGTAGTCAAACTACACATTCAATGTTAGGGTGGCGATCTTGCTGAAGAAGTTCTTGTTGCCAAGTTAAGCAGGGTTGCATAGCATCCCATCACTTCGGAGACGCTCAATGACCCAAAACCCCCCGCCGGCCAAGACCGGCCGCATGCCGCGCCAGATCCCCTTCATCATCGCCAACGAAGGCTGCGAGCGCTTCAGCTTCTACGGCATGCGCAACATCCTGACGCCCTTCCTGATCTCCTCGCTGCTGCTGTTCCTGCCGGAGCTTGATCGCGCCGGCGAAGCGAAGCACGTGTTTCATACTTTCGTCATCGGCGTCTACTTCTTCCCGCTGCTTGGCGGCTGGCTGGCCGACCGCTACTTCGGCAAGTACAACACGGTGTTCTGGCTCAGCCTCGTCTACTGCGCCGGCCACGCCTGCCTGGCCGCTTTCGAGAGCAATCTGCAGGGCTTCTACCTGGGCCTGTTCCTGATCGCGCTCGGCTCGGGCGGCATCAAGCCGCTGGTCGCGTCGTTTGTGGGCGACCAGTTCGACCATACCAACAAGGACAAGGCCAAGGTGGTGTTCGACGCTTTCTACTGGATCATCAACTTCGGCTCCTTCTTCGCCTCGCTGCTGATGCCGATCTTCCTGCGCGACTACGGCGCGGCGGTGGCCTTCGGCATCCCGGGCATCCTGATGTTCATCGCCACCCTGGTGTTCTGGAGCGGCCGCAAGAAGTACGTGCACGTGCCGCCGAGCGCCGCCAATCCGCACTCCTTCCTCAACGTGGCCAGGAGCGCGCTGCTGGCGAAACGCGATGGCGAAGGCCGTCCGGGCCTGGCGGTGGCCAGCGTCGGCGCGGTGGGCGCCATCGTTTCGCTGGCGATGACGCCGAGCTGGGGCTTCGTGATCGCCGCCTGCACCGCGCTGGTGCTCCTGCTGGCCTTCGGCGGCATCGGCGTCTCGCTGCAGCTGGAGCGTGCGCGCGGCCTGCATCCGGACGATGCGGTGGACGGCGTGCGCGGCGTGCTGCGCGTGCTGATCGTGTTCGCGCTGGTGACGCCCTTCTGGTCCCTGTTCGACCAGAAGGCCTCGACCTGGATCGTGCAGGCCAATTCGATGCTGCGCCCCACCCTGTCGCTGTTCGGCGGCGAGTTCCGCTTCGAGCCGGCGCAGATGCAGGCCCTGAATCCGCTGCTGGTGATGCTGCTCATCCCCTTCAATAACTTCGCCATCTTCCCGCTGCTGCGCAAACTCGGCTGGGAGCCGACCGCGCTGCGCCGCATGACGGCCGGGATCGCGCTGTCCGCCCTGTCCTGGGTCGCGATCGGCAGCATCCAGGTGGCGATGGACGGCGGCACGCCGGTCTCGATGGCCTGGCAGATCCTGCCCTATGCCCTGCTGACCATGGGCGAGGTGCTGGTCTCGGCCAGCGGTCTCGAATTCGCCTACAGCCAGGCGCCAAGTTCGATGAAGGGCGTGATCATGGCCTTCTGGTACCTGGCGGTGACGGTCGGCAGCCTGTGGGTGCTGATCGTCAACGCCAGCGTCAAGAACGAGGCCGTGCTCGGCCACATCGCCAATACCGGCCTGGGCGTGATGGCCTTCCAGATGTACTTCTTTGCGGCTTTCGCCTTCATTGCCGCTCTCGTATTCGGCTGGTACGCAACGCGCTACCGCATGGTCAACAACTACAGGTCCGACCTGACCGCCTGATTTTTGAAACAAGCTATTTCGATGACAAGAACCACCACCACCGCCGGCCTGCTGGCCCTGCTGGCCTCCGCCGGCGCCCACGCCGCCATTTCGCCGGACGCCTGCGACAGCAAGGCCTTTCAAATCGTGCTGTCGCCTTCGGCGGCCAGCTTCGATGCGCGCGCCGTCTGGCTCGACCGCCGCCTGCTCACCCTCCCCGGCGCTCCGGCGGATGGCGTTTTCAAGCTCTACCACTCCCCGGCCGGTTCGATCGCCGCACCGGTCGGCGGCAAGGTGGCGGGCAGCATGGGGGCGCTGACCCTCGGCCTGTTCCAGGGCAGCGTGCCGCCAGCGCTGGCGGAACGCTTCAAGTGGGTCGGCGCCGGTCCGGTGCTGCAGGTGAGCGATGCCGACGCCCTGAAGATGGGCGAGCTGCATCGCCAGCAGCTGGTGCTGGTGCAGGAAGATGCGCAGGGCATCGTGCGCGCGGCCACGCGCGTGCAGGTGGCGGGCGCGCTGGACGACCTGTATGCGGCGGCCGGCAAGCTGGAAAAGCTGGGCGTCGACGTCGCCGACAAGCGCACCGGATTTACCGTCTGGGCGCCGACCGCCCAGCAGGCCGCGGTCTGCATCTACAACACGGGCGCCTCGACGGCGCGTGCGGTCTAC
Organism: Massilia aerilata; assembly: GCF_042656905.1. Lineage (NCBI taxonomy): Bacteria > Pseudomonadati > Pseudomonadota > Betaproteobacteria > Burkholderiales > Oxalobacteraceae > Massilia > Massilia aerilata. The sequence continues at coordinate 24,344 of NZ_JBHSMZ010000009.1, forward strand.
CAGATGCGCTTCGACCCGGCCACCGGCGCCTGGGCTGCGCAAGTCGCCGGTGACCTGAGCGGCAAGTACTACAAGTACGCGGTCGACGTGCCGGTCGATGGCGCAGGCATCGTGCGCAACCTGGTCACCGATCCCTACTCCGTCAGCCTCACCACCGATTCGAAGCGCAGCTACATCGCGCGCCTGGATGCGCCGAAGCTGAAACCTGCCGGCTGGGATGCGGCGCCGGCGCCGCAGACGGTCAGGAACCCGACCGACATGGTGGTCTACGAACTGCACGTGCGCGACTTCTCGATCAACGACCGCAGCGTGCCCGAACACCTGCGCGGCAAGTACGCCGCCTTCAGCCGCGCCGAATCGAACGGCATGCGCCACCTGGCCGCGCTGGCGAAGAGCGGCCTGACCGACATCCACCTGCTGCCGGTGTACGACATCGGCAGCGTGCCGGAAGTCGGCTGCGCCGTGCCGAAGCCGTCGGGCGCGCCGGACGGCGATGCCCAGCAGGCCCTCGTGAAAAAGACCGCGGAAACCGACTGCTTCAACTGGGGCTACGACCCCTACCACTACAACGCGCCGGAAGGCAGCTACGCCACCAACCCGGCGGACGGCGCCCGCCGCGTGGTCGAATTCCGCGAGATGGTCGACAGCCTGCACAAGCTCGGCCTGCGCGTGGGCATGGACGTGGTGTTCAACCACACCTTCAGCGCCGGGCAAGTTGAAAAATCGGTGCTCGACCGCGTGGTGCCCGGCTACTACCACCGCCTGAACGCGGCGGGCGGCATCGAACGCTCGACCTGCTGCGACAACACGGCCACCGAAAATCGCATGATGGGCAAGCTGATGATCGATTCGGTGGCCCTGTGGGCGACCCAGTACAAGATCGATTCCTTCCGCTTCGACCTGATGGGCCACCAGCCGCGCGCCGTGATGGAGCAGCTGCAGCAGCACGTCAACGCGGCCGCCGGCCGCCAGGTGCAGTTGCTCGGCGAAGGCTGGAACTTCGGCGAAGTCGCCGACGGCGCGCGCTTCGTGCAGGCCTCGCAGCTGTCCCTGAACGGCAGCGGCATCGGCACCTTCAACGACCGCACCCGCGACGCCGTGCGCGGCGGCTCGGCCGGCGACTCGGGCGAGGCACTGTTCGCGCGCCAGGGCTGGATCAACGGCCTGGGGTATGCTCCGAATGGCCACGACGGCAAGCATGATGCGAATTCCTCTCTACCTGAACTGCTGCGCGCCGCCGACATGGTGCGCGCCGGCCTGGCCGGTTCGCTGCGCAGCTATCAGCTGCAGACCTTCGACGACAGGACCGTGCCGCTGGAGCGCATCGACTATGGCGGCCAGCCGGCCGGCTACGCGAGCGAGCCCTTGGAGGTGGTGAACTACGTCGAGAACCACGACAACCAGACCCTGTACGACATCGACGTGTTCAAGCTGCCGGCATCGACCTCGAGCCAGGACCGCGCCCGCGTGCAGGTGCTGGCCATGGCCGTCGACGCCTTCGCCCAGGGCATCGCCTACTACCACGCCGGCATCGACGTGCTGCGCTCGAAGTCCCTGGACCGCAACAGTTTCAATTCGGGCGACTGGTTCAACCGCCTGGACTGGACCTACCAGGACAACTACTTCGGCACCGGCCTGCCCCCTAGCGAGGACAACGGCAAGGACTACGCGCTGATCAAGCCGCTGCTGGCCAACCCCGCCTTCAAGCCCGCGCCCGCCGACATCGCCTTTGCGCGCGACGCCTTCCGCGACCTGCTGACCATCCGCGCCAGCTCGACCCTGTTCCGGATGCCGAGCGCCGCGGAGATCCGCCGCCGCCTGCGCTTCTTCAACACCGGCTCGACCCAGAACCCGGCCGTGGTCGCGGCCTCGCTGAACGGCGAAGGCTATCCGGGCGCGGGGTTCAAGAGCATCAGCTACTTCATCAACGTCGACAAGATCGGCCACACCGTCACCGACGAACAGGCCGCCGGCAAGGCGATGCGCCTGCATCCGGTGTTCCTGGCACCGAATGCGGCGGACAAGCGCGCGACGCAGGCGACGTTCGATCCGGCGACCGGGTCGTACAGCGTTCCGCCAAGGACAGCAGTCGTATTTGTGGAGGACTGACGTAGGGTGGGCACTCCGTGCCCACGCGGCGGTAGCATCATGCAATCGTTACGCGTGGGCGCGCAATTCAGGCCGAGGCCTGAATTGCGCCACCCTACGGCCGAATACGGCCATCATCACGGCCACCGCCGTGCACAACCAGCCAAACACATCGCCGATCCGGCTGTACAAGGTCGCGCCTGGCGCCGCCGCCGGCACCCGCCCCAGCATCGCCACACCCGGCAGCGGCGCCGACGCCTTCTCCAGCACCACGCGCCCATAGGCATCGCTGATCGTCAGCAGCCCCTCGCGCGAGGCCCGCACCATGGCCACGCCGCTTTCCACGCCGCGCATGGCGGACAGGCGTGCCGCGTATTCGCCGTCCTCGCCGAAGTCCCAGGCCGGCACCAGCAGCGCCTGCGCGCCCAGGCCCGCGTAGGCGCGGCCCATCTCCGCGAAGTGGGCGTCCTTGCAGACCGCCAGGCCATAGCGGGTCCCGTGAATGGCCTGCACATCGAAGGCGGCGCCGGCAAGGTAATCGCGCTCGGGCGGCGCCAGGTGGTGCTTGACGTAGTCGGCAGCCAGGCTGCCGTCGGGTGCGAACAGCCACTGGTGGTTGGTGGTGCGGCCATCGTCGATGCCCACGCCCAGGCTCAGCCAGACCTGGCTGCGAACCGCAAGCTTTGCCATCCGCCGGCGCAACTGCGCGGCAGCGTCGGGCGCCAGCACCGCGATCTTCTCCGGCAGCAGCACGAGGCGCGCGCCATGCCCGGCCAGTGTTTCCACATGGCGCTCGTACTGCGACCAGATGCGCTCCACCTGTGCGGCCGGCACGCGCGGGCCGATGAAATCGTCGATCGAGGCCAGGCCCACCAGCGCTCCCTGCGGCGCCGCCGATGACGGGATGCGCGCAAGCCCGAAGCCGAAACAGGCGAGCGTCAAGACCGCCGCCAGGCTCAAAGGCCAGCGCGCCGCGCGCCAACCGCGCACCGCCGCAAAGGCCAACACCACAGGCGCCAGCGACAGCACGAACACCAGCCCGGCCACGCCCAGCAAGGATGTGATCTGCAGCGCCGGCGCGAAGCCGGCCTGCGAATACGCGAGGCTGGGCCAGTTGCCGTCCGGGTGCAGGTGGGCGAGCAAGGTATCGAGCGCGCACCACAGCAGCGGATAGGCCAGCACCGCCCAGGGAGAAGCGCTTGCCGCCATCACGCGGCGCGCCTGGCACACCACCAGCGCCCACAGCAGCGCCAGCAGCACCATCGACAGCAAGGCGGCCGGCAGCGGCATCACGGTGGAAAAATAGTGCAGGCTGGCGCTGGCGGCGATCAGCCCGGCCAGCAGCGACCAGACGAAGGCCCTGCGCGCCGTGCTGCGCAGGACGGCCGCCAGCAGCGGCGCCGGCGCCACCCAGGCCAGCCACCACACGGGGTGCAGGCCGAAACTCCAGCGCATCAGCAGCCCGCCGGTAACCGCCAGGCCCAGGCCGATCGCATCGTCTCTCGTCATGCGCATGCTTCAATCCTTGCGTGTAAAACCGTCGGCGCTCCAGGCTTCGCTGCCGACGCCGTGGCGGACCGTGAACAGGCCGTCCGGATCGTAGCGCTGCTTGATCTCCAGGAGCTTCGCGTAATTGGGTCCCCAGTAGGCGTCCTGCCAGCGCTGCTGGAAGAAGTCGCTCTCGGAGACGTAGGCGCCGGCGTTCGGCGCCACCTTGCGCAGCTCGTTCATTGCGCCGCGGACGGCGGAGGCGCGCCGGCGCGCCTCCGCATCGTTCGGGTGGGCGCCCGGCATGCCGGGATAGGCGGGGTCGCCGCCGCCGGCGATGATCGCCAGCGCGAAGGCATCGAGCACGCTGGGGTGGGTGGCGGTGTTGCGGGTCCGCTCCAGGGCCTCCTGCGGCGCCCCAGCGATGCCCTTGTTGAAGTGCAGCTCGACCCACCACTTGTTCGAGGCGGCGCACAGGCTGTCCACCAGCCGCGCCTGCGCGCCCTCGTCCAGCAGCGCGGCCGGCAGCCAGGTCGATTCGTAGCCGTGGATGTACCAGCCGGCCTGGCCGCGGTCGCCCTGCCACACGGCATGGTGGCTTGGGGCGCCATCGCGATCGTCCTTCGCCATGATGCCGGGCGCGGTCTTGGCCCAGAAGTCGGCATCCCAGAAGCGGCGCGCCGGCACCGCCATGATCGTCGGCTCCTGGAACGTGTAGTCTTCGCTGGCGCGCAGCCAGTCGAGGAAGGGCGCCCACACCGCCTGCGCCTGGGCACGGTCGAGTCCCTGGAACACCATCGCCAGGTGCAGCTTCCTGCCCTCGCGCAGCGACACCTGTTCGCCCCAGTGCTGGTTGAACAGGCGCTCGCGGTAGAAGGCGATGAAGCGTGTGACCAGGGTTTTGAAGGCGGCGTCGCTGGTGGCCGTGATATCGCCGAACACGCCGCCGAAAAATTCGGGCAGCTCGTGGGTGCGCAGCGTCATGCGCGTGACCACGCCGAAGGTGCCGCCGCCACCGCCCTTGATGGCCCAGAACAGTTCCGGGTTGGTGTAGACGTTGGCGATGCGTATTTGGCCGTCGGCGGTGACGATTTCCGCTTCGAGCAGGCTGGCCGCCGCGGTCCCCCAGCGCTTCGAGAAGCTGCCGAAGCCGCCGCCCTGCACCAGTCCCGGCACGCCGACGGTGGTGCAGCCGCCGCCCTGCACATAGCGGCCGGCCTTGGTGGTCACGGCGGTGTAGGCGTCGATCCACATGGCGCCGGCGCCGATGCGCACGGCCGGCATCGCGTCCGCCTCGGTGCCGCCTTGCGGGATGAAGGCGTCGAGCACGCTGACCTCGTTCATGGCGCGCGGCCACACCAGCAGCGAATCCGGCGCGTTCGAGCCGCCCTTGTAGCTGTGGCCGCCGCCTTTCACGACCAGGCGCAGCTTGTGGGTGCGGGCGAAGTCGACGGCGGCGGCGATGTCGGCCGTCTGGCGCGCCGCCACCGCATAGGCGCTGGGCTGCGACAGCCAGGCGTCCTGCCAGCCGCTGGTCTGGGTCAGCGCGGGATTGTCGCCGATGGCGTAAGGGTTCTTCAGTTGCTCGCGCAATGTAGCGCAGCTGGCTGCATCGGCCGCGCATCCGGCGAAGGGCGAGGCCAGCTTCAGCAAGCGCCCCGAGGTCGCGCGCCGCAGGCCGTCCCACTCGGCGGCGCTGGGCCAGCCGGCGGCGCCGGGGCGCACGCGCGCGCGCAGCGCCTTTGCATTCGCGGGTCCGGCCAGCCCGGGCAGGCCGCCCGCCGCCAGCGCCGCGCCCAGGGATGCCTTCAATACTTCGCGTCGTTTCATCTTCGCCTCTTTTTATTGGTTTGTGCAGGCAAGGATGAATCAGGCCGACAGGGCGGGCAAACGCTTTGTGGCGAAACGGGATTGCGTGGGGGCGAACCGGTGTCCAGGCGGCGCGAAGGCGGACAACGAGGCCATCGAAAAAATCCTCGAAAATGACCAAACTCCACATAATAGAAATTTATATTGCTATCAAATAGAAGTTAATGCTACATTTAACTAGCAATATCAATCCGATAACATCAACAAGGAGAATGCATGCTGCCCGCGCATCCCCGCCTGTTACGTCTCGCCATCCTTCCCGCCGCCCTGTGCGCCGCCTTGTACGCGCATGCCCAGCAGACGCCCCAGGTCGAAGTCCAGGGCAGTACCGCCAACTACAATGCGCGCCGCGACGACACCGCGATGAGGATCGTCGTCGGCCACGACGAGATCGTGCGCTATGGGGACACGAACCTGCTCGATGTCCTGAAGCGCATCCCTGGCGTGATCGTGAACGGCGCCGCCGGCCGTGGCGGCGAGATCCGCATGCAGGGCCTGGGCAGCGGCTATACGCAGGTGCTGGTGAACGGCGAGCGTCCGCCGGGCGGCATGCAGGCCGACACCCTGGCGCCCGACACCGTCGAACGTATCGAGGTTCTACGCGCGCCAAGCGCCGAGTTCTCGAATGAAGGGATCGCCGGGACCATCAACATCGTGCTGAAGAAAGCGGCGTCCAAGCCGCAGCGCGAGCTGAAGCTCGGCTACGGCGTCGGGCGCGACACGCACAGCCCGAGCGCCAGCCTGCACCTTGCCAATCGCCGCGATGCCTTCACCTGGGATGTGGCGGGCAGCCTGGTACACGACCGCTTCCGCGGCGAAGTCCCGGGCCGCGAGGAAGAAGCCGACGCAGCCGGCCGCCGGACCATGCTGCGCACCACCGCCGGCCACGAGGATGGCCGCATGACGACGCTGAACCTGGCGCCCAAGCTAGGCTGGAAGCTGGACGGCGACATGCTGGAGCTGGAGAGCTACCTGAACCTCAACCGCTTCCGCGTCGATGTGAACGCGCCCACCGCGACCCTGCTCGGCCCCTTGCCGGCCTATCCGGACAAGCGGATCGCCATGGACAACGACAACGACACCGTGCGCAGCATGCTGCACTGGATGCACGCGCTGGAATCCGGCGCCAGGCTGGATGCGAAGCTGGGCGTCTCCGCCGGCCGCACCGACAACATCAGCACGCGCACGGCGGGCGGCAATCCGCAAGTCGCGCCGCTGACCCGCACGATCGCTTCGCGCGGTCGCGACCGCGGGCTCCGCACCAGCGGCAAGCTGACCGTGCCGCTGATCGAGGCCCATGCCCTGGCCGTCGGCTGGGAAGGCGCTTACGACCGCCGTAGCGACGCGCGCCGCGAGACCGATTATCTGGATCCGGCCGCGACTATCCCCGGCGGGGACGAACATTACAGCGGCCACGTCGCCCGGCTGGCAGCCTATGCGCAGGACGAATGGCAGCTCACGCCGCAACTGGCGGCCTACCTCGGCGCACGCTGGGAAGGGGTGCGCATCCACGCGGACGGGAGCAGCTTCGGCAGTGCGCGCTCGCAGTCCGGCGTCTTCAGCCCTGTGCTGCAGCTGCTCTACAAGCTGCCGGGCACGAAAGAAGACCAGCTGCGCCTGGCCCTCTCACGCACCTACAAGGCGCCCGGCATGGACAGCCTGCTGCCGCACCGCTACATCTCGGTCAACAACAGCCCCGCCGAGCCGGACACCGAGGGCAACCCGAAGCTGAAGCCAGAACTGGCGCTCGGCCTCGACGCCGCCTGGGAGCACCACTGGGCCGAGGGCGCGATGCTGTCGCTGAGCGCATCCACGCGCCGCATCGACGACTACGCGCGCTCGCTGGTTTTATTCGATGGTCGGCGCTGGATCTCGCTGCCGTCGAACGTCGGCAAGGCGCGCACCCACAGCCTGCAGCTGGAGACCGGCTTCCCGCTGCCCGCCTTGATCGACGGCGCACCGCCGCTGGAACTACGCGCCAACGTGGCGCGCAACTGGTCCAGCGTGGATGGGGTGCCGGGGCCGGACAACCGGCTCGACGAGCAGGTGCCGCTGTCGGCCAATGCCGGCGTGGACTACCAGGGCGAACGGATGACGGCGGGCGCGAACTTCGGCTTCCGCAGCGGCGGGCGGGTTGCGGTGGCGGCCAACCAGGCGGTCTGGCTGCACGCCCGGCGCGAGCTGGAACTGTATGCGGCGTGGCGCCTGGACCAGACCAGCCAGCTGCGCATCAGCGCCGCCAACCTGCTGGGCATGGACATGGTCAACGAGCGCAGCTACCTGGACACGGCCAGCGGCGCGCTGCTGCGCAGCCGGGTCGTCAACGTCGGGCATCCGAGCCTGAAACTGACGCTCGAATCCAGGTTCTGAACCCGCCGCGGCTAGAAGAAGACCGCCGGCCTGGCCAGGGCCGAGGTCAATGCGCACAGCATGATCAGCGTGGCCATGATCGCCAGGGTCTTGACGTCATCCGGGTGCATCATGATGCTCTCCAATGGGGGCCTGGGTCCTCCATTGTGTGGTGCCGTACGGAAACGTTTATTGATCCAGCTCGCTTACTGTGTTGCGTCCTTGTAGACCAGTTGTACCAGCGCGTCGTTGCCGAGCGTCTTGTCATGCAGGGGCGGCACAAAGGTGTAGCCGCCGTTCGCCACCGCCAGCGCGACGCGGCGCTCGCCGTCGATCAGCGTTGCCGAGGCCAGCGGCCGCTGCGTGATGAAATGGGTCGACACGTTTTTCGAACCGCATGGCCCGCCCAGTGTACGGAACAGGGTGCGCCTGGCGAAGGACAGCTCGTCGCGCTCGACCACCCAGCGAATCTCGCACTCCAGCCGCAGGTCGCCGAGGCGGCGCGTGTCCGGCGGCAGGCCGGGCGTGGTCACCTGCGGGCGCCAGCGCGCCCCGCCCTTCTTCACGTTCAGCAGCAGCTCGGCATCGGTGGTTTCGAAGGCCGGCAGGCGCGGCAGCGCGAAGCTGTTGTCCTTGGCGACCGGCACCGGGACCGAGTCGTCGGCGTTGGCGATCCGCAGGCTCAGGTCCTTCGCCGGCGTGCCGGGCGGCGGCAGCAGCAGGAAGCGGAAGTCCGCGTTCGGCGCCAGCGCCTTGAACTCCTCGACCACGCTATAACTCTTCAACATGGTGCGGTAGGACTTCAGCTCCGGATCGCGTACCGAGGAGACCTTGACCACCGGCGGCGCCTTGTCGGTATCGTCGGCGTGGACCGGCATGGCGGCGGAGGCCAGCACCAGCAGGGGCAACAGATAGCGCTTCATCGTCGTCAGATATCGAGGTGGGAAATCAGCAGGCGCCGGCGCTCGCTGTCGCCCTCGCCATTCTCGCCATTCTCCTGGCCCAGCGAGATCCCGACCGCCATGATGTCGATGAGGAGCAGCTGCAGGATGCGCGAGATCATCGACAGGAAGGTGGTGCTGTCTTCGCTGTGGTCGACCGCCAGGCAGATGCTGGCCTTCCTTGCCAGCGCCGATTTGCTGCTGGTGATGGCGATGACGTCGGCGCCGGCCGCGCGCGCGGTATCGACCGCGGACAGCAGCTCGGGCAGCTGGCCGGTGGTCGAAATCGCGATCACGACGTCGCCCGGTCCCAGCAGCTCGGCGGCAAGTGCGAACAGATGCGAGTCGCCGTAGGACGAGGTCGGGATGCGGAAGCGGAAGAATTTATGTTGACCGTCCAGCGCCACCACGCGCGAATTCCCCATCGCGTAGAACTCCACGCGCTTGGCGCGGCGCAGGATTTCGATGGCGCGGTCGATCGAGTTCACGTCCAGCTGGTCGCGGAACTTCAGGATCGCCGACACCGTGTTGTCGATGACCTTGGCCGACAAGTCGTGCGTGCTGTCGGTCATGCGCACCTGGCTGTGGCGCACCGGGATGGTGCCGGTCAGGCTGCCCGCGAATTTCAGCTTGAAGTCGGCCAGGCCGGAAAAGCCCAGCGAGCGGCAGAAGCGGATCACGGTCGGCTGGCTCACATCCGCCAGCTTCGCGATCTCGGCGATCGGCTCGGACAGCACCTTGCGCGGGTGCACCAGCACCAGGGTCGCGACGCGCTGCTCGGCCGGCGACAGCTCGTGCTGCAGATGCTGCACCCGCTCCATCAGCGTGTTCGCGCCGGTGCGGCCGCGCAAATGCTCCGATAAGATGCTCGCGACGCCGTACAGCGCCGGATTCGGCGTCATGATCACATAGGTCGGGATCTGCGCCAGGTAGTCGGAGAAACGGCCCTTGGCTTCGAAGCGGGCGCGGAAGGGCGAGCTCGCGAACCAGGGCGCGATGCGCGGCACGATGCCGCCGCCGATGAAGATGCCGCCGAAGGCGCCCAGCGTCACCGCCAGATTCGCGGCAGCGCCGCCCAGCATGCCGGCGAAGCATTCGAGCACTTCCAGGCACAGCGGATCGTGCTGCTCGAGCGCGCAGTTCGCGATGTCCGCGGCCGTGCGTGCGGGCGCCTGCACGCCGTTGCGCTGGGCCAGTGCGCGGTAGATGATCTCCATGCCGGGGCCGGAGATCAGGCGTTCGTTCGACACGTGCTGCCATTCGCGCCAGGCGTACTGCAGGATCGCGAACTCGCGCTCGTCGGCCGGCGCGAAGTTGACGTGGCCGCCCTCGCTGCCGAGGGTGACGAAACCATCCACGGTCGGGATCACGCCGGACACGCCCAGGCCCGTGCCCGGGCCCAGCACGCCGGACACCGCATGCGGCTGCGGCTTGCCGCCGCCGATCTGCAGCAGCTCGTCCGGCTTGAAGCCCGGCAGCGCCATCGCCAGCGCCGTGAAGTCGTTCACGATCAGCAGCGTCGTAAGACCCAGGGTGCGCCGCACCTCGTCGGTCGAGAACTGCCAGTCGCGGTTGGTCATGCGGATGAAGTCACCGCTGATCGGATTCGCCAGCGCGAAGGCGGCATGGCTGATCCGCACGCCGCCCGTCTGCGCCAGGTAGGCGTTCAACAACGGGACGATGCCCGGGTAGTCGTCGCACAGCAGCACGGCGACGTTGCGCAGCACGCCGGGCGCGCTTTCCAGCGCAAAGCGCGCATGGGTCGCGCCGATGTCGGCCAGCAGGCGCGGACCGTCGGCATAGGCGGCGCGGGGTTGCTTTTGTTCGGTGATGTCGGGCTCAATGGTCATTGCCATAGAATACCATTGATTGAATGGCACCAAAACAGTGAGACAGTCGTTCCCGCGTCCTTCGTCGTCGTTCCCTGCTCCTTCTTCGTCATCCCCGCGTAGGCGGGGATCCAAGTTCTCTCAGCCTTATCGCAACGCTGGCAAACTTGGGTTCCCGCCTGCGCGGGAACGACGGGTGGCTACTCCGCCTGCGCCGGCTGCGGCGCCCGCGCCCCTTCCACCTTCACGTGCGGCATGAACAGCAGGATCACCAGCCCCGCCAGCACGATGACGGTGCCGGCGCCGAAGATGTTGGCGATGGCCTGGCGGTAGACCTCGCGCATGGCCGGCGCCAGCACGGTGCCGGTGCCGGCGCTGGCCGCGGCTTCGATGCCGTGGGCGTGCAGCTGGTGCGCCAGGATCGCGCCGGAGCCGGTCACGCCGAGCAGGCCGCCGAGCGAGCGGAAGAAGGTCAGCATGGCGGTGCCGACGCCGCGCCGCGCCACCGGCAGTGCGCTCTGCACGACGATGGTCATGTTCGGCATCACCAGGCCCAGGCCCGCGCCGAGGAAGAAGATCGGCGGTTCGATGAACAGGTAGCCGCGGCCCGTGGCCATGGCCCAGGTCAGCGCGGCGAAGGCGGCCACCGCCACCGCCAGGCCGGCCACCTGCACTTCCTTGTACTTGCCGGCGCGCGCCACCGCGCGGCCGATCAGGGCCGAGGCAATGATCATCCCCACCATCATCGGCACCGTCAGCATGCCGGAATGCGCCGGGCTGGCGCCCATCACCAGCTGGAAGTAGAGCGGGAAGAACACGCTCGATCCCATCAGGCCGACGAAGCTCAGCGCCATCACCGCGCTGGCCAGGTTGAACACCCGGTTGCCGAACAGGTCGGGCGGCAGCACCGGCTCGGCGGCGCGGCGCAGGTGCACCACCAGCCAGGCGCCCAGCACCACGGTCAGCAGCGCGCAGACCTTGATCTCGAAGGCATCCCATGGCCACTCGGTGCCGCCCAGGGCCAGGATCAGCAGCAGCGAGACGATGCTGGTGGTCAGCAGGACCGAGCCGAGATAGTCGATGCGGTGGGCGTGCGTGATGACGGGTTTGCGCAGCGAGCGCGCGATGGCCCAGCAGGCGAATGCCCCCACCGGCAGGTTGATGAAGAAGATCCAGTGCCAGGACAGCAGGTCGGTCATGAAGCCGCCCAGCACCGGCCCCAGCACGCTGGTGACGGCGAACACGATCGCGATCGAGCCCTGGCGCCTGGCGCGGTCCTGCGGCGCCACCAGGTCGGAGATGATGATCTGGGCCAGCGGCATGAAGCCGCCGGCGCCCATGCCCTGGATGGCGCGGAACACGATCAGTTGCGTCATGCTGCCGGCCAGGCCGCACAGCACCGAGCCAACCAGGAAGGTGGCGAGCGCGGTGAAGATCATCGGCCGGCGGCCGTACTGGTCGGCCATCTTGCCGTACAGGGGCATGGTGGCGGTCGAGGCCAGCACGTAGGCGGTCACCACCCACGACAGGTGGGCCATGCCGCCGAGGTCGGAGACGATGCGCGGCAGGGCCGTGGCGACGATGCTCTGGTCGAGCGCGCCCAGGCCGAGCACGGCCATCAGGGCGAAGTAGACGGACCGGATCTCCTTTTCGGTGACCGGCGCGGGGGCGGTAATGGGCGGAATCTGGTTCATGGCCTCATCTTACGACAAGACCAGAACGGCTTCAGGCGTGGCGTGCGGCCCGCGCCGCCAGCCACGCCAGCAGCGCGCCGGCGGCCAGCACCGCCGCGCTCAGGCCGAAGCTGGCACGGTAGCCGCTGGCGTCGAACAGGATGCCGCCGAGGGTCGCGCCGGCGGCGATCGCCAGCTGCACCACGGCCACGATCAGGCCACCGCCCGCTTCCGCATCCCGCGGCAGGGTGCGCGCCAGCCAGGTCCACCAGCCGACCGGCGCCGACGTCGCCACCAGGCCCCAGAGGGCCAGCAAAACCGCCGTCGCAGGCACCGAGGCGCCGGCAAGCATCAGCGCCAGACCGATCGCCGCCATGATCACCGGGATGACCACCAGGGTGCGGTACAGGTGCTTTTCCAGCACGCCGCCGATCAGCGTCGTGCCGATGAAACCGGCCACGCCGACCACCAGCAGCATCCCCGACAGCCCCGACACGCCCAGCCCGGTCACGCTCTCGAGGAAGGGCCGCAGGTAGGTGAACAGCGCGAACTGCCCCATGAAGAACAGCGCCACGCCCGCCATCCCCAATGCCACCACGGGGCGGCGCAGCAAGCGAAAAGCGTCGCCGGCCCCGGCCCCGCCGGCCACATGCATCTTCGGAAGGCTGAACAGCTTCCAGGCGAAAGCGATGGCGGCCACCGGCACCACGGCGAAAAAGGCGCCGCGCCAGCCGACGATCCCGCCCAGGAAGCTGCCCAGCGGCGCCGCCACCACGGTCGCCAGGGCGTTGCCGCCGTTGACGATGGCCAGCGCGCGCGGCACCTGATGCTCGGGCACCAGGCGCATCGCGGTGGCCGCCGACATTGACCAGAAGCCGCCGATCGCCACGCCGATGAAGGCGCGGCCGATCATGAAGACCGTGTAGTCGGGTGCGAAGGCAGCGACGGTGCCCGACACCATCATCATCAGGGTCAGCGCCAGCAGCAGCAGTTTGCGGTCGAGCCGCCCGGCCAGCGGCGCGATGAACAGGCTGGTGACCAGGGCAAAGGCGCCGGACACCGAGATCGCCTGCCCGGCCTGGCCTTCGCTGATGTGCAGATCCGCCGCGACGGGCGTCAGCAGGCTGACCGGCATGAACTCGGACGCCACCAGCACGAAGGCGCCGAGCGCCATCGCGAACACCGCGCCCCACGCCGCCGGTCTGCTTTCCGCTTCGGCCTCTACGGCAGTCACGCGCATGTCCATGCGGTCCTCCTTATGCCGCCGCCAGCGTGGCGCTGTCGATCACGAAGCGGTACTTCACGTCGCCGGCGAGCATGCGCTCGTAGGCGGCGTTGATCTCGTCCGCGCGGATCATCTCGATGTCGGCGACGATGCCGTGCTCGGCGCAGAAGTCCAGCATCTCCTGGGTTTCCGGGATCCCGCCGATCATCGAGCCGGCCAGCGCGCGGCGCTTCGCGATCAGCTTGAACACCTGCGGCGACGGGTGCGGCGTGGCCGGCGCGCCGACCAGCACCATGGTGCCGTCGCGCTTGAGCAGGTTCAGGTAGGCGTCGAGGTCGTGCGGCGCCGCGACGGTATTCACGATCAGGTCGAGCGTCCTGGCACGCGCGGCCATCGCCGCCGGGTCCTTCGACACCACCACTTCATGCGCGCCCAGCGCTTCCGCATCCCGGCGCTTCGATTCCGAGGTCGTGAATGCGACCACGTGCGCGCCCATCGCGCGCGCCAGCTTGACGCCCATGTGACCCAGGCCGCCGATGCCGACGATGCCGACCGTCTTGCCCGGACCGGCCTTCCAGTGGCGCAGCGGCGAATACGTGGTGATGCCCGCGCACAGCAGCGGCGCCACGGCGGCCAGCTGCTCTTCCGGGTGGTTCACGCGCAGCACGTAGCGCTCGTGGACGACGATCTGCTCGGAATAGCCGCCCAGCGTGTGGCCCGGTGCATCCGGAGTCGCGCCGTTGTAGGTGCCGACCATGCCGTCGCAATAGTTTTCCAGGCCGTCTTCGCAGTCGGCGCAGTGCCGGCAGCTGTCGACCATGCAGCCGACGCCGACCAGGTCGCCGACCTTGTACTTGTCGACATGCGCGCCGACCTTTGAAACGCGGCCGACGATCTCGTGGCCGGGAACGCAGGGATACAGGGTGCCGGCCCACTCGGCGCGCACTGTGTGCAGGTCGGAGTGGCAGACGCCGCAAAAGGCGATGTCGATCTGGACGTCATGGCGGCCCGGCGCGCGGCGGGTGATGTCCATGGCTTCGAGCGGCTTGTCGGCAGCGTGGGCGCCGTAGGCTTTCACAGTCATGTTGACTCCTTCATTGACAAAGGGAGGCATGATAAGAGCAAAAGCACCAATAAAACGGACCAGGAATTACATGGGCTTATGAATGCAGCTCATGAATCGCATACTTGATTAGAGTTACACTGTCATCAATGGCCCGAGAAAACATCAACGACATCCTCGTCTTCCTCGCCGTCGCGCGCGAACGCAGCTTCACGCGCGCGGCGGCCAAGCTCGGCATGACGCAATCGGCGCTCAGCCACATCATCCGCGGACTCGAAGAGCGCTTGGGCGTGCGCCTGCTGACCCGCACCACGCGCAGCGTCTCGCCCACCGACGCCGGCGAACGCCTGCTGCAGAACGTCGGGCCGCGCCTGGAAGAGATCGAGGCGGAGATCGCCGCCGTCAGCGACCTGGGCGACAAGCCGGCCGGCACCATCCGCATCACGGCCATCGACCACGTGGTCGACAGCGTGCTGTGGCCGCGCATCGCACCGCTGCTGCCGCAATACCCGGACCTGCATATCGAGATGAGCGCGGACTACCGCCTGGTCGACATCGCCGCCGAGCGCTACGACATCGGCGTGCGCTGGGGCGACCAGGTCGAGAAGGACATGATCGCGGTGCGCCTGTCGCCGGATGTGAAGATGATGATCGTGGCCGCACCGGCCTATTTCGCGCACCGCCCAAGGCCGGCGTCCGCGCAGGACCTCATGAAGCACAACTGCATCAGCCTGCGCCTGGCCAGCAGCGGCGGCCTGTATGCCTGGGAGCTGCGCCACGAAGGCCAGGACCTCGAGCTGCGGGTGCGCGGCCAGCTGGTCTTCAACAGCGCCTACCAGATCCTGCATGCGGCGCTCGACGGCTGCGGCCTGGCCTTCATCCCGGAAGACCTGGCGGGCGAGCACGTGCGCGCGGGACGCCTGGCGAGCGTGATGGAGGACTGGTGCCCGACCTTCCCGGGCCTGCACGCCTATTACCCGAGCCGGCGCCAGAATTCGCGGGCGCTGGCGCTGGTGATCGAGGCGATCCGTCTCGCTTGATCCATCCGTGGCTGAGCAGAGGCCGCCAGCACGAAAATCGAAAACGCGCGAAAATAGCGGATTCCTTTTCAAATTCAAACACTTGCCATGTCCGATTCTGCAAGCTTGCATCTCCCGCGCCGTGTCGACATCAATCCGAAGCCGCTCGGCGTTTCGCTATTCCTCATCCTGGCCGGCGCCCTCTGGCTGGCGCAGGCCGTCAGCGTCAAACAGGCCGCGCTGTTCGTGGTCGGCGCCCTGCTCGGCCTCGCGCTGTATCACGCCGCCTTCGGCTTCACCTCGTCCTGGCGCGTGTTCATCGCGGACGGCCGCGGCGCCGGCCTGCGCGCGCAGATGATCATGCTGGCCGTCGGCGTGGCCCTGTTCTTCCCGGCGCTGTCCGCCGGCACGCTGTTCGGCAATCCGGTCGCCGGCCTGGTCTCGCCGGCGGGCACCTCGGTGGTCATCGGCGCCTTCCTGTTCGGCATCGGCATGCAGCTGGGCGGCGGCTGCGCCTCCGGCACGCTGTACACGGTCGGCGGCGGCAGCACGCGCATGATCGTGACCCTGCTCGCGTTCATTGCCGGCTCGGTGATCGCCACCGCGCACATGCCCTTCTGGACTTCGCTGCCGCAACTGAAGCCGGTCTCGCTGGTGAAGGAACTGGGCCTGGCGCCGGCGCTGCTGCTCAACTGGCTGGTGTTCGCGGCCATCGCCGCCATCACGGTGGTGGTCGAAAAGCGCCGCCACGGCAAGCTGGTCGCGCCGAAGCTGCCGGCCGAACGTGCATCGACCTGGCTGCATGGCCCGTGGCCACTGGTGGCCGGCGCCGTCGCGCTGGTGCTGCTCAACTTCGCCACGCTGGCGCTGTCGGGCCGCCCATGGGGCGTGACCTCGGCCTTCGCGCTGTGGGGCGCAAAAGCCGCGGCGGCCATCGGCATCGACACCGCCAGCTGGACCTACTGGTCGACCAAGGCGAATGCCGCTGCGCTGGCCGCGCCGGTGTGGAAGGACGTGACCTCGGTGATGGACATCGGCATCGTGCTCGGCGCCATGCTGGCGGCCGCGCTGGCGGGCCGCTACGCGCCGAAATGGAAGCTGCCGCTGCGCTCCTTCATCGCGGCCGTCGTCGGCGGCCTGATGCTGGGCTACGGCGCGCGCCTGGCCTACGGCTGCAACATCGGCGCCTACTTCAGCGGCATCGTCTCGGGCAGCCTGCACGGCTGGCTGTGGCTGGTGGCGGCGTTTGCCGGCAATGTGTTCGGCACGCGTCTGCGGCCCCTGTTCGGGCTGGAAGTCGAGCGTATCAAGCAGACCGGCTGCTGAGCTACTCGGCCATGACCGGATGCGCCAGGTGTCCGGTCTTCAGATAAAAGCGCACGCCCTTCTCGCCGGCCGTGAAACCGGGCCGCTCGCCGGCGGGCAGGCGGATCCAGGCGCCGGGCTTGTAGCGCCGGTCGCCGTCGACGATCCGGCCTTCGAGCACCAGCAGCTCGGCGCCGCCGGCAGCGTCCGTCAGAATGATGTGTCCTGCGCCCACACGCTGCAGGCTGACCCTCTCGGCAGCGCTAGAAAACAGCGGACAGACCATCCGGTCCTCGTAACGCAACCAGGCCGACTGCTGGCGCGTATCGATGCGCACGCGGCGCTTGTCATCCGGCGCCATCTGCCGCAGCTTGACGAAGATGAGCGCACCCTCGGCGCTCGACGGCTGGTGCGAGGTCCCGTCCGGATTGCGCAGATACCAGCCGGCCGGGAAGTCGCCGGTCTCGTCGGAGAAGGTGCCGGCCAGGACCAGGATCTCTTCGCCGCCCGGGTGTTCGTGCGGCGGAAAGCGGGAATCCGGGGCGTAGCGCACGATGCTGGTGGCGCGCGCCTTCTCGACGCCGATCCGGTCCAGCATCATCCGTTCGACGCCCGCCTGCGGCGAGGCGACCCATTGGTACTGGCTGGGTTCGACGATGACGGGCTGCGAAAAATCGGCGTTGACGAGCATGGGTTGTCCTCCTGCCTGCAAGTCTAGACCATCCGCGGCCGCATTTCCACGGCGCCCCGCTGGGCGCGATAAATACGCACCCAGCAGCACAGCACCGCGATCACGCCCAGCACCGACGGCGCCAGCTGCGACCACGGCTGCCCCACCCGCACGGTATTGCCGACCGCCGCCGACAGCATCCCGAACAAACAGCCCAGGATTTTATACACATGCTCGTAGCGCCACAGCGCCGCATGCCAGCGCCGCGGGAACAGCCAGCGCGCGGCGTCGTAGGCGAGCAGGATCGCGATCGCGGCCAAGGTCGACACCATCACCGACGCCGCTGCCCCCACGGTTGCGCCATCGGCGAACAGCCGGCGCACCAGCATCGCGGTGATGGCCGCAGCCCCCAGCAGCAGGCCGGCATCGATCCGATCGGGACCATTCGCCCGCGTGTGGATCACGTGCCAGCCGCTCAGCAACTGATAGGACACCAGAACGGTCAAGACCGCGAACAGCGGCAGGAAGCGGAAGAGCGCATTGCCGATCGCGGCGCTCAGGCAGACGACAAAGGTCAGCAGCACGAACACACGCCCGCGCCGGCGGTGGTGGATGGCGTCCTTCGGTTTGCCGAGCAGGTAGAGGCCGAGGACGATGGCGGCGCTGCCGGCCAGGATGTGAACGCCGAGGTTCAGGAGGTGTGGGGTCATCATGCTTTCCACGGTAGGGAAAACATGAAGGGGGCACCATCGCGATGGAACGAACCGCCGCTTTCGTGCCCCCAACTGAGGGAAGGAGGATCGAAGGATCAGTCCAGCGCAATCAGCGCCACCGGCGCCCGCAGCTCGAACTGCACCTTGCCTTTCGCAACCACGGCGGTCTTGCCGGTGTAAGCATCGCGCACGGTCTGGCCGTCCATGAACACCCCGGCCACAGGAATCGCCACGCTGCGGTCCTGCGGCAGGTCGAGCGCGACCACCACGCGGTCCGTCACGCCGTTCTTCTCATAGGTGCGCTTGAACACGTAGGGGCTGGCCTGCAGCATCTGGTGCACGCCGGCACCCACCGCCGGGTGCGCGTGGCGGAAGCGGCCCAGGCGCGCCCAGTGCTCGCGTACTTCGGCCACGCCGAACAGGCCGACGCGGGTGTTGTTCTTCAGCTGGTCCCAGTTCATGAAGGAGCGCAGGTTGGCGTCGCCCTCCGCGCCCTCGATCTTCAGCACGCGCGCGGTTTCGTCGCCGTAGTAGATCTGGGCCTGGCCCGGCGCCAGCAGCAATTTGTTGGCCGCTTCCATCGGGTGCTGGCGCAGCGCGTCGAAGGGGTTGCCGTCGTCGTGAGAGTCCAGGTAGTTCAGCACCGAGTAGCCCTTCAGCGGGCCTTGCAGCGCCGCCGAGTAGGACGAGAACAGCTGCTCGTAGCCTTGGCCGGCATCGCGGACCATGCTGAAGTTGATCATGCTGTCGAAGCCGTTGCTGTAATAATCGACCTTGCTGCCGCCGTCGTAGCTGAACTCGCGGCCGGCCTTGACCCCGTAGCCGTAGGTCTCGGCAGTCATGAAGAAAGGCAGATCGCCCGGCAGACGCTTGGCCGGATTGGCCTTCTTCCAGTCCTCGTAGGCCTGGCTGGCGACCTTCTTGAGGTCCTTCCAGGCGCCCGGTTCGACGTGCTTGACGGTGTCGGCGCGGAAGCCGTCGAAGCCGTACTTGCGCACCCAGTCGCTGTGCCACTTCATCAGGTAGTAGCGCGGCGCGCGCGGATACCCGGTGCGCTTGAAGAAATCGTCCAGCTCCTTCGTCTCGCGCTCGTAGCGCCCTTCCTTCTTCCACTTCGCGGCCAGTGCCGGCGGCACGTCGACTTTCTCGTTGCTGTCGGTGCGGAAGTCCGGCAGGTTCTTCACCAGCGTGCAGCTGATGGTCGTCGCCATGTCTTTATAGGTGCAGGCCGGCGAAGTGCGCACCCACTCGGCCGGCCACACCGGATCCTGCTCCGTCACCGGGCCGGTCTGGTTCATCACCACGTCCAGCAGGACGCGGATGCCGCGCGCGTGGGCGGCATCCACCAGCTCGTGCAGGTCTTTCTCGGTGCCGAGGTTGGCGTCGACGGCCGTGAAATCGCGCGCCCAGTAGCCGTGGAAGCCATAGGTCTTGCCCGTGCCTTCGTCGGTGGGCGCATGGATCTGCTCCACCGGCGGCGTGATCCAGATCGCATCCACGCCCAGGTCCGTGAAGTACCCGTCCTTGATCTTCTGCGTGACCCCGGCCAGGTCGCCGCCCATGAAGCCGCGCGCGACGGCGGCGTCGTCCTTGCGGCCATAGGCGTGGTCATTGGCCGGGTTACCGTTGTTGAAGCGGTCCGTCAGCAGGAAATAGACGGTCGCGTTCTCCCAGGTGAAGGGCTTGCTTTTCACCGGCGTCAGGTCCGGGGCGGCGGAGGCGGCGCCGAAGGCGAGCATCAGGGAGACGGCAAGGGCGGAGAATTTCATTCAGGGTCCTTTATATAGTTAACTTGGGTCCCCGCCTGCGCGGGGACGACGGATCATGTGATGACGCTTGGTTCTTTGCGCCCGGTACGCTGCTTCAGTTCCGACACCTGCTCGGCAATGGCGATCAAGGGCGCCAAGGCTTCCTGGGTGTCGAGATCGTGGCGCGACGGGTCGGCCTCGTAGCGTTCGAGGTAGACCCGCACGGTCGCGCCCTCGGTGCCGGTGCCGGACAGGCGCAGCACGATGCGCGAGCCGTCGCTCATGATGATGCGGATGCCCTGCTTGCTGGCGACCGCGTGGTCGACCGGGTCGGTGTAGACGAAGTCGTCGGCCTGCGCGACGCGGAAGTCGCCGAAGCTCTGGCCGGCCAGCGACGCCAGCTTCGCGCGCAGGTCGACCATCATCTTGTCGGCGCTGGCGGCGTCCACGGCTTCGTAGTCGTGACGCGAATAGTAGTTGCGGCCGAAGCGGGCCCAGTGTTCCTGCACCAGCTGGTTGACCGATTTGCCGCTGGCCGCGATCAGGTTCAGCCAGAACAGCACGGCCCACAGGCCATCCTTTTCGCGGATGTGGTTCGAGCCCGTGCCGTAGCTCTCCTCGCCGCACAGGGTGGCGAGATTCGCGTCGAGCAGGTTGCCGAAGTACTTCCAGCCGGTCGGGGTCTCGAAGCAGGAAATGCCCAGGGCTTCGGCGACGCGGTCGGCGGCCTGCGAGGTCGGCATCGAGCGCGCGATGCCCTTGATACCCGCGCGGTAGCCCGGCGCCATCGTCGCGTTGGCGGCGATGATGGCCAGGCTGTCCGAAGGCGCGACAGCGAGATTGCGGCCGACGATCATGTTGCGGTCGCCGTCGCCGTCGGAGGCTGCGCCGAATTCGGGGGCGTCGGCGCCGTTCATCAGCGCCACCAGTTCGGCGGCGTTGACGGGGTTCGGGTCCGGGTGGTGGCCGCCGAAGTCTTCGCGCGGCTCGGCGTTGATGACGGTGCCCGCGGGCGCCCCCAGCATGCCTTCGATGATGGCTTTCGCGTAGGGACCGGAGACGGCGCTCATGCCGTCGAAGCGCATCGTGAAGCCGCGGCCGAACAGGGCGCGGATGGCGTCGAAGTCGAACAGGCGCGCCATCAGTTCGGCGTAGTCGGCCACCGGGTCGATGACCTCGACCGCCATCTCTTCGAGCTGGGTCGCGCCGATCCGGTCGAGGTCGACCGGGCCGGCATCGCTGATGCGGTATCCGGTCAGCGACTGGGTATGCGCGTAGATCGCCTCGGTGATCTTCTCCGGCGCCGGGCCGCCGTTCTCGATGTTGTACTTGATGCCGAAGTCGCCGTCCGGGCCGCCGGGATTGTGGCTGGCCGACAGCACGATGCCGCCGAAGGCGCCGTGCTTGCGGATCACGCAGCTGACTGCCGGCGTCGAGAGGATGCCGCCGCGGCCGACCAGTACTTTGGCCACCTTGTGCGCGGCGGCCATGCGCAGGATGGTCTGGACTGCGGTGCGGTTGTAGAAGCGGCCGTCGCCCCCGAGCACGAGGGTGCGGCCGCTGCAGTCGCCCAGGGTCAGGAAGATCGCCTCGACGAAGTTTTCGAGGTAGCCGGGCTGCTGGAACTCGGTGACCTTCTTGCGCAGGCCAGAGGTGCCGGGGCGCTGCCCGGCAAAGAGTTTGGTCGCTACAGTCTGAATCGTCATTGCCGCTCCTGTCGTATTCGTGAATGCATGGGTTTGTTGTCAAACCATTACGATACGACAGGAGGCGAAATGGTGGCGCAGCTTACTTTTCGGCCTTGTCGGTGACGAACAGCGTCAATGCGGCCGCCAGCACCATGCTGGCGCCGCCCAGCACCAGGGTCAGCACCGTGTGGCCGCCGAAGAAGTGCTTGGTGAAGAAGCCGAGCAGCAGGCCGCTGAGGATCTGCGGAATCGTGATGAAGAAGTTGAACAGCCCCATGTAGTAACCCATGCGGTTGGCGGGCAGCGCGCCGGCCAGGATCGCGTACGGCATGGTAAGGATGCTGGCCCAGGCGATGCCGACGCCGATCATCGGCAGCATCAGGGTCTGCTTGTCGTGGATGAGGAACACACTGGCCAGCGACAGGCCGCCGATCGCCAGGCACACCGCGTGGCAGGCCTTGCGGCTGGTGGCGCGCGCCAGCACCGGCAGGATGAAGGCGGCCAGCGCCGAGACGCCGTTATACACCGCGAACATCACGCCGACGTAGTTGCCGGCTTCCTGGTAGGCGGCCGACTGTGCGTCGGTGGTGCCGAAGACGTTGTCGGCGACCGCGGTGCCGGTGTAGATCCACAGCGCGAACAGCGCGATCCAGCTAAAGAACTGCACGAAGGCCAGCTGCGCCATGGTCTTCGGCATCTGGCCGAAGCCGCCGACGATCTCGCGCAGCGCCAGGCTGAAGCTGCGCGCATGCTTGCGCTGCTCCTTGAAGCGGTCCAGGTCGGGCGGCGGCAGTTCGGTGGCGGTGAACACGGTCCAGCTCACGGCGGCCAGGAACACGGCGCCGCCGATGTAGAAGGAGTAGCGCACGCTATCTGGAATCGCGCCATTGACCGGCACGTTCGAGACGCCGTATTCCGTGAAGATCATCGGCAGCAGCGAAGCGATGACGGCGCCGCAGCCGATGAAGAAGGTCTGCATCGCGTAGCCGGCGGTCTGCTGCGAGGTATCGAGCTTGTCGCCCACGAAGGCGCGGAACGGCTCCATCGAAACGTTGATCGCAGCATCCATCATCCACAGCACGGCCACGGCCATCCACACCGCGGCGGAATTCGGCATCAGGAACAGGGCGATGGCGGCCATGATGGCGCCGAGGAAGAAGAAGGGACGGCGGCGGCCCCAGGTAGGGTGCCAGGTGTTGTCGCTGAGGTAGCCGATGACCGGCTGCACCAGCAGGCCCGTGACGGGCGCGGCGAGCCAGAACAGCGAGAGGTTGTCCGGCGAGGCGCCAAGGGTCGTGAAGATCCGGCTGGTATTAGCGTTCTGCAGCGCGAAGCCGAACTGGATGCCGAAGAAGCCGAAGCTCATGTTCCACAGCTGCCAGAACGACAGGCGCGGCTTGAGCGAGTGAGTGTGCATTTCCATCTTTGTCCCCTAACGGTGCCTGGACTGGTGCCAGACTACCTTCATGTAGCAAAGTAACATGGGGATTGTAGAGTGTCAATCCAGACAATGCCTAGGGTGGCGATGAAATCGTGTAGTTAAACAACAGAAGCAAGGTCGTTCCCGCGAAAGCGGGAACGACGGACTGGTCAGCCCTTCTTGTACGGCTTCTTCTCGCCAAACTTCTTCTTCGGCACCGCCTTGATCGGCTCCTCGCCATCGCGCGTGATGTTCAGCTGGCGGCCCGCCACCCACACCTTCTGCAGGTGCTGCAGCAGGTCCTGCGGCAGGTCGGCCGGCATGTCCAGGGTCGAGTAGTCGTCGTAGATCTCGATGCGGCCGATTTCCTTGGACGGGATGCCGCCTTCGTTGGCGATGGCGCCGACGATGTTGCCCGGCTTGACGCTGTTGGCGTGGCCGACCTCGATGCGGTAGGTCGCCATGCCCGGCTCCGGCGCGCGCATCACGCGCTCCTTCTTGAAGCTCTCGCGCGGCTGGGCGAAACCTTCGCGGGTCGGGCGCGCCGGGCGCTCGTCACCGCCGGCACTGTCGCGGCCAAAGCTCTCGCGGCCGGCGCGGGCCGGACGTTCCTGCCATTCCGGACGCGGCTCGCGTTCCTTCCACTCCGGCTTCGGCTCGCGGTCCGGCTTCTCGATCAGCAGCGGCTCGTCGCCGCGATTCAGCTTGGCCAGGGCGGCGGCGATGTCGATCGCCGGCACGTTGTGGTCGCGCTCATATTCTTCGATCAGATTGCGGAACATCTCCAGGCCGCCGGCGGCCAGGGCTTCGCCGATCTGGTCCTTGAACTTGGCGATGCGCACGTCGTTGACGGCCTTGATGGTCGGCAGGGTCAGTTGGGCGACCGGCTGGCGGGTGGCGCGCTCGATCGCCTTCAGCATGCCGCGCTCGCGCGGGGTCACGAACAGGATCGCCTCGCCGCTGCGGCCCGCGCGGCCGGTGCGGCCGATGCGGTGGGTGTAGCTTTCCGGGTCGGACGGCACGTCGTAGTTGATCACGTGGCTGATGCGCTCGACGTCCAGGCCGCGCGCGGCGACGTCGGTGGCGACCAGGATGTCGATCTTGCCATTCTTGAGCTGCTCGATGGTGCGCTCGCGCTGCTGCTGCGCCAGGTCGCCGTTGATGGCGGCGGCCGCGAAGCCGCGCGCCTGCAGCTTCGATGCCAGTTCTTCGGTGCCCAGCTTGGTGCGCGCGAAGATGATCATGCCGTCGAAGGGTTCGGCTTCCAGGATGCGGGTCAGCGCTTCCAGCTTCTGCAGGCCGGCCACCAGCCAGTAACGCTGGGTGATGTTGGTGGCGGTGGTGGTCTTGGCGGCCACCGTCACTTCCTTCGGCTCACGCAGGTAGGTCTTGGCGATGCGGCTGATCGCCGGCGGCATGGTGGCCGAGAACAGCGCGGTCTGGCGCGTTTCCGGGGTCTCCTGAAGGATGCGCTCGACGTCGTCGATGAAGCCCATGCGCAGCATCTCGTCGGCCTCGTCCAGCACCAGCGTTTGCAACTGCGACAGGTCGAGCGTGCCTTTGTCGAGGTGGTCGATGACGCGGCCCGGGGTGCCGACCACGACCTGGGCGCCGCGGCGCAGTGCCGACAGCTGCGGGCCGTAGGCCTGGCCGCCGTAGATCGGCAGCACGTGGAAATTCTTCAGGTGCGCGGCGTAGCTCTGGAAAGCCTCCGCCACCTGGATCGCCAGCTCGCGCGTGGGCGCCAGGACCAGCGCCTGCACGGCGGGGTTCTTGACGTCGATGCGCGACAGGACCGGCAGCGCAAAGGCGGCGGTCTTGCCGGTGCCGGTCTGGGCCTGCCCGAGGATGTCGCGGCCTTCCATCAGCAGCGGAATGGTGGCGGCCTGGATCGGCGAAGGCGTCTCGTAACCGACGTCCTTCAGCGCTTTCAGGATCGGTGCGGGAAGGTTCAGGTCGGCAAACGTCGGGAGCTGGGTGTCATGCATGTAGGAAATTCTCTTAAAAATTCAAGGCAATCCTACAGTTTACTCTTTCGCGGGCTTGGAAGCCCGGATTATTTGCTGCCGATGCACCCGGAATACCACGCCGCCGCGCTGCCCCGCTATACGATCCGCCATGGCGATTCATGAAATATCCTCATAGCGGCATTGAATAAAAGCCGTCTATTCTCATGCGTCCTTGCTGGCTATAGTGGCAAGGCCTTGGTAAAACGAAAGGAATAGACATGCAGCTCAAACGCGTCGGCTCGCAGCCCTCGATGAAAGGCCCGGAGCAGTACTTCACCGGCACCGTGCGGATCGATCCGCTCAACAGCGCGCCCGAACCTTCGCGCGTGTCCTGCGCCAGCGTCACCTTCGAGCCGGGCGCACGCTCGGCCTGGCACACGCATCCGCTGGGCCAGACCCTGATCGTCACGGCCGGCTGCGGCTGGACCCAGTGCGAGGGCGAAGCCATCGTCGAGATCCGGGCCGGCGACGTGGTCTGGTGCCCGCCCGGCCACAAGCACTGGCATGGGGCCTCGCCGACGACGTCGATGACCCACATCGCAGTCCAGGAAGCGCTGGACGGCGTGAACGTGGTGTGGCTGGAAAAGGTCAGCGACGAGCAGTACCTGGCTGGCCCGCCGCCACGACCGCAGCAATGAAGTCCCTGTGCGCCGGCATGACGTCGACGCACTTGCCGATCACGTTCTCGATATTGCCGAGGAAGTCGAGCAGCTCCTTCTCATCCAGCAGCGCGGCCAGCGGGTGGTGGCCTTGTGCGCGCACGCCCTGCCCGTGCAGCACCTGCTGCCAGCCGATCTCCGCGAACAGCTCGTTGTTCTCGCGGACCACGCGGCCGCTCGACTTGTACAGGTCCAGCTTGCGGCGCAGCGTTTCCGGAATCGCCATCGTGCGGCAGTAATCCCAGAACGGCGTGTCGTTTCGCTCGGTCGCGTGGTAGTGCAGGATGATGAAGTCGCGGATCCTTTCGGTCTCGAAGTCGGATTGCAGGTTGTACTCGTCGATGTCGGCCTGGCGGAAGCCGGCATCCGGGAAGAAGCCGACCAGGCGCGAGATCGCCGACTGTATCTGGAAGATCGAGGTCGATTCCAGCGGCTCCAGGAAGCCCGAGGACAGGCCGACCGCGACCACGTTCTTGTTCCAGGTCTTGTTGCGCTTGCCCGGCATGAAGCGCAGCATCTTCGGCTCGGCCAGCGGCTTGCCGTCCAGGTTGTTCATCAGGATGGAGGCCGCTTCGTCGTCGCTCATGAAGCGGCTCGCATACACATGGCCATTGCCGGTACGGTGCTGCAGGCCGATGCGCCATTGCCAGCCGGCCGGGCGCGCGGTGGCGCGGGTGTAGGGCAGCAGGTCGCCACTCAGTTCGCACGGCACGGCCCAGGCGCGGTCGCAGGGCAGCCAGTGGCTCCAGTCTTCGAAGCCGGTCTTCAGGGTCTGCTCGATCAGCAGCGCGCGGAAGCCCGAGCAGTCGATGAACAGGTCGCCGGCGACTACCGTGCCGTTCTCCATCACCACCGAGTCGATGAAACCGTCCGCGCGCTGGCGCACCTCGACCACCTTGCCCTCGGTGCGCAAAACGCCGTGGCTCTCGGCGTACTTGCGCAGGTAGCGCGCGTACAAACCCGCATCGAGGTGGAACGCGTAGGGGATGTCGGCCAGCGGCGAGTTCGGCATGTCGGTCGAAGGACGCATGAATTTGCCGGCGTTCGCGGCCATGCGGTTGAGCGAGTAGCGCTCGACGTCCGGCGCCTTGCCGAGCTGCCAGGCGCGCAGCCAGTACTGGAAGAATTCGAGGGTCCACAGCGGCTGGCCGAAGGTGCCGAAGCCGTGCATGTAGCGCTCGCCCAGCTTGCCCCAGTCCTGGAACTCGATGCCGAGCTTGAACGTGGCCTTGGTCTCGCGCACGAATTCGTCCTCGTTGATGCCGAGGGCGGTGTTGAACAGGCGGATCATCGGGATCGTCGATTCGCCGACGCCGACGGTGGAGATCTCGTCGGATTCGACCAGGCGGATCGTGTAGCGGTTCTGCAGGAGGCGCGACAGCGAGGCCGCGGCCATCCAGCCGGCAGTGCCGCCGCCGACGATCACGATGTTCCTGATGGGGGTGGTGGAGGTCATCTCGTTTTTCATTGTCTGTACAGGATATGAAAAACCCCCTGGCCGGTCAAACCGTACAGGGGGTCTTTTTCAGGTACCGGCTTGCGCCGACAACTGGATTACAGCTTGTAGTTCAGGCCGAACAGCACGGTACGGCCGTAGCGGGTGTCTTCGATGACGTTATCCTTGGTCTTGCGATAACGCTTGAAGTGCGCGTCGTTCACGTTGTTCATCTCGAGCAGGAAGGACAGGCCTTTCATCGGGCCGCTCTGGATTTCGTAGCCGAACTGCAGGTCCAGGATCTTCTCGCCGTTGATGTAGGTGAGCTGGCGGTCGCCGGTGTTGGTGGTGATGTCACCGATGAAGTCCGAACGATAGCGCTCCGCCGCACGTGCCGAGAAGCCGGCCTTTTCGTAGTACAGGGTCAGGCTGGCGACGCGGCGCGACAGGCCCGGCAGGCCCATGGAGCCCGAACCGCCTTCGGCCGTATCAGGCAGGGTGACTGCGCTGGCGGTCTGCGATGCATTGGCCACCACACCGAAACCATCCAGGTAACGGCTGAACACGTTCAGCGGCATCGATGCTGCCAGTTCGATACCCTTGATATTGCCGCCGTGGCCGTTGACAGGCGTCGTCAGTTCGCCGATGTTGGTCGGCGCCTTGACGGTGGTCGGCAGGATGAACGGGGTGTAGTCGATCGTGCGGGCTTCGTTCAGGATGTAGGTATCCAGCTTCTTGTAGAACACCGCGGCGCTCACGTAAGCCTTGCTGTCCCAGTACTTCTCGTACGACAGGTCGATGCCCTTGGCGCGGAACGGATCCAGTTTCGGATTGCCGCCGCCGCCGCTGTAGATGCCGCGGGTCGCGTCGAAGCCGAAGTTGCCGCTGGCGCGCATGTCGTTCAAGGTCGGACGGGCCATGATCTTCGACAGCGAGAAGCGCAGCGATTGCTGGTTGCCCAGGTCGCCGATCAGGTTCAGGCTCGGCAGGAAGTCGTTGTAGCTCGCGCCATCCGTGACCGGCGTGGTCGGACGCTGGGAGTCAGGCACATTGACGCCGGTCTTGTCGACCGAGTAGGCAGTCGAATCCTGCTTGGTGTGGACCATCTGCAGGCCCAGGGCACCGCGCACCGGCAGCGCGCCGACGTTGGTGTCGATACCCAGCTTGGCGAAGGCGGTCGTCACCTTCTCGTTCACGATCCAGTCCTTGTTCGTGATATCCGGGTGCTTCTTCTGCTTCAAGTCGTACAGGGAAGACAGGTTGGCGACCGGGTCGAAGGTAGCGACATTGATGCCGGTGCCGGCAGCCATGCCCGAACCGCTACCCGACGGGAAGGCTTCGGTGGCGAAGGGATTGCTGCTGCCCTTCACCGACAACAGATCTTCGGTGTACTCGCGGGTCTTCGAACGGCTCGACACGTTCACGCCGGCGGTCAGCTTGCTGAAGAACATACCGTCCGGCAGGTCACGCGTGAAGTCCAGGCGCTGTGCGTTGATCTTGTCGTAGACGTGCGGGAACTTGACGTAGCCGGCCTGGATGTCGGCGCCGCCCCAGCCCTGCGGGTCGGTCAGCTTGACGACATTGGTGTTGGCGTAGTTCAGGCCCGGCACGAAAGTCTGGCTGCCGGCGGTGAACTTGACGGTGTCCAGGGTGGTCGAGCTGCCGTAGGTTTCGATGTTGGTGCCGTTACGCTCTGCCGAGTTGAACGACAGATCGAGGTTGGCGGTCCAGTCCTGGTTGACGCGCAGCTTGTTGTTCCAGCCGATCGACTTGGTGGTGTCCTGCCACGACACGGCGTCGTTGCGCAGCACGGCGCGCACGTTGTTGAAGGCGCCAGCGGTGACGTTGTTGCCCGACAGGGTAGCGTTGATCAGCTGGCCCGGCTGGTCGTAGGCATTGTTGGTGCCGTCGTTCAGCGGCATCTGGATGCCGCGGGTGCGGTTGTTGCGGTCGTAGCGGGTGTACAGCAGGTCGACGGTGGAGGTGAAGTCCTTGCTCGGACGGTACTGGATCACGCCCATCAGGCCGTTGCGCGACTGGTCGTAGCCGTCGGTCCAGGCATTGAAGCCGTTGTACGGCACGTTGACGGTCGCGCCGTTGTAGGTGGCGGTACCGTTGCCCCAGGATTCGAAGCGGGTGGTGTCGCCGCTCTTGCCCTGCAGGCGCGCGAAGCCGAAGGCCACGCCGACCTGGCGGTTCGCGAACTGGTCGATGTACGAGAAGGTGAAGCGGTTGCCGTGGCCCTTGTCGTTATCCATGCCCAGGCCGGTCTTGTCGCGGCGGTAGTTCAGGGCGATGGTGCGCTTGTTGAAGTCCAGCGGACGCACGGTCTGCAGGTCGACGGTGCCCGACAGGCCCTGGCCGACCAGTGCGCCGTCCGGGGTCTTGTAGATCACCACGCCCGACAGCAGCTCGGACGGGTACTGGTCGAATTCGACGCCGCGCGAATCGCCGGTCGAGACTTGCTCGCGGCCGTTCAGCAGGCCGGTCGAGAAGTCCGGGGACATGCCGCGGATCGAGATCACGGCCGCCTGGCCGTTGGTGCGCTGGGCGGTCACGCCCGGCAGACGGGCGATCGACTCGGCGATCGACTGGTCCGGCAGCTTGCCGATGTCTTCAGCCGAAATCGCCTCGACGATCGAGTCGTTGTTCTTTTTGACGGAGATCGCTGCCTCGATGCCGCGGCGGATACCGGTCACGGTCACGGTCGCGACGCCCGAATTGGTGGCGCCGGTCGCAGCTGCGTCCTGGGTGCTGGTTTCCTGCGCGAGTGCGGCGTGGCTGGTCAGCGCCATGAAAACGGCGCAACCTGCTGCGACGGGGCTGAGCTTGAATGCGATGGTGCCCGGCACAGTGCGCGCCGTGCGCTTGTTGATAAGGTTCATTTGTCCCCTCAAATCGTACAAATCTATGTTTTTTCCCGAAAACACTAGCCGGAGAGCCATCACTACGGGAGCCAAGAAGCAAACGTTTCTTAGACGTTCTGCCAAGGATTCTGTACTAAAACTAGATGCACTGTCAACGGGACTTGCCTTCGCCTACAGGAATCTCGGATTTTTACGTGATTTTCTGAGAGTGAAGGCGAATATCGTTGTATTCGAGCTACAAACCGTGCATACAGATGATGTAGTCGTACTACAAATTGCTTACTTTGCACCAACAATGCTTGCGTTTGCACCATCATGGTGCGAATTTTCGTAGTAGATTTTCAGTTTATGTCAAGGTACGTGCTCAGTAGCGCATATGTATGCTGCTGAAATGCTGTAGCAAAACTAGAGCTTAGACTAGTCACTATCGTTGAAGCTCGTCCTTCGCTGTAGTATTCTCGGGGCAACAATGCAAATCCGGCATATTTTTCAGGACACTTCTGTCCGCCAGCCGATGTAGTTGCACTACTTACGGAGACGCTTTCCATGCCCGCCCCCTTCCGCCTCACCCTGTCCAGCCTTCTTATCGGCGCCGCCCTGTTCGCCACCGGCGCGGTCCGTGCCCAGGCGCCCGCCATCGACCGCGTCGAGCCGCCCTTCTGGTGGGCGGGCATGCACGACCAGCGCCTGCAGCTGATGGTGCACGGGACCGCGATCGCCGAGCTCGAGCCGGCGCTCGACTACCCGGGCGTGCGCATCGCTCAGGTGACGCGGGTCGCCAACCGCAACTACATGTTCGTCGACCTGGTCGTCGACGCCAGGGCGGCGCCGGGGAACGTGCGCATCGATTTCCGCGGCAAGGACGCCGCCCGCAGCGCCACTTATACCTACCGCCTGCTGGCGCGCGAGAACGGCTCCGCCCAGCGCAAGGGCTTCGATACCCAGGACGCGATCTACCAGCTGATGCCGGACCGCTTCGCCAACGGCGATCCGAACAACGACAGCGTGGCCGGCCTGGCCGACAAGCTGGACCGCAAGCTGGGTCACGGCCGCCACGGCGGCGACATCCAGGGCATGATCGACCACCTCGACTACATCCAGGGCCTGGGCTTTACCCAGCTGTGGCCGACGCCGCTGGTCGAGAACGACATGCCGGGCGCCTCCTACCACGGCTACGCCGCCACCGACCATTACAGGATCGACCCGCGCTACGGCAGCAATGAGGATTACCTGCGCCTGTCCAGGGAGGCGAAGAAGCACGGCATCGGCCTGATCCAGGACGTGGTGCTCTCCCACATCGGCAAGAACCACTGGTGGATGAAGGACCTGCCGACCCCGGACTGGATCAACCATCCCGGCAAGTTCGTGGGTACGAACCACCACCGCACCGCCGTGCAGGACCCGTACGCATCGAAGGAAGACGCCAACAACTTCACCACCGGCTGGTTCAGCCCGGGCATGCCGGACATGAACCAGACCAATCCCCTGGTCGCCAACTACCTCATCCAGAACAACATCTGGTGGATCGAGTACGCCGGCTTGAGCGGGCTGCGGATCGACACCTTCGGCTACTCCGACGGCGCCTTCCTGACCGAATACACCAGGCGCCTGATGGCCGAGTACCCGCAGCTGAACATGGTGGGCGAGGAATGGAGCAAGCTGCCGGCGGTGGTCTCGCACTGGCAGCGCGGCAAAGTGAATTTCGACGGCTACGTCAGCGCGATGCCGGGCATGATGGACTTCCCGCTGACCGAGGCAATGCGCACGGCGCTGGCGGACAAGGAGGGCAAGAACATCTTCAGCGAGGTCTACGAGACCCTGTCGCTCGACTACCTGTATCCGGATCCGAGCCGCCTGGTGCTGTTCGAGGCCAATCACGACATGGCGCGCATCTACAGCGTGGTCAATGAAGACTTCGACCGCTACAAGATGGACATCGCCTTCGTGATGACGATGCCGCGCATCCCGCACTTCTACACCGGCGACGAACTGCTGATGACCAGCGCCACCAAGGAGCGCGACGACAACAGCTACCGCCGCGACTTCCCCGGCGGCTGGGCCGGCGACAAGGTCAATGCGTTTACGGGTGCGGGCCTGACGCCGCGCCAGCGCGAGGCGCAGGCCTTCGTGAAAAAGCTGGTCAACTGGCGCAAGAACAGCCCGGTCATCCATCATGGGAAGCTGATGCACTACGGGCCGGAGCATAATACCTACGTCTACTTCCGTTACGACGGCCAGAAGAAGGTGATGGTGGCTTTCAATGCCAACGACAAGGAGATGGTGCTGGATGCCGGGCGCTTCCGCGAGATGCTGTCGGGGGTTTCGTCGGGGACCGATGTCCTGACTGGAAAAACCTATTCGCTGAAGGATGAGATTCGCCTGCCGGCCAAGGCCACCTTGATCCTCGAGATTTGACGTAGGGTGGGCACTCCGTGCCCACGCGAACGCTCGCACAACGCTAACTTCCGCGTGGGCACGGAGTGCCCACCCTACCTATGAAGCCAACTATCATCGCCATCGCCATCGCTGCCGCCCTGTTCTCGCACGCGGCCATCGCTGCCGAAGCCCCTCCCCTGCGCTACGACATCTACGTCCGCGGCGCCTTCAACGGCTGGGGCACCGACAACCAGCTCGCCTATAAAGGCAAGGGCGTCTACGAGACCGACATCCTGGTCAGCCCCGGCAACCACGCCTTCAAGATCGGCAGCAAGGACTGGAACGCCGAGTGGGTCGCGAATCCTTCGGCCAGCGTGGCCGTCAGCCTGGGCACGGCGTATCCGCTGGCCCTTGAAGCCGGCCCCGAGGACTATCTGTTCACGAAGCAGACCGCCACCTTCCGCTTCCGCGTCGACGTGTCCGACCCAGGCAAGCCGGTGCTGAGCGTGAGCCGCGTCGAGACGCCGGACGCCAAGCCCGCCGTCGATCCGCACGCGGGCGCGGGCGCGACGGCCTCCCTGAGCTTCCCGACCTGGGACGGCAAGCAGGAAACGGCGCGCTTCTCGGTGCGCGACCCGCAGGCGCCGCTGCGCAGCTACGCGCACTCGACCACCATGCAGCTGCGCGACCCCGGTCCGCAGTACACCACTTATAAAGAGGATGCGAGCCTGCCCCAGGTCCGCAGCGGCGACCTGGCCTTCGACGCCCTGTTCGCGCTGGCGGCCCATGAGATGCGCCTGGACTCGGTCAAGGAAATCCGCGACGGTAACTACAACGGCAACAACGCCATTCCCTGCGACTGCTTCGAGACCGGCGAGAAGTGGCACTACGTCTGGACCCGCGACCTGTCCTATGCGGCCGACCTCGGCCTGGCCATGCTGGATCCGCAGCGGGTACGCAATTCGCTGCTCTTCAAACTGTCCGGCTGGCGCGATGGCGTGACGCAAGCGCCGCAAGTCGCGGGAACCAAGGACGGCCTGCAGATCGCCCAGGACACCGGCAGCGGCGGCAGCTGGCCGGTCAGCACCGACCGCATCACCTGGGCCTTCGCCGCCGAGGAGGTGCTGAAATCCCTGCCGCCGTCCGAGCGTGCCCCCTTCGCCGCCACCGCGCTGAAGGCTTTATCGAATACCATCGAGAACGACCGCATCGCCGCCTTCGACCAGGCCACCGGCCTGTACACCGGCGAGGAATCCTTCCT
Source organism: Massilia aerilata (assembly GCF_042656905.1). Lineage (NCBI taxonomy): Bacteria > Pseudomonadati > Pseudomonadota > Betaproteobacteria > Burkholderiales > Oxalobacteraceae > Massilia > Massilia aerilata. The sequence goes on from NZ_JBHSMZ010000009.1 coordinate 58,039, forward strand.
CGACTGGCGCGACCAGAGCTACGCGGCGTGGATTCCGGAAGACCTGGCCTCGATGGCGAGTTCGAAAGCGCTGTCGACCAACGTCGGCCACTACAAAGCCCTCACGCTGGCGGCGATGCTGGCGCGCGAACGGAAGGACGCCGCGCGCGCACGACGCTACGAGAGCTGGGCGCGCGAGCTGAAACGCGCGATCAACGCCCGCCTGTGGCTCGAGGACGCCGGCATGTACAGCAGCCTCACCGCCGCCCATTTCGACGGCGCGCCCATGCACAAGTTCGACTGGCTGGGGCAGTCGCTGGCCATCGTCACCGGCATCGCCGACGGCAAGCGCGCGCGGCGTATCCTGGCCAGCTATCCGCACGGCCCGATGGGCGCGCCGGTCATCTGGCCGCAACAGCTCGACATGCCGGTCTACCACAACCGCGCCATGTGGCCTTTCGTGACGGCCTACGGCCTGCGCGCGGCCGTGGCGGGCCGCAACGTGGCCGTCGCCGACGCCGCCTACGATGCGCTGATGCGCGGCGCGGCGCTGAATTTGTCGAACATGGAGAACCTGGAATGGCTGTCCGGCCAGCCGCTGCTGCTGGACGAAGCCCATCCGAAGCTGATCGGACCGGTCATCAACTCGAAGCGCCAGCTATGGTCCGTCGGCGCCTACATCGGCATGGTGGTGCGCAACGTGTTCGGCGTCTCGGCCACCGACGAGGGCATCGCCTTGGACCCCTTCGTCACGGCCAAGCTGCGCGGCGGCGTGTTCGCGGCCGCCAACGAGATCTCGCTCTACAACCTGCGCCTGCAAGGCCACGCGCTGAACATCAAGCTGCGCCTGCCCGTGGTGGCCGGGAAGGACGTCAATGGCGTGTATGCCGTCGAGCGCATCCTCCTGAACGGCAAGCCGGGCGGCGCCCATATCAAATGGAGCGAGCTGGCGGACGACAACCAGATCGAGATCGTGCTCGGCAAACTGGAAGCCGGCGAACAGGCCATCCGCCGCGTGAACGCCGATCCCTACGTCGAGACGCCCGCCGTGTTCGGGCCGCACGAGCCGGTCATCGCCGGCTTGCAGCGTGATGCAAGCGGCAACGCGACCTTGCGCATCGAAGCGAAGGACACCGGCAAGCTCCACTACAACATCTACCGCGACGGCAAGCTGGTGGCGTCGAAGCTGCCGGCCGGCGCCTGGACCGACCGCCGTGCCTCCGCCACCGCCTGCTACGCGGTCGAAGCGGCATTCGAAGGCTCGGGCAACCGCAGCCACCACAGCCGCCCGCGCTGCCTCGATACCGGCGTCGAGATCCCGGCGGCCGATCCGCGCGTGAACGCAAGCGTCGCGCTGGCCGGCCCCTCGCCGCGCTTCGACGAGCCGCACCTGGCCAACTGGGGCGGGCCGCAGGACCGCTTCGAAGTCCGCGACGTGAAGGCGCCCGCCGCCGGCGACTATGCGGTCCAGGTCCGCTACCACAACGGCGCCAACCAGGTGAACCTGGGCATCAGCGGTGGCGTAAAATGGCTCGCGGTGAAGGATGAGTCGGGCGCCATCGTCGCGCAGGGCGTGGTGCAGCTGCCGCACGCGCGCATCGAGAAGGCGCATACGCCGCTTGTGTATTCGACGCCGCTGGCGGCCCGCCTGAAGGCAGGCCGTGCGTATCGGATCGAAATGAGCGACTTCTATAACATGAGCTACCTGCAGAGTAACAGCAGCTTCAATGCGGCGGGCGGCGCCGAGGGACCATCCAACCGCTTCGACATTTATGGCGTGCGCCTGCTGCGCGTGCGCTGACACGGGAAATCTATGAAACGACGCATGTACACGGCCGCGGCGGCGATGCTGCTGGCGCTGACGGCCCAGCAGGCCGGCGCCACCACGGTCAGGATCCACTACCCGGCCGGCAAGGAAGACATCCGCGTCATCGGCGACAAAGGGCCGATGACCTGGTCGAAAGGCGTGCCGGCGCAGCGCCCCGAAGGTCCGGTGAATGTCTGGACCTATACCTGGCCGGACGAGCTGGGCGCGGTGCAGATGAAGCCCACGCTGGGCGAGGACAAGGTCTCGATCGGCGGCGCCTACAGGCTGGCGCCGGGCAGCACCGTCGACATCTACCCCTTCTTCGGCGCGCCCTTCGGCAAGCTGGCGATCGTGAAGGACTTCGCATCGCCGCAACTGAACAACAAGCGCGCGCTGCGCATCTGGCTGCCGCCCAGCTATGCCGAGAATCCGGCCAAGCGCTACCCGGTGCTCTACATGCACGACGGCCAGAACCTGTTCGATGCGAAGACCGCGGCCTTCGGCGTCGAATGGGGCATCGACGAGACCATGAACCGCCTGATCGCGATGGGCACGGCCGAGGAAGTGATCGTGGTCGGCATCGACAACACCCCCGACCGCATCCCCGAATACACGCCCTGCTGCGACCCGAAATACGGCGGCGGCAAGCTCGATGCCTACGGCGCCTTCATCGTCGACACGGTCAAGCCCTACGTCGACCGCACTTACCGCACGCTGCCGGGCAAGGAGAACACCGCGATCATGGGCTCGTCCCTGGGCGGCATCGCCTCGGTGGCGATCGCGCAGCGCTATCCGGAGACCTTCTCGAAGGCGGGCGGCGTGTCCAGCTCCTTCTGGTGGAACAAGGGCGCCCTGATCGCCAAAGTGCCGGCGCGCCTGCCGGTCAAGTTCTACCTCGACGCCGGCACCGTCGACGATGGGCTCGATGACACCACGAAGATGCTGGAAGCCATGCGCGCCAAGGGCTATCGCGAGAACGAGGACCTGATGTTCTTCAAGGCCGACGGCGGGCGCCACAACGAGGCTTCATGGGCGGCGCGGGTGGAAAAGCCGCTGACCTGGTTTTTCCCCTGGGGGAGTACGAAGCAGTAAGGGCCAGCACCGTCGTCCCCGCGCAGGCGGGGACCCAAGTTTGCACGCATACCGCTACAATCAAGCGCTAGTGGTGCACGCCGAACTTGGGTTCCCGCCTTCGCGGGAACGACGGTGGAGGCGCGGGAACGACGTCAGAACTCGATGCTGTACAAATTGCTGCCCGCATCCCCAGGCACCAGATGCCTGAACTCGACAAACGCCATCCCCAGCTTGCGCAGCAGCCCGTTCGACGCCTGGTTGTTGGGCGAGACGATCGCCACCAGCTTGCGGATACCGATGGTCGGCGCATACGCAAGCACCGCCCTCGCCGCCTCGTAGGCATAGCCCTGGCCGCGCCAGTCCGGCAGGTAGGCGTAGCCGATGTCGATCTCGTCCAGCGTGTCGCGCTTGATCAGGCCGCACATGCCGATCGGCACGTGCCCGTCCGGGAACCCGCCCTCGCTCAATTCCACCACATACAGCGAATGTCCGCGCTCTTCCTGCATCGCGACAGGACCGGCCAGCAAGGCCTGCCGGGCGTCGTCCAGCGTGCGGATGCCGCGGTCGCCGATATGTTCGATGAAGGCGGGGTCGTTGACCAGCGCGTGATAGAACACGGTGTCGTCTGGCGTGGCGGTGCGCAGGCGCAGGCGTTCGGTGCGGACGATCTCCATCGATTGTCAGTCTTCCTCGGGAAGCTCCCAGCGCGCCGGGTCTTCCAGTAATTTGTACATCACATAGGCGTCGACATAACCCAGGCGGCGGTGCCGGTAGGCCTTGGGCAGGGTGCCGACGATCGAAAAACCCAGCCGCTTCCAGAGGGTGATCGCCGGACTGTTGGTGCTGACCACGTAGTTGAACTGCATGGCCAGGTAGCGCTGGCGGCGCGCTTCCTCGATGCTGTGTTGCCCCAGCATGCGGCCCACCCCCACGCCCTGGGCGTTCGGGCTCACCATGTAGGAGGCGTTGGCGACGTGGTTGCCGCGTCCGAAGTGGTTCGGCTGCAGCTTGTACATCCCGAGTATCCGTTCGCCTCCCTTGGCCGCCACGAAGGTTGTCGCACTCGGCGCGAACCAGTAATCATGGCTGTCCTCGCGGCTGGTCGCGCCGCCATGGGCGACGGTTTCACCTGTGGCGACATGGGCCTGGAAGATGGTCCACATGGCGTGGAAGTCGGCGTCGCGCGCTGGTCGAATCTGGATGTCTCTCACTGCTGAGCCCGCTGGATGTGTAACGAAAGCGCAAGATTCTAAACCGGGAACTGGCTGCGCGGCTAGAGAAAAATGTAACCGAATTTACACATAGAAATTGAGTTACGGTAAGCAACTTTTCCCGAATTTCTAGCATGCTTGTCCGCCATGTTTACGTATTTTCTCCTGTCTTGACTTGTATAGGCAGGACTTCGCAAAACGTTCCTACTCTTTGCGGGTCAACCTGAAATCGACGCTCTGCGGCCTGCCTGGCAGGTTCAGCGACGCGCGCGCCGGCGGCGCCTCGCTCAGCACTTTGCCGCGCCGCAGCACCAGGCGGCGCGCGGCGCGCAGGCGGATCGCTTCGACCGGGCCGCCGGCGTCGAGCAGCACCAGGTCGGCGTTGGCGCCCGCCTGGATGCCATAGCCCCGCAGGCCGAGGATGCGCGCCGGCGTTTCCGTCACCGCCAGGAAGCACTGGCGCATCGCGGCCTGGCCCGTCATCTGGGCCACGTGCAGGCCCATGTGGGCCACCTCCAGCATGTCGCCCGAACCGAGCCCGTACCAGGGGTCCATCACGCAGTCGTGGCCGAAGGCGACCGGCACCCCGGCCGCCAGCAGCTCCGGCACCCGGGTCATGCCGCGCCGCTTCGGATAGCTGTCGTGGCGGCCCTGCAAGGTGATGTTGATGAGCGGGTTGGCGATGGCCGCGACGCCCGCTTCGGCAATCAGCGGAATCAGCTTGCTGACATAGTAGTTGTCCATCGAGTGCATCGAAGTCAGGTGCGAGCCGGCCACCCTGCCCTGCATCCCCAGGCGCTGGGTCTCGCAGGCCAGGGTCTCGATGTGGCGCGACAGCGGGTCGTCGGTCTCGTCGCAATGCATGTCGACCATCAGCCCCTTCTCCGCCGCGAATTCGCACAGCAGGCCCACCGATTCCGCGCCTTGCGCCATGGTGCGCTCGAAGTGCGGGATGCCGCCCACCACGTCCACGCCCATGGCGATGGCGCGCTTCAGGTTGTCGAAGGCCGTGGGACTGCGCAGCAGGCCGTCCTGCGGGAAGGCCACCAGCTGCAGGTCGATGTACGAAGCCACGCGGCGCTTCACCTCGAGCAGGGCTTCGACCGCCAGCAGCCGGTCGTCGCAGATGTCGACGTGGGTGCGGATCGCCAGCAGGCCGCGCGCCACCGCCCAGTCGCAGTACTGCAGCGCGCGCTCGATCAGCGCTTCCTGGGCCAGTTGCGGTTTCAGCTCGCCCCACAGCGCGATCCCTTCCAGCAGGGTTCCTGATTCGTTCACGCGCGGCAGGCCGTAGCTCAGGGTGGCGTCCATGTGGAAGTGGGCGTCGACGAAAGGCGGGCTGGCCAAGTCGCCGCCGGCGTCGATCTCGCGCACGCCGCGCTGCGGCAATTGCGGGCCGACCGCGGCGATGCGCTCACCCTCGATGGCGATGTCGATCCCGTGGCGGCCATCGGCCAGGGAGGCGTTGCGGATGACGATATCCATGCACATTCTCCTGATGAGGATGATCGATTGTACAGCGAATGATGCAAATTAATAATTCATACTGCATCGCAATATTTCCTTGCAAAAACAACACAAATACCGCTTCCCAACACTAGTGAACGCCTTTACACTAGATCTTATTGCAGTGCGTCATAACTGAATATAAAGGGATACCGATGACTCAATTTTCCGACCAGTTGTCCGCCGTCCGCCAGGCGCAGTTCGAAGCCCAGCTCGATTTCTTCCGTTCCTTCACCACCCGCGCACTCGACAGCGCCAGCCAGCTGGCCGCGCTGAACGTGCGCACCTCGCGCGCCTCCGTCGAGCAGGCCGCCGGCGCTTTCAAGCAGCTGCTCGAGGTGCGCGACCCGCGCGACCTGTTCTCGCTCGGCTCCGCCGCACAGGGACAGTGGCAGGCCCTGTTCTCGTATGGCCGCGAACTGGCCGGCCTCGCCGCCGGCGTGCCCACGCTGCCGGCATCGATCCCGCTGCTGGCTGCGCCCGCGCCCACCGCCAACGTCCCGACCAGCTACGCCCAGGTGATCGAACAGGCTTCGATCGCCACCGACGCCGCCGCCACGATCGGCAGCGAGATCGCCGCCGCGGCCGTGGATATCGGCGCCGCGCATGCGGAAGCCGCGATCGAAGCCGGCACCATGGCGCGCGCCGAAGCTGTCCAGGCAGCCGAGGCGCAGGCTGACGCCAGGATCGCGGAATTCGAAGCCGCCGTGGAAACCGCCATTGCCGACGAAACGCCGCCCGCCGAACCGACCGCGCTGGCCAAGGCCCTGCACGAGCTGTCGCCGAAGCCCGCGAGCGCCGGGCACCCGGTCGCCTCCACCGTGCCGCTGGAAGCCGCGGAAGGCCAGGTCGAACTGCCGCCGGTGACGCCGCCGGAAAACATCGCGCCGTTCATCGCGCCGCCGCCGAAGACATCGCGCTCTTCGCGCCGGAAGTGAGCGAAGCGAACGCACCTTCAAAGCACAGCCGGTCTGCAGGCGCCTGGCAAAAATAGTACATTAGCGGTCCTCGCAACACGATCGAAGAACAGGACACGCAATGGGTTTGGCTAGGCTGATCGGCGGCTTCGTGCGCCGGCATTGGCGTTCGTACGCGTCGTCGGCGGTGATGCTGTTCGGCGTCGCCCTGTGCTCGGTGCTGGTGCCGCGCAAGGTCGGCGCCACCATCGACGCCCTGGCGGCGCACCGCCTGCAGGGCCAGGACCTCACTTTCCAGTTGCTGCAGCTGCTGGGCCTCGGCCTGGCCATCTACGTGCTGCGCGTGGCCTGGCGCCTGCGCCTGTATTCCGCCGCCTACCGCCTCGGGGTCGAACTGCGCACCCGGCTGTACGCGCGACTGTCGGCCCAGGGCCCGGCCTTCTACCAGCGCCAGCGCACCGGCGACCTGATGGCGCTCGCCACCAACGACATCGACGCCATCGAGCAGGCCGCCGGCGAAGCCATGCTGGCCGGCTTCGACGGCACCCTGACCCTGGTCATGGTCCTCGGCATCATGTTCCTCGGCGTCGACTGGCGCCTGACCCTGATCGCCCTGCTGCCCTTCCCGCTGATGGCGCTGGCCTTCTGGCGCATCTCCAGCCACATCCACACCGCGTCCAGCGATTCGCTGAAGCGCTTCTCCGCGCTGAACGACCACGTGCAGGAAACCCTGTCCGGCGTGCGCACCCTGCGCGCCCTCGGTCTGGAGCAGCGCAGCGCGAAGCAGTTCGGCGAGCTGGCCGCACGCGCCGCCGACGCCAGCCTGACCGCGCAAAAATGGGAAGCGGCCTACGAGCCGGCGGTCGGCCTGACCCTGACCGCCGCCACCGGCCTCACGCTCGGCCTGGGCGGCTACCTGGTGTGGAACAGCCAGCTCACCATCGGTTCGCTGACCAGCTTCACGATGTACCTCGGACAGCTGATCTGGCCGATGTTCGCGGCCGGCTGGGTGCTGTCCCTGATCGAACGCGGACGCGCAGCGCTGGCGCGCCTGGAGCCGCTGCTGGAGGCGCCGCTCACCATCGACGACCATGGCACCGTAGCCCGGCTGCAGCGCGGACCGCTGGTGCTGCAGGACCTGAGCTTCGCCTACACCGGCCAGGAGATCCCCGCCCTGAAGCAGGTATCGCTGCGCCTCGAACCCGGCCAGACCCTGGGCCTGGTCGGGCCCACCGGGGCCGGCAAGTCGACCCTGCTGCGGGTGCTGCTGCGCCAGGCCGAACCCCAGCACGGGCGCGTCAGCTGGGGCGGCCACGCGCTCGACGAGTACACCCTGGCGACGCTGCGCGCCGGGATCAGCTGGGTGCCGCAGGAATCCTTCCTGTTCTCGGCCTCGATCGCCGAAAACATCGCCCTCGCCAAGCCCGGCGCCTCGCGCCAGGAGATCGAGCACGCGGCGCGCATGGCCGACATCCACGACGACATCCTGCGCTTCCCGAACGGCTACGACACCCCGGTCGGCGAAAAGGGCATCACCCTGTCCGGCGGCCAGCGCCAGCGCGTGGCGATCGCGCGCTCGCTGCTGGCGCAAAGCCCGCTGCTGCTGCTCGACGACGCTTTATCGGCGGTCGATACCGGCACCGAGACCCGCATCCTCGAGCACCTCGACGAACTACGCGCAAACCGCCCCGAGCTGTCCGCGGTGATCGCCAGCCATCGCCTGTCGGCCGTGGTCAAGGCCGATCTGATCATCGTGCTGAAGGATGGGCGCATCGCCGAATCGGGCAGCCATGAGGATCTGCTGGCGCTGGACGGCTGGTACGCCAGCCAATGGCGCTATCAACAACTGGAGGCCAGCCTCGATGCAGTCTAAAGAAAAAACGACGCCGGCCCAGGCCAGGCAGGCGGCCGGCCTGCTGCGCCGCGCCGCGCACCCGGACCGCGCCCACCTGGGCTGGGCCACCGGCTGGCTGATCCTGGCCGCCGGCCTCGAAGTCGTCGGCCCGCTGCTCGGCAAGAAGCTGATCGACGAGCACCTGCTGACGCATCATCTCGACTGGACCCGCATGGGCTGGCTGCTGGCCGGCGTGCTGCTGACCGGCTGGGCCGCGTCCTGGCTGCGCTTCCTGCAGCTGGTGCGCCTGTCCGGCCTGGCGATGCGCTCGGTGCAGCGGCTGCGCGAGTGGGTCTACGGCCACGTGCTGCGCCTGCCGATGGCCTTTTTCGACCGCGCCATCACCGGCCAGCTGGTGAGCCGCGTCACCAACGACACCGAGGCCGTCAAAACCCTGTACATCCAGGTGCTGTTCGTGATCCTCGATTCCACCATCGTGCTGGTCGGGACCTCGATCGCGATGGCCTGGCTGGACTGGCGCCTGATGCTGATCGTGCTGGGCCTGCTGCCGGCGGTGCTGGGCATCATCTGGCTCTACCAGCGCCTCTCCGCGCCGGCGGTCACGCGCGCACGCGCGCTGCGCAGCGACATCAATGCGCAGATGGCGGAATCGATCGGCGGCATGAGCGTGCTGCAGGCGAACAATGCCGAGCACCGCTTCGGCCAGCGCTTCGCCGCCACCAACGACCAGCACTACACGGCGCGCGTGGCCGAGCTGCGCGCGAACGCCTTCCTGCTGCGTCCCGCGCTCGACTTCCTCAACGTGATCCTGCTGGCGGTGGTGATCTTCAGCTTCGGCCGCCAAAGCATGGGCGCGGTCGAGGTCGGGGTGCTGTACGCCTTCATCAGCTATATCGCGCGGGTGGTCGAGCCGCTGATCCAGATCACGATGCAGTTCAGCGGCCTGCAGCAGGCGGTGGTCGCGACCGCGCGCGTGGCGCACCTGCTGGATGAAACCAGCGCGCCCGACCACGGCCTGCGCAGCGGCAGCGGCGGCCGCCCTGCCGATACGCCGGCGAACCAGGTCGAAGGCGCGCCGGCGGTGCGGGTGCGCGACCTCAGCTTCGGCTACGTCGACGGCGTCACCGTGCTGCACCACCTGTCGCTGGAGATTCCGCAGGGCGCCTTCTTCGGCATCGTCGGCCACACCGGCAGCGGCAAGTCGACCCTGCTGTCGCTGCTGCTGCGCTACTACCCCGTCAAGCATGGCAGTATCGAGATCCACGGCGAGCCGCTGGCCGGCATCGCCAACGAGCGCTTCCGCAACGAGGTCGGCCTGGTGCCGCAGGATCCCTTCCTGCTGGCGGCGACGGCGCGCGAGAACATCGACATGGGACGCGGTCTCTCCGTCGAGGCGATCGAAACGGCGGCGCGCGCGGCCCACGCCCACGACTTCATCGCCGCGCTGGAACAGGGCTACGACACGCCGCTCGGCGAAGGCGGCTCGCGCCTGTCGTCCGGGCAGAAGCAGCTGATCGCCATCGCCCGCGCGCTGGCCGGCAAGCCGCGCATCCTGCTGCTGGACGAAGCGACCTCGCGCATCGACAGCGCGACCGAGCAGATCGTGCAGCAGGCCGTGGTCGGGCTGCGCGGCAAGGTGACGGTGATCGCGATCGCGCACCGCCTGTCGACCATCCGCGACGCCGACCGCATCGTGGTGCTCAACCACGGCCGCATCAGCGAGGCCGGCAGCCACGAAGAGCTGATGCGCATCGAAGGCGGGCTGTACCAGCGGCTTTATTTGCTGCAGCAGCTTGCCGCCTGAACAATGTTGATGCATATCGCATAGCGTCTGTATATACAACATATAAGACAAAGGAATACCTCTGTATCTTTTTCGCATATATCGGGCAGAATTTGTATTTCTTTGTAGCAACCGGCGTACAATGATTGGTTGAGTCCCGAGTGGGACGCAATCGTCACGTCCCTGAGGAACTATGTTGGCAGGCCTGAAACGCGGAACGCATCACCGGCGCAGCCTCAAGCTGCTGTTCGCGCTTTTGTGCGCGTCAGGCACCGTTGCCGCTTATCCGGGTCCCCTTGAGCCTCGCCTCCTGGGAATACAGGAAACGATCCGCATCAACCCGCAACGCGGCTTGAGCATGCTGGACGAACTCGCGCCGGCGGCAAGCAAGGCCTCGGGCGCGGAGCATGCGGAATTCCTCAGTCTGTCCTGCATCGCCCATTACCGGGTCGGCGACAACGAACATGCCTTGCCCTTGTGCGAGCAATCGCTGGCGATGGCGCGCGAGAGCGGGGACCAGCACGCAATCGCCAAGGCTTTGCTGGCGAAAGCCTATGCCTTGTTCGCCATCAACGAAATGGGCCAGGCGCACCAATTGGTGTGGCAGGCCGAAAAGCTGGCCGCGTCCAGTCCGGACCTCGATTTGCGCCTGCGCGCGACCATCTCGTCGGGCGAGTCGTACGCGGAGGACGGCAATTTCCCGACTGCCCTGAGCAAAATGCAGGCCGCCGCTACCCTGGCTCGCCAGAGCGGTAGCCCGCTGTATACCGTCATGGCCCTGAATTCACTGGCCTACCTGTACAACCAGATGCGCGAGCACGCCAAGGCGTTCGAAGTGCTGGACGAGGCCTACCGCGCGGCCGGGGAACTGAATTCGCCGGGCCGCCTGGCCATCCTGAAGACCACCGATTACGCCGTGTCGATCGATTCCGGCCATGTCAAGCGCGGCCTCGATGCCCTGCAGGCGGCGCTCGAGCTGGCGCGCCGGGCCAATGCCGACTCGATGATTGGCACGACTTACGTCAACCTGTCGGACTTCTACCTGAAGCAGCGCGATTACAAGAACGCCCTGGCATCCGCCCAGCAGGCGCTGGAGCAGTCGCGCCGCATCAAGAACGAATCGACCATGGCCACCGCGCGCCTCAACATCGGCCAGGCCTACCTGGCGATGGGGCGCCTGGCGGAAGGCAAGAAGTCGATCGAAGAAGGCATGGTCTGGTTCGAAAAATCCGGCCACATGCCGGATCTCCAGTCGGCCCTGACCGAGTACGGCGACGCGCTCGAACGTGCAGGCGACATGGCGGGCGCGGTGCAGGCCTACCACCGCGAGCGCACGCTGTCGAACGAGCTGTTCGAAAAGCGCCGCCAGAAGGCGATGGTGGAGCTGCAGGAAAAATACGAAGCCGACAAGCGCCAGCGCCAGATCGAGCTGCTGCGCCAGGAAAACCAGGTCAAGAGCACCGAGATCGACAACCGCCGCCTGCAGCAGCGCGTCTGGTGGCTGCTGGCGCTGGTGTTCGCGCTGTCCGCCGTGATCGTCTACTTCCTGTACCGCAAAGTGCGCCAGGCGAATGCCCAGCTCGAGGAAAAGAACCAGGAGCTGAAGCAGCAGAGCGCGCGCGATCCGCTGACCGCCCTGTACAACCGCCGCCACTTCCAGGAATTCATGCGTGGCCACCAGGAGATCGCGCAGCGCGGCGCCGGCAAGGATGCGAACGCCAGCGAGGAGATGGTCAGCGCGCTCTACCTGCTGGACGTCGACCATTTCAAGCACATCAACGACACCTACGGCCACGGCGCCGGCGACGCGGTGCTGCGTGAAATCTCCGAGGCCCTGCGCGAGATCCTGCGCGAGACCGACATGATCGTGCGTTGGGGCGGCGAGGAATTCCTGGCCTTCCTGCCGGCGGTGCCGCGCAGCAGCCTGGACGACGTCGCGCGCCGCCTGCTGAGCGGCATCCCGGCCCGCAGCATCGACTACCAGGGCGCCAAGCTGTCGGTGAACGTCTCGATCGGCTTCGCGCCCTTCCCGCTGGCGCCGGGCGGCAAGTCGATGTCATGGGAACGCGCCGTCAACCTGGTCGACATGGCGCTCTACCTGGCCAAGGGCCACGGTCGCAACCGCGCTTATGGCGTGCAGGGGTTTGCGGGCGATACCGGCATGAGCATGGAGCAGATCGAGCAGGATATCGAGGCCGCGTGGCGGGCTGGCAGCGTGGAGCTGTCTGTCGTGCAGGGGAACTGGCAGGAGCTAAGAGCGGTTTCCTAAGCCTCACGTGGTCCCCGCGCAGGCGGGAATCCAAGTTTGTTTGCGTTTCGTTAGCGCATGCAGAACTTGGGTTCCCGCCTTCGCGGGAACGACGAGACGGTTGGGGCAACGACAGCTTCCAGGCTAACGCGCCGCCTCCTGCATCTTCTCGCCCGCCTGCTCCACCTTCTCCCCCACTTTCGCAGTCGCCCGGTCCAGGTTGGTCCTGGCCTCGGCCGCCGCTTCCTTCGCCTTCTCCCGCGCCCGCTCGGCGGCGGCGTCGGCCTTGACCACCTGGTCCTGGACCGCCGTCTGCACCTTGGCGCCGGCCTCGTCGACGACCTTGCCGGCTTTCTGGGCCGGGCCCATGCCGTCGGCGGGCGACTGGTTGCAGCCGGCCAGCAAGGCGGCGGACAATAAAGCGATAGCCGATACACGATTCATGATGCACCCCCTCTCCGGTTACTGGAACTTTGCCTGCTGCTCGGCCTGGGTCTTCAGCGCACGGCACTCGCGGTTGCCGGCATCGACCATGGTCAGGCACAGCGTCATCTTGTCGGCCGCGGCGGCGTAGTTGCCGTTTGCCAGATCGCGTTCTGCGCTCTGGATCAGGTTGTACGCGGACTGGGCCGTTTCCTGCGCGGACCGGCCGCCGCCGGAGCCGGTCGCACCGCCGCCCGAGGCACCGACCGCGTTGCGCGGCACCGCCAGCGGGTGGGCGCGGTGCGTCTCATCCTCGCGGCGCGCGGCCTCGATCCTTTCCTTCATCGCGGCCGTGTCCTCGTCCTCGCCCCAGCGCTTGGTGAAGGCCTGCAGGCGGGTTCTCGCCTTGTCCCAGCTGGCCGCCGCCAGCGCCGCCTCGACCGCGTTGCCGGCCTCGCTCCAGGCCTTGCCGCGCTGGCGGCGCCTGGTGCACTTCGCGGCTTCGTCGTTGAGCGCCTGCTGCAGGCGCTGCAGCTGTTCCGGCGTGGCGCGCGACTTGCGCAGCGCGATCAGGTCGGCCTGGGCTTCGCTGCCCTTGCATTCGCGCGCCAGCGCGATCGCGGCGTCGATCTGGCGGTCGATCTTCTTCGTCGAGGGCTTGGCCAGCAGCCACAGGCCCCACAGCGCGACCAGGGCCAGAATCCACCAGCGCAGGCGGATCGGCGTGCGCCTGGGCGGATGCGCGGCCAGCGGCGGGCGCGGGACTTCCTGGCGTGGCGGCGGTGGCGGTGGCGGTGGCGGTGGCGGCGGGCTGCTTGCGCCGGGCTTGGCGGTGCGGCCGAATTCGTTCGCGCTCGGGGTGGGGGACGTGGATGGCGGTGCGGCATTCGGACGCGGCGTCTCAAGCGGCGGCGATGCGGCGCCGGCGCTTGCCGACGCCGGCGACGCCCTCACGTCGGCGCCGGCCGCCACGCCCTGCGCACCGGCGCGCGCCTGCGCTGTCCCGCACCATGGACAGTAATGCACGGGCCGCGGCGCGGGCCGGCCGCAAGCCTCGTTGATGCAGCGGTAGATTGCCTGGTCGTGCACGTTGTTCCTTTATTCCTTTAGGCCGGATCCGGATCCGGAACCCCGTCCTCGGGATCCGGAATCGCGTTGTCGAAAACCGCCGCCAGTTCCGGCATCTCACCGACCGTCTTCCACTTGTCCTGGCGCGGATTCCACTGCATGTTCCAGATGCGCGTGCCGTGGTCGATCTCGCCGCGCGCCAGCGCCTGCGCGACCTCTTCCAGCGCATACGGGCCGCGCTGGGCGCCGTTGACGAACAGTTTATAGCGCGACGCCATCGGGCTCGCTCCGGCCACGAAAGCCTCGGGGCTGCCCACCGCCGCCGCATGCATGCCCGGACCGACGGCGCCTGCACCCGGCCCGGCCGGCGCCGACGCAGGCGAAGCCGAACGCCGCTCCAGCGCCTGCAGCGCGCGCGCTTCGCCGGCCAGGAACTCGGGCCGGATCACGCGCTTGTCGACCGGGCGCTCGACTTCCCAGTGATAGGCATCGCTGGCGGAATCCGGCACTGTCTCGCTCCACAGGTCGAGCTGGGCCAGCGCCGCCTCGACCTGGGCCGGCGACAGCTCGGGATGCAGGGACGCCGCGCGCCGCATCCACTGGTCGTACAGGCGCCGCGCGGTAATCGTCGGCAGCGAGGGCGACGGCAGCTGGGCGCCGGTCTCGTCGACTTCCAGCTTGGGCTCATACACGCGCAACTGGTAGTGGCGCATCAGCGCGGCGAGCAGCGCCAGCCGGTAAGGCCCCATCGCGCCGAGGCGCTGGCGCACGGCGGCGATCACCTGCTCGCGGTAATAGGGCGGCAAGCCGTTCGAGCGGATCGCGTACTCGTTGCCGATCTGGAGCCATTCGCCCGAGCCCTGCTCGACTTCGAACAGGTACTGGCCGCGCGGCTGGAAGGCGGCTTCGCGGTCGCCGGCATCCTGCTTGCGGCGGATGACGCCCAGCGCCACCGCCTGCAGGAACCATTCGTAGTCGTCGGCCAGGCGGTTCAGCTCGTCCATCGAAGGCGAGATCGGATGGCGGAAGCGGGTCGCATCGAAATGCAGGTGCGTCGGGATCTTGGGGTTCTCGATCTGGTAGGAGGCGCGCCAGGTCGGCAGGCCGCGCAGCACCGTCATCGGGTAGCCGGACAGTTCGATGTAGCAGACCGCCCTGCCCGCCACGCCGGTGTTGACGATGGCGACCGCGTCGCCGTGCAGGAAGCCGGTCGGCACCGCGGCGCGGATCTCCGGTTCCAGCTTGCGCCACGCGGCCGGGTCGCCGACGCCGACGAAGCACTTGAACTGGTCGGCGCTGGGCATGAACTCGGCCGAGAAGCGCGCATTAATCCACGGCATGGCACTGCGTATCCACTCGCTGAACACGCGGTGGCGCTCTTGCGGCGACATCGCGTTCAGGCGCTCCAGCAGCGGGTCGACCGCCTGCGCCGGCTCCAGCCCGGCCGCCTGCATGCTCGAGAGCTGGGTCTGCGCACGGCGGAACAACTTCAACAATAGGTCGGCCCGCAGGCGCTCGTCGCCCAGTTGCGGGAACAGCCTGGCCGAGCCGCCGAATTCCAGCAGCACCTCTTCGGACCAGCCGCTGACGTCGCTGGTCAGCCGCACCGGCTGCGGCAGCACGTCGCTGGCCAGCTTGATGTAGGTGGCGTGCTCCTGGCGGGCGTCGGCGCGCAGCTGGCCGATGCGCTGATCGCAGGCCGCCAGCATGGCCTGCACGGAGCGCCGTCCTTCCTGGAATTCGCCGGCGATGCCGCTCCATTGGGCGTTTCCATGTTCATCGGTGCCCTGCGGATTGCCGAGCCAGGCCGACATGCTGTTCATGACGTCGATCGCCTGGCCGGATGCGACAGCCAGCAAGTGGAAGCGCAGGTAGTCGGCGATGTCGCGCTTCAGGTGGTTCATGACTTCGCGCGCCTGCGCGTCCTTGCCGAACAGGCGGCCGGCGGCCTGCGACAGATTGTTCAGCGACTCCTCGACCTGGCGCGTGCGCAGGGCGTCGCGGATGTCGCGGTAGCGCTTGCCGTTGCGCTGGGCGTTGGCGAGGTCGCGCTGGGCCAGCCGCGATTTGACCTGCTCCAGCAGCGAGAGCACGAATTCGAGGCCGCCCTGCTTGCGGTCGTCGAGCAGCATGTAGAGGCGCCCGCGCACGTTCAGGCGCAGGTTCGCGAGCAGCTCGCCGGTGTGGCGCTTGATGCGGTCCTCGCTGGTCTCGGCGGTGGCGCCGGCTTCGCGGATGGCGTCGCGCTCCAGGTTGGGCAGCAGCTCGACCACCTTCTCGCGCCACAGCTTCAGGTCGTAGGACGCCATGATGCGGTCGACCTCGACCTGCACCTTGCTCTCGACCCGCTCCAGCAGCGAACGCTGGTCCTTGTCCATCAGGAGCATGTCGGTCAGCGCGTATTCCTGGAAGGGCGTGACGTCCACGGTGCCCTTGCGGAAGTCCGGGAATTCGGAGAACGGATGCTCTCCCATGGCCATCTGCTCGCGCATGAAGCTGTCGCGCTCCGCATCGGTGGCGCGGCGCGCGCCGGCGCCGTCGGTGCCGGCGAGGCCGAAGAAAGCCTTCACCATCAGCGCCGCCAGCTCGTAGGCGCGAATATCGTCGCGCAGGCTTTGCTGGGTGTCGAGCACGGCCTGGCCGAAGGCGGAATAGACCTTCGAATAGGACAGGCGCATGTCGCCGAAGCGCTGCTCCGGCACGCGCGGATTGTAGGGGCCCAGCTTGTGCTGCTGCTGGTTGACCGCCACCGAGCGCTTGCGGTTGGCAAAATCGGCCGAGGCGAAATCCTCGAACAGGGTGTCCGCCACCATCTGGTAGACGTCCTTCACGTCCTGGGTCGCCTTGTTGGCCAGGTTGGCGGTGTCGACGAAGTAGACGTCGTCGAAAGGCGCGCCGCGCCCGACCACGCTGTCCGGGTCCATCCACTGCACGCGCGCGTTCATGTCGCGCATGGTGGTCTCGAGCTCCATCAGGGTCGCGTAGGCATTGGCCTCGGTGCGCTCTTTATTCGCCTTCGCATAGCCCGAAGGCAGGAACATCACCAGGTCGACCTGGCTGTCCGACACTTCCTGGCGCGCGATGGCCTTGGCGATCCAGCCCAGGTCGATGGCGCTGCCGGCCCCGGTGCCGCCGGCGTTCGAGGCGATGACGACGATGCGGAATTTACTCGTATCGACTTGCAGGCCCAGGCGCTGGTAATTCTCCTTGCGCTCGATGCCGGCGTTCGAGCTGAGGAAGTTCAGCGCGCCCTTGATGCGGCCCCGCAGCTTGGGATACTTATCGAACAGGTACAGGCGCGCCAGCGCACGGATCTGGCCCGCGCCTTTCGAGGGGTCGATGCCCAGCGAGCGCAGTTTCTTGGGCCGCAGCGGCATCCAGCTTTCGATGAGGGGAAAGCGCGCCAGGCTGTCGTCGGACTCGTGATACTGAGGGAGATCGAGAGGCTCCACGAGCCTCTCTTCGTCGCTCAGCTTGACCAGCTCGTACCAGGGATCGGTCTGCTGCGACTTGCCCTCGTCGATAATGGCCTGGTTGTCGAGGTCGAAGTGCAGGAAGCGCGCGACCGGGAAGTCGGCGATCGACTCCACCCGGGTCGGATGCTGGCGGTTCCAGACCGCCGACAGGATGCGGCGGCGGATGCGCATCATGACTTCCATGCCGGTGCCGCCGGAACCGATGAACAGTGTCGGCCGCAGGTCGACTTTGAGTTCGGCTTTCTTGTTCAATGCCGAGGGATCGGGAAAATCTGCCATGTTCGTTCTTCCTAAATATCAGCGGCGGCCGATGAATAAAGCCGCGATGAGTGCTGCCACACCAATGATCACCAGCGGCCCCGTGATCGCCAGCGTCAGGTACTTGGCGGCGTTGATGATCGCCAGCACCGCCGCGAAGGACAGGAAGGACAGGCCGACGAACATCAGCCAGCCCGCGCTGCCGGCCGAGGACGGCGCCACGCGCTTGACCACCAGGTGGTGCACGTAGGCGTTGCGCACGAAGAAGTAAATCACCAGCAGCACCAGCAGCACGGCGCCGCCGATCGCCAGGTCGCGACCCGAGGTGTCGCGCAACGGGGCCGCGCTCGGATTGGTGGCGCCGCCGGGCGCGATCTCGACCGGCTGGTTGGCGGTGTCGGGCGCCGTCTTCGGCATCGGATCCTGGGGCGCGGTCGGCGTGGTCGGCGCCGTCTGGCCGGGCAGCTTGAAGCCGGGGTCGGTCGTTGTCGGTGTAGCCTTCTGGTCTTGCATGGGGGTCCTCTCGGGTCTATTTTTATGGTGTCTTCAAGGCCCCAGCCGGACCTGGGCGCCTTCGCGCAGGTCGATCAGCTGGTGGCCGAACAGCGTGGTCTTCAGGCTTGCCACCTGCTGGCCCGCCTTGTCATAAATCGGCTGCGTCGCGCCGGCGCGCGTGTGCACGGTGCGCAACTCGTCCTCCACGGTCAGCTGCACGCGGCGCGGACGGCCATACGCATAGGCCGCGCCGGCGCCCGCCGCCAGCAGGGCCAGCGCACCGGCGATCGCGGCCAGCAGCGGGCCGGCGCCGTAGTGAACCCTCACCTCCAGCGGCAGCACCGCGGTCGAGGCCTGGATCTCGGCGGGCGGCGTGAAGATGTCGGGCAGCGGGTCGCCGGGGAACAGTTCCGCCATCCGCTCGCGGAAAGCCTGCGACAGCACCAGCGTCTGGCCGGCCAGGTGCAGTTCGATCTGCCCCGGCAGCACATAGGCGGAGCCGGCGGACTTCAGCGCCTCCATCGACCATTTGCCGGGCAGTCTGGCCACCGGCAGCTGCATGCTGGACGCCAGCGGCTCGGCCTTGCCCGGCGCCAGCTGCTTGAGCTCGTGGCGCGCCAGTTCGATGGGGCGGTTTTCGCCGGCCAGCATCGAGCGCGCACTGATGGTGGCGCCGGCGATCGTGTACGGGTAGATCGTGTTCTGCAGCTGCCACTGGATGCGGGTGGCGGGCGCCACCGCGTCCGGCTCGACGTCGGCATGCAGGCGGCCGCCCGCATCCATCGCCAGCGAGACGCCGGGCGCGCCCTCGACGCGGCGCGGCACCAGGCGCACGGTGTCGCGGTCCAGCGGTTTCAGGCGCGCCGGCGGCTCGGTGATCACGCGCTGCACGCGGCCCGAGGCCAGCAGGGCGTCGAGCGCGCGTCCGCCCTCTTTCCCGGCCGCGAACACGTAGACCATCAGGCCGTTGGCGCTGTAGTGAGCGCCCGCTACCGGCATCCGCAGCGGGAAAGCCACGGCCTTGTCGATCGCGGCGCCGCGGTGGATCAGGGCGTAGAATTCGCGGTTGCGCGCGGCGGTCGCCTGGTCGTTGTTCGGGCTGTTGCGGTTATTCGTCACCAGCCAGACCAGCCCCGGCTTGCCGGCCAGGACCTGGTTCAGGGCGGCGTCGACGGCCTCGCCGAGGTCGGTGTCGGCCAGCGCCTGGCCGTTGGGCTTGCGCGCCGTCTGCAGGCCGGCCAGCGCAGCTTCGACGTGGGCGTGGACGGTCTTCGCATCGACCTGCTCGGACAGCAGCCCCTTCGGCGAGGGCGCGCCGGGCAAGGACTGGTTGAAGGCGGCCAGCACCAGGGCGTCGCCGGGCTGCACGACATTGGCGACCAGCTCCGTCACCAGCGGCTTGAAGGCCGATTTGGGGTCGGTGTAGAAGGGCTCCATCCAGCCCGAGTTCTGCACCAGCACCACCTGCGGGATGGCGAAGGCAGGCGCGTCGAAGCCGAGCAGGCCGGCCGCGAGCACGCCGATGAGAGCGAGCGCCCGCCTCACGTCAGCTCTTCCAGGTTCCAGCCGCGGATCCGGTTCCAGTCTGGGTGGTGCAGCCACAGATGATTGGCATACACGAAGGGCAGGCACTCGAGCGGGCGCGACAGGCGTGCGATCTCGTCGAGGATGACGTTGCGCCGGCCTATCCATTCGACCGTGGTGCGGGCGATCACGCGGTCGGCCAGCGCTTCTTCGGCGCGGCCGGTGTATTTGTGGAAGCGCAGCACCAGCCCGCTGGGCTGGGCGCGGTTGTTGTTGAAGCTGCGCAGCAGCGGCAGCACCAGCGAATCGTCTTCGTTCTGGTCCTCGACGTGTTCGCCGGACCAGGGTTCGTCGACCACCGGATGGCCGCGCCGGAACAGCAGGTTGGCGAAGCCCAGGCGGGCGCCGTCGATGGGCTCGCGCTGCGGGTTCGGGACGCCGAGTTCGAGGAAGCAGTAGGACAGTCCGTCATGCCCGATCAGCCACATGCGGCCGTCGCGGCTGAGGGTCGGCCCGCCGAACTGCAGGCGCGGCAGCCAGGTGCCGGGCCAGGGCAGGAAGCGCGGCGCCTCGCCCGGGCGCCACAGCAGCTGGCCGTCGGCGTGCAGCCAGCATAACTGGCCGTCGTAGCCGATCGGCCGGCTCCAGCCGGACAGCGGCAACGCACCGCATTCGTACTGCGGCCCCGGCGCCAGGTCCGCGCCCAGCGAGGACAGCACCAGCACGCCGGCATGCCCGCGCACCAGGCAGGCCAGCTGGCGGCGCATCGCGCCCGGCGCCGCAACCATCGGCGCGGCCAGCACGGATTCGAGGCGGTAGGTCTCGTTGATCGGGTTGATCCACAGGCGGTACAGGCCTTGCGCGGTCGGCACCAGGCCGACTTCGCCGCGCCGCGGCTCGGTAACCGGCAGCCAGCCGTAGTCGGCCGCGCCGAAGCGCAGCTCGGCGGTGCCCTCTTCCGGCACCAGCACATGCCACAGTTCGCCCAGCGGATCCCAGTACTGCAGCACGCCGCGGCCCGGCGCCAGGGCCAGCAGGCGCTGCTCCGGAAAACCGTAGCCGGCGGCGATGAAGATGCATTGCGAATTCGGCGGCGGCGGCATCGCGCTGTCGAAGCGGCCGACCACCGGCGCCGCGGGACGCTCCTCGAGGCTGTCGCCGAGCGGCAGCGAGGTCACCGGCAGGCCGTGCGGCACATGGCGCGGCAGCAGCTGGTCGGCATGCGGGCCCCACCAGTCGGGCTGGCGCTGGGCCGTGCCGGCCAGGCGCGCCAGGGGCTTGCCGCAAGTCGGGCAAAAGGAGAAGCCTTCCGGATAGATGGACGAGTGCTCGCAGCCCTCGCCCTGATTGTCGGCACAAGCGCGAGGGAGCGAGGCGCCGAGCAGGTGCGCGAAGTCGGCCACCCGTCCACGCGCGTGGCTGCTCCAGTCGATCCGGCCCAGGCCTTCGCTGGCCGCCAGTTCGAACTGCCCGCTGTTCTCGTCTTCCAGCCAGACGCTGGCCGGCGTTTCCCATCTGTATGCCATTTGTCTGCCATTGCCGTTGCACTTTTGGAATCATAGCGCCAGCAATAGGCCTACGGCGCGCCGTTCACGAAAGGAGCGCAGGGCGGTGCTTCACGGATCAAATGACGGGCTGTTCCGGGGAACTTCCTGCTGCATCGACGGCCGCCACCTGGCGGATTTTCCAGGCGCCGTTCTCGAGCACCATGGACAAGACCAGCACCTGGCGCGGCCCGGCATCATCGAAGCGCGACTCGATGCCGTCGCCGAGCGTCACCAGCACGTCGGCCGCGCCCGCGCGCTGGCGCATCACGGCCGCGCGCACGCTGCGCTGCCAGGCCGGACGATAGCTGGCGGACTGGGTGAAGTAATCGCGCTGCGGCAGCTTGCCGCCCTGCAGGCGCTCGACCAGGCGCGCCGCCAGCTCCTTCGCCACATAGCGGATGAAGGTGTCGTAGCGGTCGCTGAGGGGGTCCTGGTCGGCGCTCAGGGTCTCCAGGTACCAGGCGTAGAACTCGGTGGCGACGGCGTCCGGCGCGCGTGCGCCCGCTTTCGTCTCCAGCGCTCGTGCCGGCGCGGCAAGCGCCAGCAAGAGCGCCAGCAGCAGCGGCAGCGGCAGCAAGTTAAAGATTGGAAATTTTCCTTTTAGAATCAACATGATAGACTCCCTACAGACAAACTGTGCAGCAAAGCGGAACGGCTGTCCGTGAGCTGCCGCAAGCATCGCCGCGGGCGGCCAGGCAGCCGGGAGCGAGGCTATAATGACGGGTTGCTTCCGAACGTTTCCACGCCATGACCGCCACCGAACTCCCGACCGCCGACCTGCCCGCTTCCGCCATCGCCGCCGCCACCGCGCACCTGCGCGACGTGCTCGCGATCGCGCTCGAACACGGACCGGGACGGCGCGCGCTGGTGGTCTACGACCGGCGCACGGCCCTGGCGCGGGCGCTGCTCGAGGCCTATCGGCGCAACCTGCCGGATGCGGATTTCATCGACTTCGACGGCGTGGCGCCGGACTTGGTGCTGGCGTCCTTCAAGGACTATGCGGCGGGCGACCTGGTGGTGCTGGTGCAGTCGACCAACTTCCGCCTCGACGGCTTCCGCCTGCGCGTCGAGTTGTTCAAGCTGGGCCTGAAGGTGATCGAGCACGTGCACCTGTCGCGCATGCCGGGCGCGCAGGGCGACCACTACATCGAGGCGCTGGCCTACGATCCGCAGTACTTCCGCGGCGTCGGGCATGCCTTGAAGGCGCGCATCGACACGGCGCAGCGTGCCGAGGTGCATGGCGGCGGCGAGGTCCTGGTCTTCGATTCGGCGCTGGAATCGGCCAAGCTGAACGTCGGCGACTACAGTGCGATGAACAACGTCGGCGGCCAGTTCCCGATCGGCGAAGTGTTCACCGAAGCGCGCGACCTGGAAGCCGTCAGCGGCCGCGCCCAGGTCCACGTGTTCGGCGATACGTCCTATCTGGTGAACCGCCCGGCATCGCCGGTCACGCTGGTGATCGAGCGCGGCCGCGTGGTCGATACCGAGAACGCGACGCCCGAATTCCAGCAGGTGCTGGACATCATCCGCCGCGACGAGGGCGAGGTCTGGGTGCGCGAACTGGGCTTCGGCATGAACCGCGCCTTTACGCGCGAACGCCGCGTCGACGACATCGGCACCTACGAGCGCATGTGCGGCATCCACCTGTCGCTGGGCGCCAAGCATGGCGTGTATGCGAAGCCGGGCTTCAAGCGCAAGGATGCGCGTTACCACATCGATGTGTTCGTGGTGACCGATGCGGTATATCTCGATGAAGAGCGGGTGTATGCCGACGGCGCCTGGACCGTGGCGGCGTCGTAGAATAGCGCGGTCATTCAACGGAGCTCTACACAATGCTGACCCAGGAACAGCGCGACCGGTATCAACGCGACGGCTACATCGTCATCCCGAATTTCAAGGCGCCCGAAGATCTCGCGCGCCTGCGCTTGCGTGCTGAGGAAATCGTCGAGGCCTTCGACCCGGCCGAGTCGCGCGCCGTCTTCACCACGCGCGACCAGGAAAGCGCCAGCGATGCCTGGTTCCTCGGCTCGGACAACACGGTGCGCTGCTTCTTCGAAGAGGAAGCCTTCGACGAGCACGGCCAACTCAAGCAGGCCAAGGCCCTGTCGATCAACAAGATCGGCCACGCCATGCACGACCTCGACCCGGTCTTCGAAGCCTTCACCCGCGATGCGAAGCTGGCGGCGGTGGCGCGCGACCTGGGCCTCGAACGGCCGCAGGTCTGGCAGTCGATGTACATCTTCAAGCAGCCCGGCATCGGCGGCGAAGTGCGCTGGCACCAGGACGCGACCTTCTTCGATTCGACACCGATCAGCGTGACCACCTTCTGGTTCGCGCTGGAAGACGCGACCGTCGACAACGGCTGCCTGTGGGTGGAACCGGGCGGCCATCGCGGACCGCTGCGCGAGCGCTTCCTGCGCGACGGCGATCGCATCAGCATGGAAAAACTGGATGCCACGCCCTGGCCGGATGACTCGACCGCGGTGCCGCTGGAAGCGAAGGCGGGCAGCCTGGTGTGCTTCCATGGGCTGCTGCCGCATTACAGCGCGCCGAACCGTTCAGCGGTGTCGCGGCATGCGTTCACGCTGCACGTGACGGATGCGCGCACCGCCTACTCGGCGCGCAACTGGATCCAGCGCGACGCGCGTTTGCCGGTGCGCGGCTTCGACTGACATACTATTTATATGCGGCACGCATGATCCAGGCGAAACCGGGGCCTGGTAAGGCTGTGATATAAGGTCAGACCGATCACCCGCCCGCAGCCATGAAACCCGCCTTCTTCGCCATCGTTGGGGCCCAGTTCTTTTCATCGCTGGCCGACAGCGCGCTGTTCATCCTGTGCGTGTCGCTGGTCACGACCCTGGCTTTTCCGGAATGGATGACGCCGATGCTGAAGATGGGCTTCGTGCTCTCGTACATCCTGCTGGCCCCGTTCGCCGGCGCCTTCGTCGACATGTTTCCGAAGGGCCGTGTGATGCTGGTGACGAACACGATCAAGATGTTCGGCTGCTCGCTGATCCTGGCCAAGGCCAACCCCCTGCTCGCCTATGGCATCGTCGGCTTCGGCGCTTCGGGCTACTCGCCGGCCAAGTACGGGATCCTGGCCGAAGTCCTGCCGGCCCGGCGCCTGGTGGCGGCCAATGGCTGGATCGAGGGGACCACCGTGGTCGCGACGATCCTCGGCACGATCCTCGGCGGGCTCATTTCCGCCAACCAGCACACCATCGCCTGGCTGCTGACGATGGCGCCCGCTTATCCCGGCATCGCCGGAACGCCGCTGCGCGCGGCGGTGGCCGTGATCGTGCTGACCTATTTCATCGCCGGGGTGCTGAACCTGTGCGTGGTGAACGCCGGCGCCCGCCATGCGAAGGCGCGCCGCTCCCTGCCCTCGCTGCTGCTGGACTTCTACCGCTGCAATTCGACGCTGTGGCGCGACCGCGAGGGCCGGGTCTCGCTGGGCGTGACCTCGCTGTTCTGGGGCGCCGGCATGGTGCTGCAGATCCTGCTGCTGGCCTGGGCCCAGTCGGCGCTCAGCCTCGGCCTGGACAAGGCGGCGGCGCTGCAGGGCGTGTTCGCGCTCGGGGTCGTGATCGGCGCCGCGATCGCCGGCAAGACGGTGCCGCTGGTGCGCTCGATGTCGGTGATGCCGGTCGGGATCGTGCTGGGCGTCGCCTTGTGCGCGATGGTGTTCGTGCACACGGTGCAGGCCGCGCTGCCCCTGCTGCTGGCAATCGGCGGGCTGGCCGGCCTGTTCGTGGTGCCGATGAACGCGATTTTGCAGCACCGCGGCCACAGCCTGATGAGCGCCGGGCAATCGATCGCGGTGCAGAATTTCAATGAGAACCTGGCCATCCTGGCGATGACGGCCAGCTATGCGATGGCGCTGCAGGTAAAACTGGCAATGAACACGGTGCTGATACTGATTGGCCTCCTCATTGCCCTCGCCATGCTCTATTTGCGCGCGGTGGCGAATACATCGCAACATGCATGAGCTTTGCCAATAGTTGACATCGATATATTAGGTTTGCCTATAATAAATTATCGTCAACTCATGCATATGGAGGCAGCCATGGCCGTCATCTCCCTGGTGATCCAGGTTCTTGGATTCATCCTTCTTGTGGCCGGTTTCCGCGGCGCCAATCGCAACTTGATGCTCGGCGCTGCACTGCTGCTCTGGTTTGGCGCTGGATCGGAAGAACTCGCCCATGGATTCATGGACGGGATGCACGGCGGCCAGCGCGTGGCCCAGACCAGCCAAGGCTGAGGCCGGCTATACAGTAGTATCCAAAACGCCACATTCGCGAATTTTGGTGCTTTGTAACAAGCTTGTTACAAATCAAGCGAACAATTGCTTTAGAGGGAAGACTAGAATATTTTCTTTCTTTCAACCTCTAAAGCAGGGTAAATATGATACGTTTGCCGATCGGCTTGGCGGCTCTATGCCTCACCATGTCAGCAATTGCAGCGGAACCTTTCGACGACAAATTCCGCCAGCTCGACGAACTGCTCCCCACCCCGACCACGATCCGCACCGCCTCCGGCGCGCCGGGTCACGCCTACTGGCAGCAGCGCGCCGATTATTCGATCCGCGCCACGCTGGACGAGGCGAACCGTTCGATCAGTGGCGCCGAGACGATCACGTATCACAACAATTCCCCTGACACGCTGACCTACCTGTGGGTCCAGCTCGACCAGAACATCTACAAGCCGAATTCGGATTCGCGCACCGGCGCCACGATCCGCTCGCGCGACGCCTGGGACAAGCCGCGCGGCCCGGACGACGGCATGAAGTTCGACCAGATGCAGAGCCTGATGACCGCCCGTACTTTCGACGGCGGCTTCAACATCAAGTCGGTCAAGGACGGCAGCGGCGCCCCGCTCCACTACGTCATCAACCGCACGATGATGCGCATCGACCTGCCGCAGCCGCTCAAGTCCGGCGCCAAGGTCTCGTTCGCGATCGAATGGAGCTACAACATCAACGAGCAGAAGGTGCTCGGCGGCCGCTCGGGCTACGAGAAATTCGACGACAAGAACGACCTGTTCGAAGTCGCCCAGTGGTTCCCGCGCATGGCGGCCTACTACGACGTGATGGGCTGGCAGCACAAGCAGTTCCTGGGCACCGGCGAGTTCACGCTGGAGTTCGGCGACTACGACGTGGCCGTGACCGTCCCGGCCGACCACATCGTGGCCTCCACCGGCGAGCTGCAGAATCCGGGCGACGTGCTGAGCGCGGCCCAGCGCCAGCGCCTCGAGCAGGCCCGCACCGCCAAGCAGCCGGTGGTCATCGTGACCCAGGCCGAAGCGGAAGCCAAGGAAAAGACCCGCGCCAGCGGCAGCAAGACCTGGCGCTTCCGCGCGAAGAACGTGCGCGACTTCGCCTGGGCCTCGTCCCGCAAGTTCATCTGGGACGCCCAGGGCTTCAAGAAGGACGCGACCAATGTGATGGCGATGTCCTACTACCCGAAGGAAGGCAACCCGCTGTGGGAGAAGTATTCGACCCAGGCCATCATCCACACCATCGACCAGTACAACAAGTACTCCTTCGACTACCCGTATCCGGTCGCGATTTCCGTGAACGGCCCGGTGGGCGGCATGGAATACCCGATGATTTCGTTTAACGGCCCGCGCCCGACCAAGGACAAGAAGACCGGCGAGCTGACTTATTCGAAGCGCACCAAGTACGGCCTGATCGGCGTCGTGATCCACGAAGTGGGCCACAACTACTTCCCGATGATCGTCAACTCGGACGAGCGCCAGTGGACCTGGATGGACGAAGGCCTCAACAGCTTCGTGCAGTACCTGGCCGAGCAGGCCTGGGAAGAGAATTACCCGCAGTCGCGCGGCGAGCCGCGTTCGATCGTGGACTACATGAAGAGCGCTGGCCAGCAGCCGATCATGACCAACTCCGAGTCGATCACGGCGCTGGGTGCGAACGCCTACGCCAAGCCGACCGCCGCCCTGAACGTGCTGCGCGAAACGGTGCTGGGCCGCGAGCTGTTCGACTTCGCGTTCCGCGAATACGCGCGCCGCTGGAAATTCAAGCGCCCGACCCCGTCGGACTTCTTCCGCACCATGGAAGATGCGTCGGGCACGGACCTCGACTGGTTCTGGCGCGGCTGGTTCTACACCACCGACCACGTCGATGTGAGCGTGGACGGCATCAGCGAGTACACCGTCGGCACCAAGGACCCGGAAATCGAAAAGGCGTGGAAGCGCGCGCAGAAGGATGCGGAGCCGGTCTCGATCACCGACCAGCGCAACAAGGGCACGCTGCCGCGCCGCCTGGATGCGCACCCGGAACTGAAGGACTTCTACAACGAGCACGACGAGTTCACGGTCACCAACAAGGACCGCAACAAGTACAACGAAGCTGTCGAAGGCCTGGAGGATTGGGAAAAGGCGCTGCTCAAGGATGGCAAGCACCTCTACCTGGTCGATTTCACGAACAAGGGCGGCCTGGTCACCCCGCTGGTGCTGGAGATCACCCTGGCCAGCGGCAAGAAATACATCGAGCGCGTGCCGGCCGAAGTGTGGCGCTATTCGCCGAAGAAGATCACGAAGCTGATCATCACCGACGAGACCATGACCAGCCTGGTCCAGGACCCGTACTGGGAAACCGCCGACACCGACCAGAGCGACAACGCCTGGCCGCGCAAGGCAACCCCGTCGCGCCTGGAACTGTTCAAGTCCCAGCGCGGTGGCGGCGACGACATGATGAAAGACTTCAACGAGAAGCTGAAGACCAAGGAGTCCAAGGAGTCGAAAGACGACAAGGGCGCCAAGGACGCCAAGCCGGAAGTGAAGGCCGCCGCCGACCAGGGCGCCGCAGCCAAGTAGGGTGGGCACCCCGTGCCCACGCGGGACGTTTGCACAACGCAAACGCCCGCGTGGGCATTTCGCATTTTTGGACCGCAAAAACATACATATAAATAGAACGACATGAACCTCAAGCGCCTGCCCGCCAGTCTCGCCGCCCTCACCCTGATCGCCGCCGTTACCGGCTCCGCCTTCGCCCAGCAATTCGACGACAAGTTCCGCCAGCTCGACGAGCTGCTGCCCACGCCCACCGGCACCCGCACCGCCTCGGGCGCGCCGGGCCACGCCTATTGGCAGCAGCGCGCCGACTACAAGATCCGCGCCAGGCTCGACGAAGCGAAGCATGCGATCACCGGCAGCGAGACCGTCACCTACCACAACAACTCGCCGGACACGCTGAACTACCTGTGGCTGCAGCTGGACCAGAACCTGTTCAAGCCGAACTCGAACGGGCGCACCTCGGCGACGGTGGTCTCGCGCGACGCCTGGGCCCGGGCGACCCCGGAGACGGGCGTGAAGTTCGACGGCATGCGCACCATGCTGGAATCGCGCCTGTTCGACGGCGGTTTCAACATCACGGCGGTGAAGGATGCCGGCGGCGCGCCGCTCCACTACGTCATCAACGGCACCATGATGCGGATCGACCTGCCGCAGCCGATGAAGCCGGGCGCGAAGCTGTCCTTCTCGGTCGACTGGCACTACAACATCAACAACCAGAAGATCGTGCACGGCCGCTCCGGCTACGAAGGCTTCGACGACAAGAACGAGCTGTTCGCGATCGCCCAGTGGTTCCCGCGCATGGCGGCCTACTACGACGCCCACGGCTGGCAGCACAAGCAGTTCCTCGGCGCCGGCGAGTTCACGCTGGAATTCGGCGACTACGACGTCGAGCTGACCGTCCCGTCCGACCACATCGTGGCCGCCACCGGCGAGCTGCAGAACCCCGGCGATGTGCTGAGCGCGGCCCAGCGCCAGCGCCTCGACCAGGCCCGCAGCGCGAAGCAGCCGGTGCTGATCGTGACCCAAGCCGAGGCGGAAGCCAAGGAAAAGACCCACGCCGACACCAGCAAGACCTGGCGCTTCCGCGCGAAGAACGTGCGCGACTTCGCCTTCGCCTCGAGCCGCAAGTTCATCTGGGATGCGCAAGGCTACAAGAAGGATGGCACGGACGCGCTGGCGATGTCCTTCTATCCGAAGGAAGGCAATCCACTGTGGGGCCGGTACTCGACCCAGGCCGTGGTGCACACCCTCGACCAGTACAGCAAGTACTCCTTCGACTACCCCTACCCGGTCGCCATTTCCGTCAACTTCGACGTCGGCGGCGGCATGGAATACCCGATGATCTCGTTTAACGGCCCGCGTCCGAGCAAGGACAAGAAGACCGGCGAGATCAGCTACTCGAAGAGCACCAAGTACGGCCTGATCGGCGTGGTGATCCACGAGGTCGGCCACAACTACTTCCCGATGGTCGTCAACTCGGACGAGCGCCAGTGGACCTGGATGGACGAGGGCCTGAACAGCTTCCTCGAGTTCCTGGCCGAAGAAGCCTGGGAAGAGAAATTCCCGGTCCAGTGGGGCGAGTCGCGCCTGATCGCGAGCTACATGAAGAGCCAGAACCAGGTGCCGATCATGACCAACTCGGAATCGATCGTCCAGTTCCTCAACAACGCCTATGCCAAGCCGGCCACCGCGCTGAACGTGCTGCGCGAGACAGTGCTGGGCCGCGAACTGTTCGACTTCGCGTTCAAGGAGTACGCACGCCGCTGGAAGTTCAAGCGCCCGACCCCGGCCGACTTCTTCCGCACCATGGAAGACGCGTCGGGCACGGACCTCGACTGGTTCTGGCGCGGCTGGTTCTACACCACCGACTACGTGGACGTCAGCATCGACGGCATCAGCGAGTACACGGTGGGGAGCAAGGATCCGGAAATCGAGAAGGCCTGGAAGCGTGCGCAAAAGGCCGGCGAGCCGGTCTCGATCACCGACCGGCGCAACAAGGGCACGCTGCCGCGCCGCCTCGATGCGCATCCAGAGCTGAAGGACTTCTACAACGAACACGACGAGTTCACGGTCACGAACAAGGACCGCAACAAGTACAACGAAGCCGTGGAAGGCCTGGAGGATTGGGAAAAGGCGCTGCTCAAGGAAGGCAAGCACCTCTACCTGGTCGACTTCAGCAACAAGGGCGGCCTGGTGACGCCGCTGATCCTCGAGATCACCCTCGCCAGCGGCAAGAAGTATGTCGAGCGCGTGCCCGCCGAAATCTGGCGCTACAACCCGAAGAAGATCACGAAACTGATCATCACCGACGAGCCGATGACCAGCCTGGTCGAAGACCCGTACTGGGAGACCGCCGACACCGACCAGAGCGACAACGCCTGGCCGCGCAAGGCGACCCCGACGCGCCTGGAGCTGTTCAAGTCCCAGCGCGGCGGTGGCGACGACATGATGAAGGACTTCAACGAAAAGCTGAAGACCAAGGACGAGAAAGCCAAGGACGAAGAGAAGCCGATCGCCAAGTAAGCCAAGTAACCGTAGGGTGGGCACGCCGTGCCCACGCATCGATTAACGCACATGGTGGGCACGGGGTGTCCACCCTACAACATGAAACATCTCGCTACTCTGACCCTGATCGCCGCCATCACCGGCACCGCCTACGCCCAGCAATTCGACGACAAGTTCCGCCAGCTCGACGAGCTGCTGCCCACGCCCACCGACACCCGCACCGCTTCGGGCGCGCCGGGCCACGCCTACTGGCAGCAGCGCGCCGACTACAAGATCCGCGCGCAGCTGGATGAAGCGAAGCGCGCCATCACCGGCAGCGAGACCGTCACCTACCACAACAATTCGCCGGACACGCTGAACTACCTGTGGGTCCAGCTGGACCAGAACATGTTCCGCGCCGACTCGGACAACCGCATGATCTCGAGCTACCCCTCGCGCGAGGCATGGCGCACGGCGGGCGCCGGCGGCCAGACAGGCCTGCAGTACGAGGCGGCGCGCTTCCTGGTCGAGAGCCGCAAGTTCGACGGCGGCTTCAAGGTCGCCAGCGTCACCGGCACGGACGGCAAGCCCCTGCGCTACGTGATCAACAAGACCATGATGCGCATCGACCTCGAACAGCCGCTCAAGCCGGGCGCGCGCGTCTCCTTCAATATGTCGTGGTCCTTCAATGTGCCTGAGACGAATGTGCTGGGCCGCCGCATGGGCTACGAGCGTTTCGACAAAGAGGACAAGAACGACCTGTTCGAGATCGCCCAGTTCCATCCGCGCATGGCCGCCTATTACGACGCCCACGGCTGGCAGAACACGCAGTACCGCGGCGACGGCGAATTCACGCTGGAGTTCGGCGACTACGATGTCGAGATCACGGTGCCGTCCGATCACATCGTCGCCGCCACCGGCGAGCTGCAGAACGAAGGCGAGGTCCTCACCGCCGCCCAGCGCGAGCGCCTGAAGCAGGCCCGCACCGCGAAGCAGCCGGTCGTCATCGCCAGCCAGGCGGACGCCGAAGCGCGCGAAAAAGGCCGCGCCTCCACCACGAAAACCTGGCGCTTCAAGGCTAAGAACGTGCGCGACTTCGCCTGGGCCACCAGCCGCAAGTTCATCTGGGATGCGCAGGGCTTCAAGAAGGGCGAGACCGACGTGCTGGCCATGTCCTACTACCCGAAGGAAGGCAATCCGCTGTGGGAGAAGTACTCGACCCAGGCCATCATCCACACCATCGACCAGTACAACAAGTATTCCTTCGACTATCCATATCCGGTGGCGATTTCCGTGAACGGCCCGGTGGGCGGCATGGAGTACCCGATGATCTCCTTCAACGGCGGCCGCCCGACCAAGGACAAGAAGACCGGCGAGCTGACCTACTCGCGCAGCACCAAGTATGGCCTGATCAGCGTGATCATCCACGAGGTCGGCCACAACTACTTCCCGATGATCGTCAACTCGGACGAGCGCCAGTGGACCTGGATGGACGAGGGCCTCAACTCCTTCATGGAATTCCTGGCCGAGACCGCGTGGGAAGAAAACTACCCGGC
Source organism: Massilia aerilata (assembly GCF_042656905.1). Classification (NCBI taxonomy): domain Bacteria; kingdom Pseudomonadati; phylum Pseudomonadota; class Betaproteobacteria; order Burkholderiales; family Oxalobacteraceae; genus Massilia; species Massilia aerilata. The sequence goes on from NZ_JBHSMZ010000009.1 coordinate 90,069, forward strand.
CCGCCGCGGCGAAGCGCGCAACATCACCGACTACATGAAGAGCCGCAACCAGGTGCCGATCATGACCGGCTCCGAATCCGTCACCCAGCGCGGCAACAACGCCTATGCCAAGCCGGCCACCGCGCTGAACATCCTGCGCGAGACGGTGCTGGGCCGCGAACTGTTCGACTTCGCCTTCAAGGAATACGCACAGCGCTGGAAGTTCAAGCGCCCGACCCCGGCCGACTTCTTCCGCACCATGGAAGACGCCTCCGGCACGGACCTCGACTGGTTCTGGCGCGGCTGGTTCTACACCACCGACGCGGTGGATGTGAGCGTGGACGGCATCAGCGAGTACACGGTCGGGACCAAGGATCCGGAACTCGAGAAGGCATGGAAGCGTGCGCAAAAGGCCGGCGAGCCGGTCTCGATCACCGACCAGCGCAACAAGGGCACGCTGCCGCGCCGCCTGGACGCCCATCCGGAGCTGAAGGACTTCTACAACGAACACGACGAGTTCACGGTCACCAACAAGGACCGCAACAAGTACAATGAGACCGTGGATGGCCTGGAAGACTGGGAAAAGGCGCTGCTGAAGGAAGGCAAGCATCTCTACCTGGTCGACTTCACCAACAAGGGCGGGCTGGTGACGCCGCTGATCCTCGAGATCACCCTCGCCAGCGGCAAGAAGTATATCGAGCGCGTGCCGGCCGAAGTCTGGCGCTACAACCCGAAGAAGATCACGAAACTGATCATCACCGACGAACCGATGAGCAGCCTGGTGCAGGACCCGTACTGGGAGACCGCCGACGTCGACCAGAGCGACAACGCCTGGCCGCGCAAGCCGGCGCAATCGCGCCTGGAACTGTTCAAGAGCCAGCGCCCATCGGATGACATGATGAAAGACTACAGCGAAAAGCTGAAGACGAAAGAGCCGAAGAAGGACAGCAAGGAAGCCGTGAAGGCCGAAGAATAAAATGAAACTGAAACGCTTCATCGTACAGTACACAGTCGCCGCCGCTCTGGCCGGCGCCTGCGCGCTGGCGCCGGCGCCGCTGCTGGCCCATAACTTCCACGCCGGGATCACCGACATCAGCTACAACGAGCGGTCCGGCAGCCTCGAGGTCGTGCACACCTACATGGCGCACGACGTCGAGGCCCTGCTGACCAATCTGTACCAGCGCCAGTTCGACCTGTCCGATCCGGACGACCAGGCCGTGTTCCGCAAGGTCGTCGAAAAGCAGTTCTGGCTGGCGGACAAGGACCAGCGCCGCCTGCCCCTGAACTGGGTCGGCATGACGGCCGATGCCCAGAGCGTCACGATCTACCAGGAAGCGCCGCAGACGCCGGCCGCGAAGGTCGAGATCATCCACGACGCGGTGCTGACCGACTTCATGCCCGACCAGCTCAACACCGTGAACCTGACGGTGGCCGGCAGCCTGCGCACCTTCGGCTTCAGCAGCAAGCAATCCGAGTTCTCGGTACACTGAATATGCGTCTCCGACTCCTGCCCTGCGCCCTGGCCGCGCTGTCCGCCCACACCCTTGCCCACGCCGATGACCCGGTGATCCAGCGCGTGCTGGTCGAGGGCGCGCGCGCCAGCCAGCTCGGCATCGCCGATTCCGCGAACGCCGGCAGCGTGAGCCAGAAGGAACTGGAGATGCGCACCATCTACCGTCCCGGCGAACTGCTGGAGGCGGCGCCCGGCCTGATCGCCAGCCAGCACAGCGGCGAAGGCAAGGCCAACCAGTTCTACCTGCGCGGCTTCAACCTCGACCACGGCACCGATCTCGCCACCTATGTCGACGACATGCCGGTCAACCAGCGCTCGCACGCCCACGGCCAGGGCTGGACCGACCTGAACTTCCTGATCCCGGAACTGACCGCCCGCCTCGACTACCGCAAGGGGCCCTACTCGGCGCGCGAAGGCGACTTTGCCTCGGCCGGCAGCGCATCGATTACCTACGCCAGCCGCCTGGTGCGCGACGTGGCGACCCTCAGCGTGGGCCAGAACGGCTATGCGCGCACGGCGCTGGCGGCCTCGAAGGATGCGCTTGGGGGCGCCCTCACCTATGCGCTGGAACTGCTGCACAACGACGGCCCCTACACCCGCCCTGACGATTACCAGAAGCTGAACGGCGTGCTGCGCTACAGCCGCGGCTATGCCAACAACGGCTGGAGCGTGACGGCGATGGCCTACCACGGCCGCTGGAATGCCACCGACCAGATCCCCGAGCGCGCGGTCGACGACGGGCGCGTCAAGCGCTTCGGCCTGGTCGACGATACCGACGGCGGCGAGGCGCGCCGCTATAGCCTGTCCGGCGTGTGGCGCCAGACCACGGCCGATTCGGCCTCGAAGGTGAATGCCTACCTCATCCGCAACCAGCTGGACCTGTGGTCGAACTTCACCTACTTCATGGACGACCCGGTGCACGGCGACCAGTTCGCCCAGCCGGACCGCCGCGTCACCAGCGGCGTCAACGCCCTGCATACCTGGCACGCGCACCGCGGCGATACCCTTAGCGCCGACATCAGCGTGGGCCTGCAGGCGCAGAACGACAATATCTTCAACGCCCTGGCGCACACCGAGGCGCGGCAAACCCTGGGCCTCACGCGCCAGGACCATGTCGTCGAGACCAGCCGCGCGGCCTGGATCGAGAGCGCGACGCGCTGGGGGGATTTTGTCCGCAGCACCCTCGGCCTGCGCGCCGACGGCTACCGCTTCCGTGTGCGGAGCGAGCTGACAGGCACGACGGCCAGCGCCGGCGACACCCTGCTCAGCCCTTCGCTGAACCTGGCGTTCGGCCCCTGGCAGAGCAGCGAGATCTACCTGAACTATGGCCAGGGCTTCCACAGCAACGACGCGCGCGGCGCTGTCACCAGTGTCGAACCTCTGGTGCGTTCGCGCGGCATGGAGATCGGCCTGCGCACGGAAGCGATTCCCAAGAATCAAACCGCGCTGTCGCTGTACCGCCTGGATTTCGATTCGGAGCTGACCTATGTCGGCGACGCAGGCAATACCGAGGCCGGCGCGCCCAGCCGCCGCATCGGCATCGAGTTCTCGAACTACTACAAGCCCGTGAAGTGGCTGTCGATCGACTTCGACGCCGCCTTCGCGCACGCCCGCTCGCGCGAGGTGGAGGCCGGCCAGGAGCACATCCCTGGCGCCGTCGAGGGCGTGGGCCAGCTGGCGATCACCGCCAGCCAGCTTGGCAAGGACGGCGCCTGGGAAGGCGCGCTGCGCCTGCGCTACTTCGGCCCGCGCCCGCTGGTCGAGGACAACAGCGTGCGCTCGCACGCCAGCACCACCCTGAACGGTCGCATCGGCTACCGGTTTGCGAAGGACCTGCGGCTGGAGCTGGAAGGCTTCAACCTGGCCAACAAGCGCGTCTCGAGCATCGACTACTACTATGCCTCGCAGCTGAAGGGCGAAGCGGAGCCCCATGAGGACATCCACTTCCACCCGCTCGAATCGCGCTCCTTCCGCCTTACCCTCATCAAGAATTGGTGACGAAAACCTGCTACGCTAGCGGGATGACTACCTCGCAACCACCCTATTCCGACCCGTCGCGCATCGTCGAAGCGCTGCGCACGGACGGTTATGTCCTGCTGCGTCCGCAAGACGTGGCCAGCCTCGCCGGCTGCTCCCTCGACGACCTGCAGGCCCTGGCGCCGAGCTGGGACCGCCTGGAACTCGACAACTACCTGAAGGACGGCGGCCGCTACCGGCGCCGGCGCCACGCCTGCTTCGTCGACGACGGCGCGGCGCTGGTCCAGAGCCCGCACCGTGCGCACTGGCAGCCGGTCGAGTACAACGCCCTGCACGGCGGCATGCACCGCCTGTTCGTGCCGATCGAAGCGGCCACGATCGAGCAGCCTGCCTGGAAGCGCCTGCTGCGTTCCCTGAGTGCGGTTTGCACCGCGGTGAAGGGTCCGCAGCCCTGGTATGTCGAGGCGCACCAGTTCCGCATCGATACCGCCGACGGCATCGGCCGTCCGACGCCGGAAGGCGCGCACCGCGACGGCGTCGACTTCGTGGCCGTGATCCTGATCGGGCGCGAGGGCATCAAGGGCGGCGAGACCCGCGTGTTCGAAGCCGACGGCCCGAAGGGGCAGCGCTTCACCATGCTCGAACCCTGGACCATGCTGCTGCTCGACGACGCCGCCGTGATCCACGAGTCGACGCCGATCCAGCCGCTGGCTGAGCATGGGCATCGGGATACGCTGGTGCTGACCTGGCGCGCGGGTGCGTTCCAGGGGGATGAGGCCGAGCCGGCCGGCGCTTGAACAAAAAAAAACCCGCTACCTTGCGGAGCGGGCGGAATCCAGGTTTCGGAGAAAACTGGAGGAGACGGTTCAACTATAGCGCCATTTATTGTGCAGCGCAATACAGTAGAACTACGATAGCCTCAAGGCCTCGCCCCAGAGTGGGACCGCTCCTACAGTCACCTCAGACAAGCTTGAAAGACGGACCTTTTTGCGGCATTGCGGGAAAGACCTGCCCGAGCTGCTTGTCGTTCAAAAGTAAATGTCGTTCGGCCACCTGCGCCAGCACCGAACGGAAATCGGTTGTGACCGGCAAATCCCGCCCTTCATTCAGGGCGGCGTCTTCCAGGCCTTGCCAGTCGCCGTAGACGCGGCCGCCGTTGACCTTCCCGCCCAGTACCCACATCGCATTCCCGTGCCCATGGTCGGTGCCGCCGGTGCCGTTCTCGCGCGCGGTGCGGCCGAACTCCGACATCACGACGATCACGGTATCGTCGAACAGGCTGCCGAGGCGCTCGGCCAGCACCGTCAGGCCCTGCCCCAGCGGCGCCAGGCGATTCGCCAGCTGGCCGGTGCCGGCGCCCTGGCCGACGTGGGTGTCCCAGCCGCCCAGCGCCACGAAAGCCATCTGGATCTTCGGGTCGTTGCGCATCAGGGTGGCCAGGCGCGCCGCATCGTCGGGGAAGCCGTTGGGCAGCGGCGCGCCGCGGTCGGCGGCCTGCATCTGCGGGGTTTCGGCGGCGGCCATCATCACTTCGCGGTGCGCCTTACGGCCATCGTCGTAGGCGCGGCCGAAGCGCGGGTGGTTCGCGTACAGCTGGTCGAAGGCGGCGCCGATCGCCGGGCGGTCGAGGATGTCGGCCTTGGTGCCCGATGCCACGTTCGGCAGGTTGACCGCCGCCGCCTGGCCGGCCAGGATGCGCGGCATGACCGGACCGATGCCCAGCAGGCGGCTGGGCGTGGTGGTGCCCGGCAGGGTCGCGACCAGGCGGTTCATCCAGCCGTCCGGCGTGTTCTTGCGGCCCGGCGTGGCCGATTCCATATAGTCCTGGGCGTCGAAGTGCGAGCGGGTGCCGTCGGGCGAGCCGCTGGCGTGCACGAAGGCCAGCTTCTTCTGCTGCCACAGCGGCTGCAGGCTGGCCAGCGCCGGGTGCAGGCCGAAGTAGCCGTCCAGGTCCAGCGCGCCGTTCTCCATGCCCGGCGCGCCCAGGCCGATGCCGGGACGAAGGCGCAGGTAGTTCTCGTCGCCCACCGGCGCCACCACGTTCAAACCGTCGACGGCGCCGCGCAGCATCACCACCACCAGCTTCTTGCGGGTCGGGCTCTCGCCGGTCCCGGTCGCCGCCCAGGCGTGGGAGCCCAGCGGCAGCACGATGCCGGCGCCCAGCGCCAGCGTATTCAGGAAGTCCCTGCGTTTCATGGTTGTCTCCTTAGTGCTGCATGAAGTCCGGGCTGCCCAGGACCATCGCGGCGCGCAGGTTGTCGGGATGGCGTGCGATGCTGTCCAGGGTCGCGGGCGACAACACGCCGGCCAGCGTGGCCTGCAGGCGCGTCGGATCGATGGGGACCGGCGGTGCGGGCGCCGTCGGTGGCGGCGGCATGAACATCGCCGGCGAGGCGTCGCTGCCGGCCAGGTTCTGCATCATCGGCGCCGGCGGCGGCGCGAGCACCGGCCTGGTCGCCAGCGGCAGCCGGCCCTGGGCCAGCGAGGTCGCGAAGGCGATGCGGCGGGTCAGCGCATCCGGATTGAGCCAGGCCTCCTGGGTGTTCTTGTAGCCGTCCGGGGTCTGGCAGCCGTACAGCGGCATGCCGAGCTGGCTCATGGTGTTCACCAGCGGGCCCACGTTCGCCAGCGGCGCGCTGCTGGCGCGCGCGGCCGACACCACGAACTGGTAAGGCGTCTTGAACTTGGCCCCGAGCGCGGCATCATCCATGAACTCGGGGCTGGAGAACATCGTCTTCAGCACGGTGCGGATGTCGCCCCGGCTGGCCAGCCAGGCCTGGGCCATGCGCTCGACCAAGCCAGGGGGCGGCACATCGCTGACGAAGTACTGCGCCAGCTGGAAGCTGAGGTGGCGCGCGGTGGCCGGGTGCATGGCCAGCACGTCGAGCGCGTACTCGCCCTCGGCCTGGCCGGATGGCGCGATCTCGTGGCCGAGCCAGGTCTTGGTCCCCTTGTCGTGGCGGCCGGCGTCGAAGCGGAAGGTCTCGTCCTGGCGCACCAGGCGGCGCTGGTCGAAGGTCCAGCCGGTCAGCATGCGCGCAAGCTCGGTCACGTCGCGCTGGCTGTAGCCGCCGTCCACGCCCAGCGTGTGCAGTTCCATCAGCTCGCGCGCATAGTTCTCGTTCAGGCCTTGCGCCCTGCCCCTGGCGTTCGGCCGCGGCGTCGAGGACACCACGTTGTCGAGGTAGAACAGCATCGCGGGGTGCTTGGCGGTGGCGCCCAGCAGTTCGCGGAAGGAGCCCAGCACATGCGGGCGGATGGCGTCGCGCTCGTAGCTGGCAACCAGCGCGCGATCGACGCCCTTGCCGGCGAAGACATTGAAATGGTTGTACCAGAAATCGACCATCACCTCTTCGAGCTGGCGCGGGCTCTCGACCGCGCGCACCAGGCGCGCCTCGGCTTCTTCGCGCGTGGCGCGGCCCTGCTCGATGCGGCGGCGCTGCTTGGCACCCTCCTCTTCGTTGCGCACTTCCTTGCGCAGCTCGATGTAGTCGCCGAGGGCCGTGCCGGCGCTGCGCTTGACCGTCTCCAGCGCGTCCAGGCGCGCGCTCAACTCAGCCGGCATGGGAATGGTCTCGGGATGCAGCTGCTCGTCGATGTAGCGCTGCACGCCCATGCGCTGGACCCGCTCGACGCCGCCGGGGCGCGGCCCGAAGGCGAGGCGGTTCAGCACGTGCACGGCCTGCTGGTCGGCGGGCAGCGGCGCGGCGTGCAGCGCGGGCGCGGCGGCCGACGCCGCGGCAAGGAGTGCTAATAGAAGACGCTTGGTCATGAACGGACGCTCCGATGGGTTATCGCACACAAGCATAAGATACAGTGTAGCCAGCGGGATGTCTTTTCAGGCGTAAAGATTTGTAAAGCCGGATCAGTACATACGAGGCGTCGGCAAGGCATGCATTTTTGTTACACTCGCAGGATGATGACCCGACCCCGCCCCCACATCCTGATCCCGCTCGCCGTGCTCGCAGCCCTGGCCGGCGCCTTCGCCACCAGCCGCGCTGCCGACGACAAGAAGGCCGCCGCCCCGCGCCCGGCCCTCACCGTGACCACGGCGCGTCCAGCCACCACGCGTCTGCCGCTGCGCCTGGACGCCAACGGCAACGTCGCCGCCTGGCAGGAAGCGGTCATCGGCAGCGAATCGAACGGCCTGCGCCTGCGCGAAGTGCGGGTCAACGTCGGCGACATCGTCAAGAAAGGCGAAGTGCTGGCCGTGTTCGATGCCGACGTCGTCAACGCCGACCTGGCCCAGGGCCGCGCCGCGCTGCAGGAAGCGGAGGCGAATGCCGCCGCCGCCCAGGCCGACGCCCAGCGCGCCCGCGCGCTGAAAAGCTCGGGCGCCATGAGCGAGCAGCAGGTCACCCAGTACATCACCGCCGAGCGCACCGCCGCGGCGCGGGTGGCCGCCGCGCGCGCCAGCCTGTCGCAGCAGCAGCTGCGCCTGAAGTACACGCAGGTGGTGGCGCCCGACAGCGGCATCATCTCGGCCCGCAACGCCACCGTGGGCGCGGTCGCGGGCGTGGGTGCGGAGCTGTTCCGCATGATCCGCCAGGGCCGGCTGGAATGGCGCGCTGAGGTCACCGCCGCCGAGCTACCGCGCATGAAGCCGGGCCTGAAGGCCGAGGTCAAGGCCGCCAGCGGCGCCACGATCAAGGGCACGGTGCGCACCGTGGCCCCGACCGTCGACCCGCAAAGCCGCGTCGCCCTGGTCTACGTCGACCTGCCGCCGAGCCTGTCGTCGAACGCGCCGCTGAAGGCCGGGATGTTCGCCGGCGGCTCCTTTAATCTGGGCGAGTCGGGCGCGCTGACGGTGCCGCAGCAGGCGGTCGTGGTGCGCGACGGCTTCGCCTACGTGTTCCGCCTGAACCAGGACAACCGCGTCAGCCAGGTCAAGGTGACGACCGGCCGGCGCCTCGGCGACCGCGTCGAAATCGTGGCCGGCCTGCCGCCGGATGCGCTGGTGGTGACCAGCGGCGCCGGCTTCCTGAACGACGGCGATCTGGTACGTAATGTGCCGACTGCGGTGCCGTCCGCGCCGGCAGCGCCGGCCACGGTCGCCAAGCGCTGAAGGGGCAGGCATGAATTTCTCGGCCCTCTCGATCCGCAACCCGATCCCGGCGATCATGCTGTTCGTCCTGCTCACGCTGGCCGGCATCCTGGCCTTCCGGGCCAACAAGGTGCAGGACTTCCCGGACATCGAACTGCCCATCGTGACCGTCACCGCCACGCTCGACGGCGCCGCGCCGGCCCAGCTGGAAACCGAGGTCGCGCGCAAGATCGAGGACTCGGTCGCGACCCTGCAAGGCATCAAGAACATCTATACCAAGGTGCTGGACGGCGTCGCCACCATCACCGTCGAATTCGTCCTCGAGAAGGACTTGTCGGACGCCGTCAACGACGTGCGCGACGCGGTGGCGCGCGTGCGCGCCGACCTGCCGGCCGAGATGCGCGACCCCAGCGTGACCAAGGTCGCCACCGCCGGCCGCGTGATCCTGACCTTCACCGCCGAGGCGGCGCAGGCCAACGGCGGGCCGGCGCTGGATGCGCCGGACCTGAGCTGGTTCGTCGACAACACGGTGTCCAAGCGCCTGCTCAGCGTGCCGGGCGTGGGCGCGGTCAAGCGCGTCGGCGGCGTGACCCGCGAGGTGCGGGTCGAGCTCGACGACGCCCGCATGGCGGCGCTGCGGGTGTCGGCCCTGGACGTCTCGCGCCAGCTGCGCAACGTGCAGCGCGAGGAGCCGGGCGGACGCGGCGACGTCAGCGGCGGCGAGCAGTCGGTGCGCACCCTCGCCACCGTGCAGACGGCCCAGGAACTGGCGCGCATGGAGATCCCGCTGCCGGACGGCCGCCACGTACGGCTGAGCGAGATCGCGAAGGTCGAGGACACGGTGGCCGAGCCGCGCGCGCTGGCCGAGCAGAATGGCCGCAGCGTGGTCGGCTTCGAAGTCTTCCGCACCCGCGGCGCCGGCGAGACCGACGTCGCCGCGGGCGCACGCGCCGCCATCCGCGAGCTGCAGGCCAGGCATGGCAACGTGGTGCTGCGCGAAGTGATCGACAACGCCGAACCGGTCACGGAAAACTTCAAGGCCTCGATGGAGATGCTGTACGAGGGCGCGATCCTGGCCGTGCTGGTGGTGTTCTGGTTCCTGCGCGACTGGCGCGCCACCCTGGTCGCCGCCGCCGCCCTGCCGCTGTCGGTGATCCCGGCCTTCCTCGGCCAGTACCTGTTCGGCTACACGCTGAACATGGTGACCCTGCTGTCGCTGGCCCTGGTGGTGGGCGTGCTGGTGGACGATGCGATCGTCGAGATCGAAAACATCTCGCGGCACCTGAGGATGGGAAAATCGCCGATGCAGGCCGCGCTCGAAGCGGCCGACGAAATCGGCATGGCGGTGATCGCGACCACGTTCTCGCTGGTGGCGGTGTTCCTGCCGACCGCCTTCATGAGCGGCATCCCCGGCAAATTCTTCAAGCAGTTCGGCTGGACCGCGGTGCTGGCGATTCTCGCTTCGCTGCTGGTGGCGCGCCTGCTGACGCCGATGATGGCGGCCTATTTCCTGAAGCCGGCGAAGCACGGCGAGGAAAAGGACGGCCCGGTCATGCGGCGTTACATGCACGTGATGCAGTGGTGCCTGCGCCACCGCGGCCTGACCATGCTGGCGGCGGCCCTGTTCTTCGTCGGCTCGATCTCTCTGGTGCCGCTGCTGCCGACCGGCTTCGTGCCCGCCGCCGACCGCGCCCAGACCCAGATCAACGTCGAGCTGCCGCCCGGCTCGACGCTCGTGGAGACGCGCCTGGTGGCCGAGCGCGTGCGCCAGGCCGCGCTGCAGGTCCCGCAGGTCAAGGCCGTGTTCAGCTCCATCGGCGGCGGCTCCAGCGGCGACGCCTTCGCCCCCGGCGGCGCGGCCGAAGCGCGGCGCGCCGTGCTGACCCTCAGCACCGTGCACCGCAGCGACCGCAAGGAATCGCTGGCGGCCATCGAATCGAGCCTGCGCGCGAAGCTGGCCGACATCCCCGGCGCCCGCTTCACGGTAGGACCGCCCGACACCGGCGTCAAGATGCAGCTGGTGCTGCGCAGCGAAGACCCGGTGGCCCTGACCGCCGTCGCCCGCGAAGCCGAGCGCCAGTTGCGTACCCTGCACGGCGTCGGCAACGTCAGTTCCAGCGCCTCGCTGGTGCGGCCCGAGATCATCGTGCGGCCCGACTTCGCGCGCGCCGCCGACCTGGGCGTCACCGCGGCCAGCATCGGCGAAACCGTGCGCGTGGCCACTGCCGGCGACTATGACCAGGTGCTGGCGAAGATGAACGTGTCCGAGCGCCAGGTGCCGATCCGCGTAAAGCTGCCGGACGCGGTGCGCGCCGACCTCGACGCCATCGGCCGCCTGACGGTGCCGGGCAAGAACGGCCCGGTGCTGCTGGCGAACGTGGCGGAAATCACGATGGAAAGCGGCCCGGCCCAGATCGACCGCCTGAACCGCAGCCGCAACGTGACGCTGGAAGTGGAGCTGAACGGCCGCTCGCTGGGCGAAGTGAACGAGGAAGCGCGCGCCCTGCCGGCGCTGAAGAATTTGCCGGCGAAGGTAGCGATCGCGGAACTGGGCGACGCCCAGGAGATGCAGGCCCTGTTCGCCAGCTTCGGCCTGGCGATGCTGATCGGCGTGCTGTGCATCTACGGCGTGCTGGTGCTGCTGTTCACCGACTTCCTGCAGCCGGTGACCATCCTGGCGGCGCTGCCGCTGTCGATCGGCGGCGCCTTCGTCGCGCTGCTGCTGACGCGGAACGCGCTGTCGATGCCGACCATGATCGGCCTGATCATGCTGATGGGGATCGTGACCAAGAATTCGATCCTGCTGGTCGACTACGCGATCCTGGCGAGGAAAGCCGGCATGAACCGCTTCGATGCCCTGGTGGACGCCTGCCACAAGCGCTCGCGCCCGATCGTCATGACCACCATCGCGATGGGCGCCGGCATGCTGCCGCTGGCCCTGGGCTTCTCCGGCGACCCGAGCTTCCGCTCGCCGATGGCGGTCGCGGTGATCGGCGGCTTGATTACCTCGACCTTATTGAGTTTGCTGGTGGTGCCGGCGGTGTTCACTTATGTGGACGATGCGGAGCACTGGATGGGGCGGATGGGGCGGAGGTTGCGGAAGCATCCGCATCATCCGGCGCGTGCTGAGGAAAGCGCGATGAGATAACGTCATTCCCGCGAAGGCGGGAATCCAAGCTGGACGAGTTATCGAAATGCGTGCAGAACTTGGATTCCCGCCTGCGCGGGAATGACGGTCTTTCAGCAGGTGGTACTCAGAAAGTCTCCCACTCCTCAAGCGCCGCCCCGCGCTTCGCCACCTTCGGCTTCGCCACCACCGCCGGCAAACGCTGTTCCGGCGCCGCTTTGCTGACCACCTTGCGCGGCGTAGCGCTTCCCATCTCCACCCTGAACACCGCCACCATCTGCGCCAGGCGCTCCGCCTGCTCCTGCAGGCTGCCCGCCGCGCCGGCGGCTTCCTCGACCAGGGCCGCATTCTGCTGGGTGACCGCATCCATCTCGGTGATGGCGTGATTGATCTGGGTGATGCCGCCTTCCTGCTCGCGGCTGGCGCTGCTGATCTCGGCCATGATGTCCGTCACGCGCTGTACGCTGTCCACCACCTCGCCCATGGTGGCGCCGGCCTGGCCGACCAGCTGCGTGCCCTGGCTCACCTTGCCGACCGAGTCGTCGATCAGCTGCTTGATCTCCCTGGCCGCCGAGGCCGAGCGCTGCGCCAGGTTGCGGACCTCGCTCGCGACCACGGCAAAGCCGCGCCCCTGCTCGCCGGCGCGCGCGGCTTCGACCGCGGCGTTCAGGGCCAGGATATTCGTCTGGAAGGCGATGCCGTCGATGACCGCGATGATCTCGACGATCTTGCGCGAGGCGACGTCGATGTCGCCCATGGTCTCGACCACGCGCGCCACCACTTCGCCGCCGCGGCGCGCGACGTCGGATGCGCTGGCGGCCAACTGGTTCGCCTGCAGCGCGTTCTCGGCGTTCTGGCGGACGGTCGAGGTCATCTCTTCCATCGAGGACGCGGTCTCTTCGAGCGAGCCCGCCTGTTGCTCGGTGCGCGAGGACAGTTCCAGGTTGCCGCTCGCGATCTCGTTCGCGGCGGTGGCGATTTCATCGCTGCCGGTGCGCACTTCGGATACCAGATTCGCGAGCGATGCGTTCATGTCCCGCAGGGCCAGCATCATCTGCGCGGCTTCGTCGCTGCCCTCGACTTCGATGTGGCTGGTCAGGTCGCCCGCCGCCACCGTGCGCGCCACCTCCACCGCGCGGCTCAGCGGCCGCACCACCGAACGGGTGATCCACAGGGCGGCGCCGATCGCCAGCAGCATGGCCACGGCGGCCACGATGGCGATGATGCGCAGCGCGGTCGTGTAAGTGTTCGATGCCTCGACCGCCAGCTCGTCGAAGCGCTTGCTCTGGAATTCCAGCTGTTTGCGCGTGTTGGCGGCAAGCGCGTGCAGGGCGTCGTAGGTCTTGCCGAATGCGAGGGCGCGCGCCTCGTCCAGCTTTTCTTCCTTCGCCAGCGTCTGTACCTGGCCGACCAGCGCCATGTAGTCGCTGCGCAGCGTGACCGATTCCGCCAGCAGGATCTTGCCGGTCGGCGCCACCAGCAGCGGCTCGAGTTCCTTCAGCGCCTTGTCAGCCTCGGCCATGTTTGCGGCCAGGCGCGCATTGGCGGCGTCGCGGGCGGCGGGATCGGTCACGGCAACCAGCTGGCCGACCCGGCCCATGCTGCCGCGTACATTGTCGAGCGCGAGATTCGCCAGGCGCACACGCGTCGATGCGCGCTTGGCCAGCTCGTCCGTGCCGTCATGGAGTTTGTCCACCGACTTGACGCCGACGATCGCCAGGACGAGGATGAAGATGAGCTGCAGGCCAAAACCGAGACGCAGGCGGTTCGCGATGTTCAGATTCAGGAAGTTCATATCGACCGAAAAATGGGTGTGCGTGGCCATGCGCCTGCTGCTTGCGCACGGAATGAGAAACGGGGTTTTAAAACGACCGGCGGGTGTCGGACGGCGGCTTGCGGTTATTGCCGTAGTGCACCAAGACTAAGGCAATTTCTGCTTTAATTCAATTGCTGAGTGAGAATTTGTGACTGCCTGGTAACGACCGGATGTCATGAAAGGCTGCACTGTTCAGAAAAACAAAAGGCCGGCATGAAGCCGGCCCTGATTGTCGCTGCTGAACGAAAAATCGATCAGTAATCGCGGCGGCTGCCGCCCAGGATCTTGGCCAGCAGGAAGCCGACGCCCGCGGCAATCGCCACGGCGGTACCCGGGTTCTGGCGCACGTACTCGCGGCCCTGGTCCATGTACTCGCCATAGGCGTCCGTCAGCTGCACCTTGCGCTGGCCCAGGCTGTCGCCCGCGCCGCTCAGCATGCCCTGCAGCTTGTCCACGCCGGCGTGGGCGGTCGTTGCCAGGCGGTCGACGACCGGCGCCACGCTGTTGACGGCCTTGTCGACCATCGGCTTGGCGGCATCCGCTGCCTGGTCGATCTTGGCGTGCAGGTCCTGGGCCTTCTGCTCGGCCATGCCTTGGGCCTTGTTGGCGATGTCCTTCATGTCGCCGCCGGCGCCCGAGCCGGTGCTGGCGCCCGCGCCGCTCTGGCTGCTGCCGCTCGAACCGCTCGGACCCATGCTCGAGCCCTTGTCGGCGCCGGACGAGCCGGTCGAACCGCTGCTGGCGCTGTTGGTACCGCTGGAGCTCATCGCGCCCATCGAACCGGTGCTCTGCGACGAGTTCGACGACGACGAACCGGCGTTGCTGGTGCCGCCCACGGCGCCGGTGCTCGACGCGGTGGCGCCGCCGGTGCTGGAGCCGGTCGAAGCGGTTTGATCCTTGCCCTGGTTCAGCTGGGTGCTCTTGTTCAGGCTGCCCGAGTTGCTCGAGCTGCCCTGGTTACTTGCGTTGCTGCCCGAAGTGCTGCCTTTTGCTTCGCTCGACTTTTGATTATCCATGATGTCTTCCTTGGTAAAATTTTGACCAACGCGGAACAGACCGATACTCGACCATCAACACATTGACCCTGAACACTTTCAGGAGTTCCGTGCCTAGGGATGATCCATTTCGCGTTTGCTGGGGTTAAGCCGCGATGCCGGTTCGACACCGGTTGCGCGGCGTCGCGATAGAAAAGTTATAACTTTTTGACCGGGGGGACTGTGCGCTGACTAACAGAGCTGTGGGATGACGGAGGAAAGAGGCCGATAGAAACAAAAAAGGGTCGCATGTAAGAACATGCAACCCTTTTTGATGAATCTTGAATCCTTGGTGCCGCTGACCGGAATCGAACTGGTGACCTTCGCATTACGAATGCGCTGCTCTACCGACTGAGCTACAGCGGCGGGGAGTCGTATTCTAACAAACAACTACGCAAACTTGCTAGTCCGGCTCAGCATTTTTGCTTGCGAGTCAAAAATCACTCCGCGTGGTAGCCGGTGACCCGCTCCACCTCGCTCTTCGAGCCCAGGAACACCGGCACGCGCTGGTGCAGCTTGGTCGGCGGGATGTCGAGGATGCGCTGTTTGCCGTCGGTGGCGGCGCCGCCGGCCTGTTCGACGATGAAGGCCATCGGGTTGGCTTCGTACATCAGGCGCAGCTTGCCCGGCTGCGAAGGATCGCGCAGGTCGGCCGGGTACATGAAGATGCCGCCGCGGTTCAGGATGCGGTGCACGTCGGCGACCATCGAGGCGATCCAGCGCATGTTGAAGTCCTTGCCGCGCGGGCCGGTGCTGCCGGCCAGCATTTCGGAGACGTAGCGCTGCACCGGCGGATGCCAGTGGCGCTGGTTTGACATGTTGATCGCGAATTCCTTGGTCTCCGCCGGGATCTGCAGGTTCTTCTGGGTCAGCACCCAGGAGCCCATCTCGCGGTCCAGGGTGAAGCAGTTGACGCCGGCGCCGGTGGTCAGCACCAGCATGGTCTGCGGGCCGTAGACGGCGTAGCCGGCCGCGACCTGTTTGGCGCCTTCCTGCATGAAGTCGGCTTCGGTCGGCGCGCTCATGCCCTCGGGCGCTTTCAGGACCGAGAAAATGGTGCCGATCGAGACGTTGACGTCGATGTTCGAGGAGCCGTCCAGCGGATCGAACAGCAGCATGTATTCGCCCATCGGGTAGCGGTTCGGGATCGGGTGGATCGATTCCATTTCTTCCGAGGCCATGGCCGCCAGGTGGCCGCCCCACTCGTTCGCTTCGAGCAGGATTTCGTTCGAGATCACGTCGAGCTTCTTCTGCACTTCGCCCTGGATGTTCTCGGTGTTGGCGCTGCCCAGGATATCGCCGAGGGCGCCCTTGCCGACCGAATGGCTGATGGTCTTGCAGGCGCGCGCCACCACCTCGATCAGGAGGCGCAGCGATGCCGGGATGTTGTTGTGGAGACGCTGCTCCTCAACGAGGTATTGGGTCAGGCTGACACGTTTCATGAACTTCCTTTAGTAATAAATAATTTCGTGCGTGGGCACGGCGTGCCCACCCTACGTTAATTGCTCAATGCCTTGCTGACGACTTCTCTCACGTCGTTCGACAGCTTCGCCTGCCCGGCCACCTGCTGCAGCGCCTTCTTCATGTGTTCCTGCAGCGCCGGCGAATAACGGCGCCAGCGGTCCATGGCGCGCGACAGGCGGCTGGCGACCTGCGGATTCAATGCATCCAGCGCGATCACCTGCTCGGCCCAGAAGGCGTAGCCGCTGCCGTCCGGGGCGTGGAACTGCACCGGATTGCCGCTGCAGAATGCGGCCACCAGGCTGCGCGCGCGGTTCGGGTTACGCAGCGTGAAGGCCGGGTGCTTCATCAGCTCGCGCACGGCGGCCACGTCGGTGGTCGAGGACGTCGCCTGCATCATGAACCACTTGTCGACCACCAGCGCCTCGCCCTGGAACTCGTCGTAGAAACGCTGCAGCGCCTCCGCGGCCACCGGGGCGCGGGCGTGCACCAGCGCGCTCAGGGCGGCCACGCGGTCGGTCATGTTGGTCGCCTCGTCGAACT
Source organism: Massilia aerilata (assembly GCF_042656905.1). Lineage (NCBI taxonomy): Bacteria > Pseudomonadati > Pseudomonadota > Betaproteobacteria > Burkholderiales > Oxalobacteraceae > Massilia > Massilia aerilata. The sequence goes on from NZ_JBHSMZ010000009.1 coordinate 106,563, forward strand.
GGCGCTCGGCCAGGGCCAGCGATTCCGCGTCCGGCGCCGCGCACAGGTAGGACAGGGCCAGGTTCTTCAGCGCGCGCTTAGCCGTAGAGGCCGCGTCCGGGCTGTATTCGCCCGGCGTCTGGTTGGCCTGGTACTGGTCGAGCAGCTCCTCGCGCAGGCGGGCGCCGATGTCGGCGCGCACGAACTGGCGCGCGGTGTGGATGGCGAGCGGATTCACCACGTCCAGCTGGTCGGCGATCATGCTCTCGGTCGGCAGCAGCAGGGCCTGCTCGCGGAAGGCCGGATCGAGGCTTTCGTCGGCCAGCATCTTGCGCATCGCTTCGACGAAGACGTCGTCCAGGTCCAGCGCATCGGCGCCGCTGTTTGCGCCGGCCATGCCGGTTAGCTTCAGCAGGCGGCCCATCGCCAGGCGCTGGCCGGCTTCCCAGCGGTTGACCGGGTCGCTGTCGTGGCTGAACAGGTGGACCAGTTCGGCGTCGCTGTAGCCGTGCCGCAGGACCACCGGGGCCGAGAAGTCGCGCAGGATCGACGGCGTCGGCTGCTCCGGCACGTCGGTGAAGACAAAGGTCTGGTCCGCTTCCGTCAGCTCCAGCACGGCGGTGTTACCCTTCTGCTGGCCATCGATGGTCAGCGGCAGGTCGCGCCCGTCCTTGCCCAGCAGGCCGACGGCCACCGGAATGTGGAAGGGCAGTTTCTCCGGCTGGCCCGGGGTCGCCGGGCAGGTCTGGATCAGGCGCAGTTCATAGGTGCGGGTGGCCTCAATGTAGCGGGTCTCGGCCTGCACGATGGGGGTGCCGGCCTGGCTGTACCAGCGCTCGAACTGGGTCAGGTCGCGGCCGTTGGCGTCGGCCATCGCCATGCGGAAGTCGTCGCAGGTGACGGCCTGGCCGTCGTGGCGGGCGAAGTACAGGTCCATGCCCTTGCGGAAGCCGTCGCGGCCCAGCAGGGTCTGGTACATGCGGACGACCTCGGCGCCCTTCTCGTACACGGTGACGGTGTAGAAGTTATTGATCTCGACGAAGGAGTCGGGGCGCACCGGGTGGGCCATCGGGCCGGCGTCTTCCGGGAACTGGGCCTGGCGCAGGGTGCGCACCTGGTCGATGCGGGTCACGGCGCGGCCGGACTCGGTGCCGATCATGTCGGCCGAGAATTCCTGGTCGCGGAACACGGTCAGGCCTTCCTTCAGCGACAGCTGGAACCAGTCGCGGCAGGTCACGCGGTTGCCGGTCCAGTTGTGGAAGTACTCATGGCCGACCACCGCTTCGATGCCCTGGAAGTCGATGTCGGTGGCGACGCGCGGATTCGCCAGCACGAACTTGGTGTTGAAGATGTTCAGGCCCTTGTTCTCCATCGCGCCCATGTTGAAGTCGCCGACGGCGACGATCATGAAGCGGTCGAGATCGAGCTCGAGGCCCCAGCGCTCTTCGTCCCAGCGGATGCTGTGCTTGAGCGACTGCATCGCGTAATCGGTCTTGTCGAGGTTGCCCTCTTCCACCCATACCTGCAGCAGGGCGGTGCGGCCGTCCGCCAGCGGGAATTGCTCCTCCTGGCAAACCAGGCGCGCGGCCACCAGCGCGAACAGGTAGGACGGCTTCTTGAACGGGTCTTCCCACTTGGCGTAGTGGCGGCCGCCGGGCAGCTCGCCCTCCTCGACCAGGTTGCCGTTCGAGAGCAGTACCGGGAACCTGGCCTTGTCCGCACGCAGCATCACCATATACCTGGCCATCACGTCCGGGCGGTCCGGGAACCAGGTGATGCGGCGGAAGCCTTCGGCCTCGCACTGGGTGTAGAAATTGCCGTTCGAGACGTAGAGGCCGCTGAGGGTCGTATTGCTCTCAGGAACGCAGATGGTCTCGATTTCCAGAGTCACGGTATCCGGCGCATCGGGAATGCGCAGCACGCTGCCGTCGATCGAATAGCCGCTCTGGTCCAGGGTCTTGCCGTTCAGGCGGATCGCCACCAGCTCGATATCCTCGCCGACCAGCTCGATGTCGCGCCGGATGCTGTCCGGATTGCGGCGCATGGTCATGCGGTTGGCGACGATGGTGCGGGCGGGATCGAGGTCGAAGCCGAGTTCCACGGTGTCGACCAGGTAGGTGGGCGCCGTGTAGTCCTTACGGTAGATGGTCTGGGGCGTATCGGTGCGCATGGTTGGGGTCCGCGAACGATGGTGGAATGAATGCTTATTTTACCAATAGCGGCGGCACGCTTCGATTCCATCTTTCGCGGCCGCTTTCATGTATCGCACTGTAACTGTCTTAACCAGTCGTAAATGTATTTCCGTAAATTGAACAGCAAGGGTAAGCTGTACCCGTGAAGAATGCCGATTGAAGAAACGATAGCCAGATGGAGCACCTCATGAAACGCATTATGATCGCCGCGGCGGCATCGCTGAGCCTGCTGCTGGCCGGCTGCGCGACCACGATCCGCAGCGACGTCACCACCTTCCACCAATGGCCGGCGCAGATCGCCGACAAGAGCTATGCCTTCGAGGCCCCGGCCCCGCAGGACAACACGCTCGAGCTGCAAAACTACCAGAACCTGGTGCGCGACCAGCTCGCACGCCTCGGTTTCCATGAGGCGCCGCAAGCGCCGGCCATGAAGGTCGCGGTGCGCTTCGTCACGGTCGACGTGCCGACCCAGGTCTTGTACCCCTCGTACTCACCCTTCTATGCGTCGTCGGCGCGCTTCGGCTTCGGCGGTTTCCGCCGGCGCTACTGGGGCGGCTTTTACAGCCCCTTCTACGATCCGTTCTGGGGGCCGGGCCCGCGCTACGAGGTCGAGGAAGAACACCGCTACCACCGCCAGGTGCAGATCGCGATCACCTCGGTGGCCGACAGCAAGCGCCTGTTCGACGTCACGGTGCGCAATGTGAGCAAGACCATGTCGACCCCGGCGGTGATGCCGGCGCTGGTGCAGAGCGCCTTCGAAGGTTTCCCGGGGCCGAACGGCGGCGCGCGGGTGATCGAGTTGAAGCAGGAGCCGCGGAAAAGCTGATCGGGGTCCGCAAAAGACAAAGCCGGGGTCGGTTCGCCGCCCCGGCTTTTTTTGTTTGCTGCGAACGCTTCAGCCAGGCTTGCGGCGGCGGCGGCGGCGCGCGGCGGCCAGGCCGGCCAGGCCCAGGCCCATCAGGCCGAGGCTGAGCGGTTCGGGTACGTCGGCGCTGTCGACGCGGAAGGCATAGTTGATCAGGTTGCGGTTGCCGGCGTTATCCTTGATCATCGCCGAGGTGTCGCCCCAGGTGTCGTACTTGCCCAGCTCGCCGGTATCCACGCGGTAGTCCTGCGCGAACGTCGCCGGACCATCACCGTATCGGTCATACCATCCCATCCCGTTGAGCAGCGCGGCATTGTCGCCGAGCGTCGAGATCAGGTAGTCGCTGGCGCGGCCGCCAAACAGGACCGCGGCGGCTTCCTGGGCGGTGTAGGTCGGCGGAACGGTACCCCACTCGGCGCCGCTGTAAAGGTCCCAGGACCCCACGTAGATCGGGGTGGCGAAAGCCGAGGCAGCGGCGCCGGCCAGGATCGCGGCAGCGAGCAGGTTTTTCGTCAGTTTCATGGTTTTCTCCCTGTTGGTCGGACGCGCTTACCGAAGCACAATACGTGCCGGGAAGAAATACTTGAATAAATTCAAATATTTACGTGCGAGCAAATCGCGGCGCGGGGGGAAACTGTAAAGATTTTCGACAATCCGCTTGCCTCATGCCAGATAGGTTTCCGACAGCAGGGTGATCGCCACGATCAGCAGAATGGCCAGGGCCAGCACCACCAGCAGGCGCCCGAAGCGCGGGCTGTCGCCTTGCCGGGTGGGCGCCGGATCGCCGGCCGGATCGTTATCGTCGCTGAACTCTCTCATGGTACGCATGGCAGAAGGATGGTTTTACCGGTGGTGCGCCGCGATTCCAGCGCGCTGTGGGCTTGCGCCGCATCCGCCAGCGGGAAGCGCTGGTGGATCTCGATCTTGACCTGGCCGCTGGAGACCATCTGGAACAGGTCGGCCGCCATCGCTTCCAGGTCTTCGCGCTTCGCCGCATAGGTCGCCAGCGTGGGGCGCGTGATGTACAGCGAGCCGCGCGAGACCAGTTCGCTCAGCGCGAAGGGCGGCACCGCGCCGGACGAGTTGCCGAAGCTGACCATCAGGCCACGCGGCGCCAGGCAGTCGAGCGAGCGGATGAACGTGTCCTTGCCCACCGAATCGTAGACCACCGGCACCTTCGCGCCATGCGTGATCTCGAGCACGCGCTGCACCACATCCTCGGTGTTGTAGTTGATGACGTGGGCGGCGCCGTGGCGCTTCGCCAGCGCCGCTTTCTCGTTTGACCCCACCGTACCGATCAGGTTCACGCCCATCGCGCGCGCCCACTGGCAGGCGATCAGGCCGACGCCGCCGGCCGCCGCGTGGAACAGGATGGTGTCGCCTGCCTTCAGCGGATAGGTCTGGCGGAACAGGTATTGCACCGTCAGGCCCTGCAGCATCATCGCGGCCCCGGTCTCGAAGTCGATGGTGTCGGGCAGCTTGACGAGGATATCGGCCGGCATCACGCGCAGCTCGCTGTAGGCGCCGTTCGGGCGCGCCGCATAGGCCACGCGGTCGCCCGGTTTCACGTGCAGCACGCCCTCGCCCACCGCCTCGACAACGCCGGCCGCTTCATGCCCCAGGCCGCCCGGCAGCGGCGCCGGATACAGGCCGTTGCGGAAATAGACGTCGATGAAGTTCAGGCCGATCGCATGGTTGCGCACGCGCGCCTCGCCCGGTCCGGGCTCGCCGACCTCGACCTCGACATATTCCAGCACCTCGGGACCGCCGGTGCGCGCATAACGGATTGCTTTTGCCATCTTCGGTTCTCCTTGTCAGGCTATTTCGCTCAATCGGGTCAGCACCAGGCGCGCGCTCGCCACATTGGTCGCGCAGGGAATGTTGTGCACGTCGCAGGCGCGCACCAGGGCGTTGATATCGGGTTCGTGCGGCTGCGGCGTCATCGGGTCGCGCAGGAAGATCACGCAGTCGATTTCGCCGTTGACGAGATGGGCGCCGATCTGCAGGTCGCCGCCCAGCGGGCCCGAATGCATGCGCGTGACCTCGAGGCCGAGTTCGTTGATCAGGCGGCCGCCGGTGGTGCCGGTGGCGGTGAGTGTGCAGCCGGCCAGGAAGTCGCGGTATTCAAGGGCGAGCGCGATCATGTCGTCTTTTTTCTTGTCGTGCGCAATCAGGGCAATGCGTGGTTTCATTTTTTTCCCTTAAGTTTTTTTCAGCGACAGCAGATAGATCCCCGCCAGCACCAGCCCGGTCCCGCCCAGCTGCACGGCGGTGATCGGCTCCCCGAGGATGGCCCAGCCCAGGAACAACGTGGACACCGGGCCGATCATGCCGGCCTGCGAGGCGACCGGGGCGCCGATGCGCTGCACCGCAATCATGGTCATGAAGACCGGGAAGATGGTACAGAATATCCCGTTCACGAGCGAGAGGCCGTAGACCTGCAGCGGCTGCACCAGCAGGCTGGCCGGGCGCAGGATGAAGAACTGGGCGATGCAGGCCGCGCTCGAGACGCACATCGCGTAGGCGACCAGGCGCAGCGAGCCGATGCGCCGGACCATCTCGCCGGTGCCGAGCAGGTAGGCCGCGTAGGCCACCGCCGAGCCCAGCACGAGCAGGGAACCGGTCACGATGCTGCCGGCGCCCGCGCCCAGGTCGTGCACGAACACCAGCACGATGCCGCAGTAGGACAGGCCCAGCGCCAGCCATTGGGCGGCGCCGATGCGGCGTTTCAGGAACACCGCGGTAATCAGGAGCACGAAGGTCGGCGTCAGGAACAGGATCAGGCGTTCCAGCCCGACCGAGATGTACTGCAAGCCGAGGAAATCGAGATAGCTGGACAGGTAGTAGCCGACCAGGCCCAGGCCCACCAGGCGCCAGCGGTCGCGCACCGACAAGGGGGGCTGGGTGCGCATCTTCCAGATCGCCACGCCCGCAAACACCGGAAGCGAGAACAGCATTCTGAAGGCGATCAATGTCACTGCATCGATGTGGTAGCGGTACAGCAGTTTGGCGACTACGGCCTTCGTGGAAAACAGAATGGCGCCGGCGATGGCAATGGCGAGGCCGGCGACCAGGGCAGAACGTGGGACCGGCGCAACGGATGTGTCGATTGCGATTTTGCTCATCGGACGATTGTAGTGCGAATCCGGAATCCCGGCTGAGGACGGCAGCGAACGACGATGGGACGCAGCGGTCCAACCGCCGCTGACCTACTTGAAGCAGAGGATTGTCATGAGCCACCCCAGGATCGCATGCAGGAGCGCGGTCACATGAGCCGCGCCGGCGGCCTCAGGCGCAGCGGTTCCGAACGCACCGTCGTGCTCACCCTGCTGGGACTGCTCGCGGCCCTGTGCTGGGCTTACCTGCTATACCGCATGGGCCGCATGGCGCCGATCGGCCTCGCCACGGCCGGCAAGAAGGTCGCCGCGCCCTATCACGCGGGCGACCTGGTGCTGCTGTTCGCGCTCTGGGTGGTCGTGATCGCGGCCATGATGCTGCCTGCGGCCGCGCCCTCGGTGCTGCTGTATGCGCGCGTCAAGCGCCTGTGGCGCGAACGCTGGATCTATCCTGGCACGCTGATGTTCGTGCTCGGCTACCTGTTCGTCTGGTGCTGCTGCGCGCTGGTGGCCACGCTGGCCGGCTGGATCCTGCACGACGCCGGCGCGCTGGACGAGAGCATGGCGATCGCCCACCCCACCGCCGGCGCGCTGGCGCTGGTGGCGGCCGGGGTCTACCAGTGGACGCCGGCCAAGCACGTCTGCCTGGACAACTGCCGCACGCCGCTGGCCTTCGTCCTGACCCACTGGCGGCGCGGGGCCTGGGGCGGGTTCCGGATGGGCGTCACCGATGCCCGCTACTGCATGGGCTGCTGCTGGCTGCTGCTGGCGCTGGTCTTGCCGGCCGGGGTGCTGAACTTGCCCGTGATCTGCGGCTTGATCGCCCTGATCCTGGCTGAAAAACTGCTGCCCGGCGGGCACTTGCTGGCCTGCGCCACCGGGCTCGGACTGGTGGCCTGGGGCACTGCGCTGTTGTTTCCCTGACAGTTTTTGGGCAAGGGGGCTATGCTAAAATGTCGAGGATTTAGTATACCGACCAAGTAAGGACACTCGACATGGCTGGACACAGCAAATGGGCCAATATCAAGCATAAAAAGGCCGCCACCGACGCCAAGCGCGGCAAGATCTGGACCCGACTCATCAAGGAAATCACGGTTGCGGCCCGCATGGGCGGCGGCGACGTGGCAACCAACCCGCGCCTGCGCCTGGCCGTCGACAAGGCCGCCGACGCGAATATGCCGAAGGATAACGTTACCCGCGCGGTCCAGCGCGGCTCGGGCGGCCTGGAAGGCGTGAACTACGAAGAAATCCGCTATGAAGGCTACGGCATCGGCGGCGCGGCCATCATCGTCGACTGCATGACCGACAACCGCGTGCGCACCGTGGCCGAAGTCCGCCACGCCTTCAGCAAATACGGCGGCAACATGGGCACCGAAGGTTCGGTCTCCTTCATGTTCAAGCACGTCGGCCAGTTCCTGTTCGCGCCCGGCGTCGAAGAAGACAAGCTGATGGAAGCCGCGCTGGAAGCCGGCGCCGACGACGTCATCGCCGACGACGAAGGCGGCTTCGAAGTGCTGTGCGACCCGAACGCCTTCAGCACCGTCAAGGATGCGCTGGAGAAGGCCGGCTTCAAGGCCGATTCCGCCGAGGTGATCATGAAGCCGGACGTCGAAACCGTCTTCACCGGCGAAGACGCGCAGAAGATGCAGAAGCTGCTCGACGTCCTGGAAAACCTCGACGACGTCCAGGAAATCTATACGAACGCCGTCATCGAAGAGTAATCCCCATGAAAATCCTGGTAGTCGGCTCTGGTGGCCGTGAACACGCCCTGGCCTGGAAACTGGCCCAATCCGACCGCGTCCAGATGGTCTATGTCGCACCCGGCAACGGCGGGACGGCGCGCGATTCCCGCCTGATCAACATCGACATCACGGACCCGGCCGCGCTGGCCGACTTCGTGGTGGCCGAGCACATCGCGCTGACCCTGGTGGGGCCGGAAGCGCCGCTGGCGGCCGGCATCGTCAACATCTTCCGCGCTCGCGGCCTGAAGGTCTTCGGCCCGACCCGCGAGGCGGCGCAGCTGGAAAGCTCGAAGGACTTCGCCAAGGCCTTCATGGAGCGCCACGGCATCCCGACCGCGAAGTACCAGACCTTCTCCGATGCCGCCGAGGCCCACGCCTACATCGACGCCAACGGCGCCCCGATCGTGATCAAGGCCGACGGCCTGGCGGCCGGCAAGGGCGTGGTCGTCGCGATGACGCTGGAAGAAGCGCACCAGGCGGTCGACCACATGCTGTCGGATAACCGCTTCGGCGACGCCGGCGCGCGCATCGTGATCGAGGAATTCCTGGCCGGCGAAGAAGCCAGCTTCATCGTCATGTGCGACGGCAAGAACGTCCTGGCGCTGGCCACCTCGCAGGACCACAAGCGCCTGAAGGACGCCGACCAGGGCCCGAATACGGGCGGCATGGGCGCCTACTCGCCGGCGCCGATCGTCACGCCGTCGATGCATGCGCGCGTGATGCGCGAGATCATCAACCCGACCATCCAGGGCATGGCCAGGGATGGCATCCCCTACACCGGCTTCCTGTACGCCGGCCTGATGATCGACGCCAACGGCACGCCGAAGACGCTGGAATTCAACTGCCGCATGGGCGACCCGGAAACCCAGCCCATCATGGCGCGCCTGAAGAGCGACTTCGTGACCGTGCTGGAACACGCCTGCAACGGCACGCTCGACACCGTCGAACTCGAATGGGACCGCCGTACCGCGGTGGGCGTGGTGATGGCGGCCGGCGGCTATCCGGACGACCCGGTCAAGGGCGACGTCATCGACGGCATCCCGGCCGAAACCCCGGAATGCGTCACCTTCCACGCCGGCACCCGCATCGTCGGCGGCACCCTGCAAACCTCGGGCGGCCGCGTGCTGTGCGTGGTGGGCCTGGGCGACAGCGTCAAAATGGCACAGAAGCAGGCTTACGAGACTGTGGAAAAGATCCACTTCAATGGCGCGCAGTACCGGCGCGATATCGGGTGGCGTGGGGTGAAGCAGTAAGCGTAAGAACCGTCGTTCCCGCGAAGGCGGGGACCCAAGTTTGCACGCTAGGTCGCAATCTCATCAAACAGGTCGCGCCAATCAGGATTCGATTGCTGGACGAGATTGACCTTCCAATCCCGGTTCCACTTCTTGATCTGCTTTTCGCGCGTAATTGCGTGAATGATCTCGGAATGGACTTCGAACCAGACGAGTTGCTTGACGCCGTATTGCTTGGAAAAGCCGTCGACGACACCCTCGCGATGTTCCCACACGCGCCTGATGAGATTCGACGTCACGCCTATGTACAGTGGGCCGTAAGGCTTGCTTGCCAGGATGTAGACGTAGCTGGATTTGTCCATCGCGGCATCGTCTCATCTCCGATCATTCAGTCGCTGATAGCTATCAATGGTGCGCAGCAGGCGCTCGCCGAACTTGGATTCCCGCCTTCGCGGGAATGACGAGGGCCGGTAATGACGGTGGCGGGGCCTTAGTGTACAATCCCCCGTTCATTTTTCAGCCCACACCCATTCCCACATGTCCACCCCGAACCCTGCCGCCGTCAAGGCCTGGCTGCTCGACCTGCAGGCGCGCATCGTGCAGGCGCTCGAGGAAGTCGATGGCAAGCCTTTTTTGCGCGACGCCTGGGAACGTGCCGAGGGCGGCGGCGGGATTTCGCGCCTGATCGAGGAAGGCAATGTGTTCGAGCGCGGCGGCTGCAATTTCTCGCACGTGCAAGGGAAAAGCCTGCCGCCGTCGGCGATGGCTGCGCGGCCGGAACTGGCGGGCCGGGCCTGGGAAGCGATGGGCGTGTCGCTGGTGCTTCACCCGCGTAATCCTTATGCCCCGACCGTGCACATGAACGTGCGCTTTTTCGAGGCGACCGCGGAAGGAAAAGAACCGGTCTGGTGGTTCGGCGGCGGCATGGATCTGACACCTTATTACGGTGTCGAAGTGGATGCGCGCCATTTTCACCAGGTCTGCCACGATGCCTTGCAGCCTTTCGGCGAGGATCTGCATCCGCGCTTCAAGCGCTGGTGCGACGATTATTTCTACCTGAAGCACCGCAAGGAAGCGCGCGGCGTCGGCGGCATCTTCTTCGACGATTTCAACGAGCTCGGTTTCGAGCAGTCGTACGCAATGATGCAGAAGGTCGGCAACGGCTTCCTCGATGCCTACCTGCCGGTCCTGAATGCGCGCAAGAACCAGCCCTACGGCGAGCGCGAACGCGACTTCCAGGCCTATCGCCGCGGACGCTATGTCGAGTTCAACCTGGTGTGGGACCGCGGCACCCTGTTCGGCCTGCAGTCGGGCGGGCGCACCGAGGCGATCCTGATGTCGATGCCGCCGATCGTGAAGTGGCGCTACGACTGGCATCCCGAGCCGGGCAGCCCCGAGGCCAGGCTGTATAGCGATTTCCTCCCGCATCGGGACTGGCTGGCGACGTGACACATTGCGTTGCCCTGCTGGGAGGCAGTTTCGACCCGGTGCATCACGGCCACGTCGCGCTGGCCGATCTGTTCGTGCACCTGCTGCATCCGGACGAACTGCGCATCATGCCGGCCGGGCAGCCGTGGCAAAAGAAGGCTGGCCTGGAAGCCGGCGCGGCCGACCGCGTCGCGATGCTGAAGCTGGCTTTCGAAGATGCCGCGATCAAGCCCAGGATCGACACCCGCGAAATCGAGCGCGACACCCCGACCTACACGGTCGAGACCCTGCGCGAGCTGCGCGCCGAACTCGGGCCCGATGCTTCCATCGTGTTCCTGATGGGCGCCGACCAGCTGCAAAAACTGGACAGCTGGGTCGACTGGCAGGACTTGTTCGGGCTGGCGAATTTCGGCGTCGCCGCCCGTCCCGGCTACGAACTCGATGCCGCGTTCCTGCCGCCCGCGGTGGCGCGGGAACTGGCGCCGCGCCTGGCCACCCCGGAAGAGGTGCGCGAAAGCAAGGCGGGACGTGTCTGCCTGGCGCACACGCTGGCGGTCGATATCTCGGCCACCGAGCTGCGTGCGGCCCTGCACGCGGGCGCTGCGGCGGATGCAACTGAGCGGAAAAAGCCAGGCGCGCTCCTTGCGCCGCAAGTGCTAGACTATATTCAACAACACAACTTATACAAGAGCTAATGGACATCAAGAAACTGCAAGCACTCGTCGTCGACGCCCTCGAAGACGTCAAGGGCCAGGACATCGCCCTGTTCGACACGACCAACCTGACCAGCCTGTTCGACCGCATCGCGGTCGTGTCGGGCACCTCGAATCGCCAGACCAAGGCCCTGGCCGCCTCGGTGCGCGACAAGGTCAAGGCAGCAGGCGGCGATGTCGTCGGCCTCGAAGGCGAAGACACCGGCGAATGGGTGCTGGTCGACCTCGGCGACATGATCGTGCACATCATGCAGCCGGCGATCCGCCAGTACTACCGCCTCGAAGAGATCTGGGGCGAGAAGCCGGTCAAGCTGGGCGCCGCCAAGCGCAAGTCGACCGTGGAAGGCCTCGAAGCCGCCGCCGCGCCGAAGGGCAAGGGCAAGCACCTGGCGGCCAACCAGGAACAGCCGGAAGCCAAGCCGGTCGTCGAGAAAAAGCCGGCCGCCAAGCGCGCGACGGCCGCCTCGAAGACTGCCGCCGGCGAAGGCGTCGCCGCGAAGAAGCCGGCCGCCAAGAAGCCGGCCGCCAAGATTCCGACCGGCGCCAAGGTGAAAGTGGCCGTATCGAAGACCGCCGCCGCCTCGGCTGCCGCCGCGAAAGCCGCCAAGGCCGCCGCACCGAAGCGCGCGACCAAGGCCGCCCCGGCCGCGGATGCAGCACCGGCCAAGAAGGTCATCCGCCGCATCAAGAAGACTGAAGAGTAAACCGTTTCAATGCAGTTGATCATTGCCGCGGTCGGCCACAAGATGCCGGCCTGGATCGAGACCGGTTTCGCCGAGTACACGAAGCGCATGCCGCCCGAGCTGCGCATCGTGCTCAAGGAGATCAAGCCGGTCGAGCGGTCCGGCAGCAAGACCGCGGCCACTGCGATGGCACTCGAACGCGAGCGCATCGAAGCCGTGCTGCCGAAGGGGGTGCGCATCGTCGCCCTCGACGAGCGCGGCAAGGATCTCACCAGCGTCGGCCTGTCGCAGCAGCTGGAAGCCTGGCAGCAGGATGGGCGTGACGTCGCCTTCCTGATCGGCGGCGCGGATGGGCTCGATCCCGAACTGAAAGCCCGCGCCGATGGCCTGATCCGCATTTCCAGCATGACGCTTCCCCATGGAATCGTGCGCGTGATGCTTGCGGAACAGTTATATCGTGCCTGGTCGATCACCCAAAACCACCCTTATCACAGAGTCTAGGAAGCCCGCTTCCTCTCCCGATGAAACTCCTCGATAAAAAAATCTACCTCGCCTCGAAGAGCCCTCGCAGGCGCGAACTGCTGCGTCAGGTCGGCGTCGACTTCGAACTGCTCAGCCTGCGTACCGATGCCGCGCGCGGTCCCGACGTCAGCGAGGCCGAGCTGCCGGGCGAATCGCCGCTCGACTATGTGGCCCGGGTGGCGCATGAAAAGGGCGCGTTCGCGTGGAAAATCCTGGCGCTGCGGCGCATGCCGCTGCGTCCGGTGCTGTCGGCCGACACCACCGTCACCATCGACGGCCGGATCCTCGGCAAGCCGGCCAATGCCGACGAGGCGGCGGCGATGCTGGAGCGCCTGTCGGGCCGCACCCACCAGGTGCTGACCTCGGTGGCGCTTCACCACGTCGACCTGGCCGAGCAGGTCACGCAGGTGTCGAACGTGCGTTTTACAAAACTGAGTCCCGCCGCCATCAAGGCCTATTGCGCCACGTCCGAACCCTACGACAAGGCCGGCGCCTACGGCATCCAGGGCCTGGCGGCGCTGTTCATCGAGCATATCGAGGGCAGCCATTCGGGCATCATGGGCTTGCCGGTGTTCGAGACGGCACAGCTGCTCAAAAAGGCTGGCGTCGAGATCATGTAATTGCCGGCAAAGGTGGGCTCGGGGAGCCCACCCTACAGTCGCGCCGTGTATGATGTCATCCTGAACAATAACGCACGGCCCTAGCCTCATGACTGAAGACATCCTGATCAATATCACCCCACAGGAAACGCGCGTGGCGCTGGTGGTACAGGGAGCCGTGCAAGAGCTGCACATCGAGCGGACGCTCACCCGCGGCCTGGCCGGCAACGTCTATTCAGGCAAGGTCGTGCGGGTGCTGCCGGGGATGCAGTCCGCCTTCATCGACATCGGCCTGGAACGCGCCGCCTTCCTGCACGTGGCCGACATCTGGGAAGCCCGTCCGCACGACAACAACGGCGGCGGCAACGGCAACGCCGCCCCGACCCCCATCGAGAAAATCCTGTTCGACGGCCAGGTGCTGACCGTGCAGGTGATCAAGGATCCGATCGGGACCAAGGGCGCGCGCCTGTCGACGCAGATCTCGATCGCCGGACGCATGCTGGTGTATCTGCCGCAGGACAAGCACATCGGCATCTCGCAGAAGATCGAAAAGGAAAGCGAGCGCGAGGCCCTGCGCGTGCGCATGCAGGGCTTGCTGCCGGCGGAAGAAAAAGGCGGCTACATCGTGCGCACCCAGGCCGAAGACGCCGCCGACGCCGACCTGGCGGCCGACATCGACTACCTGCGCAAGACCTGGAGCGCGATCCTGCAGGGCGCCCGTACCCGTCCCGCCACCAGCCTGCTGTACCAGGACCTGAACCTGGCCCAGCGCGTGCTGCGCGACTTCGTGCACGACGAGACCGCCGCCATCCTGGTCGACTCGCGCGAGAACTACCTGATGCTGGCGGAATTCGCCCAGGTCTACACGCCCAGCGTGCTGTCGCGCCTGCAGCACTATACCGGCGAGCGCCCGCTGTTCGACCTCTACGGCGTCGAGGAAGAGATCCTGCGCGCGCTGGGCCGCCGTGTCGACCTCAAGTCGGGCGGCTACCTGATCGTCGACCAGACCGAGGCGATGACGACCATCGACGTCAACACCGGCGGCTTCGTCGGCGGGCGCAACTTCGCCGACACCATCTTCAAGACCAACCTCGAGGCCGCCCACGCGATCGCACGCCAGCTGCGCCTGCGTAACCTGGGCGGCATCATCATCCTCGACTTCATCGACATGGAGAACAACGAGCACCGCAACGCCGTGCTGGCGGAGCTCAAGAAGACCCTGTCGCGCGACCGCACCAAGGTATCCGTCAGCGGTTTCTCGGCGCTGGGCCTGGTCGAGATGACGCGGAAGCGCACCCGCGAGTCGCTGGCCCACATCCTGTGCGAGCCCTGCCCCGCCTGCGCCGGCAAGGGACAAGTGAAAACCTCGCGCACCATCTGCTACGAAATCCTGCGCGAGCTGCTGCGCGAAGCCAAGCAGTTCAATCCGCGCGAGTTCCGCATCCTGGCCTCGCAGGAAGTGGTCGACCTGTTCCTCGAAGAGGAATCGCAGCACCTGGCGATGCTGGGCGACTTCATCGGCAAGAAAATCTCGCTGCAGGTGGAAAAAGGCTATCACCAGGAACAGTACGACGTGATCCTGATGTAGGTTTCTCTTCTTCTTTCTGGCCGCTACATGATCTATGTCAAATGAATCGGCATAGCGAGCAGGACTATGGCAATTGGCTCCCGAGAATGTGCCAAGCTCGGGAAAGCAATTGACAGAGGGGATATACATGAATCGTCCTGAACATATCCAGAATGCGGCGCGCATCGAGTTGGCTTTACGCGGCAGGGTGCTGTACGGGAACGATTTTACGGATGAAGAGATTACGGCCTGGTTCGAAGACGAACGGGAAGGCTACTACGAACTCTACGGCGACAAGAACGCATCGGATGTGTCGAAACCGGAATACTGCTATGCCGAAGTGGCTGACGAGCATGGGTTCAGATGGTTGCCTGACCGCGATTTCTCGTCAGTGCTAGGGATTGGCAGTGCAGACGGGACAGAGTTGCGGCCCTTACTGTCGAGGAGCGATACGGTTACCATCCTGGAACCTTCCGACGGCTTTTCCCAAACCTCGCTCGACGGCAAGCCCGTAACCTATGTCAAACCCGCATCGAATGGCATCATGCCCTTCGATGCCGACAGCTTCGACATTATCGTGTGCTTCCACACTTTGCACCATATTCCGAACGTCAGCACGGTCTTGAGTGAAATGTATAGGGTGCTAAAGCCTGGTGGTTATGTTTTGCTACGCGAGCCTACGCATTCGATGGGGGACTGGCGCCATCCGCGACGCGGGCTGACCAAGAACGAACGCGGGATTCCGCCCGCGATTTTCCGCAATATCATCGAGGAGGCGGGTTATCGCGTAGTACGCGAAGCCCGCTGCGGTTTCTCGCTATTTTCCAGACTTCCACACATCAATCAACGTCCGCCTTGGACCTACCGCTGGGTCATCCGGCTCGATGCGCTGGTTTGCCGGCTACCGATATGGCCGCGCCATTATCACGCGACGCATATCTGGCAAAAGATTCGTCCGATATCGATCGCCTTCGTCCTGCAAAAACCTGCGATCTGAATCGGCAAGCTTACGGCGCCGCCCGGTCCTCGATACGCACAGCGATCTCTTCACTGCATAATCCACCAATAACGTAGAATCCCTGTTGCTTCTGGGATCAAGCCTGCTTGTCCTCCCGAACAATCGTCAGTGGGATTTTTACGTCAAATTAGACAGCCGAGCGATAGCCGATTGTCATCCTGTTGAGCTGATGTTGCTAGCAAAGGACAATACCGCCAAAAATCTTGGTAGGCACTACGTTGTTGGCGAGTTTGGACTACAATTTGTGACAATTTGCTGATAATTCGAGAGTTGGCGGTAGCATGGTTGCAAGCGAAGGCTTGCAAGGCGACCTGCCGACCGCTAGGCGCTGCGAAATCGGCCATGCATCGCGGCCCATGAATCGCAAGCTTTCTGATTGACCACTGGCGGCGGCGTCGGCCCGAAGCTGACTAGCGACCCGTAAGAGACAATGAACGACCCACTTATTCCATCCGATTTGCTGAAGAAATCGGACAAGATCCTGTTCATCGCCCATCTGGCGCTGGGCGACTACACGTATCTGCAGAACTGCTTCCAGGCGTTCGCGCGGGCCTACCCGCACCTGAAGCTGCACCTGTGGGTCGACGAGGTCCGCCGCACCAGCGACGCGTCGCAGTGGCCGCACCTGAAAAAGAACGTGCTGTACGACTGGCTCGACGCCTGCGAGTTCATCGACAAGACCTACAAGCAGAACTACTCGCCCGAGCTGTTCGAAGCCTCGATCAAGGAAGCGCGCGCGGAGCACTACCCGATCGTGGTCTCGCTCGGCACCCTGCGCCCGCACTTCTACGCCAACCTGGCGCGCCGCATCAGCCCGGATGGCTTCGTGGTCGGCCTGAAAAAGCCGATGCGCCTGTCCGGCCTGCCGCACTACTTCACCTATCGCAAGCTGGACGCCGCCCTGGACCCGGACGTGGCCGACCGCAGCGCCGCGCCGCACATCAGCGACGTCCACGCCGAGTGGTTCCGCCAGCTGGCCGGGGTCGAGATCCCGCCGCGCGAACGGATTCCCTTCGTCCACATCCCGGCGCGTTTCGTCGAAGGCGCCAAGACCCGCCTGCACGAGTGGGGCTTCGACAAGCGCCAGGGCAAGCTGGTCTTCATCAATCCCTTCGCCAAGACCCGCAAGCGCTGCTGGCCGGTCGAGCGCGTGGCCGAACTGATCACCACCATGCGCGGCCAGCCGGAATGGCGCGACGCCTGCTTCATCGTCAACGCGGTGCCGCAGGAAGTCGAGCGCGTGAAGACCATGCTGGCCGAGCGCCAGCTGGACCGCACCGAACTGTTCAGCGCCAACGAGAACTTCTTCCAGCTGCCGGCCATGCTGGCCCAGTGCGACCTGATCGTCTCGGTGGAAACCGCGGTGATGCACCTGGCGAACGCCGTCGGCGTGCCGGTGGTGGCGCTGATGCGCCAGAAGACGCCGGAATGGGCGCCGGTGGACAAGGCCAACAGCACCGTGATCACGGCGCATCAGCGCAGGGATTGGGTGAAGGCGATTCCGGTGCAGGATGTGATGCACGCGCTGGCGTGAGTTTTTCCTGCGCTTGGAATGACGAGGGCCGCTGACTGCGGCCTTTTCATTTTGCGGCTTCTCGACGAACTTGGGTTCCCGCCTGCGCGGGAACGACGTGCTAGAGCCGCTGGCCTCAAGACCGTCATTCCCGCGAAGGCGGGAATCCAAGCTTGCTCAATCAGCCACCAGCTTATTTACCCGCCGACGGGAAGAACAGCTGCTCCCCAGCCGGCTTGAACGCCGCGATTTTCGCCTGCCCCTCGGCCGACGTGATCCACTGGATCAGCTGGGTCGCGCCCTTGTAGTTCACGCCCTTGTGCTTCTCCGGGTTCACCGCGATGATGCCGTAGGGGTTGAACATGCGCTTGTCGCCTTCGACCAGGATCGCCAGGCCGGTCTTGGCTTTATACGCGCCGTAGGTGGCGCGGTCGGTCAGGGTGTAGGCGTTCATTTCGGCCGCCATGTTCAGCACCTCGCCCATGCCCAGGCCCGCCGACACGTAGTTGGCGCCCGCAGGCTTGGTGTTCACTTCCTTCCAGTAGGCCTTTTCCATCACGTCGGTACCGGAATTGTCGCCGCGCGAGATGAACTTGACGTTGGTCGAGGCAATCTTCTTGAACGAGGCCAGCACGTCATGGCTGCCCTTCACGCCGGCCGGGTCAGCCGTCGGGCCGGCGACGATGAAGTCGTTGTACATCACGTCGCGGCGGTCGATGCCCCAGCCATCAAGCACGAACTTGTCTTCGAGCTGGCGCGCGTGCACCAGGGTCACGTCGACGTCGCCGTTCTTGCCCAGTTCCAGGGCCTTGCCGGTACCGACCGAGATCACGTTGACCTTGATGCCGTACTTCTGCTCGAAGCTGGGCAGCAGGTAAGTGAGCAGGCCGGAATTCTCGGTGCTGGTGGTGGTGGACAGGCGCAGCACCTTGGCATCCTGTGCATGGGCCGGCGCAAACGACATCCCGAGGGTGGCGCCCAGGACCAGGGCGATACTGAATAAACGGCGTTGCATGTGTGTTCTCCTTGTTATCAACGTACTTCGAGATGCCCGTCGCGCAGCTTGAGGCGCTGCACGCCGGGTAGTCCAATCAAATCACGGTCGTGGCAGGCCACGACCACGCTGCCTCCTGCTTCGACCATGGTGGGGATCAATTCGATCACCTGTTCGCGCGCCTGGCCGTCCAGGTTGGAAGTCGGCTCGTCGAGCAGCAGCAGCTTCGGGCACAACACCTTGGCGCGCGCCAGCGCCACGCGCTGCCGTTCGCCGCCCGACAGCCGGCCCGGCTCGACGTCCTGCAGGTGCGCCACGCCGGCCCACAGCATCGCCTCCTCGACCCTGCGCGCGGCTTCCAGCTTCGGCACGCCGCGCACCTGCAGGCCGTAGCCGATGTTGTGCGCGATGCTGGTCGAGAACATCACGGGGTGCTGGTGCACGTAGACGATGGCTTCGCGCAGCGCGCGCGGATACGGGTAGGGGCGCTCCTCCATGCCTTCGAAGCGCAGGCTGTCGATCTCGGCGCGTTCCAGGCCGCCCAGCACGCGCAGCAGGGTGCTCTTGCCGGCGCCGTTCATCCCGGTCAGCACGTAGGCGCTGTGGGTCGCGATCTCCATGCAGCCGATGTCGAACAGCAGGCGCTCGCCATGGCGCTTGCGCAGTCCCTTCACGCCCAGCAGGGACTTGCGGCGCTCGTCGCCGGTGCGCGCCGGGGTAGCGCCGAGCATGCCCTGCAGCGTGATGTGCTGGATCATGGCCGCTTCCTCATGGCCGATCCCTCGCCACGTGAGCGTCGCCCTGCAGCAGCATCAGCATGCCGTTCATCAGCAGCGCGATCGCCACCAGCACGATGCCCAGCGCGATGCCCTGCGCGAACTCGCCCTTGCTGGTCTCGAGCGCGATGGCGGTGGTGATGGTGCGGGTCTCGCCTTCGATATTCCCGCCCACCATCAGCGCGCAGCCGACTTCCGAGATCACGCGTCCGAAGCCCGACAGCACCGCGGCCATCACGCCGAAGCGCGCCTCGTGCAGCACGCGCACCATCACCTGGATGCGCGAGGCGCCGTGAGCGACCGCGGTTTCGGCATAGCGCGGGTCGATCGCCTGCACCGCCGCCAGCGTGAAAGCCAGCAGCACCGGCAGGCCCACCACGAACTGCCCGGCGATGATGCCCGGCTGCGAGAACAGCCATTGCAGCCCGCCCATCGGACCGTGGCGCGACAGCAGCAGGTAGAGCAGGAGGCCGATCAGGACGGTGGGCAGCGACAGCGCGGCCTGGGCCAGCCAGATCGCAATGCGGCGCCCGCGGAAGCGGTGCATGGCGATCAGGTAGCCCAGCAGCACGGCGGGCGGCGTGGCCAGCAGCAGCCCGAGCACGCTGGTCTTGAGGGAGACCCAGATGATGCGCCAAAGGCCGGGGTCGCCGGTGAACAGCAGGTTGAAGGCGCGCAGCGTGGCGTCGAGCATGTTACATCGCCGTTCCCGCGACACGCACTGCCGTCGTTCCCGCCTTCGCGGGAACGACGGCTGTGCTGCTCGCGGGGACGACGGCAAGCTTACGCATAGTGCCGCTGACGCTCCGCTTCCAGCGCGTCCAGGAATGCCGGTTCGAACACCAGCCGCTCTTCCCCCGACAGCAGCAGGAAATGCCGCCCGGTGCAGCGCGCCAGCAGCGACATGCCGACCTTCTCCGCCACCATATGCCCCATCTGGGTGGTGCCGGAGCGCGACAGCAGGAAGGGGATGCCCATCTGGGCGCCCTTGATCACCATCTCCGAAGTCAGGCGCCCGGTGGTGTAGAAGACCTTGTCCGCGCCGCTGACCCCGTCCAGCCACATCAGCCCGGCGATGGCGTCGACGGCGTTGTGGCGGCCGACATCCTCGACAAAGTAGAGCAGCTCGCCCGTGTTCGAGAACAGCGCGCAGCCGTGCACCGAGCCGGCCTGCTTGTAGACCGACTGCTGGGTGCGGATCGTCTCGACGATGCGGTACACCACCGATTGCGTCAGGCGCGCGTCCGGCGGCAGCTGGATCTGGTCGACCTCGTCCATCAGGCCGCCGAACACCGAACCCTGGCCGCAGCCGGTGGTGACGACCTTCTTCGCGGTACGCTCCTCGATGCCGGCGATGCCGTTGCGGGTCACCACCGCCACCGCGTCCACCGACCAGTCGACCTGGATCGACACGATGTCTTCCAGCGAGCGCACCAGGCGCTGGTTGCGCAGATAGCCCAGGGTCAGCGCTTCGGGCGCGCCGCCCAGGGTCATCAGGGTCACGAGTTCGCGCTTGTCGACGTAGACCGTCAGCGGGCGCTCGGCCGGGATATGTAATGACGAGCGGCGCCCGCGCTCGTCGATGGCCGTCACCTCATGGGTCAGGCTGGCGCTGGCTTGGGATAGCTGAGGTCGATAACGTTGCTCGTTCATCAGCTTATTGTGCCACGGCCGCGAGGATCTGGCCGCCACCGTAGGAACCCTGCTGCCCCACCTCCCCGCCCAGCGTCGTGCGGATGGCGCAGTACTTGAACTCGGGGATCTTGCCGAAGGGGTCGAGCGCCGAGTTGGTCAGCCGGTTGATGGCCGCCTCGTAGTAGCAGAAGGGCACGAAGATGGCGCCGCGCGGCGAGCTGTCGTCGGCCCGCGCATACAGGCTGACCTCGCCGCGGCGCGAGGTGATCGTGATGACGTCGCCCGGCCGTCCGCCCATCGCCTCCAGGTCCAGCGGATGCACCAGCGCCACCGGATCCGGCTCGATCGCATCCAGCACGCCGGCGCGCCGCGTCATGCTGCCGGTGTGCCAGTGCTCGAGCTGGCGCCCGGTAATCAATACCATCGGGTATTCGGCGTCCGGACGCTCGTTGGCCGGGATGATGTCGGCCGGGACGAAGCGCGCCCTGCCCTTCTCGGCCCCTTGCCCACGCGGGAAGTCCTCGACGAAGACCACCGGCTGGCCCGGGTCGCCCTCGACCGCGCACGGGTAGGTGACGGCGTCCTCGCGTTCCAGGCGCTCCCAGGTGATGCCGGCGATGCTGGGCATCAGCCTGCGCATCTCGTCGAACACCTCGGACACGTGGCCGTAGTTCCACGGCAGGCCCATCCTGTTTGCCATCTGCTGGATGATCCACAGGTCCTGCTTCGCATCGCCCGGCGGCGTAATCGCCTGGCGGCCCAGCTGCACCAGGCGGTCGGTATTGGTGAAGGTACCGGCCTTCTCGGCAAACGCGGATGCCGGCAGGATCACGTCGGCCAGGTAGGCGGTCTCGGTCAGGAAGATGTCCTGCACCACCAGGCAGTCCAGCGCGGCCAGCGCCTCGCGGGCGTGATTGGCGTCGGGGTCGGACATGGCCGGGTTCTCGCCCATGATGTACATGCCGCGGATAGAACCGGCCAGGATCTCGTCCATGATCTCGACCACGGTCAGGCCGGGCTTGTCGTCCAGCGCCATGCCCCAGGCGGCTTCGAAGCGCGCCTTGGCGTCCGGGTTGTCGACGCGCTGGTAGTCCGGGTACATCATCGGAATCAGGCCGGCGTCCGAAGCGCCCTGCACGTTGTTCTGGCCGCGCAGCGGATGCAGGCCGGTGCCGGGACGGCCGATCTGGCCGGTCATCAGCGCCAGCGCGATCAGGCAGCGCGCGTTATCGGTGCCGTGCACGTGCTGCGAGATGCCCATGCCCCACAGGATCATCGAGCCCTTCGATGTCGCATACAGGCGCGCCACGTAGCGCAGGGTCTCGGCATCGATGCCGCAGATCGGCGCCATCTGCTCCGGGCTGTAGCCTTCGACGTTCTTCGCCAGCTCCTCAAAGCCGATGGTGCGGCTGGCGATGAAGTCCCTGTCGACCAGGTTCTCATGCACGATCACGTGCATCATCGCGTTCAGCATGGCGACGTCGGTGTCCGGCTTGAACTGCAGGTGGCGGTGGGCGTGGCGGGTCAGGTCCGATTTGCGCGGATCCATCATGATCAGCTTGGTGCCGGTGCGGACCGCGTTCTTGATCCAGGTGGCGGCCACCGGATGGTTCACCGTCGGATTCGCGCCGATCACGATCACCACTTCGGCGCGGGTCACGTCCATCACCGGGTTCGAGACCGCGCCCGAGCCGATGCCCTCCAGGAGCGCGGCCACCGATGAAGCGTGGCACAGACGCGTGCAGTGGTCGACGTTATTGCTGCCGAAGCCGGTGCGCACCAGCTTCTGGAACAGATAGGCTTCCTCGTTGCTGCCCTTGGCCGAGCCGAAGCCGGCCAGCGCGCGTTTTCCGTTCGTATCGCGGATGCGCGCCAGCGTGCCGCCGGCCAGCGCCAGCGCTTCTTCCCAGCTCGCTTCGCGGAACACGTCCATCACCGTGGTCGGGTCCATCGTGAAGTCGCCAGTCTTGGGCACGCCCGCGCGGCGGATCAGCGGTTTTGTCAGGCGGTGCGGGTGATGCGCGTAATCGAAGCCGTAGCGGCCCTTCACGCACAGGCGGCCGTGGTTGGCGGGACCGTCCCTGCCCTCGACGTAGAGGATCTTGTTGTCCTTGACCTTATAGGTCAGCTGGCAGCCGACGCCGCAATACGGGCACACCGAGTCCACCTGCTTGTCCGGGACGCTCAAAGCCGCGTCGCGCGCCGGCATCAGGGCGCCGGTCGGGCAGGCCTGCACGCATTCGCCGCAGGCCACGCAGGTGGAGTTCCCCATCGGGTCGTCCTGGTCGAACACGATCTTCGCATCCTGGCCGCGGAAGGCCAGGCCGATCACGTCGTTGACCTGCTCGTCGCGGCAGGCGCGCACGCAGCGCGTGCACTGGATGCAGGCGTCGAGGTTGACAGTGATGGCGGCGTGGCTCGCGTCCTGTTGCGGCTCACGGCGCGTGGCCGGGAAACGCGGCTTGCCGACGCCGAGCTTCATTGCCCACGCGTCGACTTCGTTGTGGCGGGTGTAATCCTTCTCGGGCATGTCCGAGGCCAGCAGCTCCAGCACCATCTTCTGCGCCTTCACGGCGCGCGCGCTGTTCGTGGTGACCTTCATGCCTTGCGAGGGATGGCGGCAGCAGGACGGCGCCAGCACGCGCTCGCCGTCGATCTCGACCATGCAGGAGCGGCAGTTGCCGACCGCTTCCATGCCTTCTGCGTAGCACAGGCGCGGGATTTCGATGCCTTCGCGATCGGCGATTTCGATTAATGTTTCGTGGCGCAGGGCCTGGACTTCGCGACCGTTGATCGTGAAGCTGAGGGTTTGCAGGCTGGCGTTCATTGTGCGCCTCCTTTGAGTTCATGCGGGAAGTACTTGATGACGCAGTCGAACGGGTTCGGCGCGGCCTGGCCCAGGCCGCAGATCGAGGCGTCGCGCATCACCTGGGACAGGTCGTCCAGCAGTTCGATATCCCAGTCCGGCTGCTCCATGATGGCCACGGCCTTGGCGGTGCCGGCGCGGCAGGGCGTGCACTGGCCGCAGGACTCGTCCTTGAAGAAGCGCAGCGTGTTCAGGGCCGCGGCCTTGGCCGTGTCCTGGTCCGAGAGCACCACCACCGCGGCCGAGCCGATGAAGCAGCCGTAGGGCTGCAGGGTGTCGAAGTCGAGCGGGATGTCGCCCATCGTAGCCGGCAGGATGCCGCCCGAGGCGCCGCCCGGCAGGTAGGCGTAGAACTGGTGCCCTTCCTGCATGCCGCCGCAGTATTCGGTGATCAGCTCCGTGATCGTGATGCCGGCCGGGGCCAGCTTGACGCCCGGGTCGCGCACGCGGCCCGAGACCGAGAACGAGCGCAGGCCCTTGCGGCCGTGGCGGCCGTGGCTGGCGAATTGTTCCGGGCCCTGCTCGACGATGTCGCGCACCCAGTGCAGGGTCTCGAAGTTGTGCTCCAGCGTCGGGCGCCCGAACAGGCCGACCTGGGCCACGTAAGGCGGGCGCAGGCGCGGCATGCCGCGTTTGCCTTCGATCGACTCGATCATGGCCGACTCTTCGCCGCAGATGTAGGCGCCGGCGCCGCGGCGCAGGATCAGCTCGGGCATGTTCTCGAGCGGCGGAGCGGCGCGCAAGGCCGCCAGCTCGGCTTCCAGCATCCCGCGCAGGCCGTGGTATTCGTCGCGCAGGTAGATATAGATGGTCTCGATGCCGACCGCCCAGGCGGCGATCAAGGCGCCTTCCAGGAAGCGGTGCGGGTCGTGCTCGAGGTAAACACGGTCCTTGAAGGTGCCGGGTTCGCCTTCGTCGATATTGATGGCCATGAGGCGCGGGCCGGGTTCCGCGGCCACGATGCGCCACTTGCGGCCGGCCGGGAAGCCGGCGCCGCCGAGGCCGCGCAGGCCGGAGGCTTCCAGCGCCGCGATCACGGACTCGACGTCGCGGCGGCCTTCGGCACAATCGCGCAGCAGCGCGTAGCCGCCCTTGGCGCGGTAGGCGTCCAGGCCGTCATGGCCGGTGTGGATGTGGGTGGTTTCCTTCGCCGCCGTGGCGACGGACCGCACCTTGGCCAGTACCGTCTCGGGCGTCGCGCGCGGCACCGGATGCTGGCCGACCAGCACCGCCGGCGCCTGCTCGCAGCGGCCCACGCAAGGCGCCGCCTGCAGCCGAACGTCGGTGCCGAGGATGGCCGGCAGCCTGTCCAGCAGCGAGGAAGCGCCCGCCATCTCGCAGGACAGCCCCGCGCACACGCGCACCGTCAGCGATGCCGGCGCATCCTCCCCGTCGCGCAATACGTCGAAGTGGTGGTAGAAGCTGGCCACCTCGTAGACCTCCGACTGCGCCAGCTTCAGCTCCTGGGCCAGCGCGGCCAGGTGGTTGGCTGCCAGGGCCCCGAACGCGTCCTGGATCTTGTGCAGGCACTCGATCAGCAGGTCGCGCCGGCGCGGCATGTCGCCCAGCAGGTCCTGCACCTCGCGCAGGGCTTGCGGATCGGCGCGGCGGCCTTTCGGGGCTTCGCGCTTGCGCTGGCGGCTGGCGCCCTGCACGGCAATGGGGATGACGGGATGGTTCATGGCGGTAGTCCTGTAATGCGTGTTACGTATTCGATCGTTTTGCCGGCGTTCAGTTTCGTAGGGTGGGCACCCCGTGCCCACGTGTGACGTTCGCGTTTTGCCGACGTGGGCACAGGGTGCCCACCCTACGTCGCTTATTTAAAGAGGACGATCGCCTTCTGCAAGGTGATCCACATACCGATCAGCAGCGGGATGCCGACCGCGGCCCAGGCCAGCAGCGTGACCAGCGCGCCGCCCGCGGCAACCGGGGTTGCAGCAATGGCTGCGCCGCCGGACACGCCCGCCACCATGGTGTCGCCGCCGGCTGCTGCCGCTGCGCGGCTGCCGGCCGAGGCGGCAACGTCGCGTTCATGGGCGCTGCGCTTCTCGTCCGCCAGCTCGGCGTCGGTCATGAAGTACTTGTCGGCCACCGGGCGCACCAGCAGGTTGCAGATGAAACCCAGCACCAGCAGGGCGGCCATCGCGTACATCGCAGTGTCGTAGGCCTGGGCCTTGGCGACGCCGTGCGCGATCTGGTATTCGCGGATGTAGTTGACCAGGGTCGGGCCGAGCAGGCCGGCGGCGGCCCAGGCGGTCAGCAGGCGGCCATGGATCGCGCCCACCATCTGGGTGCCGAACAGGTCGGCCAGGTAGGCCGGCACGGTCGAGAAGCCGCCGCCGTACATCGACAGGATGATGCAGAAGGACAGCACGAACAGGCCCAGGTGGCCGCCGTGGGCCAGGGTCGGGATCGCCGCGTACAGCACGAAGCCCAGCACCAGGAACACGAAATAGGTCATCTTGCGGCCGATGTAGTCCGAGCAGGTGGCCCAGGCGAAGCGGCCGCCGATGTTAAACAGCGACAGCAGGCCGGTGAAGCCGGCGGCGATGGTGGCGATCTGCGCCTTCTGCGCGGTGTCCAGATCGTTGAAGCCGGCGGTAATGCCGATCAGGCGGCCGCCGAACACTTCCTGCAGCAGCGGCGAGGCCATCGCCAGGATGCCGATGCCGGCCGAGACGTTCAGGAACAGCACCAGCCACACCAGCCAGAACTGGGGGATGCCCCACACGCGGCTCACGTGCACGTGGCGGTTGGTGATCATGGTGTTGCTGCTCTTGGCGGCCGGCGCGGTCCAGCCTTCCGGCTTCCAGCCGTTGGCCGGCACGCGGTAGGACAGCGCGCCCACCATCATGAACACGAAGTAGATGGCGGCCAGGGCCAGGAAGGTTTCCCACACGCCCACCGAGGTCGGGGTGGCGAAATGCTTCATCAGCTTGTCGGCCAGCGGCGCGCCGATCATGGCGCCGCCGCCGAAGCCCATGATGGCCATGCCGGTCGCCATGCCGCGGCGGTCGGGGAACCATTTGATGAGCGTGGAGACCGGCGAGATATAGCCGAGGCCCAGGCCGATGCCGCCGATGACGCCGGAGCCCAGCCACATCAGCCAGATCTGGTGCTTGTAGATGCCCAGGGCCGAGATCACCAGTCCGCCGCACCAGCACAGGGCCGAGACGACGCCGGCCTTGCGCGGGCCGGCGTGCTCGAGCCAGCCGCCGAACAACGCGGTCGACAAGCCCAGGAACAGGAAGAACAGGCTGACCATCCAGCCCAGCATCGAGATCTTCCAGTCGCAGGTGGTGGATGTGATCACGTCGAAGAAGCCCATCTCGGCCGGGCAGGCGATCGATTCCTTGATGCCGATCGCCTTCGACAGCGGCAGCCAGAACACCGAGAAGCCATAGGCCATGCCGATGCAAAGATGAATCGCCAATGCGGCCGGCGGCACCAGCCAGCGGTTGAAGCCGGGCCTGGCAATGGTGTGCTCCCGGTCCAGCTTATCCAGTAAAGCCATGTCTCCTCCGTTTTTTGTTCGAATTAATATGTTTTAAAAAGCATATACTTTTGGCTTACATTTACTGCAAGGCCGAGCGTATCATGGTGTCTTCTTGCCAGAAATAGGCTTTATTAAGCATATAAGCCATGCTCAAGGTCCACATCCGTCCGCACTGGGAAATAAGTTTCAATAATGACGCGCCGCTCGACACGGCCACGTTGCTGGCCCTTTTGCTGGCGATCCAGGACCAGGGTTCGATCGCCGCCGCGGCCAAGGCCGCCGGGCTGTCCTACCGCTACGCCTGGGGCGTGCTGCGCGAGGCCGAGGAGCTGTTCGGCGAGCCCCTGCTCGAGACCGGACGCGGACGCGGCACCCGTTTGACCCTGCTGGCGCAAAAGCTGGTGTGGGCCGATCGGCGCATCGCCGCGCGCCTGTCGCCGACGCTGGACAGCCTGGCCTCGGAGCTGGAAGCGGAACTGGGCAAGGTGCGCATGCGCGGCATCGGCCTGCGCACGATCCGCATGGACGCCAGCCACGGCTTCGCGGTGGCCGCCCTCACCGGCTACCTCGACAAGCTGGAATTGCCGGTCGAGCTGCGCTACCGCACCAGCATGGACGCCGTGGCCGCGCTGGCGCGGCGCGAATGCGACCTGGCCGGCTTCCATGTGCCGGAAGGCGAATTCGAAGAGGCGACGGCGCGCCGCTACCTGCGCTGGCTGGACCCGGAGCGGCACTGCCTGGTCCATATCTGCGGACGCCAGCAAGGCTTGCTGGTCGCGCCGGGCAATCCGCTCGGCGTCGTGGGACTCGCCGACCTGCAGAACACCAGGCTCCGCTTCGTCAACCGCCAGGCCGGTTCGGGCACCCGCATGCTGCTCGAGATGATGCTCGATCGCGCCGGCATCGACGGTGAGGCCATCAACGGCTGGAACAGCGCCGAATTCACGCACTCGGCGGTGGCCGCCTACATCGCCAGCGGCATGGCCGACGTCGGCATCGGCATGCGCACCGCGGCCGAGCAGTTCAAGCTCGGCTTCATCCCGCTGCTGCGCGAGCGTTATTTTTTCGCCCTGCACCTGGACGCCCTGGAGGACAGCCTGATGGCCCAGCTGCTGGCGGTGCTGCGCCAGCCCGGCTACCATCGCCTGGTCGACGCCCTGCCCGGCTACGACGCCGCGCGCACCGGCGCCATCGAAACCATCCAGGAAGCCTTCCCTGAAAGACCCGCATGATCCGTGACCAGGAAACCCTGAACCTGCTGAAGGACAGCATCGCCCGCTTCGTGCGCGAGGTGCTGATCCCGAACGAAGACCTCGTCGCCGAAACCGACGCCATCCCCACACCCATCGTCGGGCAGATGCGCGAGCTCGGCCTGTTCGGCCTCTGCATTCCGGAAGAATACGGCGGCCTGGCGCTGAGCATGGAAGAAGAGGTGCTGGTGGCGATGGAGCTGGCCTATGCCGCGCCGGCCTTCCGCTCGCTGGTCGGCACGAATAACGGCATCGGCGCGCAAGGCATCGTCATCGACGGCACGCCGGAGCAGAAGGCGGCCTGGCTGCCGCGCCTGGCCGCGGGCGAGATCATCGGCTCCTTCGCGCTGACGGAGCCGGACAGCGGGTCGGATGCCGCCTCGCTGCGCACCAGCGCGGTCCGAGAAGGCGACGACTACCTCATCAACGGCGTCAAGCGTTTCATCACGAACGCGCCCGAAGCCGGCGTGTTCACCGTGATGGCGCGCACCGACGCCACGCGCAAGGACGCCGGCGCGATCTCGGCGATCCTGGTCGAACGCGGCGCGCCCGGACTCTCGCTGGGCAGGATCGACAGGAAGATGGGCCAGCGCGGCGCGCATACCTGCGACGTCATCTTCGAGAACTGCCGGGTGCCGGCCGCGAATCTCATCGGCGGCAAGGAGGGCGTCGGCTTCAAGACCGCGATGAAGGTGCTCGACAAGGGCCGCCTGCACATCGCCGCCGTCTGCGTGGGCGCGGCGCGGCGCATGCTGGACGATGCGCTGCGCTATGCGATGGAGCGTAAGCAGTTCGGCCAGCCCATCGCCGAATTCCAGCTGGTGCAGGCGATGCTGGCCGACAGCCAGGCCGAGCTCTACGCCGCGCGCAGCATGGTGCTCGATGCCGCGCGCCTGCGCGACGAGGGCCGCGACGTCACGCTGGAAGCGTCCAGCTGCAAGCTGTTCGCGTCCGAGATGTGCGGGCGCGTGGCCGACCGCGCGGTGCAGATCCACGGCGGCGCCGGCTATGTGTCGGACTATGCGGCCGAGCGCTTTTACCGCGACGTGCGGCTCTTCCGCATTTACGAGGGCACGTCGCAGATCCAGCAGCTGGTCATTGCGCGCAACATGATCAGACGGGCCGGCGCATGATCGATATGAACGCGCTGCCGGCGCGCATCGATGCCGTCGTGCGCGGGCATGCCGCCGTGACGCCGGATGCGCCGGCGCTGCAGGAAGACGGCCGTACGCTGAGTTACCGCGAACTGGCAAATGAGATCGACGCCTGCGCCGACTGGATGCGCGGTTTCAAGGTGCAGCCGGGCGAGCGCGTGATGCTGGTCAGCGAGAACTGCATCGCCCAGGTGGCCGCCCTGTTCGCGATCGCCAGCCTGGATGCCTGGTCCGTCAACGTCAACGCGCGCCTGACCGGGCCCGAGCTGGAAGCGATCCGCGAGCATTGCGGCGCGCGCGTCGTGCTGTACACGGCGGCGGCTTCGCCCGATGCGGCCGCACACGCTGCGGAAGCGGGCGCGCACGCACACGCGCATGGCGGACTGGTGACCAGCCTGCACGCGAACGGTGGAGCACCCGAACCGGCTACCGGGCAGCCCATCGCCGCCGGATCGCCGGCCGCCCTGGTCTACACCACCGGCACCACCGGCAAGCCCAAGGGCGTGATGCTCAGCCACCGCAACCTGCTGTTCGTGGCCGCCGTCTCGAGCCGCCTGCGCGGCCTGGCGCCGGGCGACCTCGCTTATGGCGTGCTGCCCATCTCGCACGTCTACGGCCTGACGTCCGTGCTGCTGGGGACTTTGTACGCCGGCGCCTGCCTGCGCCTCGAGGCGCGCTTCACGCCGCGCGCCATGCTGGAGGCGATTCGCGGCGGTGCCCTGACCATCGTGCAGGGCGTGCCGGCCATGTATGCGCGCCTGCTGGAGCTATGCGCGCTCGACGGCGTGCAAGCGCCGCTGGCGTCGAAGCTGCGCTTCGCCTACGCCGGCGGCTCGCCGCTCGACCCGCTGCTCAAGCGCGAGGTGGAAAGCCTGCTCGGCGTCCCGCTGCACAACGGCTACGGGCTGACTGAAGCGGCGCCCACGGTCAGCCAGACCCGCCTGGACGCGCCGCGCGCCGATACCTCGGTCGGCCAGGTGATCCCCGGCGTGGAAGTGCGTGTGGAAGGGCCGGACGGCGAGCTGTTCGTGCGCGGCCCGAACGTCATGCTGGGTTATTACCGCGACCCGGCCGGCACCGCGGCGGTGCTGGACGAAGACGGCTGGCTGGCGACCGGCGACCTGGCGCGCCAGGATGCGGACGGCGCCCTGTTCATCCACGGACGCAGCAAGGAGCTGATCATCCGCTCCGGCTTCAAGGTCTATCCGCTGGAAGTGGAGACGGTGCTGAACGCGCACCCGGCGGTGACGCAGTCGGCGGTGGTCGGGCGGGTGCAAGAGGATGGCAATGAGGAAGTGGTGGCCTTCGTACAGGCTGCTGCCGGCAGCGTGCTGTCGGCCGATGCGCTGAACGGCTGGGCCGCTGCTCGGCTGGCGCCGTATAAACGCCCGGCCCGCATCGTCTTCATGGACACCCTGCCGGCGGCCGCCAGCGGCAAGGTGCTCAAGCACCGCTTGAAACTGGCGCTGCTGGCCTAGCGTCGCCTTTTCTTCCAGTTGTAATCGGGCCCGGTCACATCCACGCCGGGGCGCCCGACCACGTCCGGATGCTCCGAGCACATGGTGATGAAACGCAGCGCCTCCCCGGCCCGCTGGCGTGCGCGCAGCTCTTCCATGAACTTCATGGCGGCCACCATTTCGCTGGTGTCGAAGGGCTCGGCATGCGGCACGCCGCCCTCCTCTTCGATGATGCTCCAGTACACCATGTACATGGCTTCGTTCTCCTTCTTCGTCTATCTGAACGCATTTTCTCATGGCTCGCGCACGCTTCCCATGATGTCTTGGACAACGGCTGACTCTACGTAGGACTTGTCCTAAATCGCCTCTATATGTTCGCTGGCCCACAAAGGAAGCTGGGTCTGCCGACTAGGCTTACACCTTGGTTCAAAACCGCAGGAAGACTCATGAATCTGAATAACCATATCCAGCCAGCAAGCTCGCCGCTCCAGCTCTGGGGCGGCCTCGAATGCACCGTCAACCGCGTACGCGACAATTACTTCTCCCAGATGGACCGCAACGGCCATGCAGCCAGGCTGCAGGACCTCGAGCGCTTCGCCTCGCTCGGCATCCGCGCCATCCGCTATCCCGTGCTATGGGAACGCACCGCGCCCGATGGCATCGACAACGCCGACTGGTCGTGGCCGGACGAACGCCTGCCTATCCTGCAGCAGCTGGGCGTGACGCCCATCGTCGGCCTGGTCCACCATGGCAGCGGTCCGCGCCATACCAGCCTGGTCTCCGAAGACTTCCCCGAAAAGCTGGCGGAATACGCCGGCGCGGTGGCCCGGCGCTACCCCTGGGTCGAGTACTACACTCCGGTCAACGAGATCTGCACCACCGCCCGCTTCTCCGGCCTGAACGGCGTCTGGTACCCGCACGGCACCAGCGAGGCGACTTTCGTGCGCGCCCTGGTCAATCAATGCCGCGCCACCGTGCTGGCGATGCGCGAAATCCGCAAGGTCAATCCGAACGCGAAGCTGGTGCAGACCGACGACCTGTCGCGCACCTACGGCACGCCGGAAATGGCGGAAATGGCGAATTTCTTCAACGAGCGCCGCTGGCTCGGCTGGGACATGCTGTGCGGCCGCATCGACGAACACCACGCGCTGTGGGACTACCTGCTCGCGTCGGCAGCGACGCCCGAGGAACTGCTGTGGTTCAAGGAGAACCCCTGCCCGCCCGACATCATGGGCGTCAACTACTACATCACCAGCGAGCGCTGGCTCGACCATCGCGTCGAGCGCTATCCCGAATCGCACCGCACCCAGTACCGCGGCGTCCCGCACGCCGACATGGAATGCCCGCGCGTGCTGGCCACGCCGACCCCGGGCATCGGCCCGCTGCTGCAGGAAACCTGGGACCGCTACGGCCTGCCGATCGCGATCACCGAAGCCCACATCGACGCCCACCGCGAAGACCAGCTGCGCTGGCTGGTCGAGGTCTGGCATGCCGCCAGGAAGGTGCAGCAGAACGGCGCCGACATCCGCGCCGTCACGGTCTGGGCCCTGCTCGGCTCCTTCGACTGGAACTGCCTGGTCACCGAATGCCGCGGCTACTACGAGCCCGGTCCCTACGACGTCCGCGGCCCGCAGCCGCGCCAGACCGCGGTCGCGCACCTGATGCGCGAACTGGCCACCGGCCGTCCGCTGTCGCATCCGGTGCTGCAGGGCCAGGGCTGGTGGCGCCGTCCCGGCCGCTTCTGGACGAAGCCGGTCGCGACCCGCACGGCGGTGGCCGACATCAACGACCGCGGCGCCTTCCGCTCGACCTTCCCGCAGCCGATCCTGATCACCGGCGCCACCGGCACCCTGGGCCGCGCCTTCGCCCGCATCTGCGAACGGCGCAACCTGGCCTGCCACGTGCTGAGCCGCCAGGAGATGGACATCACCGACCCGGCCGCGGTCGAAGCGGCGATCGTGCGCTACAAGCCATGGGCGATCGTGAATGCCAGCGGCTATGTGCGGGTCGACGATGCCGAACACGAGTTCGAGCGCTGCATGCGCGAGAACGCCCACGGGCCGACCGTGCTGGCGCTGGCGGCGATCCGCCATGCGGTGCGCTTCCTCACCTTCTCGAGCGACCTGGTGTTCGACGGCGCTGCCGGACGGCCGTATGTCGAGTCCGACAAGGTAGCGCCGCTGAACGCCTATGGCCGCAGCAAGGCCGACGCCGAGCGCCGCGTGCTGGATTCCGATCCGCAGGCGCTGGTGGTGCGCACCAGCGCCTTCTTCGGCCCCTGGGACGGGCACAACTTCGTGACCCAGGCCCTGGCGGCGCTGGCCGAAGGCCGGCCGTTCGCGGCGGCCGGCGACGTGACGGTGTCGCCGACCTATGTGCCGGACCTGGTCAACGCCTGCCTCGACCTGCTGATCGACAGGGAATCCGGCATCTGGCACCTGACCAACGGCCAGGCCATGAGCTGGGCCGAGCTGGCCCGGCGCGCCTGCGCCGCCGCCGGCATCGATCCGGCCGGCTTGCAGGCGCTGCCGTCCAGCGAACTCGGGATGGCGGCCCCGCGCCCCCTCCATAGCGCGCTGACCAGCGAACGCGGCCTGATCCTGCCGTCCTTCGACGACGCCCTGGGTCGCTATCTGCGCGAACGGGAGCTGGGCGAGCAGCGTTTCGGCCACGAGGAGTCCGCCCATTACGCCAGCTGATCCTGCCTGTAGTCCTTGCCGCTTATGACCTAATCGCAACAGCCGCTCATCGATTTGGCGCGGCTGTTGTGCTTTATAAGCTTAACGAATCGCATTATATTTACTGGCTGCATTTCTTTAGTTACACTGTGTTACATAGCGTTACTTTACGCAACTCAGTACATACAGCCATGTCAGCCTGCTCCGCTCTGCCCTTTTCTGTCCCTTTTACCGCCGGGCGGCCGGCATGAAGCTCTATCGCAACGATTTCGCCTGGGCCGAGCGCCTCGCCACCGCGGCCACGCCCTCGGTCACGCTGGACTCTGCGGTGCCCCTGCACCTGAAACGCCTGCCGCTGCTGCGCGAACGCATCAAGATCCGCGTGCGCGCCCTGCTGCACCCGCTGCAGACCCCGGCCTGGCTGCGCCTGCTGAATTCCCATCCGGCCTTTTCGGACTACGTGCGCAACTGCCCGCGCTTCCTGTACAAGGTCTACCGGCCCTACAGCAGCCATGCGCTGGCGCCGGAAGAGCGCCTGGCGGCCATCCAGGCCCACTACGATTTCGTGTTTCGCCGCGGCCTGGGCCAGACGCTGGCGCGCGCCAGCCTGGGGCCGGTGGCGCTGGCGGCCTGCGAAGGCAAGAGCGGCCTGCCCTACGAGATCCAGCTGCGCACGGTGAACATGTTCGACCGCGAAGGCGAACTGGTGCTGCAGCTGGCACAGGACGGCAAGGTGATCTACACGGTCGCCTTCACCGTCGCGCCGCGCGCCGGCCGCCCCGCCCTCAGCATCGGCTGCGTCCAGGGCGGCAAGACGGACGACGCGCGCGAAGCGATCCGCCTCGCCACCCGCGACCTGCACGGCCTGCGTCCCAAGCAGCTGATGGTGAGCCTGGTGCGCCAGCTCGGCTTCGAGTACGGCTGCGAGCGCATGCACCTGGTCTCGAACCGCAACCGCGTGATCTACAAGGCGATCAGGCATGGCCGCGTGCTGGCCGACTACGACCTGCTTTGGGAAGAGCTGGGCGCGCTCAAGAACGCCAGCGGCGACTACGAACTGGATTGCGCCCCGCTGGCGGCGCCGGATCTGGAAAGCATCCCATCGAAAAAACGCTCGGAAGCCAGGAAGCGCCACGAGATGCTGAGCGGCCTGGCCGAAGGCGTCTGCGTCGGCCTGCGCGCCCGCAACTGATCCATCTCAAACCGGGGTCAGACCCCGATTTTTGGCAAGAGCTCTAAAACAAATCGGGGTCAGAGCACTTTTTAAAATGTGCGCTGACCCCGAATTGTTTAGTGCTGGGGAGTTATTTCCAAAAACCGGGCTCTGACCCCGGTTTGTTTTTTCTCAAGCGCGGTTCAGGATCGGCAGCAGTTCGCTCCAGACACGGTCCACGCTCATCTTGTTCATGCAGTCGTGGTGGCCCAGCGGGCATTCGCGTTGGCGGCAGGGTGAGCATTCCAGGCGCAGCGAGATCGTGCGGGCGATTTCCGACAGCGGCGGGGCGTAGTTCGGGTCGGTCGAGCCGTACAGGGCGACCACCGGGCGGTTCAGGGCCGAGGCGATGTGCAGCAGGCCGGAGTCGTTCGAGACCACGGCGCGCGCCTGCGCCAGCAGGGCGATGGCGTCGTCGAGCGAGGTCTGGCCGGCCAGGTTGCGCACCACGCCGCCGGCGATGCCCGCCTGCGCCAGCACCTGCTCGCAGGTCTCGGCGTCGTTCGCCGATCCCATCAGCGCGATCTGCACGTTCGGGACAGTGTCGGCCACGCGCGCCGCCAGTTGGGCGTAGTGGGCCGGCGGCCAGCGCTTGGCGATGCCGAATTCCGCGCCCGGCGCAAACGCGACCAGCGGACGGTCCAGCGCGATGCCCAGGTGGCGGGCGACGGCTTCGGTCTCCTCGCCGGCCACCACCAATGAGGGCCGCGCCAGCTGGCCCGGCAGCGGCAGCTCGGGCTCGCGCGCCAGCGCCGCGTAGAACGGCACCATCGGGCGCGGCGGGCTGTCGTCGAAGTGCATCACGTTGACCATCCCGTAGCGCATCTCGCCCTTGTAGCCGACCCGGCGCGGAATCCGCGCCAGCCAGGGGATCAGCGCGTACTTCAGGGTGTTCGGCAGCACGTAGGCGTCGCGGTAGCCGCGCTTGCGCAGCTGCTGCGCCGTCCTCAGGCGCTCGCCCAGCTGCAGGGCGCGGTGCCGGAACGGCGTCTCCATGATCTGGTCGGCTTCCCGGATGCGCTTCCACACCGGCACCACCTGCGGCGGCGCCAGCACGTCGATGGCGCGTTCGGGGTGGGCCTGTTTCAGCAGGCGCAGCAGGGGCTGGGCCATCACGGCGTCGCCGATCCAGTTCGGCGAGATGACGAGGGTGCGGTCCTGACTGCTCATGCCGCTTCCGCCGGGGTCGTGAACTGCAGGCGGTACAGGTTGGCGTAGGTGCCGCTCCGGGCCAGCAGTTCCTCATGCGTGCCCTGCTCGACGATGCGGCCCTGCTCCATCACCACAATGAGGTCGGCGCGCTCGATGGTCGACAGGCGGTGCGCGACCACGAAGGTGGTGCGGCCGGCCATCAGCGTGTCGAGAGCGGCCTGCACCGCGCGCTCGGATTCGTTGTCCAGCGCGGACGTCGCTTCGTCCAGGATCAGGATCGGCGCGTCCTTGTAGATCGCGCGCGCGATCGCCACGCGCTGGCGCTGGCCGCCGGACAGGCGCATGCCGTTCTCGCCGATGTTGGTCTCGACGCCTTCCGGCAGGCGCGCCACCACCTCGTCCAGGTGGGCCGCCTTGATCGCCGCCGCCAGGCGCGCGTAGTCGACTTCCTCCACGCCGTAGGCGATATTGGCCTTCAGCGTGTCGTCGAACAGCACCACGTTCTGGCTCACCAGCGCCAGCTGCGCGCGCAGGCTGGGCAGGGTGATGTCCTGGTAAGGCACGCCGTCCAGCAGGATGCGGCCGCCCTGCGGCTCGTAGAAGCGCGCGACCAGGTTCACGAAAGTGGACTTGCCGCCGCCCGACATGCCGACCAGGGCCACGGTCTGGCCGGGCTTGACGTCCAGCGAGACGCCATCCAGCGCCTGTACCTGCGCGTTCGGGTAGCGGAAGGCGACATTCTCGAAGCGCACCTGGCCCTGCGCGTGGCCCAGCGTGCGCGTGCCGGGATCGTGTTCGACCGGTTCGTCGATCAGCTGGAACACGGTTTCGGCGGCGGCGATCCCGCGCTGCATCGGGCCGTTCACTTCGGCCAGCGCCTTCAACGGGGTCAGCAGCATCAGCATCGCGGTCACGAAGCCGGTGAACTCGCCCTGGGTCATGCCGGAACGCAGCGCCAGCACCACCACCAGCGACAGCGCCAGCGAGGTCGCGATCTGGGTCACCGGCGTGGTGGCGGCAAACGCCACCGTCATGCGCTGCGAGAAGCCGCGCAGGGCTTCGGCGCGCCGGAAGAAGCGAAGGCTTTCATAGCGTTCGCCGGAAAACACGCGGATCACCTGGTGGCCGCGCGCGGCTTCCTCGACCACCTGGGTCATCTCGGCGGTGACGCGCTGGTTCTCGCGGTTCAGGTGGCGCAGGCGCTTGCTGGTGGTGCGCACGATGACCGCGGTCAGCGGCACCACGACGATGGCCACCAGGGTCAGTTTCCAGTTCAGGTACAGCAGGTAGCCCAGCAGGCCGACCACCACCAGGGTGTCGCGCACGAAGGCCACGAACACCGACTGGATCATGTCCACGACCTGGCGCACGTCGGCCACCACGGTGTTGATGATCTTGCCGGTCGACTCCTGGTGGAAGCGCGCGACCGGCAGGCGCAGCACGCGCGCGAAGGCCATCGCGCGCAGGTCGTTGGTCATCCGGCTCAGCACCCAGTTGTTGTAGTAGGCGGTGGCGAAGGTGCCGATGCCGCGCAGGACGAACAGCGATACCAGCACGCCAGGAATCCACCACAGCGAAAAGCCGGGATTCCCGCGGAAGCCTTCGTCCATCAGCAGCTCCAGCGCCTTGGCGACCAGCGGCTGGGTGGCGGCCGTCAGCGCCATCGCCAGCAGCGCCATGAAGGCGCGCCCGCGATAGGGTTTCAGGATCGCCCAGAGGCGCTTGATGATGATACGGTTATCCAATTTTATCTTTCGCATTCAGGCAGAAGCCCATGAGCAGGAACACCATGAGCGCATAAAACAGACTGCCTTTCATCGACCAGAAAATCACCTCGGTCAGGCCGAAGCACACATAGCTGGTCACGACCAATACCCCCGCCAGCGCCAGCGCCGACTGCGGCCT
The DNA here is from genome assembly GCF_042656905.1 of Massilia aerilata. NCBI lineage: Bacteria > Pseudomonadati > Pseudomonadota > Betaproteobacteria > Burkholderiales > Oxalobacteraceae > Massilia > Massilia aerilata. The sequence continues at coordinate 144,308 of NZ_JBHSMZ010000009.1, forward strand.
GGCCGCGCCGGCGCGCAGCTCGCGCAGGAAGAACAGCAGCGGCGCCGCCAGGATCGCGGCCCACAGCGCGAAGCCGACCGCGCCGCCGGTCGCCAATTCCTGCAATGCATCATTATGCAGGTGCGGCAGCGTCAATACCACAGGATCGAGCCGGCCTTCGCGCGCAAATTCCGCCAGGCGCTCGCGGCAGGCCGAAAAATCCATGCCCAGCAGCGGATGCTCGGCCACCAGCATGGACGCACCTTTCCACAGTTCGAGCCGGGTGCCGACCCGCGTGAAGACGGTACCGTCCTCGAACCAGCCGCGGACGTCGCTCACGCCTTCGTCGAAGCGTCCCTGCATGCCGCTGGCCGGCACGAACCAGGCGGCCAGCACCACCGCCGCCCCGGCCGCCAGCAGCACCCGCAAGCGCAGCCCTTTGATCCGGCGCGCATGGCGCAGGAACAGCAGCGCCGCCACCGCCAGCGCCAGCCAGCCGCCGCGGCTGCCGGTCATCAGCGAGGCCGCCAGTCCGGCAATCGCACCCACTGCCGCCAGGCCAGCCTGGCGCGTATTCTCGCGCATGTCGATCGCGGCCGTCACCGCCAGCAGCGCCAGCAGCAGGGCCAGGTCGCCGAAAGTGATCGCGTTGATCAGGCCGCCCGGACGCTCGATGCCCAGCGCAATCCGCTGCCAGGCCACGAAGGGCAAGGCCGCCAGTGCGCCGCCGATCACGCCCCACCACAGCATGCGCCGCGACGGCCGCGCCGCCAGCACCGCCGCCAGCGCAGTGACCGCGAAGAACATGCGGGCAGGCTTTTCCACCGTGTTCATATTCGCTCCGCGCACGAGCGCGCAACCCAGCACGAACAGGAAGTGCAGCAGAAAGGCTAGCACGACCCAGCGCACCTGCGGCCAATGGCGCACCAGCGCGTCACGGCACGGCTTGAACGAGATCAAAGCGGTGGCCAGGAAGAGGAAACTACCAAGACTGACGCCGAACAGGGTGACGAGGCTTAGAAACGGAAACAGGAAGGCCAGGGAACCGGTCCAGGCTTGCACCGGTCCCCTCGTATTCGTCGGATTACTGTTCATTGATGTTCTTGTGGGATACTCTTGCCCCTGAATACAGCAGTGTACATCGGACCTTATGAGGCATGCACAGACAATCTCGGTCGTGATCACCACCTACAACCGGCCAGACGCGCTGGAAGCCGTGGTGCGGGCATGTTTTATGCAGAACGACAAGAATTTCGAAATCATTATCGCTGATGATGGCTCGACTGCCAACACGCGTAATCTTCTGCAACAACTTGGCCAGGGAGCGCCGGTGCCGCTGCGCCACGTCTGGCAGCCCGACGAGGGCTTCCGCGCGGCGATGGCGCGCAACCGCGGCACCCTGGCCGCGCATGGCGACTACATCATCTTCCTGGACGGCGACTGCATCCCGCAGCGCGACTTCATCGCCCGCCACCGCGCCCTGTCCGAGCCGGGCTGCCTGGTGTCGGGCAGCCGCATCCTGATGAGCGAGCGCCTGACGCGGCGCGTGCTGGACGACGGCATCGAGATCCCAAACACCGGCGTCGCCGCGCGCATGGCCTGGCGCCTGCGCGGCGACCTCAACAAGACCCTGCAGCTGGGCCTGCGCTGGCCCGACCTGGGCCGCGTGCGCAACAGCTTTTCCTGGCGCCGCATCAAGAGCTGCAACCTGGCGGTCTGGCGCAGCGACCTGGAACGCGTGAACGGCTTCGACGAGAGTTTTACGGGATGGGGCCACGAGGATTCGGATCTCGTGGTGCGCCTGTTTCACGCTGGGGTGAAGCGCAAGGACGGGGCGTTTGCGACCGAGGTGTTCCACCTGTGGCACCGCGAGGCGCAGCGCGATCAGGAGTCGAGTAACCGGCGGGTGGTGCTGGAGCGGGCGGCGAACAGGGTTACGCAGGCGACGATCGGGTTGCGGGAACACGCGGTCTGACCAACGTTCGGGCAATCGTCGCCCCCGCGCAGGCGGGGGTCCAAGTTCTGCCTGCGTTTCGATAGCGCGTGCAAACTTGGGTCCCCGCCTTCGCGGGAACGACAGAAACTAGTATTCCACAGCGACTTCCTTCGCCCCCAGCTGCAGCTCCAGCGCATACTTGAGCTCATCCGAAGGCGCCACCCTCCAGCCATCCCCCAGCTGCACCACGCAGGGAATCCCCTGCGGCGTCAAGCGCAGGCTGACCGGCAGGCCGCCGTCCTGGCGATAAGGCTGCAGGATCTCGGCCAGCTTGGCCGGGTTGATCGTGCAGGCCAGGTCCATTTCCAGCTTGTGGCCGTACTGGATGCGCGCCTCGGCGATGCCGAAGGCCTTCTCCGCCGTGATGCGCAGGCCGCCGTTGAAGCGGTCCTCCGAGACCTTGCCGACCACCAGCAGGAACTCGTCCTCGCGGAAGATGTTCTTGTTCGCTTCCAGCAGCTCGTTGTAGATCGTGACCTCGACCACCGAGGTCTTGTCGTCCAGGGTCACGATCAGGATCTTGCCGCGCTGGGTCAGCTGGGTGCGCACGCCGGTGATCACGCCGCACAGCATGCGCGGGTCGCGCGACGGCTCCAGGTCCTTCAGCTTGGTCTTGGCGAAGCGCCGCACCTCGGCCTGGTAGGAGTCGAACATGTGGCCCGACAGGTAGTAGCCGAGCGCGGTCTTCTCTTCCGACAGCTTCTGGCGGTCGGTCCAGGGCGTGGCCTTCACGTATTCCGGCGGGGCGACCAGGTCGGAATCGTCGCCGCCGAACAGGCTCACCTGGTTGGCGGCGGCGGCGGCCTGGCCGGCCGCTTCCATCGCGAAGCCGACCGAGGCCAATAACACCGCGCGGTCGACGCCGAAGCAGTCCATGGCGCCGGCGCGGATCAGCGATTCGATGGTGCGGCGGTTGATCTGCTTGCGGTCCACGCGCAGGCAAAAGTCGAACAAGTCCTTGAACTTGCCGCCGTCCGTGCGCGCGGCGATGATCGCCTCGATCGCGCCCTGGCCGGCGCCCTTCACGCCGCCCAGGCCGTAGCGGATGTTCGACACCTGCTTGCCGGTGACGGAGCGCGGCGGGCCTTCCGGGGTGAAGCGGAACTGCGATTCGTTGACGTCCGGCGGCAGGATGGTCAGCTTGCAGACGTCGATCGAATCCTCGACCAGGATCTTGATCTTGTCCGTGTCTTCCATGGCCAGCGACATGTTGGCTGCCATGAACGCGGCGGTGTGGTGGACCTTCAGGTAGGCCGTGTGATACGACAGCAGCGCGTAGGCGGCGGCGTGCGACTTGTTGAAGCCGTAGCCCGCGAACTTTTCCATCAAGTCGAAGATCTCGTCGGCCTTCTCGGTCGACAGGCCGTCCTTGGCGGCGCCGGCGCGGAAGATCTCGCGGTGCTCCGCCATCTCCTCGGCCTTCTTCTTGCCCATCGCACGGCGCAGCATGTCCGCGCCGCCCAGCGAGTAGCCGCCGACGATCTGCGCCATCTGCATGACCTGCTCCTGGTAGACCATGATGCCGTAGGTCTCGGACAGGATGGACTCGGTGCGCGGGTCCGGATAGTCGAACTTCTCGCCGTGCTTGCGCTTGCAGAAGTCCGGGATCAGGTCCATCGGGCCCGGACGGTACAGCGCCACCAGGGCGATGATGTCCTCGAAGCGGTCGGGACGCGCATCCTTCAGCATGCCTTGCATGCCGCGCGACTCCAGCTGGAACACGGCGACGGTCTTCGCCTCCGTCAGCAGCTTGTACGAGGGCCGGTCGGTCAGCGGCAGCGACTCCAGGTTGAAGCCGGCGTCCTGCGGATCGAGCGCGCGGATGTAGTTCACGGCGCGGTCGAGGATGGTCAGGGTGGTCAGGCCCAGGAAGTCGAACTTCACCAGGCCGGCGGCCTCGACGTCGTCCTTGTCGTACTGCGAGACCACGCCGGCGTCGCCGCCCTGGGTGTACAGCGGGCAGAAGTCGGTCAGCTTGCCGGGGGCGATCAGCACGCCGCCGGCGTGCATGCCGATGTTACGGGTGATGCCTTCGACCTGCTGGGCAAGGTCGAGCAGCTGCTTGACCTCTTCCTCGTTCTCGAGGCGCTCCTTGAGCATCGGCTCCTCTTCGATCGCCTCGGCAATCGAGACGGGCTTGCCCGGCTTGAAGGGGATCAGCTTGGAGATGCCGTCGCAGAAGTTGTAGCCGAAATCGAGCACGCGGCCGACGTCGCGGATCGCGCCTTTCGCGGCCATGGTACCGAAGGTGGCGATCTGCGAGACCGCGTCGCGGCCGTACAAATCCTTCACGTGCTGGATCACCAGCTCTCGCTTCTCCTGGCAAAAGTCGATGTCGAAGTCGGGCATCGAGACGCGTTCCGGGTTCAGGAAACGCTCGAACAGCAGGTTGTATTTCAGCGGATCCAGGTCCGTGATCTTCAGCGCGTAGGCCACCAGCGAGCCCGCGCCCGAGCCGCGGCCGGGGCCGATCGGCACGCCGTTGTTCTTGCCCCACTGGATGAACTCCGCCACGATCAGGAAGTAGCCCGGGAACTTCATCTTGATGATGGTGTTGTTCTCGAACTCCAGGCGCGCCTCGTAGCGCGGACGCTCCTTCTCGCGCTGCTCCGGATCCGGGAACAACTGAACAAGGCGCTCTTCCAGGCCCCTCCTGGTTTCGGCGACCAGGAATTCGTCGATCGTCATGCCCGGGGTCGGGAAATTCGGCAGCTGCGGCTTGCCCAGCACCAGGGTCACGTTGCAGCGCTTGGCGATTTCCACCGAATTGGCGAGCGCGCCCGGCAAGTCCTTGAACAGCTCGGCCATCTCGGCCTGGGACTTGAAGCACATGTTCTCGTTGAAGCGGCGCACGCGCTTGGCGTTGGCCAGCATCTCGCCTTCCGCGATACAGACCCGCGCCTCGTGGGCGATGTACTCGTCCTTGCTGATGAACTGCACCGGGTGGGTCGCCACCACCGGCAGCCCCAGGCGGCCGGCCAGCGCCACCGAATGGCGCACCTGCTGTTCCTGGTTGGGCTGGCCGGCGCGCTGGATCTCGACGTAGAAATGGCCAGGGAAGATGCGCGACCAGCGTTGGGCGCAGGCTTCCGCTTTTTCGATGTCGCCGTTGTCGATGGCCTGGCCGATGTCGCCGAACTGGGCGCCCGACAGCACGATCAGGGCATTCGCCTGCGGCACCTCCGGCTCCAGGGTCGACACGGACGTCGCGAGCGCTTCCAGCCATTCGACGCGGATCTCGGCCCTGCCCTTGTATTGATTGGTGAGCCAGGCTTTCGACAGCAACTCGCACAGCTGCAGATAACCGGTCTTGTTCTTTGCCAGGATCAGCAGGCGGAACGGCTTGTCGCGGTTCTCGTCGTTGGTGATCCAGGCGTCGACCCCGACGATGGGCTTGATGCCCTTGCCACGCGCGGCTTTATAGAAACGGACCAGGGCGAAGGCGTTGGCCAGGTCGGTCACGGCCAGCGCCGGCTGCTGGTCCTTCACGGCGGCGGCCACCAGGTCGTCGATGCGGACCAGGCCGTCGACGATCGAGTATTCGGAGTGGACGCGCAGGTGGGTAAAAGTCGGGGATGTCATCCCATCATTTTACCGCGAGACGGCCGGATCGCCGAAGGCCCGGCCGAGGTGCTTTCAAAAATGCAACAGGCTGCGGCGGCCGCCGCTCCCCCTCTCAGGCGGGCGGCAGCGCCGCTTTCAAGGCATTCACATAGACCTCGCGCGCCGTGCGCAGCGCGCCCATGGTCGCTTGCAGGCGGGCCAGTTCCTGATCGACGAACCGGATATTGGCAAGTTGCGCCCTAGCCTCGGCCGACAAGCTGTCGAGTTCGTATTCTTTGTCTTCGATCTTAATAATGGGCATCGTTTCCTCGTTTGAGATTGACGCCAGATGCAGGTTGAGCTGCCACACCTGACGCGCCACATGTGCCGCCAGCGCCGGCGCCTGGTCCCGCCGACTGGCACGGTATTCCTGGCAGCAGCCCAGGCCCCGATCGCGGCCCTGCACAGGGTTCCCGGGCACCGCGTGACCGGCCTTCCGCAAGACCTTGCAGATCCGCGCGAACAAGGCATCTGGCATCGACGCCTGCCGCAGCGCCGCCTCGCTCGGCGCAAAACCTTGGGAGCACGTCAGCGCCAACATGTATTGCGAACTCTCGCGCAGCGTGACCACGCCATCGGGTGCGACATGGATGAGTGGGCAATACGGGGCCAGTTCCGGCAGTACGTGGTTCGGATAAACCTCATGTCCCCAGTAAACGCGCGCGATACGGCTGAAGTGCTCGAAATCGCGGATGGGAGTCAGTCCGGCCTCGTCGAAGGGCAGAATTTCAACCTTCGGCTTGGCCGGGCTGACCGTATCGTTCGCAACGTCGACATATAGCGTGCCGACCTGAAACGCATTCTGGAAATATTGACCGCGCAAATCGCCCCATACCCGGCGCATGATGCCTCCGGCGCGCAGGAAGGCCCGGAAGGCGCGCAGTCCCGCGACGGCGTCCGCCGGCAGACTCGCCTCGTCAAGCGAGCTCAAGCGTTGCGTGAAGGCCTTGGAAATTTCGAGGCACTGCCCCAGTGGATAGGGCTTGCCTAGCTTGACCGGCTGCGCTCGCTGCAGCTCAGCGTCCAGTCCTGTGCGCACGGCCAGCATGCAGGCCTCTAGCGCGCCTGGCATGGAAAGCAGGTAGCGTTCGGTCAGGGTGGCCTGCAAGGCGCGTCCAACGATGCGCGGCTCGTTCGGCAAGAGTGGCGCTGACCGGCCAGTCGACGCACGCCGGGCACGACGCCTTGCTTCGGCAAGAGATATGCCGGATGGGTGCATGCTTTTCCCTGTCTGCTTTCACACGCGGACCGCCAATCGGCCCCGGCCGCGATGTTACCGGAGATGCCCGCCTCTGGCCAGACCCGGAGCGGGTTGGCGACTGTCGAAAAAAAACCCGCTGCCTGGCGGCAGCGGGTTTCGCGAGGTAATTGCGCGTCGTTCGACGCGCGCCCGGGCTTAACCGCCCGGGATACCGGTACCCTCGGTGGTTTGCGTACCGATCACCTGGATCTGCGCGGACTCCAACGCACCGTTGGTGTAGATCGCAATCGCGGTCAGCTCATTGGCGTCGATCATGTCGTTACCATCGAGGTTCTGGTACAGGAACAAAGCACCGTCCATATCGCCTTTGACAAGAATCAACATGCTGTGACCGTTTTCTTCTCCGGTCAGGTCGATCTGTTGGTTCAGCGTTGAAGCGTTGATGTCCATGTTGGTCATCGACAAGCCATCGATCAGCGCGATCTGGACGCCCTCCGCACTCGATCCATTCGAACCGGATTGCCAGTCGATCTGCCCGTTATGGTTTTGATCGACACGGTTTGCGGGATCACCGCTCAGCTGAACCTGAGTTATGGGATTAACGCCAATCAAGAGGTCGGTCGACGAGTTGTCGATCACGTCGTACTGCAGCGTGACCGGCGCAGGGCCCGACATATAAACCACGTCATGACCGCCGCCGCTGTGAACGGTGGTAGGCATGAGCGGGCCGACCTTGATGAAGTCGTTGCTGGCCACATTGTTGTCGGCGTTGAATGGCATTCCCATGACGTCGACCGGCGCGCTGACGGTAAAGCCCTTCACGTCGATCCAGTGGTAATCCTCTACCGAATCAACATAGTTGGTGCCACCTGCATAGTACAGGTCGCCGGCTTGCACCGCGCCACCTTTGTCGGTGAGGAAGGTATCGCCCTGCCAGCTCATATGGAACACGCCGATCGGCGGGTAGACGTTCAACTGCAGCTCACCCTCGCTGACATACGCATTCGCACTCAGAGACTGGTTGGTGATGGCATCCACCAGCCCGAACGATGTGGCGTTGGCGATGTCGTTGACGACGTCGCCCGACGATGTATTCAAACGGATCAGGCCATCGTCCAGCCAGTAGGTGGCGGACGTGACCGACGACACCGTCGGCGTCACAGGCACTTCCGGTGCTTCCACCAGGGTCATGTTGTTCCAGTTGATCGAAAGCGCCGGTGCGCTGGTGCCAAAGTCGTGCAGCACCACGCTGTTGACTGTCGCACCATCCGACCATTGCACCATGTAATCGTCCGCGTTCGCCGACGTGCTGGCGGTGAATACGCCATTGTCATCCGAACCTTGCACGATTGCGTAATGGCCGGCGGTCGCATCGGTCAGGTAGCTGGTCTGTCCGATCATATTGCTGTTATTGACATACACGGCCTGGATCTGGAACTTGTCGCCGAGCGCCGCGCCGGAAATGATGTCCATGGCCGCGGTCGAGCCGCCATCCTGGAACACGCCCGTCGCGGTATCGCCGGCTGCGTACGCCAGCGTGTTGCCAGTGCCGCCCAACAGGTGAATCTGGTCGGCACCCGCCCCACCGGCGATGTAAGCCGCCGCATCGGCATTGATCAGGTCGTTGCCGCTGTAGCCCCATACATACTTGCCATGCATCTCATCAACGCCAGTCGTTCCGACGGTATAGATGAAGTGGTTCATATCGTAGAGCCGGAAATTCAGGTCCTTGACCACCAGGGTATATTCACCGGACACGACGCTCGGCTGTGCCCCGATCGTGTTCATCATCGTGGACGTCCACTGTCCCACCTGGGTCTGGCCGAGGTAGGCCGTCTGCACCCCACCGGCCAGGAAGTTCATGGTCGGTCCTGCGGGATCGAGCTGTACCGTCGTCCCCACCAGCATGTACTGCGGCGTCACGGTGTAGACGACGTCGCCATGCTGGTCGACCGCCGCGCTTCCCACATTCGAGAAACGCACCACGTAATCGCTGCTGTCGATCGAACCGTCGCCGTTGGCATCCACAGCCAGCACGGATTCCATCAAGTTCGCATCGTTCAGCAGGATGGCGGCGTTGCTGACGTTGGCGCCGTGTTCGGTGTGGTACGCGTCGTTCAGTTGGGCAAGCAATTGCGTGTTGCTCTTATAGAACTGCCCATCCAGCATGGAACCGTCGACCGCTTTCACAGCCGTCACTGCGACATTGAAGTCCAGCGTCAGCGGCACCTCGTCCTTCAGCGGAGTCACGAGGTCGGCGGTATCCGGGTCGGCGTTCGGGTCGGTCGCCAGATAGGAATCCGCCGGCGAATTGAAGACGAACAGGTCATGACCGAACTGCATGGCCATATCGCTACCCTTGCCGCTGACGTAGATGACATTCTCCGGGCTACCTTTGCCAACCGGCTCGCCCTCGCCATCGACGAAGGCCAGGCCGGTCATCTCCGACGAGTTGATCGGATGCGGCGCCGAGACGCCATCGACCGCGGTAAGATCGCCAACATAGTGGGTCGAACCCTCCACGCCGGTGAAATTCGACAGATCGACGTCCTGCACCTTCACGTTTTCCAGCTTGATGATCCCATCCAGGCCGGCGTCGTAGTGGTTTTCCAGACCCGAACCGTTCTCGCCAAGGATATAGACGTCCTTGCCGACCTGGCCGACGATGACGCTGCTCGTGCCATTTGCCAGGTAAGCCTGGGCAGCGGCGATGAAGTCGTCGAGCGCCGCGTAGGCGGTGGTATCGACCGTGACACCGGATGCGGCATGGGCGACGAATCCGTTCTGGAACTCCAGCACGTCTTCGGAAGCATCGAAGTCCTTGACGACATCGATGGTCTGCTGGCCCACGTCCGCGCTGACCAATTCTGCCGCGTCATTGCCCCGGAACACGAAGATATCCGCGCCGGCGCCGCCGTACAGAATGTCGGCACCCGCGCCGCCGATGACGATGTCATCGCCGTCGCCGCCCGACAGGAAGTCGTTCGAGCCGGTGCCATGCAGTAGGTCGTTGCCACCAAAGCCCCAGGCGTATTGACCCAGCAGGGCTTCGTTGAGGTTCGATCCCAGCGTATAGACACGGTCGGTGGTGTCAAGCGAGAACGGGCCCTTTTGCGGGGAAATGCCGATCCGCACATTGCTGTAGAAGGCGCTGTCCTGATAGTTCACTTGCTCATAGTCGACGCCATGGAAATCAACCGTGCCGCCGAGCATGTACGGCGGACGCGCATGGAGCGCCAGCTCTTCGCCGCCGATCGAATCGATATACCAGGTCGGTCCCTCGAAGCCGGCCGCAACGTAGGACAGCAGTCCCGGCTGAGTACTGCTCGCCGTAACTCCATCGACGTCATACGTGGTCGTCAGGGTCGCCGCCTCGATCGGGCCATCGATGAACTGGGTGACCAGGTGCTCGTTCACGTTACCGGCAGCGTCGATCTGGCGCAGCTCGACCGTACGGTCGCCCTGGCTCAGGTCGATCGGACCGACGATGATCGTGTGCGTATCGGTGTCGATTTCATCCTCACCCACGACTTTCCATGCGAGATCGCTCTCGTTGCCATCGGTGAAGTGCCATTCCAGCTTGGCGTTCTGGTCGAGGTCACCCGTGTACTTGAAATAGACGCGCGCGCTTTCCAGCTCGGTGACGTTGGCATTGGTCGTGGCTTGCTCCACCGCGCTGAACGACAGGCCGTTGTCCGGCGCCTTGGTATCGAGCGTGAATTGCAGTTCCGCCGAATTCGCGCTGGTGTTGCCGGCCTTATCGACCTGGTGCACCAGTACGGTCAGGGCACCGTCGTTCTCGGTCAGGCCCAGGTCGAGTTCACCCTGCCCCGCCTCGTCGGCGGTGCCGCCCAGCTTCCAGGTCTTGCCGCTGTCGAGGCTGTATTCCCAGATCGTCGAACCATCCGTGTCCAGGCCGCCGATTTTCACCTTGCCGGAGCTGGTGACACCGTCGATGGCGCCGGTATCGCTATCCAGAGTGATGGTCGGCGTGCCCGGGTTGGCGTGGTCGTACGTGAAGTCGATCTTCGAGGTGCTGACGTTGCCGGACTTGTCGGTCTGACGGACGTAGAACGTGTTCTGCCCGTCGTGCGTGGCCGGCGCGTTGCCGGTCCAGCCGGTTTCGCCATTCAGCGAATACTCGACCTTCGCGCCCGCCTCGATACCCTCCAGCTTGTAGGTGGCCACATTGGTGATGTGGTCGTCCGCCGTACCGATATTGTCGCCCTTGCTGTCCGTGTCCAGCTTCAGGGTCACGTTGGCGATGGAGAAGTCGTACACGATCGGCTTGCTGACCACGCCCGATGCATTGCCGGCCTGGTCGACGGCGCGCAGGTACACGGTCGTGGACAGGTTGGCGCTGTCGGCGATGGCGGTGCCGTGGGTCAGGTCGACGTCCTTCACGCGCACGGTCTTGGTGCCGGTGAACACGTCGATGCCGGCATCGCTCCAGTTGGTGCCGTCGGTGCTCCACTGATACTTCTCGCCGGTGGCCAGACCTTCGCCGCTGTAGACGAAATCGACGTGGGCATGGCCAGTCTTGCCGCCGCTGCCTTCGGTATTGGTCACGTTGTCGAGCTTGGTGTCCTTGATACCCTGGGTCACCTGGCTGAACGCGATCGTGCCGATATTCGGCGCCATACCGTCGTAGGTGATCTGCTGCGACACGGCGTTGCCTTCATTGCCGGCGTCATCCACCAGGCGCACCTGCAGCAGCGGGCTGGTCGTGGTGTCGAGATCGTGGATCGTGACCGAACCGGTCACGGTCATGCTGCCGCCCATGTTCCACAGCGGGTTCGGCATCATCATGCCGAGCGCGGCATTCCAGATCATCATCGGCTCGGTGTTGCCGATGACCATCGAGTTCTCGTTCACGGTCAGATTTTTGCTCGTCCAGGTCTGGCCGCCATCGACCGAGTACTGCACGTGTTCACCGTTGCCGAGCGGCGCCGACAGGTTGACTTTCACGTCCGCCAGCTGCTGGTTGGTGGTGAAGTCGGCCACGGTATCCGGGCTGTCGCCGGTGTCCTGGCTGATCGCGCCGATGGTGATCGCCTGTGCCGGTGCGGTGTGGTCGTAGGTGATCGCCTGGGTCGCCGTGGCGCCTTCGTTACCGGCGGCATCCACCACGCGCAGCGATACCGAGCCGACGTCGGCGGTGCTGACGTTGTCGATCGTCACCGTGGTGCCGTCCAGGTTGCTGGAAACACTAGGGAGGAAGCCTTGCTGGTTCGCACCCACGTTGTGCCAGGTCTGGCCGTCGAGCGAGTACTGGACGTATTCGCCTTCAACCAGTGCAGCCGACAGCGACGCGCTGATGCTCACCACCGGCTGGTTGGTGGTGAAATCGTCCACGGTATCCGGGCTGCCGGCGCCGGTATCCTGGGTGATCGACACGAAGGTCGCCGTGGTGGTCGGCGCGACGTCGTCGAAGGTGATGGCCTGGCTGGCGCCGTCGTTGGCGTTGCCGGCAGCATCCACCACGCGCACTTGCACCTGGCTGGTCGCGGCCAGGTCGAGGCCGTGGATGGCGATGTCGGTACCGCTCACAGTGGCGCTCGGGCCGCTGAAGTTCAGGGTCTGGATGAGCGACGGGTTGTTGACACCGGCGTCGATCCAGTTGCTGCCGTCCACCGAGAACTGCACGTAATCGCCGTTGCCCAGCGCCGCGTCCAGGGTCGCGTGAACCGTGGCGTACTGCACGTTGGTGACGAAATCGTCCGGTGCGCTATCCGGGCTGCTTTCGGTGTCGTGGTCGACCGAGACGATCGACACCTTGTTTTCCGGCGCCGTACCATCGTAGGTGATCTGCTGCGACACGGCGTTGCTTTCATTGCCGGCGTCATCCACCAGGCGCACCTGCAGCACCGGGCTGGTCGTGGTGTCGAGATCGTGGATCGTGACCGAACCGGTCACGGTCATGCCGCCGCCCATGTTCCACAGCGGGTTCGGCATCATCATGCCGAGCGCGGCATTCCAGATCATCATCGGCTCGGTATTGCCGATGACCATCGAGTTCTCGTTCACGGTCAGGTTTTCGCTCGTCCAGGTCTGGCCGCCATCGACCGAGTACTGCACGTGTTCACCGTTGCCGAGCGGCGCCGACAGGTTGACTTTCACGTCCGCCAGCTGCTGGTTGGTGGTGAAGTCGGCCACGGTATCCGGGCTGTCGCCGGTGTCCTGGCTGATCGCGCCGATGGTGATCGCCTGTGCCGGTGCGGTGTGGTCGTAGGTGATCGCCTGGGTTGCCGTGGCGCCTTCGTTACCGGCGGCATCCACCACACGCAGCGATACCGAGCCGACGTCGGCGGTGCTGACGTTGTCGATCGTCACCGTGGTGCCGTCCAGGTTGCTGGAAACACTAGGGAGGAAGCCTTGCTGGTTCGCACCCACGTTGTGCCAGGTCTGGCCGTCGAGCGAGTACTGGACGTATTCGCCTTCAACCAGTGCAGCCGACAGCGACGCGCTGATGCTCACCACCGGCTGGTTGGTGGTGAAATCGTCCACGGTATCCGGGCTGCCGGCGCCGGTATCCTGGGTGATCGACACGAAGGTCGCCGTGGTGGTCGGCGCGACGTCGTCGAAGGTGATGGCCTGGCTGGCGCCGTCGTTGGCATTGCCGGCAGCATCCACCACGCGCACTTGCACCTGGCTGGTCGCGGCCAGGTCGAGGCCGTGGATGGCGATGTCGGTGCCGCTCACAGTGGCGCTCGGGCCGCTGAAGTTCAGGGTCTGGATGAGCGACGGGTTGTTGACACCGGCGTCGATCCAGTTGCTGCCGTCCACCGAGAACTGCACGTAATCGCCGTTGCCCAGCGCCGCGTCCAGGGTCGCGTGAACCGTGGCGTACTGCACGTTGGTGACGAAATCGTCCGGTGCGCTATCCGGGCTGCTTTCGGTGTCGTGGTCGACCGAGACGATCGACACCTTGTTTTCCGGCGCCGTACCGTCATAGGTGATCTGTTGCGACACGGTACTGCCTTCGTTACCGGCAGCATCCACCACGCGCACCTGCAGCAGCGGATTGTTCACGGTCGAGATGCCGTCGATGGTGATCGTGTGATCGATCGGGGACATGATCGACATGGTCGGTGCGGATGCGCCAAAGGTATTCCCCTGGGTCGCAGCCACGGTCGACCACGAGTTGCCGCCGTCGGTCGAGTACTGGACGTAGTCGCCTGTGCCGAGCGGTGCCGACAGGGCGACCTTGACGGCCGCCACCTGCTGGTTGGTCGTGAAGTCGGACACGGTGTCCGGGCTGTCGCCGTTGTCCTGGTCGATCGAGCGAATCGTCAGCACCTGGGTAGGCGCTTCGTGGTCATAGCTGATCGCCGCGCCGGAGACGGTGCCGGCATTGCCGGCGGCATCCACCACGCGCACCGACACGGTCGGGCTGCCGGTGACGTCCACGCCGGCGATGGTGACGGCGGTGCCGTCCACGCTCACGTGGCTGTCGCCGACCAGCGACCAATTGGTGCCGTCGACCGTGTACTGCACGTATTCGCCTGCGGCCAGCGCAGCCGACAGGGTCGCAGTCACATGCGTCGTGGCCTGGTTGGTGACCAGGTCAGCTTGCACGTCAGGGCTGTTACCGGTGTCTTCTCCGACTGCGGTGACGGTCGCGGTCGTGGTCGGCGCAGTGGTGTCGTAAGACACTTCCTTGCTGGTCGCTTCGTTGGCGTTGCCGGCGGCATCCACCACGCGCACCGAAATGCTGTCGGTGTGGGCCATGTCGATGCCGCGGATGGTCAGCTCGGTACCGTCGACGGTGCCGTGAACGCCTTCGATGCTCAGGGTCTGGATCAGGTTGCTGCTGGCGTCGATCCAGCTCTGGCCGCCGTCGACCGAGAACTGCACGTAGTCGCCCTTGCCCAGC
>NZ_JBHSMZ010000010.1:0-361437 GCF_042656905.1 Massilia aerilata
TGCGCTTCGCAATCCGCGAAGGCGGCCGTACCGTCGGCGCCGGCGTGGTTGCCAAGATCATCGCCTAATTTCGGTTAGCGTGATTCGCCGGCGGTGCGTACCGCCGGCACAACGGATGGGGACAGACTTTTCGGTCTGTCCCCATCTGTTTAAGTGAGAACGGTGATATACTCCCGCCTCTTGAGCAGTACAGAAGCACCTTTTACATATCGCCGGCACTAGCCGGAACGTTCTTTTAAAGGAATTAGCATGTCCAATCAGAAAATCCGCATCCGCCTGAAAGCGTTTGACTACAAACTGATCGACCAGTCCGCTCTGGAAATCGTCGACACCGCCAAGCGCACCGGCGCCGTCGTCAAGGGCCCGGTCCCGCTGCCGACCCGCATCCAGCGTTTCGACGTGCTGCGTTCCCCGCACGTCAACAAGACCTCGCGCGACCAGTTCGAAATCCGTACGCACCAGCGTCTGATGGACATCGTGGACCCGACCGACAAGACCGTTGACGCACTGATGAAGCTGGACCTGCCGGCTGGCGTCGACGTCGAAATCAAGCTGCAATAATCTCGTGTCGCCCGGCGGATTCGTCTGCCGGTGAGGATGGGGCTGGCATCACTCTGTGAGCCAGCCCCGTTTTCTTTTGTAATGGCGATGTTATGATCGTGTTGCCATGACAAAATTCCCCGTCTCCTGCCGAGCCGAGCGCCTGCGCCGCACGCCCTGGCTCGACGTGTTCGGCGCCGCCTGGTTGGTCTTTGTCGGCGGCATGCTCCTTATGCTGGTCCTGCCCCGATCGCTCGTTCACAGCCTGCGCCCGCTGTTCCTGCTGGCGCCACTGCTGGTATTGATCGCCAAGGACCTGTCCCACCTGCCGGACGCGCTCGATCGCAGCCGGGACGCGCTGCGCAGCCGGGCCTGGCGCAGGCTGCCGGCCGCCTGGCTGCCGCCGGAGCTCGTCGGTATGCTGCGCATCGACCGCGCCCTGCGCCGCGGCTTCATGGGCTGGCTGCTGCGCCGTCCGCGCCCGGACGCCTGACGATCCATCTGCTGATGCTGGCAGGCGCGCTGTCCTCGCTCGTCTACATGCTGGGCGACCGCTGGCTGATCGGCGCCGGCCAGCACGTGCTGACGGAAGAGGCGCTGCAGATCAGCATCGGCGCCCGCACCCACGGCAGCATTCCGCTGGACGCGATCGCCGCCTGCGAACGCATCGACGAACCGCTTGCCGCCTGGCTGCGCCGCCGCGGTATCGAACGCCGCAATGCCGTCAAGGTTTCACCTCTTGATAAGCCGAATACCGTCCTGATCTTGAAGCCAGGCAGCCGGGTGCGCCTGTACCACCTCGGTGTCGAGCGGACCGGCCTGAGCTGCATCTTCCTCTACCTGGATCGCCCGCAGGCGCTGCAAAGCCGGATATAGATGTTGTAAGTATTGAAACATATCGGCGATAATCGCGCCTCAGGGGGAACGCGATGGCGACAATGAAGCAGGTGGCGCAGCGGGCCGGGGTCTCGATCTCGACCGTTTCGCATGTAATCAACAATACGCGCGCCGTCAGCGACGAGGTGCGCAAGCGGGTGCTGGGCATCATCGACGAGATGCGCTATGTTCCCAGCGCCGTCGCCCGCAGCCTCAAGAACGACAAGACCAATACCATCGGCGTGCTGGTGCCGAACAGTTCGAATCCCTATTTTGCCGAACTGATCCGCTGGATCGAGGACGCTGCCTTCGAACTCGGTTATCACATCATCCTCTGCAACGCCCATGGCGGCGCGCAGAAGCAGGCTGCCTACCTGCGCCTGCTGATGGAAAAGCGCATCGACGGCCTGGTGCTGGTGGCCAGCGGCGCCGATGAAGACCACGATCTGCTTCAGCGCCACGAATCCGTGCCCATCATCCAGCTCGAGCGCGCCCTGCCGGGGCTGGGCGCCGACCTGGTGCTGGCCGGCCAGGAGGAGGGCGCCTGGCAGGCCACGCGCCACCTGATCGAGCTGGGTCACCGCGACATTGCCTGCGTGTCCGGCCCGGCCGATCTGCCGCGCAGCCGGGAGCGCGTCGGCGGCTTCCTGCGCGCGATGCGCGAGGCCGGCATCGCCGTGCCCGACAGCGAGATCCTGTACGTGGAATTCACCAGCGCCGGCGGCCACGCGGCCTTCGGCAGCCTGCTGGCGCGTGCGCGCCGTCCTACCGCGGTGTTCGTCACCAGCGACCTGATGGCGATCGGCGGCCTGTGCGCGGCCAGCAGCGCCGGCGTGCGGGTGCCTGGCGAGCTGTCGGTGGTGGGCTACGACGACATCGGCGCGGCCTGCTACGCGACGCCGCCGCTGACCACGATGGCGCCGCCCAAGCGCGAGATGGCAAGACTGGCCATCGCCCAGCTGATCGAGCGCATCCGGGGTGGGCACGAGCCGCTGCGCAATATCGCGCTGGCCAGCTCACTGGTCGTGCGGGCCTCGACCGCGCCCTTGCACTGATCAGCTCGCGGCGGGCGCGGCGCCGGCGTCCGGCGTGATGCCCGGTATTTCCTTCCCGCCATTGCGCACCTGCAGGGTCTGGGTCGGGTAGGCGTACTCGATCCCTTCCGCATCGAAGCGCTCCACGATGCGCAGCCAGATTTCCTGCTGCACGTCCATGAAGGCGAGGTAGTCCGGCGACTCGTAGAAGTACACGACCTCGAAGTTCATCGACGAAGCACCGACCCCAGTGAAGTGGGAGCGGTCGAGCCTGGTCTTGGGCTGTGCCCTGACGATCTCCGCCAGCATGCCCGGGATCGCGCGCAGCGTCGCCGCCGGCGTGTCGTAGGTGACGGAAACCGTGAAGGCGGCGCGGCGCGTTTCCAGCCGGCTCATGTTCTGCAGCCGGCTCTTGAGCAGGTCGGCATTCGAGAACACCAGCTGTTCGCCGCCCAGGCTGCGGATGCGCGTGGTCTTGAGCCCCACGTATTCGACCGTGCCCAGGTATTTGTCGACGACGATGAAGTCGCCGATCACGAAAGGCTTGTCCAGCACGATCGACAGGGAAGCGAACAGGTCGCCGAGGATGTTCTGCACGGCCAGCGCCACCGCGATGCCGCCGATGCCCAGCGAGGCCACCAGGGTGGTGATGTTGACGCCCAGGTTATCCAGGATCATCAGCAAGATCACGACCCACAGCACCATGCGCGCAATGAAGCCGACCGCCGCCGCCGAGGTGGCGCGCGCCGGATCCGTGGCCCGGTTCTCGTAGTACTGCTGCAGCCAGCTGCGCAGCGCGGCATTGCCCCAGATCGCGCCCTGCACCAGGCCGACGGTGATGGCGGTGCGGGTGACCATCACGCGCGCGCCCTCGGGCAGCACCAGCATCAGCGAACCGGCATACAGGCCGATCACCGTCATCACCAGCATCTTGGTCGACTCCAGCGCGGCGACGGCGACGTCGTCCAGCCGGGTGGCGGTGCGGGCGGCGATCACGCCCAGGCGCCGCACCAGCACGTGCTTGATGAGCCACAGCGACAGCATGACCACCAGGGCCACGCCGAGCGCGCTGAGCCATTTATAGACCGTGTTGCCGAAGAAGACGTGATCCATCCGCTACCCCGTTTGTCAGATGCACACATTGTAGCGGGCAGGGGAGGCGCGGACCCACGCGAAAAATTTCGCAACAAAACCCTTGCGCATTAATAAAACCATTTCGTATAATGCGGCCTCCCCGGGCGGTTAGTTCAGCTGGTTAGAATACTTGGTCGACATCCAAGGGGTCGCAGGTTCGAATCCTGCACCGCCCACCAGAATTCCTCAGATCGCAGGCCTCTAGCCTGCAGAGAAAAGTTGGCAGTAAAGCTTTTCTGTGCCGTTCGCCAAGAACGGATTCCTTTCTTCTCCATGACAAAAGCGTAAAACGCAACAGAGCGCGTTACTCCTCGCATTCTCCTGTTGCGCCTACTCGACGCGCGCGCTATACTAGCCGGCTTCGGTATGGGCTAGTCTTTTTTTGCCCATGCGTTTTTGTAGTTCAATTAGCCCCGCCCAATCGTAGGTGGGAATGGAGAAAAAATGAGCCTGGGCCTCCTCGGTCGCAAGGTTGGCATGATGCGCATCTTCACGGATGATGGGGATTCGATTCCTGTCACCGTGCTGGACGTGTCGAACAACCGTGTTGCGCAAGTAAAAACTCCTGAAACTGACGGTTACTCCGCTGTTCAGGTCGTATTCGGTCAACGTCGCGCTTCCCGCGTGAACAAGGCCAGTGCGGGTCACTACGCCAAAGCTGGCGTCGAAGCCGGTACGCTGCTGAAGGAATTCCGCATCGAAGCCGCACAAGCCGCTGAATTCAAAGCAGGCGACGCAGTCAATGTGTCGCTGTTCGAAGTTGGCCAGAAGATCGACGTGCAAGGCACCTCGATCGGTAAAGGCTACGCCGGTACCATCAAGCGTCACAACTTTGCTTCGGGTCGTCAAACCCACGGTAACTCGCGTTCGCACAACGTTCCTGGCTCCATCGGTATGGCGCAGGATCCGGGTCGCGTGTTCCCTGGTAAGCGCATGACCGGTCACATGGGCGACGTTACCGTCACCACCCAGAACCTGGAAATCGCCCGTATCGACGCCGACCGTCAACTGCTGCTGGTGAAGGGTGCCGTTCCTGGCGCCAAGAACGGCCAAGTGGTTGTCAAGCCGGCCGTCAAGGTCAAAGCAAAGAAAGGAGCGTAAACGATGGAACTGAAGCTCCTGAATGAGCAAGGCCAAGCCGGCTCGAACGTCAACGCCACCGATGAAGTCTTCGGTCGCGATTACAACGAAGCACTGATCCACCAGATCGTGGTCGCCTACGCCGCCAACGCGCGCTCGGGTAACCGCAAGCAGAAGGATCGTGAAGAAGTCTCCCACACGACCAAGAAGCCTTGGCGCCAGAAAGGCACCGGCCGCGCCCGTGCCGGTATGTCGTCGTCGCCGCTGTGGCGTGGTGGTGGTCGTATCTTCCCGAACTCGCCTGACGAGAACTTCTCGCACAAAGTCAACAAGAAGATGTATCGCGCCGGTATGTGCTCGATCCTGTCGCAGCTGGCCCGCGAAGAGCGTCTGAACGTCGTCGAGAACCTGTCGATCGAAGCCCCGAAGACCAAGCTGCTGTCGCAAAAGCTGCAGAGCATGGGCCTGGAATCGGTCCTGGTGATCACCGACACCATCGACGAAAACCTGCTGCTGGCATCGCGCAACCTGCCGAACGTGCTGGTTGTCGAGCCGAAGCATGCTGACCCGATGTCGCTGGTGTTCTACAAGAAAGTCCTGGTCACCAAAGCTGCTCTGGCCAAGATCGAGGAGATGTACGCATGAGCGCCGCAATCAAATTCAGCGAAGAGCGCCTGATGAAGGTGCTGCTGGCTCCGGTCATTTCCGAAAAGGCGACCTTCGTCGCTGAAAAGAACGAACAGATCGTGTTCAAGGTTCTGCCGGACGCGACCAAGCCGGAAATCAAGGCCGCCGTCGAACTGCTGTTCAAGGTGGAAGTCGAGTCGGTGCAGACCGTGAACCGCGAAGGCAAGCAAAAGCGTTCGGGTCGTTTCGTCGGTCGTCGCAACCACACCAAGCGTGCTTTCGTGGCCCTGAAGCCGGGTCAGGAAATCAATTTTGTCGAGGAGGCTAAATAATGGCACTCGTTAAGATGAAGCCAACCTCCCCAGGCCGCCGCGGCATGGTGAAGGTTGTGACCGAGGGCCTGTACAAAGGCCGTCCGTTCGCAGCCCTGGTTGAGAAGAAATCGAAGACCGCTGGCCGTAACAACAACGGTCACATCACGACCCGCCACATCGGCGGCGGTCACAAGCAGCACTACCGCATGGTCGACTTCAAGCGCAACGACAAGGACGGTATCCCGGCCAAGGTCGAGCGTATTGAATACGATCCGAACCGCACCGCGCACATCGCGCTGCTGTGCTACGCGGACGGTGCACGTGCTTACATCATCGCCACCAAAGGCATGGCTGTCGGCGACACCGTCATGAGCGGCGCGGAAGCCCCGATCAAGTCGGGTAACTGCCTGCCGATCCGCAACATCCCGGTCGGTACCGTGATGCACTGCGTCGAGATGCTGCCAGGTAAGGGCGCCCAGATGGCCCGCACCGCCGGCGCCGCTGTGGTCCTGATGGCCCGCGAAGGCACCTACGCCCAGGTTCGCCTGCGCTCGGGTGAAGTCCGCCGCGTGCACATCGAGTGCCGTGCAACCGTGGGTGAAGTCGGCAATGCCGAGCACAGCCTGCGCAAGATCGGTAAAGCCGGTGCGATGCGTTGGCGCGGTGTCCGCCCGACCGTCCGCGGTGTCGTCATGAACCCGATCGACCACCCGCACGGTGGTGGTGAAGGTCGTACGGCAGCCGGTCGTCATCCGGTGTCGCCATGGGGCCAGCAGACCAAGGGCAAGAAGACGCGTTCGAACAAGCGCACTTCGTCGATGATCGTCTCGCGTCGCGGCAAGAAATAAGGATAAAACATGACTCGTTCATTGAAAAAAGGGCCGTTCATCGACGCCCACCTGGTGAAAAAAGTCGAAGCCGCGCAAGCGACCAAAGACAAGAAGCCAGTCAAAACCTGGTCGCGCCGCTCGACGATCACTCCTGACTTCATCGGTCTGACTATTGCCGTGCACAACGGCAAGGTCCACGTCCCGGTGTATGTCTCGGAGAACATGGTCGGCCACAAGCTCGGCGAATTCGCGCTGACCCGTACGTTCAAGGGCCACGCCGCTGACAAGAAGGCTAAAAAATAATGGAAACTAAAGCTATCCTCAAAGGCGTGCGCCTGTCGGAGCAGAAGGGCCGCCTGGTTGCGGACCTGATCCGCGGCAAGAAGGTCGACGCCGCGCTGAACATCCTGCAGTTCAGCCCGAAGAAAGGTGCCACCATCATCAAGAAGGTGCTGGAGTCCGCAATTGCGAACGCCGAGCACAACGATGGTGCCGACATCGACGAACTGAAGGTCGTTCAGATCTATGTCGAAAAGGGCCCGATCCTGAAGCGCTTTACGGCTCGCGCCAAAGGCCGCGGTGATCGCATTTCGAAACAATCCTGTCACATTTACGTGACTGTCGGTAACTAAGGAGTCACACGATGGGTCAGAAAATCCACCCAACCGGCTTCCGCCTGGCGGTCACCCGTAACTGGGCATCGCGCTGGTACGCTGGCAACGGCAATTTTGCCGACATGCTGAAGGAAGACCTGGAAGCACGCGCTTTCCTGAAGAAGAAGCTGAAGAACGCTTCGGTCGGCCGTATCGTGATCGAGCGTCCTGCCAAGAACGCGCGCTTCACGATCTACTCGTCGCGTCCGGGCGTGGTCATCGGCAAGAAAGGCGAAGACATCGAAGTTCTGAAGTCGTCGCTGACCAAGATCATGGGCGTGCCGGTGCACGTCAATATCGAAGAGATCCGCAAGCCGGAAATCGACTCGCAGCTGATCGCCGATTCGATCGCCCAGCAGCTCGAAAAGCGCATCATGTTCCGTCGCGCCATGAAGCGTGCGATGCAGAACGCCATGCGCCTGGGCGCTGTCGGCATCAAGATCATGTCGTCGGGCCGTCTGAACGGCATCGAAATCGCACGTACCGAATGGTACCGCGAAGGCCGTGTGCCGCTGCACACCCTGCGCGCCGATATCGACTACGGCACCAGCGAAGCCTCGACCACCTACGGCATCATCGGTGTCAAGGTCTGGGTCTACAAGGGCGATCGTTCGGCAACGGGCGAAGCTCCGGTGATCGACGTGCCGGCCGACGAGAAAAAGCCGCGCGGTCCGCGTCGTGACGACGGCAAACCGGCTGGCCGTGGCCGCCCGGGCGCCAAGCCAGGTACCGCACCAGCAGGCCGCCGCGCTGCCAAGCCGGCTGCTGAGAAAGCAGGAGAATAAGCATGCTGCAGCCATCCCGCAGAAAGTATCGTAAAGAGCAGAAGGGCCGTAACACCGGCATTTCGCACACCCGCGGCACCGCTGTGTCGTTCGGTGAGTTCGGCCTGAAGGCCGTTGCCCGCGGCCGTATCACGGCTCGCCAGATCGAAGCGGCACGTCGTGCCATGACCCGTCACATCAAACGTGGCGGCCGTATCTGGATCCGTATCTTCCCGGACAAGCCGATCTCGAACAAGCCGGCTGAAGTCCGTATGGGTAACGGTAAGGGTAACCCTGAGTACTACGTCGCAGAAATCCAGCCGGGCAAGGTCCTGTATGAGATGGACGGCGTCGCAGAAGAACTGGCGCGCGAAGCATTCCGCCTGGCCGCTGCCAAACTGCCGCTGGCAACCACTTTCGTGGTGCGCCAAGTCGGCCAATAACAGGAGTTAAGAATGAAAGCAACGGAACTCCGCGGCAAAGACCAGGCAGCTCTGCAGCAAGAGCTGAATGAGCTGCTGAAGGCACAGTTCGGCCTGCGCATGCAAATCGCAACGCAGCAGCTGAGCAACACCGCCCAGCTCAAAAAGGTGCGCCGCGATATCGCCCGCGTCAAAACCGTGATGACCCAGAAGGAAGCCAAATGAACGACACCACTAAAACGGCGCTGAAGCGTACGCTGGTCGGCAAGGTCGTGTCCGACAAGATGGACAAGACGGTAACCGTGCTGGTCGAGCGTCACGTCAAGCACCCGCTGTACGGCAAGATCATCGTGCGCTCGAACAAGTATCACGCGCACGACGAGACCAACCAGGCCAAGACCGGCGACACGGTCGAGATCCAGGAAGGTCGCCCGATCTCGAAGACGAAGGCTTGGACCCTGACCAAAGTTGTACAGGTCGCACAGGTTCTGTAAAGCCTGAAAATTTGTCTTGCGTGGCCCGCTGGTATCTGGGATACTAGCGGGCTTCGTTCATGTGTTGCCGCAGTTGTCCCCGCGATGTCTGCGGCCTGCAATGAAGTATTGGAAAGTCCAATCACCCAAACGTATTGCTCCAGCAGGGGCGGTGCGGCGGGACCAAGACTGACCGCAGGCCCACGGACCTCCGTGGGATTTTCTACGGCTTAAGTTGGGAAAGAAAATATCATGATTCAAACCGAAAGCCGGCTCGAAGTGGCCGACAATACCGGTGCCAAGGAAGTTCTGTGCATCAAGGTATTGGGCGGCTCCAAGCGCCGTTACGCCAGCATTGGCGACGTGATCAAGGTCACCGTGAAGCAGGCTGCTCCGCGCGGCCGCGTCAAGAAAGGTGAAATCTACAATGCCGTGGTCGTGCGTACCGCCAAGGGCGTGCGCCGTCAGGACGGCTCCCTGGTGAAGTTCGACGGCAATGCCGCCGTTCTGCTGAACGCCAAGCTGGAGCCGATCGGCACCCGTATCTTCGGACCGGTGACGCGCGAACTGCGTACCGAAAAGTTCATGAAGATCGTGTCCCTGGCACCTGAAGTTCTGTAAGGGAGTCGTAATGGATAAGATTCGTAAAAACGACGAAGTCATCGTTCTGGCCGGTAAAGACAAAGGCAAGCGCGGTGTCGTTCAGCAGCGTGTAGATGCTGAGCACGTCATCGTTGAAGGCGTGAATGTGGCCAAGAAGGCCGTCAAGCCGAACCCGATGACCGGCGTAACTGGTGGTATCGTCGACAAGACCATGCCGATTCACGTGTCGAATGTCGCGCTGTTCAATGCAGCGTCCGGCAAGGCTGATCGCGTTGGCTTCAAGGAAGTGGATGGCAAAAAAGTCCGCGTCTTCAAGTCGAACGGCGAAGTAGTGAAGGGGTAATAAGAAATGGCCCGTCTGCAACAACTGTATAAAGACAAAGTCGTCTCCGAACTGACCGAGAAATTCGGCTACAAGTCGGTGATGGAAGTGCCGCGCCTGACCAAGATCACCCTGAACATGGGTCTGTCGGAAGCTGTCGCCGACAAGAAGATCATTGAGCACGCCACTGGCGACCTGACCAAGATCGCCGGCCAGAAGCCGGTCGTGACCAAGGCTCGCAAGGCAATCGCAGGTTTCAAGATCCGCGAAGGCTACCCGATCGGTACGATGGTGACCCTGCGTGGCGCCCGCATGTACGAATTCCTGGACCGTTTCATCACCGTGGCACTGCCGCGCGTGCGTGACTTCCGCGGCGTGAGCGGCAAGTCCTTCGACGGTCGTGGTAACTACAACATCGGCGTCAAAGAGCAGATCATCTTCCCGGAAATCGATTACGACAAGATCGATGCGCTGCGTGGCATGAACATCTCGATCACCACCACCGCCAAGACCGACGACGAAGCCAAAGCGCTGCTCGCGGCCTTCAAATTCCCGTTCAGGAACTAAGAGCATGGCAAAACTTGCATTGATTAATCGCGAAAAGAAGCGTGCAGACCTGGTGGAGAAATTCGCCCCGAAGCGTGCCGCTCTGAAAGCAATCATCAACGACCAGTCGAAGTCGGAAGAAGAGCAATACGAAGCGCGCCTGAAGCTGCAGGCGCTGCCGCGTAACTCGGCGCCGAGCCGCCAGCGTAACCGCTGCGCAATGACCGGCCGTCCGCGTGGCACTTTCCGTAAATTCGGTCTGGCCCGTACCAAACTCCGCGAATTCGCCATGAAAGGCGAAATCCCGGGTATGACCAAAGCTAGCTGGTAATAGGAGAATAAGCAATGAGTATGAGCGATCCTATCGCCGATATGCTGACCCGCATCCGCAACGCACAAGGCGTGCAAAAGACCAACGTGTCGATGCCGTCCTCGAAAGTCAAAGTTGCGATCGCCAACGTCCTGAAGGACGAGGGTTACATCGAAGATTTCGCCGTGTCCACCGAAGGTGGCAAGTCGGAACTGAACATCGGTTTGAAATATTACGTTGGCCGTCCGGTTATCGAGCGCATCGAGCGCGTGTCCCGTCCTGGCCTGCGCATCTACAAGGGCAAAGACGAGATCCCTCAGGTCATGAACGGCCTGGGCGTGGCAATCGTCTCGACCCCGAAGGGTGTGATGACCGACCGTAAAGCACGTGCAACCGGCGTCGGTGGCGAAGTGCTTTGCTACGTGGCTTAAGGAGTAGACGATGTCTCGAGTAGCTAAGATGCCAATCGCCGTCCCGGCCGGTACCGATGTCGCGATCAACGCGTCGTCGATCACCGTCAAGGGCCCGCTGGGCACCCTGACCCAGGCGCTGAACGGCCTGGTCAAAGTGGAAAACAACAACGGCACGCTGTCGTTCGACGTTATCGACGATTCCCGCGAATCGAACGCAATGTCGGGCACCCTGCGTGCACTGGTCAACAACATGGTGACCGGCGTGACCAAGGGCTTCGAGCGCAAGCTGACCCTGGTCGGCGTGGGTTACAAGGCAGCTGTGCAGGGCAACGCCCTGAACCTGTCCCTGGGCTTCTCGCACCCTGTTCTGCACGCGATGCCGGAAGGCGTCACTGCAACCACCCCGACCCCGACCGAAATCCTGATCAAGGGTATCGATCGTCAAAAGGTCGGCCAGGTTGCCGCAGAAGTGCGTGCTTACCGCTCGCCTGAGCCTTATAAGGGCAAGGGTGTCCGTTATGCGGACGAAGTGGTTAAGCTTAAAGAAACCAAGAAGAAATAATCGGAGCTGACATGGACAAGAAACAATCGCGTCTGCGTCGCGGACGCCAAACCCGCATCAAGATCGCGCAGCTGGGTGTGAATCGCCTGTCGATTCACCGCACCAACCTGCACATCTATGCGAACCTGATCAGCCCGGATGCGAAGGTCCTGGTTTCGGCTTCGACGCTGGAAGCAGAAGTGCGCGCCGAGCTGGGCGGCAAGTCCGGCGCCGGCGGCAACGCTGCTGCAGCCGCACTGGTTGGCAAGCGCGTCGCAGAGAAAGCACTGAAAGCAGGGATCACCGAAGTCGCATTCGACCGTTCGGGTTTCCGTTACCACGGCCGTGTGAAGGCGCTGGCAGAAGCCGCGCGTGAAGCCGGTCTGAAGTTCTAAGGAAGAATCGTCATGGCAAAAATGCAAGCGAAAATGGCAAGCGACAAGCCGGATGATGGCATGCGCGAGAAAATGATCGCGATCAACCGCGTGACCAAAGTGGTCAAGGGTGGTCGTATCATGGGTTTTGCAGCGCTGACCGTTGTCGGTGACGGCGATGGCCGCATCGGCATGGGTAAAGGCAAGTCGAAGGAAGTTCCGGTCGGCGTGCAGAAAGCGATGGAAGAAGCTCGCCGCAACCTGATCAAGGTGCCCCTCAAGAACGGTACCCTGCAGCACACCGTTACCGGTCGTCACGGCGCCTCGCGCGTCCTGATGGCTCCGGCCAAGCCGGGTACCGGCGTGATCGCCGGCGGCGCAATGCGCGCAATCTTCGAGGTGATGGGCGTGACCGACGTGGTCGCCAAGTCGACCGGTTCGTCGAACCCGTACAACCTGGTTCGCGCTACCCTCGACGGTCTGGCGAAGATGAGCACCCCGGCTGACATCGCTGCCAAGCGCGGCAAGTCGGTCGAAGAGATCCTGGGTTAAGGGGAATTACCATGGCAAACACCATTAAAGTCAAGCTGGTCAAAGGCCTGATCGGTACCCGTCAGGATCACCGCGCCACCGTGCGTGGTCTGGGTCTGCGTCGTGTCAACTCGGTTTCCGAGCTGCAGGACACCCCGTCGGTCCGCGGCATGATCAACAAGGTCAACTACCTCGTGAAAATTGTCGACTAAGCCGCGGCTTGGTTAACGGAGAAAATATGCAACTCAATACCATTCAACCTGCTGACGGCGCCAAGCACGCTAAGCGTCGCGTCGGTCGCGGTATCGGCTCGGGCCTCGGCAAGACTGCCGGCCGCGGTCACAAAGGTCAGAAATCGCGTTCGGGCGGCTTCCACAAAGTCGGCTTCGAAGGCGGTCAGATGCCTCTGCAGCGCCGTCTGCCGAAGCGAGGCTTCAAGTCCCTGAACGCGACGTTCAAGGCTGAAGTCCGTCTGTCGGACCTGAACAACCTGGCGGTCGGCGATGTCGACATCCTGGTGCTCAAGCAAGCCGGCGTGCTGTCGGTCGTCGCTCGCGATGTGCGCGTGATCCTGTCGGGTGAAATCACCAAAGCGGTGAACCTGAAAGGCATCAAAGCCACCGCTGGCGCGAAGGCAGCGATCGAAGCAGCTGGCGGCTCGGTCGCCTAAACGCGACCGCTGCCTGATCGGAGCAAAAATTGGCGACTAATTCACAACTTGGTAAAAGCGCCGCTTCCGGCTTCCCCTGGGGGCGGTTGTGGTTCCTGCTTGGGGCATTGGTCGTGTACCGTATCGGCGCTCACATCCCGGTCCCCGGGATTGACCCGGTCGCCCTGGCCCAGCTGTTCAAGCAGAACGAAGGCGGCATCCTTGGCATGTTCAACATGTTCTCGGGCGGCGCCTTGTCCCGCTTTGCTGTGTTCGCTCTCGGTATCACGCCTTATATTTCGGCTTCGATCATCATGCAGCTGGCATCGATCGTCTCGCCGCAGATGGAGGCGCTGAAGAAGGAAGGCGAGGCCGGACGCCGCAAGATCACCCAGTACACCCGGTATTTTACGGTGGCACTGGCTCTGTTCCAGGCATTCGGCATCGCGGTCGCGCTGGAAGCCCAGCAAGGCCTCGTGCTCGATCCGGGCATGGCTTTCCGCCTTGTGACTGTCGTGACCCTGCTGACCGGCACCATGTTCCTCATGTGGCTGGGTGAGCAGATCACGGAACGTGGTCTTGGCAACGGTATCTCGATCATCATCTTTGCCGGTATTGCGGCTGGTCTGCCGAGCGCCCTGGGTAATCTGTTCACCCTGGTGTCCCAAGGTTCGATCAATAGCTTCTCCGCAATCCTCATCGTGATTCTGGTGGCCCTGGTGACCTACGCGGTCGTGTTCATTGAACGCGGCCAGCGTAAGATCCTGGTGAATTACGCGAAACGCCAGGTCGGTAACAAGATCTACGGTGGCCAAACCAGCCACCTGCCGCTGAAGTTGAACATGGCCGGTGTGATTCCGCCCATCTTCGCTTCGTCGATCATCCTGTTCCCGGCCACGATCGTCGACTGGTTCACGCGCGGCAAGGATACTTCGAGCCCGTTCATCGGGTTCCTGAAGGACCTCGCAGCGTCGTTGGGCTCGGGCGAACCGATCCATGCGTTGCTGTATGCGGTGGCGATCGTGTTCTTCTGCTTCTTCTATACGGCGCTGGTATTCAACAGCAAGGAAACGGCGGACAACTTGAAGAAGAGCGGCGCATTCGTTCCGGGCATCCGTCCGGGCGAGCAAACTGCGCGCTACATCGACAAGATCCTGATGCGCCTGACCCTGGCCGGTGCGGTCTACATCACCCTGGTGTGCCTGCTGCCGGAGTTCATGACGTCGTACTGGAAAGTTCCAGTGTATTTCGGCGGCACCTCACTGCTTATCGTGGTGGTGGTAACCATGGACTTCATGGCACAAGTGCAGAACTACGTCATGTCGCAGCAATATGAGTCGCTGCTGCGCAAGGCGAATTTCAAAGGCGGTATCCCGTCGCGTTGAGCGGCGCCGATACCCAGGAGTGAGCATACCGAATGGCAAAAGACGACGTCATCCAAATGCAAGGGGAGATTCTCGAGAATCTCCCGAACGCGACCTTTCGCGTGAAGCTGGAAAACGGGCACGTGGTGTTGGGACATATCTCGGGTAAAATGCGGATGAATTACATCCGCATTCTGCCGGGCGACAAGGTGACGGTTGAGTTGACGCCGTACGACCTGTCCCGGGCCCGCATCGTGTTCCGCACCAAGTAAAACATTTAGTAATCGAATCTGGAAGAGAGTGCAAAATGAAAGTTAATGCTTCAGTCAAGCGGATCTGCCGCAACTGCAAGATCATCAAGCGCAAGGGCGTGGTCCGCGTGATCTGCGTCGAGCCGCGTCACAAGCAGCGTCAAGGTTAATACGAGGAATATCGAATGGCACGTATTGCAGGGGTCAATGTCCCCAATCATCAGCACACCGTCATCGGCCTGACGGCGATCTACGGCATCGGCCGTACCCGTTCGCAGCAGATCTGCGCAGCGACCGGCGTTGCAACCAACAAGAAGGTCAAGGACCTGGACGACAACGAACTGGAAAAGCTGCGCGAGCAGGTTGGCAAGTTCGTGGTCGAAGGCGATCTGCGTCGCGAACTGTCCATGAACATCAAGCGTCTGATGGACCTGGGCTGCTACCGCGGCATGCGTCACCGTAAGGGCCTGCCGGTCCGCGGTCAGCGCACCCGTACCAATGCACGTACCCGCAAGGGCCCGCGCAAAGCCGCTCAATCGCTGAAGAAATAATCTAGGAACCGACCATGGCTAAGCAACAAAGCAGCGCAGCAGCAGCGCGCATCCGCAAGAAGGTCAAGAAGAACGTCGCCGAAGGCATCGCACACGTCCACGCGTCGTTCAACAACACCATCATCACGATCACCGATCGCCAGGGCAACGCCCTGTCGTGGGCAACTTCCGGCGGCGCCGGCTTCAAGGGTTCGCGTAAATCGACCCCGTTTGCGGCCCAGGTCGCAGCTGAAGCAGCTGGCAAGGTCGCTCAGGAATACGGCGTGAAGAACCTGGAAGTGCGCATCAAGGGCCCGGGCCCTGGCCGTGAATCGGCTGTGCGCGCGCTGAACAACCTGGGTATCAAGATCACCGAGATCCAGGACGTGACGCCGGTGCCGCACAACGGCTGCCGTCCGCCGAAGCGCCGTCGTATCTAAATAAGTTGTACGCCACACAGTCGGGCGCAGCCCGCGTGTGTGGCAGATACGCGACGAGATCGTCGTCAAAGAATCGCCGGTGCAGTGAGCCCAGAAATGGGTTATACTGCCCGGCTATTGTCGCCTTGCGTCGACCCGATGCAGGGTATTTGTAAGCCACGTCCGGTCTCATGCAGAACTGGACTAGCGCCTGTTGCGATTCAGATCGCATCCGGGGCGTGATCATTCAAACAAAGGAAGTTTAACGTGGCACGTTATATCGGACCAAAAGCAAAACTGTCGCGCCGTGAAGGCACCGACCTGTTCCTGAAGAGCGCACGCCGCTCGCTCGACTCCAAGTGCAAACTGGACGTCAAGCCGGGCCAGCACGGCGTCAAGTCGGGCCAGCGCACCTCGGACTACGGCAACCAGCTGCGTGAAAAGCAGAAGGTCAAGCGCATGTACGGCATCCTGGAGCGCCAGTTCCGCCGTTACTTCGCCGAAGCGTCGCGCCGCAAGGGCAACACCGGCGAAACCCTGCTGAAGCTGCTGGAAGGCCGTCTCGACAACGTCGCTTACCGCATGGGCTTCGGCTCGACCCGCGCCGAAGCGCGCCAGCTGGTCAGCCACAAAGCCTTCACCGTGAACGGCCAGGTCGTGAACATCGCTTCCTACCAGGTCAAGACCGGCGACGTCGTCGCTGTCCGCGAAAAGGCCAAGAAGCAGACCCGTATCGTCGAAGCCCTGTCGCTGGCCGAACAAGTCGGTATGCCGAGCTGGGTGTCGGTCGATTCGAAGAAGATGGAAGGCACCTTCCGTTCGTTCCCGGAACGTAACGAGATCGCCGCCGACGTCAACGAAGCACTGATCGTCGAACTGTACTCGCGTTAATCGACATCGTCGCGGTCATCCCGCGACGATGTCGTCCCCGCGCAGGCGGGGATCCAAGTTTGGGTGCGCAGTGTTAGCACTAACTTGGGTTCCCGCCTGCGCGGGAACGACGGCGCTGCCGTCAGATACCGAATTCGTCGTACCCGCCTGCTCTACGGAGCAGGCGTTTTCAATTGATGCCATCAGCCTTATCGGTGTAACGAGCCGAGGGTATTGATAAAGGACCTTTCATGCAAAACAGTCTGTTGAAGCCACGTATCATCGACGTCGAGACCCTCGGCGCCGGCCACGCGAAAGTCGTGATGGAGCCGTTCGAACGTGGTTATGGCCATACGCTGGGCAACGCGCTGCGCCGCGTCCTGCTGTCGTCGATGATCGGCTACGCGCCGACCGAAGTGACGATCGCTGGCGTCGTGCACGAGTACTCGTCGCTGGACGGCGTGCAGGAAGACGTGGTCGACCTGCTGCTGAACCTGAAGGGCGTCGTGTTCAAGGTGCACAACCGTGACTCCGTGACCCTGACCCTGAAGAAGGAAGGCGAAGGCCCCGTCCTGGCATCGGACATCGACCTGCCGCATGACGTTGAACTGATCAACCCGGAACACGTGATCGCTCACCTGACCGCCGGCGGCAAGCTGGACATGCAGATCAAGGTCGAGAAGGGCCGCGGCTATGTGCCGGGTAACGTCCGCCGCCTGTCGGAAGACACCAACAAGACCATCGGCCGCATCATCCTGGATGCATCGTTCTCGCCGGTGCGCCGCGTGTCCTACGCCGTGGAATCGGCCCGTGTCGAACAGCGTACCGACCTGGACAAGCTGATCATCAACATCGAGACCAATGGCGTCATCACCCCGGAAGAGGCGATCCGTCAATCGGCACGCGTGCTGGTCGACCAGCTGAACGTGTTCGCCGCCCTGGAAGGCACCGAAGCCGCCGCGGAAGCGCCGTCGCGCGCACCGCTGGTCGATCCGATCCTGCTGCGTCCGGTGGACGACCTGGAACTGACCGTCCGTTCGGCAAACTGCCTGAAGGCCGAGAACATCTACTACATCGGCGATCTGATCCAGCGTTCGGAAAACGAACTGCTGAAGACCCCGAACCTGGGCCGCAAGTCGCTGAACGAGATCAAGGAAGTCCTGGCTTCCCGTGGTCTGACCCTGGGCATGAAGCTGGAAAACTGGCCGCCTGCAGGTCTGGAAAAGTAATTGTGGTGGGGGCGCGATAAACCTACTGCGCGGGCACATTTTGGCCCTGCGATGCTCCGCTACGGCGGACCGGCCATACCGTAAGTACGGCTGCGCTTCTCGGACCAAACTGAGCCCTGCTCGCTACGGTTTCTCGCATCCCCGATACGCTGGCTGTTTTTTGTTGTACCGCTTGCGGCATGTTGCTGCAAGCTTTTTAACCATTTGAACCGGTCCGCGCTCCTGCAAGTTGCCTGAGCGATCGAAGAACTGGAATTTAAAACTCGAAAGGATTTACCATGCGTCACCGTCACGGCCTCCGTAAGCTGAACCGTACTTCGTCCCACCGCCTGGCCATGCTGCGCAACATGACCGTTTCGCTGCTGCGTCACGAAGCGATCAAGACCACCGTTCCGAAAGCAAAGGAACTGCGCAAAGTCGTCGAGCCGATCATCACCCTGGGCAAGAAAGACACCCTGGCAAACAAGCGCCTGGCATTCGCCCGCCTGCGCGACCGTGAGATCGTCCAGAAGCTGTTCGCTGACATCGGCCCGCGTTTCGCGAACCGTAATGGCGGCTACACCCGTATCCTGAAGATGGGCTTCCGCGTTGGCGACAATGCACCGATGGCCTATGTCGAGCTGACCGACCGTCCGGAAGTCGGCGTCGACGAAAACGCACCGACCGCCGAGTAATCGGTAGTTAGCGCATGAAAAAACCAGGCCTCGTGCCTGGTTTTTTTTCGCCCGTGCACCAAGCACACGCCCGGTGTACCATTCCGCTGCGTTGAACCAACATCTGCTCCCATGCTCCGACTCCTGCTTTCGCTGTTCGCCAGCCTCGTCCTGCTCGCTCCCGTCCACGCCGCGGACGACTTCCTGCCGCCCGAACAGGCGTTCAAGCTGTCCGCGCGCATGCTCGACCCGCATACGGCCGAGGTCAGTTATGCGATCGCCGACGGCTACTACATGTACCGCGAGCGCTTCAAATTCAGCGCCGCCGGCGCGAAGCTGGGCGAAGCGCAGATCCCGTCCGGCAAAGTCAAATTCGACGAGACCTTCAACAAGGACGTCGAAACCTATCACCACAGCGTGACGATCCGCATTCCGGTGCAAGGAGAGGGGACGTTCACGCTGAACGTGACCGGCCAGGGTTGCGCGGACAAGGGTCTCTGCTATCCGCCGCAGGACGCCAGCGTACGCCTGGTGGCGGGCGGCGGCGGGGCAGGGCAGTCGTCGCCGCAGATGAGCGTGCCGCCGGGACAATCCGGTAGTGGCGCCCTCGGTTCGAGCCCTGCTGCCGAGGGCGCATCCGGCTTCAAGCTGACGCCTTCGCCGACGCCGTCCGCCGCAGTTCAGCCACCCGCCGCCCAGCAAGCTGCGGCGGGCGCCCAGCCAGCAGCCGCAGGCGCGGCAACGCCCAGCGCCGAGGCCACACCCGCCGCCGACCCGCCCGCAACCGCCCCGGCCGCCGGCGCCGCTGCAACGGCCCCGGCAGTGACCGCCACCGTCACCACCGCCCCCTCCGAACTCTCCGGCATCGCTGCGCTGCTGCAGGGCGGCCGCCTGCTCGCCATCATCCCCGCCTTCATCCTGCTGGGCCTGGGCCTGGCCTTCACCCCCTGCGTGCTGCCGATGGTGCCGATCCTGTCGTCGATCATCGTCGGCGAAGGCCAGCAGGCCGGCCGCGGGCGTGGCTTCATCCTCTCGCTCTCGTATTCGCTCGGCATGGCGATCGTCTACACCCTGCTGGGCGTGGCCGCCGGCCTGCTCGGCGAAGGCCTGGCCGCGGCGCTGCAGAATCCATGGGTGCTGGGGGCCTTCGGCCTGCTGATCGCGGCGATGTCGCTGTCGATGTTCGGCGTCTTTCAACTCCAGGTGCCTGCCGCCCTGCAGACCCGCCTTGCCGACGCGTCCGGCCGCCAGGCCTCGGGCAAGCTGGCGGGCGTGTTCGCCATGGGCGCGATCTCGGCCCTGATCGTCGGCCCCTGCGTGGCTGCGCCGCTGGCCGGCGCCCTGGTCTACATCAGCCAGACCCGCGACGTGCTGATCGGCGGCGCCGCGCTGTTCGCGATGGCGATCGGGATGAGCGTGCCGCTGCTGCTGGTCGGCGTCTCGGCCGGCTCGCTGCTGCCGCGCGCGGGCCTGTGGATGGAGTCGGTGAAGCGCTTCTTTGGCGTGCTGATGCTGGCGATGGCCTTGTGGATGACGGCGCCGGTGCTGCCGGGCCTGCTGCAGATGCTGCTGTGGGCCGCGCTGCTGCTGGGCTATGGCTTCTACCTGCTGAAGGGCGCAGGCGGCGTGAAGCGCCACTGGGGCGGCATGGCCCTGGGCGCGGCCTGCGCCGTGCTGGGCGCGGTCCAGCTGGTGGGCCTGGCCAGCGGCGCACGCGACCCGCTGGCGCCGCTGGCGCGCTTCACCGGCGGCGCGCCGGCCCAGCAACTGGCCTTCACCCGCATCAAGACCGTCGAGCAGCTCGACCAGGCGCTGGCCGCGACCAATGGCAAGAACGCCATGCTCGACTTTTATGCCGACTGGTGCGTGTCGTGCAAGGAGATGGAAAAACTGACCTTCGTCGATCCGGCCGTCAAGGCGCGGCTGGCGGATACGATGCTGCTGCAAGTGGACGTGACCGCCAACGATGCGGCGGACCGGGCGATGCTGAAGCGTTTTGGGCTGTTCGGGCCACCGGGGATCATCCTGTTCGACCGGCGTGGGCGGGAGATTGCGGATGGGCGGGTGATTGGCTACCAGGATAGCCAGAAGTTTCTGGCTTCGTTGGCAAAGCTAAACTGACCGTCGCCCCCGCGCAGGCGGGGGGCCAAGTTCGTAGAGCAGTCGTAATGCATGCAAACTTGGGTCCCCGCCTGCGCGGGGACGACGTTCGACGGCTAGCGCTTAACCGCGAGCGGTATCACCGCCACGCTGCCCGCCATGCTGCCAGCCACCATGGCCACCGCCCTGGCGCCCGAAGCGGTGCTGCATGCGCGCCGCCTTCTCGTCGAAGACCTTCTTCTGGTCCGGCGACAGCACCGAATAGAAGCTGTTCAGGGCAGCCAGGCGCTGTTCCATGAAGACCGTGCGCTGTTTCTGGCGCTCGATCATCTTCTGGGCGCGTTCAGGCGCGCTCAGGCCGGCCACGGCGGCGCGGTCGCCGTGCTGGCGGTCACCGGCGCGGTGTGCCGGCTTCATCGAGGCCACGAAGGTATTCCAGGCGTTCTCCTGGGCCGGCGTGATCTTCAGCTCGTCGTGCAGTTTTGCCACGCGCTGGGCGCGCATCTGCTCGCGCTTGGCGCTGAACTCGGCGTGTCTGGCCTGGCGTTCTTCCTTGCTCAGCTGCGCTTTCGGATGCGCGCCGGGCGCCTGCGACTGCGCCTGGGCGGCGATCATCGCGCCGCCCAGGGACAGTGCGGCGATGGCAGTGAGGAGTGTTTTGCGGTAGGTGGTGTTCATCTCTTTTTCCTAGTCAAGTTGATGTGGCGGCTGCCACGGCTGCGTGCATCATCATGAGAACATCTCGCTGCACGGTGAGTCCATCTTCGGTGAAAAGTGTAAGTGCAGCGTGTCCGCTGTCTCGCCCTTTGTATCAATTTGTTTCCCTACACCATCCATATACAAGCCGATACAAAGTGGCTGTTCAGGGGCGGGTGAAGTCGGGATAATGGTGGCATGGACAATCCATCTACCATTCTGATCGTCGATGACGACCGCGATATCCGCTCCCTGCTGGCCGACTACCTTGAAGCGAACGGCTACCGTGCGCTGGCCGCCGCTGACGGCACCGCGATGTGGAAGACGCTGGATGAAGCGCGCCCCGACCTGATCGTGCTCGACCTGAACCTGCCCGGCGACGACGGCCTGACCCTGTGCCGCAAGCTGCGCGCGACCTCGACCCTGCCGGTGATCATGCTCACGGCACGCAATGAGCCGCTCGACCGCATCCTCGGCCTCGAGATGGGCGCCGACGACTACCTGCCCAAGCCCTTCGAGCCGCGCGAGCTGCTGGCGCGCATCCGCAGCGTGCTGCGCCGCAGCCATGCGATGCCGCCGAACTCGCAGGCCGAGAGCGTGCAGCAGATGAAGTTCTCCGGCTGGACCCTGGACCTGACCGCGCGCCACCTGGTCAATCCGCAGGGCGTGGTCATCATGCTGTCGGGCGCCGAGTTCCGCCTGCTGCGCGTGTTCCTCGAGCACCCGAACCGCGTGCTGAACCGCGACCAGCTGCTGAACCTGACCCAGGGCCGCGACGCCGACCCCTTCGACCGCTCGATCGACATCCAGATCAGCCGCCTGCGCCAGAAGCTGGGCGAGGACGCGCGCATGCCCCAGATTATCAAGACGGTCCGAAACGGCGGCTATGTGCTCGCCGGGCAGGTGAGCGTGGAGCCCGGCGCGTGAAGGCATTCATCGGCTCCATGACGGGCCGCGTGTTCATCACCCTGCTGTTGGGCGTCCTGCTGACCGCCGCGCTGACCCAGCTGCTGGCGGACGTGGAACGCCGGCGCGTCATCGACGAGTTCCGCGACCTGAACAACCTCGACCGCGCCGAACAGCTGATCATGGCCACCGAGATCGTTCCCGAATCGGCGCGCAGCGCCTACATCCAGGTAGCGAACCGTCCCGGCATGCGTATCGAACTGGAGGCAGCCCGGCTGCCGGCGCTGGCGCCGTCGCCGACCGAATTCACCAAGAACCTGTCTGTGCGCATCAACAAGTCGCCCGACAACAAGCCCTACCGTATGCAGTCACTTGCCGTGCGCCCGGCGGCTTGCGCGCTGGCGCGCGAGCAGCCGGTGGTGTACGGCCTGCTGCGCATGAAGTGGCGCGGCACTTGCGAAAGCATCCTGGTAAGCCTGCGCGACGGCACCCCGCTGATCCTGTCGGTGCTGCCGCCGCGCTCCGCCACCTCGCCGGAGCACGCCGACTACACCGGCACCATCGCGCTGCTGCTGGTCAGCATCGGCTTCCTGGCCTACCTGGTGGCGCGCATGACCATCCGTCCGCTCAAGCAGCTGGCCCAGGCCGCAAAGGACCTCGGCAACGACATCAACCATCCGCCGCTGGACCTGACCGGCGCCGACGAGATCCGCCAGGCCAGCGCCGCCTTCAATGCGATGCAGGCGCGGATCCGCCAGTACATCTTCCAGCGCACCCAGATGCTGGCCGCGATCACCCACGATCTGCAGACCCCGCTGACGCGCCTGCGCCTGCGCCTGGAAAAAGTGAGCGAGCCGGAACTGCAGGGGCGCCTGATCGGCGACCTGTCGGCGATGCAGGCGATGGTGCGCGAAGGCCTGGACCTGGCGCGCAGCATGGACACCACCGAAACCATGCAGATGATGGATCTCGATTCGCTGCTGGATTCCGTGTGCGCCGACGCCACCGACGCCAGCCAGCACGTAAGCCTGTCCGGCAGCGCCAACATGGCGATGCTGGGCCGCCCGATGGACCTGCGCCGCTGCCTGGTCAACCTGATCGACAACGCCGTCAAGTACGGCCAGTCGGCCAGGGTCACGGTGGACCGCATCAACGGCGCGGCGCGGATCCGTATCCGCGACGCCGGCCCCGGCATCCCGCAAGCCGAACTGGCGCGCGTCTTCGATCCGTTCTACCGCGTCGAGAGCTCGCGTTCGCGCGAGTCGGGCGGCACCGGCCTCGGACTGACGATCGCCCGCAACATCGCCGAACAGCATGGCGGCAGCATCACGCTGGCGAACCATCCGGACGGCGGCCTGGAAGCAACCCTCATGCTGCCGGAGTACTACCCAGGGAAGTAATGCCGCGGTCATTCCGATGTGCGAAAATCGCCGCGGAGGCTTCCCCAGCATCCTCATCGAACATGATAAAAACGAAGCCGCCGGCATAGGCGGCACAGGGAGTGGAATGAAAATGCATCATCTCGGCGCCATCGCCGCCGCCGTCATCGTCATTGCCGGTGCGACCGGCTGCAGCCAGGAAAAGGAAGGCGCGAACGCCGGCGCCGCCGGCGCCAAGGGCAAGGGCGGCCAGCCGCCGGCCGTCGTCAATGTGGTGGCGCCGCAACGCCGCGACGTGCCGGTGGTCCAGCAGGCCAACGGCACCGTCACCCCGATCCGCACCGTCGACCTGCATCCGCAGACCACGGCCACCATCCGCCAGGTCCACATCAAGGAAGGCCAGTTCGTGAAGGCCGGCGAGCTGCTGTTCTCGCTCGACGACCGCGCCGACCGCGCCAACCAGGACAAGGCCCAGGCCCAGGTCGAACGCGACCGCGCGCAGATGGCCGACCTCGAGCGCCAGCTCAAGCGCAGCCAGGACCTGGTGGCCCAGAAGTTCATCGCCCAGAGCGCGGTGGATACGCTGAAGGCTCAGGTCGACCAGGCCAAGGCCACTTTGCAGGCCGATACCGCGGCGGCGCGCGCGGCCGGCGTCAGCACCAGCTATACCGCCATCCGTGCGCCGATGTCCGGCCGCGTCGGCGGCATCGCGGTCTACCCGGGCAGCCTGGTGCAGCCGGCGACGTCGCTCACCACCATCACCCAGCTCGATCCGATCACGATCGCCTTCACGCTGCCGGAATCGAGTCTGCCCGGCCTGCTGGCGGCGCAAAAGCGCGGCAAGATCGAGGTCGAGGCGACCCCCGGCGCCGGCATGGCGCCGGTCACCGGCACCCTGAGCTTCATCGACAACACCGTCGACCCGGCCGCCGGCACCATCAAGGTCAAGGCCGAATTCGCCAACCGCGACACCACGCTGTGGCCGGGCCA
The DNA here is from genome assembly GCF_042656905.1 of Massilia aerilata. Taxonomy (NCBI): domain Bacteria; kingdom Pseudomonadati; phylum Pseudomonadota; class Betaproteobacteria; order Burkholderiales; family Oxalobacteraceae; genus Massilia; species Massilia aerilata. The sequence goes on from NZ_JBHSMZ010000010.1 coordinate 24,424, forward strand.
GTACGTCGGCACGAAAGTGACGGTGCAGACCATCAAGGACGCCGTGGTGGTGCCGCAGAACGCGATCATCACGAATGCCCAGGGCACCTTCGTCTACGTTCTGGAAAAGGACCACTCAGCCAAGCAGGTGCCGGTGGAGCGCCTGTACGGCGCCGGTACCGACGCCGCGGTCAGCGGCCTGACCGGCAGCGAGCAGATCATCACCGAGGGCAAGCAGAACGTCCGCCCGGGTAACAAGGTGCGCCTGGCGTCCGACATGGACAAGGGCGGCAAAAAAGGTGGTCCCGCATGAGTCTCTCGGAACTCTGTATCCGCCGGCCGATCATGGTCGTGCTGCTGTCGATCAGCCTGATCCTGGTCGGCGTGCTGGCCTACATGCACATCCCGGTTGCCGCGCTGCCCAGCTATAACACCCCGGTCATCAACGTCAACGCCAACCTGTCGGGCGCGAGCCCGGAGATCATGGCGTCGTCGGTGGCGCTGCCGCTCGAGAAGCAGTTCTCGACCATCGCCGGCATCAACCTGATCACCTCGACCAGCACCCAGGGCAATACCTCGCTGACGCTGGAATTCGACTCCTCGATCGACGTCAACAAGGCGGCGGTCGACGTCCAGGCCGCGCTGCTGGGCGCCCAGCGCCAGCTGCCGCAGGAAATGACGGACCTGCCGTCCTACCGCAAGGTCAATCCGGCCGACGCGCCGGTGCTGTTCATGACCATGACCTCGCCGTCGATGAACCTGTCGGAGCTGAACGACTACGCCGAGAACCTGGTGTCGCCGGCCATCTCGACCCTGCCGGGCGTGGCCCAGGTGCAGGTTAACGGCGGCAAGAAATTCGCGGTGCGCGTGCGCGCCAAGACCGACCTGATGAACGCGCGTAACCTGACGATGGACGAGCTGGCGGCTTCGCTGCGCACGGCCAACTCGAACGCCGCCCTCGGCATCCTGGACGGCCCGCAGCAGACGCTCACCATCCAGGGCCCGCCGCAGATGATGAAGGCGGCCGACTTCGCGGAACTGATCGTCGCCACCCGCGACGGCCAGCCGGTACGCCTGAAGGACGTCGCCACCGTCGAGGACAGCTACCAGTCGACCAAGGCCTACGGCGCCTACAACGGCGAGCGCGCCATCGTGCTGCTGGTGCAGCGCCAGCCGGACGCCAACACCGTTGCCGTGGTCGACCACGTGCGCAAGCTGCTGCCGCGCTTCCAGTCGCAGCTGCCGGCCTCGATCAAGATCAACCTGGTCAACGACCGCTCGAAGTCGATTCGCGAAGCGATCCACGACGTGAACTTCACGCTGGCGCTGACCGTCGGCCTGGTGGTGCTGGTGATCTTCCTGTTCCTGCACCGCGTGTCGGCGACCTTCATCCCGGCCATCACGATGCCGATCTCGCTGCTGGGCGCCCTCAGCCTGCTGTACGCGTTCGGCTACAGCCTCGACAACATCTCGCTGCTCGGCATCACGCTGGCGGTGGGCCTGGTGGTCGACGACGCGATCGTGGTGCTGGAAAACATCGTGCGCCATATCGAAATGGGCAAGAAGCCGCTGCGCGCCTCGCTGGAAGGCGCGCGCGAGATGGGCTTCACCATCATCTCGATCTCGATCTCGCTGGTGGCGGTGTTCATTCCGATCTTCTTCATGCCGGGCGTGATCGGCCTGCTGTTCCACGAATTCGCGGTGATCGTCGGCCTGGCGATCCTGGTGTCGGCGGTGGTGTCGCTGACCCTGGTGCCGATGCTGTCCTCGCGCCTGCTTCCCGAGCACGGCCACGGTCCCGACGAAGAAAAGAGCTTCATCGGCCGCCACTTCGAGCGCGGCTTTACCAAGGTCCGCAACGGCTACGAGAAGACGCTCGACATCGCCCTGAAATTCCGCTTCGTGGTGCTCCTGATCGCCTTCGGCACCTTCGCGCTGACGGTGCTGCTGTACACGACCATCCCGAAAGGCTTCTTCCCCGAAGAAGACATCGGCCAGCTGCGCGTGTCCACCGAGGCCGCCGAAGACATCTCGTCGTCCGCCATGCAGGCGCTGCACGCCCGTGTCGCGGCCATCATCCAGGCCGATCCGGCGGTGCAGGACACGACCGCCTTCTCGGGCGGCGGCAACAACGGCCGCATGTTCGTGGTGCTGAAGCCGCGCGACGAGCGCGACAAGATGCCGCAGATCATGGAGCGCCTGCGCAAGGCCACCCGCGCGGTCGCCGGCGTCAACGTCTACATGTCGCCGGTGCAGAACCTGCAGCTGGGCGGCCGCCAGTCCAAGAGCCGCTACCAGTACACGCTGCAGAGCGTCTCGGGCGGCGACATCGGCCACTGGGCCAACGACTTCCAGGAGCGGATGCGCAACAACCCGCTGTTCCGCGACGTCACCAGCGACACCCAGGAGAAGGGCCTGCAGGCCACCCTCGACATCGACCGCGACAAGGCCAACCTGCTGGGCGTCCAGCTGGGCGACGTCCGCACCGCGCTGTACGCCGCCTTCGGCGAGCGCCAGGTCTCGACGATCTATTCGACCGCCGCCAGCTATTACGTGATCCTGGAGACGGCCACTGAAGACCGCCAGTTCGAGGACGCGCTGTCGCGCCTGTCGGTGCGCAGCAAGAACGGCCAGCTGGTGCAGCTGTCCAGCCTCGCCACCGTCAAGCGCACGGTCGGCCCGATCGCCGTCAACCACCAGGGCCAGCTGCAGGCGATCACGCTGTCCTTTAACCTGGCGCCGAACGCGCCGCTGGGCGACGCCACCGCGGCGATCGAGCAGATGGGCCGCGACATGAAGCTGCCGGCCTCGATCATCACCAAGTACGGCGGCGATGCCGCGGTTTTCCAGGATTCACAGTCGAGTCAGCTTATTCTGATCATCGCCGCCGTGGGCGTGATCTACGTCCTGCTGGGCGTGCTGTACGAGAGCTTCATCCACCCGATCACCATCCTGGCCGGCCTGCCGTCGGCGGCCGTGGGCGCGCTGCTGACCCTGCGCCTGTTCAACATGGACCTGACGATGATCGCCATGATCGGCATCCTGATGCTGATCGGTATCGTCAAGAAGAACGCGATCATGATGATCGACTTCGCCCTGGACGCCCAGCGCAACCAGGGAATGACGCCGGAGCAGGCGATCCGCGAAGCCTGCATCCTGCGCTTCCGTCCGATCCTGATGACGACCCTGGCCGCGCTGATGGGCGCGCTGCCGATCGCCCTCGGCCTGGGCGCCGGCGCCGAGCTGCGCCAGCCGCTGGGCCTGGCGGTGTGCGGCGGCCTGATCTTCTCGCAGGTGATCACGCTGTACATCACCCCGGTCATTTACCTGTACCTCGACAGATACAGCGGCAAGGGGCCGATGACGGATGCGCATTTGGCCGAGCTGGAAACCCAGCCGCATCACGAGGCGCCCAAGGTCGTGCTGACCAAGGCCGCTTAATTGGCAGATTTGCGCGTGGGCACGGGGTGCCCACCCTACGTTGCAACACGATATCGTAGGGTGGGCTCCCCGAGCCCACGTTGCACATCGACCGACCACCCGTTGTCGCGCCACGGATACATTCTGTAACAACCATCAATTCCGGCAGCTTGTAAGCTGTTAGCGAAGGTCCAACAAACATGTGCGTCTCACCCAAAACAGGTTAGACTGCGGCCCTCGGACCATTCTTTGCTACTTCCCGGAAAGTTGTTCAACCATCTTGCGTGACCATTCCCACATCCATTCGGAAGACAGCGATGTCTGCGTACATTGCGGCCAGCCGCTGCCTGGACGGACAGTGGTCACTTACGGACAACGGAAGCCGAACCGCACCGGCCTGATCGTCACGGTCGGCCTGCACCTGCTGCTGGTGGCGGTTTACCTGTTCCAGCCCAAGATCGAGAAGCATGCGCCGCCCAAGGCCGGCGAAGCCGTCGTCTGGCTGCCGCCGCTGAAACCGAACAAGCCGACGCCGCAAGCCGCCCAGCCGGCGCCGAAGCAGACCCCGTCAAAGGCGCCGGCCATGCCGAAGTTCACGCAGCCGAAGATCATCGTGCCGCGCCTGCCGGACACGATCACGCTGCCGAACGAGAAGCCGGTCGAGCCGCCGAAGCCGAAGCCGAAGGAAGAGACCAAGCTGCAGCCGGACGAAACCGACATGGCGGCCTTCATCGAGAAGCGCCGCCAGGCGCGCGGCGCCCGCAGCGAGCAGCCGGCCGAGGAAAGCGACGCCCAGCGCGGCATGCGCAACGCCCTCGCCAACATCGCCGCCATCAACGGCCGCGGCGGCCAGGATCCGAACGAGACCGGCGGCGTGTTCAGCGTCACCAACAAGACCTTCAGCCACGCCGACGTGAAATTCCGCGGCTGGAACCCGAACTTCAAGCGGCGCTGGCTGACCACGGCCTCGGTCGACCGCGGCAGCGAGCCGGACATTGAAACCGCCATCGTCAAGAAGATGATCGAGCTGATCCGCAAGGAAAAGAACGGCGACTTCGAATGGGATTCGCACCGCCTGAACAAGGTCGTGACCCTGTCGGCAAGACCGGCGGACACGAAGGAACTGATGGACTTCCTGTACAAGGAAATGTTCCCGGACTACAAGCCGCCGAAATGAGCAGCGCTCGCGCCGGCCGGCAGGAAGGGGCACGCAACTGGTTCGACCAGGGCGGCAGCGCCTACGCCCGCTTCCGGCCCGAGTACCCGCGCCAGCTCGCCACGCAGCTGGCCTCGATGGCGCCGGACAGCACGCTGGCCGTCGACGTCGGTTGCGGCAACGGCCAGCTGACCCAGCTTCTTGCGCCATACTTCGACCAGGTCGTCGGCCTCGACCCGAGCGCCGACCAGATCGCGAACGCGGTCCCGAACGCGCGCATCGCGTACCGCTGCGCACCGGCCGAGCAGCTGCCGCTGCCCGATGCGAGCGCCAGCCTGATAACCGCGGCCCAGGCTGCGCACTGGTTCGACCTGCCGGCCTTTTATGCGGAAGTGCGCCGGATCGCGATGCCGGGCGCCATCCTGGCGCTGGTCAGCTACGGTGTGCTCAAGCTGGAAGCAGAGCTCGATGCGCGCTTCCAGGCCTTTTACTGGGACGAGATCGGGCCGTACTGGCCGCCGGAGCGCAAGCTGGTCGATACCGGCTACGCGACGATTGATTTTCCGTTCGAAGAACTGGCGCCGCCCGCTTTGGCGATCCGCCTCGACTGGCATCTGTCCGAATTCCTGGGCTATCTGACGACCTGGTCCGCGGTGCGCAGCGCCAGGGAGGCGGGGCGGGAAGAGCTGCTGGTGGGATTCGCCGGCGACATCGCGGCGCTATGGGGCGACCCCGACCGCAGGCGCCCCGTGTGCTGGCCGATCGCCATGCGGATCGGCAGGATCTAAAACTTAAAACTCAGGCCATCGCCTTCAGGCGGCGCGCCACGTCCAGCGCGAAATACGTCAGCACGCCGTCGGCGCCGGCGCGCTTGAAGGACATCATGGTCTCGAGCAGGACCTTGTCCGGGTCCAGCCAGCCGTTCTGGAAAGCGGCCTGCAGCATCGCGTATTCGCCGCTGACCTGGTAGGCGAAGGTCGGCACCTTGAACTCGTCCTTTACACGGCGCACCACGTCCAGGTAGGGCATGCCGGGCTTGACCATCACCATGTCGGCGCCCTCGGCGATGTCCAGCGCCACTTCGCGCAGCGCTTCGTCGCTGTTGGCCGGGTCCATCTGGTAGGTGTTCTTGTCGGCCTTGCCCAGGTTGGCGCTCGAGCCCACCGCTTCGCGGAACGGACCGTAGTAGCCGGAGGCGTACTTGGCCGAATACGCCATGATGCGCGCGTGGATGAATTCCTTCTCTTCCAGCGCCATGCGGATCGCGCCGATGCGGCCGTCCATCATGTCCGACGGGGCGATGATGTCGACGCCGGCTTCGGCCTGGGCCAGGGCCTGGCGGGTCAGCATCGCAATGGTCTTCTCGTTGACGATATAGCCGTTCTCGTCCGGCAGGCCGTCCTGGCCGTGGGTGGTGTACGGGTCGAGCGCGACGTCGGTCATGATGCCCAGCTGCGGGAACTGACGCTTCAGCTCTTTCACTGCGCGCGGCACCAGGCCGTCAGGATTGGTCGCTTCGACGCCGTCATATGTCTTCAGCGACTGATCCACCACCGGGAACAGCGCCATCACCGGAATACCCAGGCTCACGCATTCCTCGGCCACCTTCATCAGCAGGTCCACCGAGACCCGTTCCACGCCCGGCATCGAGGCCACCTGCTGGCGCTGGTTCTGGCCGTCGAGGATGAACACCGGGTAGATCAGGTCCGACGAGGTGACCGTGTTTTCGCGCATCAGGGCGCGCGAGAACGGGTCGCGGCGCATGCGGCGCATGCGGACGGCAGGGTACTGGGATGGCGTGATGATCGGCATATCGGGTCCTCGGAAAATAATCAGAGTGAATCGTCCTGCGGGGCTGCGCTCTCGTCTTCTTCATCGTCGTCGAGGCCCAGCAGTTCGATGATCTTGTCGTTCGCTTCGTCGATGCCGACGCGCTTCAGGGCCGAGAACAGCTGCACGGTGAAGGGGAAGCCGTTGCCGTCCTCGTCCACGTAGCTGTCCAGCACCTGGCGAGCCTGGCGCAGGGCGTTGGTCGATTCGTTGCGGTTCAGCTTGTCGGCCTTGGTCAGGATGCAGTGGATCGGCTTGCCGGTCGGGGCGAACCATTCCAGCATCTGGATGTCGAGTTCGGTGAACGGGCGGCGCGAATCCATGATCAGGACCAGGGCCGCCAGCTGCTCGCGGCGCTGCACGTAGTCGCCGAGCAGGCGCTGCCAGTGCAGCTTGGCGTCGCCCGACACTTCCGCATAGCCGTAGCCGGGCAGGTCGACCAGCAGGGCGCGGATCTCGTCGACCTTGGTCGGGTCCTTGCGGTGCATGGCGATGTGCGCGCCGCCGATCGAGAAGAAGTTGATGTGCTGGGTGCGGCCCGGCGTCTTGGACGCGAAGGCGAGGCCCTTCTGGTTGGTGAGGATGTTGATCGCCGTCGACTTGCCCGCGTTGGAGCGTCCGGCGAAGGCGATTTCCGGCGCCTGCGTGCGCGGCAGGTCGCGCAGCTGGTTGACGGTCGTGAAGAAACGGGCTTGCCAGAGTTTGGACATGAAAGAGTATGCGGAAAAGTAAAGCGAAAAAGGCAACGAAAAAGGCGGTTCGGAAACAAAGCTATTGTACAATAGGGAGTTACCTGTCGTCCGCGAAGCGGATGGCAGGACACGAGCATGGCCGCTGCACTGTAACTGCAAGAATATTTCTACTTTTTCAGGGTGCTTGAATGAATCGTGTGTTTTTCCCGGCCGCTGGTGCGGCAATCGTAAAGTCTTTGCTGCTCGCGACCCTGGCGTTTGCCGGTAGCGCCTCCGCAGCCGATGCGGCCCACGGCGCAGCGGCACCAAAAGCCGACCCCGCCAAGGGCGGTTCCCTGTACGACACCGGCGACAACGCACGCGGCCTGCCGGCCTGCGCATCCTGCCACGGCGCCGGCGGCAACTCCACCATCGTCGCCAATCCCAAGCTCTCCGGCCAGGTCGACACCTACATCCACAAGCAGCTGGTCGACTTCACGACCCCGAACCGCCAGCAGCCGGTGATGACCACCTACGCCAAGCTGCTGAGCGAGGAAGAAAAGACCAACATCGCCGCCTGGCTCGCCACCCAGCAGCCGAAGCAGGGTGCGGCGAAAAACAAGGACATCGTCGAACTGGGCCGCAAGATCTATCGCGGCGGCATCGCCGACCGCGGCGTGGCCGCCTGCGCCAGCTGCCATGGCGCCACCGGTTCGGGCATGCCTGCCCAGTACCCGCGCCTGGCCGGCCAGCACCAGGACTACACCATCAACCAGCTGCAGGCCTTCAAGAGCGGCGCGCGCAACAACAGCCCGCAAATGGGCGCGCTTGCCAAGCGCATGTCGGACGAGGAAATGAAAGCCGTCGCCGACTACATCGCCGGCCTGAAGTAAGCAGAAGCAACCCGGGCGCCTGGCGCCCCCAGGAATTCGATGAGCACCACCGGAATTGAACTGAAGACGCGCCGCCGCGCACTGGCCGAGGCGGTCGAACTGGTGTCGTCGATGCGCTTCGCGATCGCCCTGCTGGTGATGCTGGCGATCGCCGCCATCATCGGCACCATCATGCAGCAGAACAAGGCCGAGCCGGACTATATCAACCAGTTCGGCCCGTTCTGGTTCGAGATCTTCCGCAAGCTGGGCCTGTACGCGGTCTACAGCGCCTGGTGGTTCCTGCTGATCCTGGCCATCCTGATCGTCTCCACCAGCCTCTGCATCGCGCGCAACGCGCCGAAGATGCTGCGCGACATGCGCAGCTGGCGCGAGAACGTGCGCGAGGAATCGCTGCGCAACTTCCACCACAAGACCGAGTGGACCGCGGACGGCAGCGCAGTGGCGCTGGCCAGCCGGACCGCCCAGCGCCTGAATGACGCCGGCTACCGCGTCAAGCTGGTCGACAAGCCGAACGGCGTGCTGGTGGCGGCCAAGAAGGGCGCCGCCAACAAGTTCGGCTACATCTTCGCGCACTCGGCCATCGTCATCATCCTGCTGGGCGGCCTGCTCGATTCCGATTTGCCCATCCGCTTTCAACAATGGTTCATGGGCAAGACGCCCTACATGGGCGCCGGCCTGATCTCGGCCATCCCGCCGCAGCACCGCCTCGGCCTGGACAATCCCAGCTACCGTGGCAACACCATGATCCCGGAAGGGCAGAACAGCAGCACCGCCATCCTGCAGCAGGCGAACGGCGTGCTGATCCAGGAGCTGCCGTTCACGATCCACCTGAACAAGTTCATCGTCGACTTCTACTCGACCGGCATGCCCAAGCTGTTCGCCAGCGAAGTCACGATCCACGACAGCGAGACCGGCAAGACCTTCCCGGCCAGCATCAAGGTCAACCAGCCGCTGATCTACCGCGGCGTGGCGGTCTACCAGTCCGGCATCGAGGATGGCGGCAGCAAGCTGAAGCTGACCGGCTATCCGATGAGCGGGACGTCCGACAAGGCTTTCAATATCGACGGCGAAGTCGGCAGTGCGACCGAACTGAAGCATGGTGACGACCCCTACACCGTCGAGTGGTCGGGCTTCCGCGCCTTCAACGTCGAGAACACCAGAGAAGGGCAAGGGCAAGACGTGCGCGACGTCAAGAAGGGCGAAACGCTCGAGGCGCAGCTGGCCCGCACCCTGTCCCAGCACACCGGCTCGGCGGCCAAGAACGCCAACAACAAGGACCTCAAGAACGTCGGTCCGAGCGTGCAATATAAACTGCGCGACAAGACCGGCCAGGCGCGCGAGTTCATGAACTACATGCAGCCGGTGACGCTCGAAGGGGCGGAGGTCTACCTGGCCGGCGTGCGCAGCAATCCGGGCGACCCCTTCAGTTTCCTGCGCATCCCGTCCGACGACCGGCACGGCGTGCGCGAATGGATGCGCCTGCGCGCCGCGCTGGCCGACCCGGCCTTGCGCGAAGAAGCCGCGCGCCGCTATGCCGAGCGCGCCATGCCGCAGGCGAAAGAGGACGCCACGCTGGCGCGCCAGCTGCAGGAATCGGCGGCCAAGACCCTGGCCATTTTTGCAGGCGAGGGGTCGAATGGCAAAGGCGGGGGCTACCTGGCGGTGTCGCAATTCCTCGAGCGGATTCCGCCGGCGGAGCAGGAAAAGGCGGCAAATGTGTTCATGAAGATGCTCAACGGTGCGATGTGGGAGCTGTGGCAGGCTGCCCATGCGCGTGCGGGCGAAGCGCCGGTCGAGCCGACCGAGGCGCATGGCCGCTTCCTGCAGCTGGCGACGAATGCGCTGTCGGACAGTTTCTTCTACGGCGCGCCGGTCTATCTGTCGCTCGAGGACTTTACCGAAGTAAAGGCGTCGGTGCTGCAGGTGACGCGCTCGCCGGGCAAGAAAGTGGTCTACCTGGGTTGCCTGCTGCTGGTGCTGGGCATCTTCTCGATGTTCTACATCCGCGAGCGCCGCATCTGGGTGTGGGTGAAAGAGCAGGGCGGCACCGCGCCGCAGTCCGCACATGCGATGATGGCGATGAGCACCCAGCGCAAGACGCTCGACTTCGAGCGCGAGTTCGACGATTTGAAGACCAGGCTGCCGCAATCCGCGCAAATCGGCGTAAGCTAGACCTGGAACTGGAGAGAACCTATGTCGCAAGCAACGCAAACCCCCGGCCCGTCCTCGCAGGCTGTGTACACCCAGCCGCCCGGCTTCTTCAAGCGCCTCACGGCCATCGACTGGCTGTTCGGCGCCGGCCTGCTGGCCGCCAGCCTGTTCGCGCTGCAGCGCTACGGCAGCTTCATGGACGTCTACGAACAGGCGATCCTGCTGCTGGCCGCGCCCACCTTCGCCTTCCTCGGCTGGCACTGGAAGCCGGTGCGCTGGCTGATGCCGCTGATCGCCGTGCTGTCGCTGTGGGCGGTATCGCTCTACGGCGGCGCGCTCGACGCCGCCAACCAGAAATTCTTCCTCAAGTACATGTTGTCGAGCCAGTCCGCGATCCTGTGGATGAGCGCGATGTTCGTGTTCTCGACCGTATTCTACTGGGGCGGCCTGATCGCCAGGTCGCCGTTCGGCGCCAGCGTCGGCTCGACCCTGTGCTGGGCCGCCGTGGTGCTGGGCTTTACCGGCATGATGGTGCGCTGGTACGAGTCCTACCTGATCGGCAGCGACGTCGGCCACATCCCGGTCTCGAACCTGTACGAAGTCTTCATCCTGTTCTCGATGATCACGGCGCTGTTCTACCTGTACTACGAACAGCGCTACGGCACCCGCCAGCTGGGCCCGTTCGTGCTGCTGGTGATCTCGGCCGCGGTCGGCTTCCTGCTGTGGTACACGGTGGCGCGCGGCGCCGCCGAGATCCAGCCGCTGGTGCCGGCCCTGCAGAGCTGGTGGATGAAGATCCATGTGCCGGCCAACTTCATCGGCTACGGCACCTTCTCGCTGGCGGCCATGGTCGGCTGCGCCTATCTGCTGAAGTCGCACGGCATCCTGGCCGACCGCCTGCCTTCCCTGCAAGTGCTGGACGACGTGATGTACAAGGCCATCTCGGTCGGCTTCGCCTTCTTCACGGTGGCGACCATCCTGGGGGCGCTGTGGGCGGCCGAGGCCTGGGGCGGCTACTGGTCCTGGGACCCGAAGGAAACCTGGGCCCTGATCGTCTGGCTGAACTATGCGGCCTGGCTGCACATGCGCCTGATGTCCGGCCTGCGCGGCCGCGTCGCCGCCTGGTGGGCGCTGATCGGTCTGCTGGTCACCACCTTCGCCTTCCTGGGCGTGAACATGTTCCTGTCGGGTCTTCATTCGTATGGCAAGCTCTGAGACGCCCGGCCTGCGCGGCTGAATCCCGCCAAATAGTGTAAGGTTGATATGTCGGGCGCAAATGTGCGCCCGGCATGCTTTGCGGGAGCCATCATGCTTTTCAAACGACATCCGAACGGACTCGACTTGCCGTTCCCATCCGAAATCACGCCGCGCGAGGTCTACGAAGGCCGGCGCAAGTTCATCGCCCAGATCGCGGCCACCGCCGCGGTCGGCTCCTCGCTGTGGGAACTGGCGAACCGAGAGGCCTTCGCCCAGGGCACGCCGGCGGCGAAGCTGGCCGCGGCCCGCAACGCCGGCCTGTCGACTACCGAAAAGCAGACTTCCTTCGAGGACGCGACCCACTACAACAACTACTACGAATTCGGCACCGATAAATCCGACCCGGCCCAGAACGCGCACACGCTGCGCACCCGGCCGTGGACGGTGCGCATCGAAGGCGAAGTGAAAAAGCCGCTGACCCTGGACATCGACCAGCTGACCAAGCTGGCGCCGCTGGAAGAGCGCATCTACCGCCTGCGCTGCGTCGAGGGCTGGTCGATGGTGATCCCCTGGGTCGGCTATTCGCTGGCCAGCCTGATCAAACAGGTCGAGCCGACCGGCAATGCCAAGTACGTGGAATTCACGACCCTGGCCGACAAGCGCCAGATGCCGGGCGTCGGCAGCCGCGTGCTGGAATGGCCGTATGTGGAAGGCTTGCGCATGGACGAGGCCATGCATCCGCTGACCCTGCTCACGGTGGGCATGTACGGCCAGGTGCTGCCGAACCAGAACGGCGCCCCGGTGCGCATCGTCGTGCCCTGGAAATACGGCTTCAAGTCGGCCAAGTCGCTGGTGCGCATCCGCTTCGTGAAGGACCAGCCGCGCACCGCCTGGAACGGCATCGCCCCCGAGGAATACGGCTTCTATTCGAACGTGAACCCGAATGTCGACCACCCGCGCTGGTCGCAGGCCAGCGAGCGCCGCATCGGCGAAGGCGGCTTCTTCGCGCCCAAGCGCAAGACCCTGATGTTCAACGGCTACGACCAGGTCGCTTCCCTGTATAGTGGGATGGACCTGAAGAAGTACTTCTGAGCGAGGCCCGATGACAAAGAACGCGCCAGTACGAACGAGCATCAGCCCATCGCCGAAGCAGCTCGCCGCCATCAAGAGCCTGCTGTTCGTGCTGGCGCTGCTGCCGTTTGCGCGCATCGTCTGGCTGATCGTCCGGCAGGTGCCGGTCGAGCCGGTCGAGTTCGTCACCCACGGCACCGGCGACTGGACCCTTTATTTGCTGTGCGCCACCCTCGCGGTCACGCCGCTGCGCCGCCTGACCGGCTGGAACTGGCTGATCCGGATGCGGCGCATGCTGGGCCTGTACGTCTTCTTCTACGCCCTGATGCACTTCCTGACCTTCCTGTGGGCCGACCACAATTTCGACGTCGGCGCCATGTGGAAGGACGTGCTCAAGCGGCCTTTCATCACGGTCGGCTTCATCGCCTTCGTCCTGCTGCTGCCGCTGGCCGCGACCAGCACCAACGCCATGATCAAACGCCTCGGCCGGCGCTGGGCCCAGCTGCATCGCCTGATCTACGTGGTCGCGCCGCTGGCCATCCTGCATTACTGGTGGATGAAAGCGGGCAAGCACAACTTCGAGCAGCCCATCGTCTGGGGCACGGTCGTCGCCCTGCTGCTCGGCCTGCGCTTGTACTGGAGCTGGAGCCGGTCGCGCAGTCCCGCCACGTCCCGATCGGTCTCCTAGCATGATGAAGGGACCGTCCGTCATCGGCCTGCTGCTGGTACTCGCCCTGGTGCTGGTGCTGGCGGTGTCGCGCTTCCGCACCGGTTCCTCGGTCGAGCGCTGCATGGTGCTGGATGGACGCTGGAACGAACAGGCAGCGGCCTGCGCCCGCCAGGCCTGGCCGGAAGACCGCTCGCGCGAGCGGGAGTAAATAGCGAAGGAGAGTCGGGTGGCACTGCGTCCAGGGATCTTTCCAACCTTCTTTTTGTCCGGCTTCGAATGCTCGACCTTCCTGTGGGGCGAGGGCGTGCGCCGCAACCTGGTCGCGGAAACCGGGCATGACCGCCACGCCGCCGACGATTACCGGCAGCTGAGCCGCCTGGGCATCGCCGTGGCCCGCGAAGGCATTCCCTGGCCGACCGTGGACAAGGGCGGCAGCTACGATTTCGCGCACGTCGATCCCTTCATCGACGCCATGAACGCGTCGAAAATCATCCCGATCTGGGACCTCTGCCACTATGGTTATCCGGACGATCTCGATCCCTTTTCCGACGAATTCGTCGATCGCTTCGCCAGGTATTGCCGCGCCGCCGCCGAATACGTCGTGCCCAGGGTCCGCGGCCCGCATTTCTTCACGCCCATCAACGAGATCACTTTCTTCTCCTTCTGCGCCGGCGAATGGGGCTGGGCCGCGCCCTATCACTGCCGCCGCGAAGACCGGATGCGCCTGCGGCTGGCGCTGTGCCGCGCCGCGATCGCCGGCGTGAAGGCGATCCGCGAAGTCGATCCGGAGGCACGCATGGTCCACGTCGATCCGCTGGTGCGGGTGGTGGCCCCGCGCGACCGCCCCGACCAGATCGACGCCGCCCACCACGAGACCTGCGTCGACACCTTCATGGCCTGGGACATCATCGCCGGCCGCGAGCACCCGGAATTCGGCGGCGCGCCGGAGATCCTGGATATCGTCGGCGCCAACGTGTACTCCTTCGGCCAGATGGAATACCGCGAGCACGGCCCGCACGCCCCGCTGCCGCCCGGCGACGACCGCATCGCCCCGCTGTGCGACATGCTGGAAATGGCCTGGCAGCGCTACCACCGGCCGATGATCATCGGCGAGACCAGTGGCCTCGGCCAGGGCCGCGGCAGCTGGCTGCACGACGTGATGCAGGAATCGCTGGCGGCCGTGGACCGCGGCATCGACCTGCAGGGCATCTGCCTGTTCCCGGCGGTCGACATGCCCGACTGGCATACGGGCGAGTGGGTGCACAACGGCATCTGCGATGTGTGCGATGAGCAGGGCGATTTGAAGCGGGTGCCGGATCAGGATTACATCGCCGAATTGCGGCGCTGGCAGAAGGAGCTGAACCGGGTGACCGAGCTGGATGTGGATCCGTTCAGCGACCCGGTGGAGTTACAGGATGTGATCGATGCGGCCAAAAGGCTCAAAATGCAGCCGGATAAGGATTGGTGTTGAGGGCGGGCTTGTTGCAGCTGTCATTTACACGCCATGTCGATGCTGTAACTGCCATACGGCGTCCTGGTAAATTCCGCTTTGCACGCCTTCGTATCACCGGGAAGCTTCTGCAGCAGCTGGACTTCTCCACCGCCCCCGTAGGCGCAATACATCCATTTCTCCAGAGGTTCGGTGAACGCATCCAGGGCAGGGAATTCGATCTCAAGACCTTTTTTCGTCTTCTTTTCGACACCGCGCTGAAGTCCCTGGGGCTGTTGTTGCGGAGGGCCCGCCAGCACGCCTGCCGATTGCAAGGCCAGGTCCTGCCCTGGCACATGCGCTATTCCTTTCCATTTTCCGGGCACACCCTTTGTCGCCAGGAGATTCGCAGGGTAGACGTCAGGGCAGGTGATCTTCGTATCGGCAAAAGCAGCTTGCGAATACAGCGCACAAAGCAGGGGCAGGATTCGCTTCATTTTTCTATCACGAAGAATGCATCTGCATTATTGGAGGGATGGATATACCGGCCGTTCACGGACTTGCCTTTTGAATATATTACCCGCGCCGAATCCTGGTCACGCCATTTGCCCGATATTGTTCAACCAGCACGAACGACATCATCCTTCCTGACGTCACGCTGCGGCTTTCTGCTCCGCCGAATATGCCGACATGATTGTTGTGGGCCTTGCCCGGCCACTTGCCGTCTTCCATGGTGCCGATGACGGTGCCGATCCTGATATCGTTACTGCCAAGTTCAACGACACGGGCTCCCGCTTTCCATGTTGTCGTATGACCGATGGCGGGTAAGTATTTCTGAACCAGTGCCACGCATTCGCCATTCCCGGCAAGTGGTTTCCCTACAAGGCTTTGCGCATCATGATAAATAAAGCGCGTCATGCAGCTCTCCGATTTAAATGGAAGCTTCCAATCTAAATCGGGCGGAGCCGTGCAATGCTGCGGTCCCGCAAACAGGAAAGCGCTGCCCGCTAGCGCACCAGCGAACGCGCCGTCGGCTGCAACAGCAAAGTCTCCGGCGCCCGCGCCATGTCCGCGGCATGCGCGGCCAGCACGCCGCGCCAGCTTCCATCCGCCGCCAGCGCACGCTGCTGCCTGACATAGGCATCCGCATCGTCGAAGGCGGCAAAGCTCACGAACACGTATTCCTTCTCGCGCACCGGCAAACGCGCGAAGGTGTTCCGGCTTTTCTCCGACACATACTGCGCGAGGATGCGCGCGCCGTTTCGTTCGAGCAGCGGCGCCATCTCGCGCTGGAAGGCAAGCGCGAAGCCGGGCAGGGTATCCGCGCGCAGGTAGTAGATGGTGGCGGCCACCAGCCGGCCGGCGCCGTTTGAACCCAATGCCGGCCGCACCAGGCCGTCGAGTGTAAAACCGCTGCCGGCAAACGCCGGCTTCAGCAGCAGCACGTTGTCGTTGTCCTCCAGCGTGGCATTGGCCCGCTCGCGGTTCGCCTGCCATACCGGCCCGTAATAAAAAGCGGTGAGGGCCTCGTGGCGCGCCTGCATGTCCGCGAAGCCGCGCACCCAGACGAAGCGGTCCGGGCCGGCCAGGTCGCGGAAGGTGGCGGCGATGCGCATGCCGACGGCTTCCTGGCTTTCGATGAAGCGTTCCTCGAACAGCGATATGAGCTCGTCGCGCTTGCCGGGATACATGGTGTACTGGCGCAGTTCGACGACCGCGCAGCAATCCTGCGCCAGCGCGTCGGCGAGGGGCGACGCCGACAAGGCGCAGGCCAGGGCGGCGCCCTTGAACAAGCGGCGGCTCATGCCTGCCACCCCTGGACGACGGTGACGACCCCGGTGCCGACCAGCAGCATGCCGACCGCGCGCGTGGCCAGGCCGCTGGCCCCGAGCGAGCCGCCGGCGCGCTGCGCCAGCAGGGCCAAGCCGCCGTACACGCCGGCCTGGGTGCCGATCGTGATCAGGCCGAGCGCCGTGGCCTGGGCCCAGATCGGCCCCTGCGCCGGCTTTAAAAATTGCGGGAACACCGCCAGCATGAACACATAGGCCTTGGGATTGAGCAGGCAGGTCAGCATCCCTTTCAGGAACACCGAGGCCGGCGGCCGCGCCGGGGCATCGAGGCGCAGCTTGAGCGTGGTCGCGCCCGCGCGCGTCAGCTGCCAGCCGATCCAGGCGATATAGGCTGCGCCAGCGACCAGCAGCAGGTTGAACAGGGCGGGCCAGAGCCGCACGATGGCTGCCACGCCGAGCGCGCCCATCGCGATGTGGCAGACGCCGCCGGCGACGATGCCCGCCACCGCGGCCAGTCCTGCGCCGCGGCCGCCGGTCAGGGCATTGGCCAGCACATAGGCCATGTCGAGCCCGGGTAGGGCAATGATGCCGAATACAAGGACAAAGTACAGCCACAGCGTTGCGGTTGCGTTCACGTCGGTCTCCATGGTCAAAATGGCAGCGTAAGCGCCATATAGGTCATAATCGGTCCTATGTACCGACCGACCACCCGCGTCCTCGCCTTGCTGGAGCTGCTGCAGACCCATGGCCGCATGAGCGGCGCCGAGCTGGCGCCGCGCCTGGGCGTGGACCGCCGCACCCTGCGCCGCTACATCGGCAAGCTGGAAGACATCGGCATCCCGATCACGGCCGAGCGCGGGCCGGCGGGCGGCTATGCCCTGATGCCGGGTTTCAAACTGCCGCCGATGATGTTCACTGAGGACGAGACCCTGGCGCTCTCGCTCGGCCTGCTCGCCGCGCGCGGGCTGGGCCTGGCCGAGGCGGCGCCGGCAGTGGCCAGCGCCCAGGCCAAGCTGGAGCGCGTGATGCCGGATGGGCTGAAGCGGCGCGTGCGCGCGGTCGACGAAACGGTGAAACTGGATGCGGCGCGGACCATCGCCCCGGACAACAACCAGGCGCTGGTGGCGCTGACCGGCGCCGCCCAGGCTTGCCGGCGCGTGCTGCTGCGCTACCGGGACCAGCGCGGCGAAGAATCGGTGCGCGGCTTCGATCCCTACGGCCTGGCGCTGCGCCACGGGCGCTGGTACGCGGCCGGGCAATGCCACCTGCGGCAGGCGCTGCGCATCTTCCGGCTGGATCGCGTGGTCGATGTGGCGCCGCTGGCGGAGCAATTCGAGCGGCCCGAGGGCTTCGATGCGATGGCCCATGTGGTGCAGGCGGTGGCCACCCTGCCGCGCGCCATCGCCATCGAGGTGCTGCTGAAAACCGATGCGGCCTCGGTGCGGGCCCACTTGTTTGCCGAGGCCGGGGTGCTCGAAGAAACGGCGGAAGGCGTGCTGATCCACGCCCAGTCCGACGAGCTGGACTGGTTCGCGCGCCAGCTAGCCGGCATGCCCTTCGATTTCGAGATCCGCCAGCCGCCCGAGCTGCACGCAGCGGTAGCGGACTGCGTGCGCCGCCTGCTGCGCTGCACCCAGGCGCCGGGCTAACAAAGCCGCCATGGCCGCGTTGCCCTGACGGCTTTGTTAGCCCGGGGGGGGATTAGCGCTTGCGAGACAGGCAGCCGTAACCCGGCGCCACCGGCTGCAAGCGCGCACGCGCGCCGCCGATCTCGATGTCCGCCAGGGCCGGCGGTGCGGCCGTGACCTTGCCGGCCGCCAGATCCTCGTGCAAGGCCTGGCAATCGACCCGCGGCAGCATCACGCGGGCCAGCGCCGTCCACTGACCCTGGGCGTCCTCGGCCAGCACGACGGTATTCGGCACGGCGCCGGCGAGCTCGTTGCGGGTGCTGAGGAAGACTTCCGGCTTGCCGTCGCCGTTCACGTCCAGCAGGAAGGCGTCGCAGCTCTTGCCCGGCTCGCGCAGGCAATCCGGATACACGAAGGTATCGTCCTTCAGCGCCCAGTCGGTGCGCAGGAAGCTGTCGGGCAGCCGCGCGCCCGCCTGGCGCAGGATCAGGTTGGCTTTCATGTCGGCCGGCTGCGCCGCCGGCGCAATGCGGTTCCAGCGGCTTTTCATGTTGCGGACGAGGGCGATCCGGCGCCGCACCAGCGCCGCCTGCGCGCCGGCGGCCTCGCGCTCGATGCGGTCCAGCGCGGCGCGCCCGTAGCGTTCGCCGTCGAAGCGCAGGAAGGCAAAGTCGAAGCGTTCCGCCTGCACCTTGCCGGACGCCAGGCGCGCGGCCTGGCTGGCCACCGAGACCCGGGCCGGATCGAGAACAGGTGAAAACAGGAGCAGCAGCAGGCCGGGCACGACGAAGGCGGTACCGGTATTCACCGACGCCAGCGCGGGCAGCCAGCCGGGGCGCAGGGCGGCGCGGAAATAGCCGGCAGCATAGCAGGCGGCGACCAGCATGCAGGCCGCGGCGCTGACCCGGTCCCCGGTCCAGCCGTAGTCGCGCACGCGCAGGCTCAGGGCGTAGACGGCGATGAGGACGAGCGGCGCCAGCAGCAGGCTTGCTGCGCGCGCGGCCACCCGCACCACGCGCGCGACCGCCTTGCCATCCTCGCCGTTCTGCCAGGCCGCATTGATCAGCACCACCAGGCCGGCGGCGGCCACCAGCAGCACCGCCGCCGCGCGCTTGGTACTCCAGAGCGGCTCCAGGCCGGTGAAGGGCAGGGCCAGCAGGAAGCCGCCGACCAGCAGCACGATCACGGGCAGCAGCCAGGACAGCAGCACCAGCAGCAGGCTGCGGATGCCGCGCACGATGGCCGGGCGCACGTCGGTCAGGTGCATCGCACAGGAGAAGGCGAAGGCGGTGACGGGAATCGCGAACCATTCCTCCCGGATCAGCTCGGTGAGGAAGTTCAGCCTGACCAGCTCGAACAGCTGCGAACCCAGGGCCAGCACCAGCCAGGTGACGCCGGTAAACAGGCCGCTGAAGGCCAGCTGCACGCCATTCTTCCAGGCGATGTCGAAATAGGTGGCGTAGGCGGCGATCCGGCGCCTGTCGCGCACGGCGGCCAGCACCAGGGTGTGGGCGATGAAGAAGCCGGCCATGGCGAAGAACACCAGCGGCGGCGAGGGATACAGGGAGCGGTAGATCCCCGGCGAAGGCGGGAAGGGACCGTCCTGCCGGGTCGGCGGCAGCGGCAGATCGGCCACGCGCCAGGCGTCGTAGCAGCCGAGGCCGGCCAACAGCAAGAGCGCGGCGCCGCCCCACAGGAGCAGCTGGCGGCGCGGCATGTGGCCCAGTCCGGATACCAGGATGACCGGCACGATCAGGGCCGCCAGCACCAGCGGCACGAATAGCAGCGGGACGGTGGAAGGCCAGACCTGTTCCTTGCCGGCGCGGTAGAGCAGGTAGAGCAGCAGGCCCTGCACCAGACCGATCAGGATTCGCCGGCTGCCGACCCCGGGCAGGCTCAGCGCGGGCAGGGATGGGCTGTCGGAAGGGTCGAGTGCTTGCATGGGCTGCCTTCGAAAATGGATCGGACAAGCTTAGCACTCATGCAAGCGCGAAGAAAAGTAAATGAGATTGCAATCGGTCTTCCCTCGCCTAGAATCAAAGTAGACGGCAGATGAGGACGTCGACATGGAACTTTACAGACAAGGCGCGGCGAAACGCCTGATCCTTTCGCTGGCGGCAGGCGGATTCCTGGCCGGCTGCGTGTATGCACCGCCGCCTTATGCGGCCTATGACGGTGGGCCGGTGTCCAGTGCGCCCTATTATTACGGTCCCTACGCCTACGGCTACCCGGCCTATGTCGGACCGCCACTGTCGCTCAGTTTCGGCTATTACGAGCACCGCTACCGCGGCGGCGGGCACGGTTATTACGGCGGGCGCGGCTGGCGTGGCGGACATGGCTGGGGCGGCGGACGCGGCTACCGCGGCGGGCGGCGCTGATACTGCTGGTATCGGCGGACGGCAAGGCCGAGATCCGGATGCTGGACGAGCAGGGCAAGGTCAGCAAGTCGATTACGCCCGGCTCGAAGGACTGAGATCGACCGGGTAAGGAAACTTGGCCCCCCGCCTGCGCGGGGGCGATGTGCAGTTGTAGATTACTTGACGACCGATTCCAGCGCGAACAGCTCGGCCGGCTCCTCGCGGCGGCGGATCAGGTGGACCTTGTCGCCGTCGACCAGCACCTCGGCGGCGCGGCCGCGGGTGTTGTAGTTGGAGGCCATCGTGAAGCCGTAGGCGCCGCCGGTCATCATGGCCAGCAGGTCGCCCGGTTCCACCGCCAGCTCGCGGTCGCGCGCCAGCCAGTCGCCGGATTCGCAGATCGGGCCCACCAGGTCGTATTTCACGACGGCGCCTTCGCGCTGCTGCACCGGCTTGACGTCCATCCAGGCCTGGTACAGGGCCGGGCGCGCCATGTCGTTCATCGCCGCGTCGACCACGCAGAAGTTCTTTTCCTCGCCCGGCTTCAGGAACTCCACCGACATCAGCAGCACGCCGGTGTTGCCGACGATCGAGCGGCCCGGTTCGAAGATGACCTTGATCGGCTTGCCCTCGTACTTCTCGGCGCGCCAGGCGTCCACGCGCGCGAACACGCGCGACACGTAGTCGCCGATCGCCACCGGGGCGTTGTCGCCGGTGCCGTAGTCGATGCCCAGGCCGCCGCCGACGTCGAGGTGGTGCAGCAGGATGCCCTCGGCCGCCAGCGTGTCGATCAGCTCGATCAGTTTATCCAGGGCTTCGAGCAGCGGGGCGTCGTCCAGCAGCTGCGAGCCGATGTGGCAGTCGATGCCGACCACGTCCAGGTGCGGCAGGGCGGCGGCGCTGCGGTAGGTGTCCAGGGCGTCCGAGAAGGCCACGCCGAACTTGCTGGCCTTCAGGCCGGTGGCGATGTAGGGGTGGGTCTTCGGGTCGACGTTCGGGTTCACGCGCAGCGATACCGGTGCGCGCTTGCCGAGGCGGCCGGCCACGTCGTTGATGCGGTGCAGTTCCGGAATCGACTCGACGTTGAAGCAGAGGATGCCCTTCTCCAGCGCCAGCTCGATCTCGGCCACGGTCTTGCCCACGCCCGAGAAGATCACCTTGCCGGGATCGCCGCCGGCGGCGATCACGCGCAGCAATTCGCCGCCCGAGACGATGTCGAAGCCCGCGCCTTCGCGCGCCAGGATGTCGAGGATGGCCAGGTTCGAGTTGGCCTTCATCGCATAGCAGACCAGGGCGTCACGTCCCTGGCTGGGCTTTGCATAGCCGCGGAAGTTCTGCAGCAGCTGTGCCTTCGAATAGACGTAGGTCGGGCTGCCGAACTGCCGGGCGATGGCGGGCAGGGGAACGCTTTCGGCGTGCAGGACGCCGTCTTGGTACGAGAAATGCGACATGATTACTGTTGGGTGGCGGGAGAAGGGGATTGCGGAGCTTGCGTATTGTTGGCGTTGGATCCCGCCGGCGGCGTGCTCATGCCGGCTGCCGGCGCCGGCGGCGAGGCCGTCGTCACCGGCATCGCGGGCGCGGCGGGCGCGGTGGCGGCAGCGGCGCGGGCCGGCGGCTTGGGCATGTAGAGCGGGCCGGGCTGGCCGCAGGCGGACAGCAGGGCGGCGAAGGCAAAGCCGGCGGCCGGGAGCGCAAATAGGGACTTCACGATTAGAATCACGGTTTGATTAGCAGACCTTGGAGTGTAGCATGACCGAAACCGAATTTTTGGACCTGGCCGACGCCACCCTGAACGAGATCGAACTGGCCTTCGACCGCCTGTTCGAGCAGGACGTGGTCGACGTCGAATGCAAGCGCAGCGGCAACGTGCTCGAGATCGAATTCGTCGACAACGGTTCGAAAATCATCGTCAACAGCCAGGCGCCGCTGCAGGAGATGTGGGTGGCGGCGCGCGCCGGCGGCTTCCACTACAAGCGCGTCAACGACGAATGGCGCAACACCCGCGACGACAGCGAGCTGTTTACCTCGCTGTCCGATTACGCCACCCAGCAGGGCGGGGCGCCGGTCAAATTACGTTGAATACCTGCGTGGGCTCCCCGTGCCCACGTCAACCGGCCAGCACGCCCAATAGCGCCTGCATATCCACCGGCTTGACGAAATGGTGGTTGAAGCCGGCCGCCGCGGTCATGGCGCGGTCCGCCTCCTGGCCGTAGCCGGTGATCGCGACCAGGGTCGCGGCCCGCAGCGGCGGCAGCTGCCGCAATGCCCGCGCCAGCTCGTTGCCGTCCATGTCGGGCAGCCCGATGTCCAGCAAACAGGCATCGGGCGGATCCGTGCGCGCGGCCTCCAGCGCGGCGCGCGCGCTCTGCACCACCGTCACCCGGTAGCCGGCGGTTTCCAGGTAGAGGCCGAGCATCTGGCCGGCATCGTCGTTGTCGTCGACCACCAGCAGGTGCAGTTCCTGCGGCCGTACCGGCGCCAGTCCCTGCGCTTCCGGGATGGCGGTACGGCCCGGGGCTTCGGCGCGCGGCAGGGTGACCGTGAAGCGGCTGCCCTTGCCGATGCCTTCGCTGTAGGCCGCGACCCGGCCGCCATGCAGGGCCACCAGGTTGCGCACCAGCGCCAGCCCGATCCCCAGCCCGCCCTGCGCGCGGTCGGACGAACGCTCGGCCTGGGCGAACATGTCGAATACCTGCCCGATCATGTGCGGCGCCATGCCGATGCCGTTGTCGCTGACGGTGTAGGCGACGGTATCCTCATCCACGAACAGCGCCACCACGATCTCGCCGCCCTCGGGCGTGTACTTGGCGGCGTTGTTCAACACGTTGGCGACGATCTGCACCAGGCGCTTCTGGTCGCCGTGCACGAAGGCGGGCTCAATCGGCATCTGCACGGTGACGCGGTGACGGCGCGCGTCGACCAGCGGCCGCACCTGCTCGACGGCGCCGGTGACGATCTGCCGCGCATCCAGCAGGGTTTCGCTCAGCGTGACCAGGCCGCGCGAGACGCGCGACAGATCGAGCAGGTCGTCGATCAGCCCTGTCATGTGCTTCACCTGGCGCGAGATGATTTCGCTGGTCTGCTGGATCTTGTCGCGGTCCAGCGTCGGGATGCGCAGCAGGTCGGAAGCGGCGCGGATCGGCGCCAGCGGATTGCGCAGCTCGTGCCCCAGCATGGCCAGGAACTCGTCCTTGCGCTGGTCGACTTCGCGCATCGCGTACTGGCGGCGGCGGGCGCGCAGGGACGATTGCGCGGCGCTCACCAGGGTCACGCCCTGCACCGGGCGCTCCAGGAGCGACACGTTGCCCAGTTCAAGATAGCGGTGCTGCAGCCCTGGCGAGGCGGCCTCGCGCCGGCTCATGATCAGCACCGGCAGGTCGGACCAGCTCTGCTGGTGCTCGATGAAGTGGCCCACCGTGCGCAGGAATTCCGGGGTGATCGCTTCGTCGGCGACCAGCAGCGCGCCGGCGCCGCGCCCGAGTTCTTCCGTCAGCTGGCCGAGATGGGCGCACACGCCGCAGTCGACGCCGGCGCGCCCGAACAGTTCGGCGATCAGCCTGGCGTCCTTGCCAACCGGGGCATGAATCAGGATGCGGTATTCCAGGTCTGCATTCGGGGTCACGCTGCGCCGTCTTCCTTGTGTTGCTGGATGATGGTCGGTACGCCGGTCAGGATGCCCTGGAAATTGCTCAGCACCGGGCCGACGGCAATGCCGCGCGGCGTGATGTCGAACCGGCGCAGCGTGGTCTCGTGGATGCTGCCGCGCTTCTTGAACACGGAAATCGCTTTTTCGACCGAACCCTGGGCCTCGAAATAGCGCAGGATCAGGACGTTGTCCGCCAGGTAGCTGACATCCATCCCGGTCGACATGGTGCTGCCGACGATGCCCTGCTGGACCCCGACCAGGAAGCTCACCACGCCGCGCTGGCCCAGGTAGGTCAGGATTTCGTGCAGATGGGTGGCCAGGAAGCCGGCTTCCGGCATGGCGTTCATGTAGCCGTTCAGGCTGTCGATCACGACCACGCGCGCGCCCTGGTCGGCGGCGCCGCACACGGCATGGCTGAATTCGCCCGGCGACATCTCGGCGGGATCGATCTGGTGCACCGTCAGCAGGCCGGATTCGTAGGGCGTGTGCAGGTCGATGCCGATGCCTTCGCTGCGGTTCAACAGCGTATTGAAGGATTCTTCGAACAGGAACAGGGCGGCGCGCTGGCCGCGGTCGGTCACCGCCTTCACGAACTGCATCGCCACGCTGGACTTGCCGGTGCCCGGCGGCCCCGATACCAGGGTGCTGGAACCTTCCTCGATGCCGCCGCCCAGCAGCATGTCGAGCGCCGGCAGGCCGCTGCCGATCTGGGCGCGGCGCGTCAGTTCGCGCGTTTCCGCCGCGACGATGCGCGGATAGACGAACAGGCCGCCGGTGATGATCGAGTAATCGTGCGGGCCGCGGCGGAAGGCCACGCCGCGGTATTTCAGGACCCGCACCAGGCGCCGTTCGGCGCCGTATTCGGAATCGGTGTGCTGCAGCGAGATCACGCAGTGGGCGATGCTGCGCACCTGCTGGTCACCCTGCACCGAGGTCTTGTCGTCGAGCAGGATGGCGGTGCAGGAGCGCTTGGCGAAATACTGCTTCAGCGCCAGCACGTGGCGCCGGTAGCGCAGCGGGCTGCCCGACAGCAGCTGCAGCTCGGACAAGGAGTCCAGCACGACCCGGGTCGGGTTGAGCGTCTCGACCAGCTTGAGGATCAGGTTGTTGGTTTCGCCCAGTTCCACCTCGGACGGATGCAGCACCGTGTACTGCTCGCCCGGATCGAGCAGGCTTTCGTCCGGAATCACTTCCTGCACCGTCACGCCGTCCAGCGACATGCCGTGTGCCTGCGCCACCGCGCGCAGTTCGATTTCGGTCTCGGCCAGGGTGATGTAGAGCACGGTCTCGCCGCGCGCCGCGCCTTCGGCCAGGAACTGCAGCGCCATCGTGGTCTTGCCGGCGCCCGGGTCGCCTTCGACCAGGTACAGCCTGTCCCTGGTCAGGCCTCCGCCGAGGACATTATCGAGACCGGGAATGCCGGTCGAGATGAATGCCGTGCTGGAAGTGTTCTGGATGCTCATGGGTACTCTTTCGCGCAAATTCTTCAATGTTGTCAGAATAACTCGTTTCTGACGGCGTCGCGCGCCTTCTGCTCCGTAGCGGGCGCGGGTACCCCGACGTCGAGCGACTGCACGCCGGTGCCCGGCGGGTTCTCCATGTAATAGAACTCGTCGCCGTACTGCACCAGGCCGGCGGGGGCAGGGCGCTCCGCGACCGGCACGTTCTTCAATGCCTTCTGCATGAAGCCGATCCAGATCGGCAGCGCCAGGCCGCCCCCGGTTTCCCGGTTGCCCAGGTTGCGCGGCTGGTCGTAGCCGATCCAGGCGATGCCGACCAGGTGCGGCTGGTAGCCGGCGAACCAGGCGTCGATCGAGTCGTTGGTGGTGCCGGTCTTGCCCGCGATGTCCGGGCGCTTCAGGGTCTGCTGGGCCTTGGCGGCGGTGCCGTAGCGCGCCACGTCGCGCAGCATGCTGTCCATCAGCCAGGCATTGCGCTCGTCGATCACGCGGTTGGCGTCGACGCCGGCGCGTTCCGGGCGCGCTTCCGACAGCACCTTGCCGTCCGCATCCGTCACCTTCGAGATCAGGTAGGGCATCACGCGGTAGCCGCCGTTGGCGAACACCGAATAGGCGCCGGCCATCTGCAGCGGCGTGGTCGCGCCGGCGCCCAGCGCCAGCGTCAGGTAGGGCGGGTTTTTATCGGCGTCGAAGCCGAAGCGGGTCGCGTATTCCTGGCCGTAGCGGGCGCCGATCTTGTTCAGGATGCGGATCGAGATCATGTTCTTCGACTTGGTCAGGCCGCGCCGCATCGTCATCGGACCTTCGTACTTGCCGTCGTAGTTCTTCGGCTCCCAGGCCTGGCCGCCGGTGGCGCCGGCGTCGAAGGAGATCGGGGCGTCGTTGATCAGGGTCGCCGGCGAGAAACCGCGCTCCAGCGAGGCCGAATAGATGAAGGGCTTGAACGAGGACCCCGGCTGGCGCCAGGCCTGGGTCACGTGGTTGAACTTGCTGCGGTTGAAGTCGAAACCGCCGACCAGGGCCTGGATCGCGCCGTCGTCCGGGCTCACCGCGACGAAGGCCGATTCCACTTCCGGCATCTGGGTGATGCTCCAGCTCGAGCCGCCGTCCTGGGTCACGCGGATCACGGCGCCGCGGCGCACGCGGCGGGTCTCGGCCGCTTTCGGCGACAGCCAGCCCTGGGCGAAGGCCAGGCCGGCGCCGGAAATCCTGATCTCCTCGCCGGAGGCCAGCACCGCCGTCACCTGGGTGGGCGAAGCCTGCAGCACGATGGCGGCGACGATGTCGTCGGAATCCGGGTGCTCGGCCAGCTCGGCTTCGATCGCCTCGTCGGCTTCGCCTTTGCTCGAGGGGATCTCGATGTATTTTTCCGGGCCGCGGTAGGTGTGGCGGCGCTCGTAGTCCATCACGCCGCGGCGCAGGGCCAGGTAGGCGGCGTCCTGGTCGGCCTTGGTGATGGTGGTGAACACGTTCAGGCCGCGCGTGTAGGTGTCTTCCTTGAACTGCTCGTAGACCAGCTGGCGCGCCATCTCGGCCACGTACTCGGCATGCACGCCGAAAGCCGTGCTGTCGGTCTTGATCTTCAGTTCCTCGTTCTTCGCGGTCTCGTATTGCGCGTCGGTGATGTAGCCCAACTGGTGCATGCGCAGCAGGATGTACTGCTGGCGCAGGCGCGCACGCTTCGGATTGACCACCGGGTTGTAGGCCGAAGGCGCCTTCGGCAGCCCGGCCAGCATGGCCGCTTCGGCCACGGTGATGTCGCGCAGGTCCTTGCCAAAATAGATCTGGGCCGCCGACGAGAAGCCGAAGGCGCGCTGGCCCAGGTAGATCTGGTTCATGTAGACCTCGAGGATCTGGTCCTTGCTGAGGTTCTTCTCGATCTTCCAGGCCAGCAGCGCTTCATAGGCCTTGCGTTTGAGGGTCTGTTCCGAGGACAGGAAGAAGTTGCGCGCGACCTGCTGCGTGATGGTCGACGCGCCCTGGCGCGCGCCGCCGGTGGCGTTGTGCAGCGCTGCGCGCAGGATGCCCCAGTAATCGACGCCGCCGTGCTCGTAGAAGCCGGTGTCTTCGATCGCCAGGACCGCCTTTTTCATGACGTCCGGGATTTCCTTGAAGTGCACCAGGGTCCGCCGTTCTTCGCCGAATTCTCCGATCAGGACGTTATCGGCGGTGAAGATCCGCAGCGGCATTTTCGGCCGGTAGTCGGTCAGGGTATCCAGGGCGGGCAGGTTGGGATAGGCCATCGCCAGCGCGAACACGACCACCAGCACGCCGCACACGGCCAGCCCGGACAGGGCGGCGAGCAGGGTGAGAATGATTCGCTTCGGGCTGTGCTTGTTTGAAGACGGCTGGGACGGCGGGGGCGGCGCCCCGTTCGAAGATGCTTTCATGCGCATGAATGGTTCGCTGTGTTGACCAGATTCATTATAAGGCAGGGCCGTGCCGGAAACACGACTGGTCAAGTCGATAACAGGTGTGTAAAGAGCGTCAAGATTGAGCTATCGCAGCGGAAAAGCGCCTAACACGAAGTGTCTCTTTCCCGCTTCGGCCAAATATGTTCCTGTGCAGAAATTTCTTGTCTGTGGTCATCCTTATTGCTACGATTTAACGCAGTGCCTTAAGCGAGTACATAAATTAGCGGCAGTAAGTGGCTAATTTTTCTAAGAAATCATTCCCCGCCCGGGCGTTCAATAAGCCGTTCCGAGGAACGCAGCAGTCGTAAAAGAGGGAGCAACGCTCGTGATCAGTCTAGGTTCCTTGTTCGGACAGTCCAACCCGCCCTTGATCGGGATCGACATCAGTACGTCCGGCGTGCGCCTGGTGGAGCTGGCGGATGCCGGCAAAGGCGAAGTGCGGCTGGAGCGCTATGCGTCCGAGCCACTGCCGCGCGGCACTGTCGTCGACGGCAACATCGAAAACATCGAAGCGGTGTCGGAAGCGGTGCTGCGCGTCTGGAAAAAGAGCGGCACCAAGGTCAAGCATGTCGCACTCGGCATGCCGCCGGCCGCCGTCATCACCAAGAAAATCATCCTGCCCGCCGGCCTGGCCGAAGACCAGCTCGAAGTGCAGGTGGAGTCGGAAGCCAGCCAGTACATTCCATTCGCGCTGGACGAGGTCAGCCTGGACTTCGACGTCATCGGCGCGGCCCCGAATTCGCCGGAAGACATGGAAGTGATGCTGGCGGCGGCGCGCCGCGAGAAGGTCGAGGACCGGGTCGCGATCGCGGAGGCGGCCGGCCTCACCGCCACCGTGATGGACATCGAATCGTATGCGGCGCGCTCGGCGGCCCAGCGTGCGATCGACGAGCAGGGCGGCGTGCAGGAAGGGCAGATCGTGGCCCTGTTCCAGATCGGCGCCCAGGCCACCCACATCTCGGTGCTGCAGAACGGCGAGACCATCTACGAGCGCGAGCAGCCCTTCGGCGGGATCCAGCTGACGCAGGATATCGTGCGCGCCTACGGCCTCTCGTTCGAGGAAGCGGAAGCGCGCAAGAAGGCCGGCGACCTGCCGGACAACTACGGCGCCGACATCCTCGCGCCTTTCCTGGAAAACGCCGCGCTGGAAGTCACGCGCGCGATCCAGTTCTTCTTCACCTCGACCCCGTACACCCGCATCGACCAGATTTACCTGGCCGGCGGCTGCGCGCTGGTGCCGGGCCTGCTCGACATCATCGCCAGCCGCACCAGGATTTCGAGCGCGGTGGTTTCGCCCTTCAAAGGCATGCAGCTGGCTGCATCGGTGCGCGAGCAGCAGCTGCGCAACGAAGCGCCGGCCTACCTGGTCGCCTGCGGCCTGGCACTGCGGAGGTTTGGCTGATGATCCGGATTAACCTGCTTCCCCACCGGGAAGCGAAACGCAAGCAGAAGCAGACCGCCTTCGCGGCGCTGCTGGCCCTGGGCGGCCTGCTGGGCGGCGCCCTGGTGCTGATGGTGGGCGCCTACAACGCCAGCCAGATCTCGACCCAGAACCAGCGCAACCAGGTGCTCAAGCAAGCCAACGCGGAACTCGACGTCAAGATCAAGAAGATCGCCAACCTGAAGGCCGAGATCGAAGCCCTGAAGGCGCGCCAGCAGGCGGTCGAAGACCTGCAGGGCGACCGCAACCAGCCGGTCTACCTGCTCGACGAACTGGTGCGCCAGACGCCGGAAGGGGTCTACCTGAAGAGCTTCAAGCAGGAGGGCCAGAAGGTGCTGCTGAACGGCGTCGCCCAGTCGCAGGAACGGGTGGCGGAACTGCTGCGCAATTTGTCGGGCAATTCGCCATGGCTGGAACGCCCGGACCTGACCGAGGTGCGCGCGGCCACGCTGGCCCAGAGCAAGACCGGACGCAAGGTCGTCGAATTCACGCTGAGCGTGTCGATCAAGCGCGCGCGTGAAAAAGAGGAAGCCGCCAAACCGGGGCCGAAACCATGAACATCGATCTGAAACAGCTGGGCGCCGACTTCTCGGCCCAGTTCGAGGGCCTGCAGGGCCGCCATCCGGGCCTGTGGCCGCTGGCGCCGCGCCTGCTGTGCGCGGCCGGCGTGATGGCGGCCGTGCTGGTGGCCGGCTACTTCCTGTACTGGAGCGGCCAGTTCGAGGAACAGGACACCCTGGCGGCGCAGGAGGAAACCCTGCGCACCGAATACCGCAGCAAGATGGCGCAGGCGATCAACCTGGACGTGCTGGAAGCGCAGCAGCAGCAGGTCAACCGCTATGTCGAGCGGCTCGAGAAGCAGCTGCCGAGCAAGGCCGAGATGGCGGCGCTGCTGTCGGACATCAACCAGGCCGGCATCGGCCGCGGCCTGCAGTTCGAGCTGTTCCGGCCGGGCCAGGTGGTGGTCAGGGATTACTACGCCGAGCTGCCGATCGACATCAAGGTCACCGGCAGCTACCACGACATCGGCGAGTTCGCCGCCGACATGGCGAAGATGCCGCGCATCGTCACCCTGAACAACCTCGCGCTTACTGCCGGCAAGGATGGCGTGCTGACGCTCGATGCGATCGCCAAGACTTTCCGCTACCTCGACCAGGACGAGCTGGACCAGCAGTCCCAGGCCCGCAAGAAAAAGAAGAAGGAGGCCAAGTCATGATCGCCCGGAGCATCAAGCAAGCCGGCGCCTTCGCGGCCGCCGCCTTCCTGCTGGCCGGCTGCGGCGACAGCGACGTCAAGGAAGTGCATACCTGGATGGACCAGGTGAAGCAGGAAACCAAGCCGCACGTGAAGCCGCTGTCCGAGCCGAAGGACTTCATTCCCTACGCCTACGGCGCCAAGGAGGAACTCGATCCGTACAGCCCGAACAAGCTGCTGAACCAGCTCGCCAAGGCCGCCGAAGCTTCGCCGGACCCGAACAAGCCGGACCTGCAGCGCCCGCGCGAACTGCTGGAGAGCTTCCCGCTCGACACCATGCGGATGGTCGGCACGCTGCAGAAGGCCGGCGTGAACTATGCGCTGGTGCAGATCGACCGCTCGGTCTACCAGGTCCGCGCCGGCCAGCGCATCGGCCAGAATTTCGGTCTCGTCACCCGCGTGGGCGACGATGCCATCAATATCCGTGAAGTGGTGCAGGACGCCGCCGGCGAATGGGTCGAACGCCTGTCGAAGCTGGAACTGCAAAGCAAGGAGAATCGCAAATGACCCGACTTGGAAGCATCGCCCTCGGCCTGGTGCTGGCGTTCGGCGCCAGCAGCGCCTTCGCGCAGAACAACGAGATCGAATCGATCAGCGCCAACCAGCAAGGCAATAACGTCGTCATCAAGGTGGCGATGAAGGACACGCCCGCCAAGCTGCCGATCGGCTTCTCGATCACCAACCCGGCGCGCATCGCGCTCGATTTCGGCGCCACCGCCAACGCCACCGGCAAGAGCGCCCAGGACATCAACCTGGGCGACGTGCGCGGCCTGAACGTGGTGCAGGCCGGCGAGCGCACGCGCCTGGTGCTGAACCTGAAGCGCCCGCTGAGCTATGCCGCCGCGATCGACGGCAAGTCGGTGATCCTGACCGTCGAAGGCTCGGGCGGCGCGGCGCAGGCGGTCACCGCCGCCGGCGTGCCGGCGCATGCCCCGGCCGCGGCCGCGGCGCGGCAAACGCTGCGCGACCTCGACTTCCGCCGCGGCGCGAACGGCGAAGGCCGCATCGTGGTCGACCTGCCGAACAGCCAGGTCCCGGTCGACGTGCGCCAGGAAGGCAACAAGATCCACGTCGACTTCCTGCGCACCGGCCTGCCGGCAACGCTGCGCCGTCGCCTGGACGTGACCGACTTCGGCACCCCGGTGACCCGCATCACCACCACGCCTTCGGGCGAGAACGTGCGCATGACCATCGACGCCCAGGGCAACTGGGAACAGAGCGTGTACCAGAGCGACACCCAGCTGGTCATCGACGTCAAGCCGGTCAAGGAAGACCCGAACCGCCTCGCCACCGGGCCGCAGGGCTACAAGGGCGAGAAGATCTCGTTCAACTTCCAGAACGTCGAAGTGCGCGCCGCGCTGCAGGCGGTGGCCGACATCTCGGGCCTGAACATCATCGCCAGCGACTCCGTCAGCGGCAGCCTGACCCTGAAACTGAACCAGGTGCCGTGGGACCAGGCGCTCGACGTGATCATGCAGGCCAAGGGCCTCGACATGCGCAAGAACGGCAACGTGCTGTGGATCGCGCCGAAAGAGGAAATGCTGACCAAGGAAAAGCTGGAGCTCGAGCAGAAGGCGCAGATCGCCGACCTCGAGCCGATGCGTTCCGAGATCTTCCAGCTGAACTACCAGAAGGCCGAGGCCTTCCGCACCGTGTTCGGCCTGGATGCGGGCGGCGGCGCAGGGGCGGCCGGCGGCGGCAACCGCGTGCTGTCGAAGCGCGGCAGCGCCATCATCGATGCGCGCACCAACCAGCTGTTCGTGACCGACATCGCGTCCAAGCTGGAAGACGTGCGCAAGCTGATCCAGAAGGTGGACGTCGCGACCAAGCAGGTGCTGGTCGAGGCGCGCCTGGTCGAAGCCAACGACGGCTTCTCGCGCAACCTCGGCGCCAAGCTGGGCTTCGCCGACCTGCGCGCGGAACGCGGCGGCGACGGCGGCTACCAGCTGAACGGCAACAACCGCCTGGCGATCGGCGGCAACCTGACCGGCGCCGGCCAGGTGTCCGGCCAGGTCGATCCGACCGGCACCTTTGCCAACAGCACCCTGGTCAACCTGCCGGCGGCGCCGGTCAACGGCGTGAATGCGCAGACCATCGCGTTCTCGCTGTTCTCGTCGGCGGCGAACCGCTTCCTGAACCTGGAGCTGTCGGCGCTGGAAGCGGACGGCAAGGGCAAGATCATCTCCAGCCCGCGCGTGGTCACCGAGGACAATGTGCCGGCCGTGATCGAGCAGGGCGTCGAGCTGCCTTACCAGTCGACCCAGGCCGCTAGCGGCGTGGGCGGCCAGGCCGTCACCACGGTCAGCTTCAAGAAGGCCAACCTGCGCCTGGAAGTCACGCCGCAGGTCACGCCGGACGGCAACGTGGTGCTGGACGTCGACGTCACCAAGGATTCGAAGGGCGAGGCCACCTCCGCCGGTTTCGCCATCAACAACCAGCACGTGAAGACCAAGGTGATGGTCGAGAACGGCGGCACGGTGGTGCTGGGCGGTATCTACCAGCAGAGTGAGACCAACAACGAATCCAAGGTGCCGCTGATGGGCGACCTGCCGCTGGTGGGCCACCTGTTCAAGAATACCGCACGCTCTACCCAGAAAACCGAGCTGCTGATTTTCATCACCCCGAAGATCGTGACCGAGCATCTGCAGAACACGTCGCGCTGATTCGACCAACACAATCGACAAGAAGAAGGCAGACATGAGCAATACCAACATCAAGCGCCACGGCGCGCCCATGGCCACCGCGCTCCTGATGGCGCTGGTGCTGGCCGCGTGCGGCGGCGGCGGCGGTAATCCCGGCGCCGTCGGCGGCAGCGGTTCCAGCGGCGGCAGCGGCGGCACCGGCACCGGCACTGGCGGCACCACCGTTCCCGCGGCCCCGACCGTGACCCTGGGCTTCGTCAACGCCAGCGGCAGCAGCTCCAACGCGCTGACCGGCGCGACCCCGCTGACGGTTAAGGCGACCGTGCTCGACGCGAACAAGAAGCCGGTGCCGAACGCCATCGTCAACTTCGCAACCGACAACAGCCTGGCGGTATTCTCGCCCACTGCCGGCACCGCGCTGACCGACGTCAACGGCGTCGCCAGCGTCACCATGCGCGTGGCCAGCCTGGCCGCCGGCGGCGCCGCCAAGGTCACCGCCAGCACCACGGTGGCAGGCAGCACCATCACCGGCGAATCGAATTACTCGGTGGGCGCCACCACGCTGAGCTTCGGCGCACTGAGCGCTTCGCCGGCCAGCCTGCAGGCCTATGGTTCGACCGTGCTGTCGGTCGACGTGCTGGCCGGCGCCGGCAAGTACACCGAGCAGCAGGTCAACGTCAGCTTCAGCTCCGCCTGCGTGGCCGCCGGCAAGGCCACCCTGGCCACCACCGTCGCCACCAACAACGGCACCGCGCAGACGGTCTACCGCGACAAGGGCTGCGCCAACAGCGACACCATCACCGTGTCCGCCGACGGCGTGGCGAAATCGGTTACCACGCAGCTGCAGATCGCCGCGCCGGCCGCCGCCTCGGTCCAGTTCGTGCAGGCCGCGCCGTCCGACAAGTCGATCGTGATCCGCGGCCAGGGCGGCAACGGCCGCACCGAGACCGCGACCCTGAGCTTCAAGGTGGTCGACATCTTCGGTAATCCGTTGGCCGGCAAGCAGGTGAATTTCAGCGCCAGCACCAGCGCCGTCACGGTCAACAAGGCCAGCGACACCACCGACGATACCGGCAGCGTGGTCACCACCGTCAACTCGGGCAGCACCCCGACCTCGTTCCGGGTGCTGGCGACCCTGCCGGGCACCGCCGCCAACGGCAACGCCGACATCTCGACCATGTCCGACTCGATCGTCGTGACCACCGGCCTGCCGGTACAGCGCGCGTTCTCGATCAGCTCGGGCTCGTTCAACGTCGAAGGCTGGAGCATCGACAACCCGAACGCCACCAGCGTGCAGGTGATGCTGGCGGACGCCTTCGGCAACCCGGTCCCGGACGGCACCCCGGTCGTGTTCCAGACCAATATGGGCGCCATCGGCTCGGCCGACAAAGGCGGCTGCAATACCGTCAACGGCCTGTGCTCGGTGATCTTCCGCACGCAGAATCCGCGCACCGCGATTCCGGGAACCCCGGCCACGCCGTGCAATACCGGCAGCGGCTCCAGCGCGGACAGCACCCGTCCGGGCCTGGCCACCGTCTGCGCCAGCTCGACCGACGGCAGCAACACCGTGTTCGCCAAGACCGCCATCTTCATGAGCGGCAGCGGGGCCGTGAACACCACCATGAACGGCAGCCTGGTGTCCTTCGGCGCGCCGAACGACCTGGGCGCGGTCAAGTCCAGCGAGACCAAGGTGTTCCAGCTGCAGATCAACGACGTCAACAACAACCCGATGCCGGCCGGCACCCGGGTCGAGCTGACCAGCGTCCTGAACGCCAACGCGGCCGCCGTGTCGCCGGCGACCGTGCCGAACATCGCGCCGCACGGCACCTCCGGCGACGACAAGACGGGCAACACGGTCAGCGGCGCCCAGGGTTCGATCCACACGTTCAGCATTTCCAGCACCACCCCGACCGAGTGCAAGAGCTCGGCCCAGGCATCGTTCAACGTGGCGATCACCACGCCGGGAGGCACAGTGACCGCTATTCCGTTTAAACTGTTGTTCACCTGCCCGTAAAATCGGGGTTTGACCATGCGGCGGCCAGGGTATCCTGGCCGTTTGCATTTTGAGCGATAGCGAATAGTGCCTCACTGCAAGAATAACAACATCTTCCTTGTCGGCCTGATGGGCGCAGGCAAGACCACGATCGGGCGCATGCTGGCTCGCCGGCTGGGCATGCACTTTGCCGACTCCGACCATGAAATCGAGGCCCGCACCGGCGCCTCGGTGCCCTGGATTTTCGAGATCGAAGGCGAGGCCAGCTTCCGCCGGCGCGAAGCCGACATGATCCGCGAGCTGAGCGCCGGCAGCGGCCTGGTGCTGGCCACCGGCGGTGGCGCCGTGCTGAACCCGGACAGCCGGCGCCTGCTGGCCGAGCGCGGCACCGTGGTCTACCTGCGCGCCAGCGTCAACAGCATCCTGGCGCGGACCTCGCACGACAAGAACCGTCCGCTGCTGCAGACGGCCGATCCGCGCCGCAAGCTGGAAGACCTGACCGCGCAGCGCGAGCCCCTGTACCGCGAGATCGCCGACCTCGTCATCGATACCGGGCGGCCTAACGTACAATCGATGGTTCAGACAATACTGGACCAGCTGGCCGCGATGGATGCGGCGCGCCAGCGGACCAAGGCACGGACACACATGAACGAACAGGCATGCATCTCCCTTAACGTCGATCTTGGCGAGCGCAGCTACCCGATCCTGATCGGGCGCGGGCTGCTGGACGACGGCCCCTTGTTGACCCGCCATATCGGCGCCGGCAGCGGCAAAGTCGCGATCGTCACCAACACCACGATCGCGCCGCTTTACCTGGAAAAGCTCGTGGCGCCGCTGAGGGCCAGCGGGCGCGAGGTCGTCACCATCGTCCTGCCGGACGGCGAGGAACATAAAAACTGGCAGAGCCTGAACCTGGTGTTCGACGCCCTGCTGGCGAATAAGTGCGACCGCAAGACCACCCTGGTGGCGCTGGGCGGCGGCGTGATCGGCGACCTGACCGGCTTTGCTGCCGCCAGCTACATGCGCGGCGTGCCCTTCGTGCAGATCCCGACGACCCTGCTGTCGCAGGTCGATTCCTCGGTGGGCGGCAAGACCGGCATCAACCACCCGCTCGGCAAGAACATGATCGGCGCGTTTTACCAGCCGCGCGCCGTGATCGCCGATACCGCCACCCTCGACACCCTGCCGGACCGCGAACTGTCGGCCGGCCTGGCGGAAGTGATCAAGCATGGGGCTGTGCTCGACCTGGGCTTTTTCGACTGGATCGAGGCCAACATCGGCAAGCTGGTGGCGCGCGACCACGCCGCGCTGGCGCACGCGATCCTGCGTTCCTGCGAGATCAAGGCCGAC
Organism: Massilia aerilata; assembly: GCF_042656905.1. Classification (NCBI taxonomy): domain Bacteria; kingdom Pseudomonadati; phylum Pseudomonadota; class Betaproteobacteria; order Burkholderiales; family Oxalobacteraceae; genus Massilia; species Massilia aerilata. Next base: position 60,869 of record NZ_JBHSMZ010000010.1, read on the forward strand.
GTGGTGCGGCGCGACGAGCGCGAAGGCGGCCTGCGCGCGGTGCTGAACTTCGGCCACACCTTCGGCCACGCGATCGAAAACGGCCTGGGCTACGGCGAATGGCTGCACGGCGAAGCGGTCGGTTGCGGCATGGTGATGGCGGCCGACCTGTCGCACCGCCTCGGCCTGCTGGACGCCGACAGCGCGCTGCGGGTGCGCCGCCTGGTCAAGGCGGCCGGCCTGCCGGTCGAAGGGCCGGACCTGGGCGCGGAACGCTGGATCGAGCTGATGGAAGTCGACAAGAAGAACGAGGGCGGCGCCATCAAGTTCATCCTGCTGAAACCCCTGGGCAGCCCGAGCATCACCGGCGCGCCGCAGGAGCAGCTGCTGGCGACCCTCGACGCCAACGTGACCAGGAGTCGGGGATGATCGATTTCGACGCCCACCTCGCGCCTTATGCGGCGCACTCGTCGAAGTCGCGCGGGCGTCGCCATCCGGAACCCGCGGCCGGCTCGCGCAGCGAATTCCAGCGCGACCGCGACCGGATCATCCACTCCACCGCCTTCCGCCGGCTCGAATATAAAACCCAGGTCTTCCTGAACCACGAGGGCGACCTGTTCCGCACCCGCCTGACGCACTCGATCGAAGTCGCCCAGATCGCGCGCACGCTGGCGCGCAGCCTGCGCCTGAACGAAGACCTGGTCGAAGCGGTGTCGCTGGCCCACGACCTCGGCCACACGCCATTCGGCCACGTCGGCCAGGACGTGCTGAACGAGTGCATGAAGGACCACGGCGGCTTCGAGCACAACCTGCAAAGCCTGCGCGTGGTCGACGACCTCGAAGAGCACTACGGCGCCTTCGACGGCCTGAACCTGACGTTTGAAACGCGCGAAGGCATCCTGAAGCACTGCTCGCCGAACAACGCGCGCCAGCTCGGCGATCTGGGCCAGCGCTTCATCGACAAGAAGCAGCCCAGCCTGGAAGCCCAGCTGGCCAACCTGGCCGACGAGATCGCGTACAACAACCACGACATCGACGACGGCCTGCGCTCCGGCCTGCTGAGCATGAAGCAGATGGAAGAAGTCGAGCTGTTCGCGCGCCTGCACCGCCAGGTCGTGCGGCAGTACCCGGGCCTGCCGGGCCGGCGCGAGCTGTACGAAACGATCCGCCTGATGATCACGGCGATGACGGCGGACCTGGTCGAAACCTCGGCGGCATTGCTGGCGGAGACGGCGCCGAAGAGCATCGACGACGTGCGCGCCAGCCCGCCGCTGATCCGCTTCTCGCCGAAGATGCGCGAAGAAACCACGGCCCTGAAACGCTTCCTGTACGCGAACCTGTACCGCCACTACAAGGTGAACCGCATGCGCGTCAAGGCCAGCCGCATCGTGCGCGAACTGTTCGACGCCTTCATGACGGACCCGGTACTGCTGCCCTTCGACTACCAGGTCAGTCCTGGCGACCCCCTGAAACAAGCCCGCAAGATCGCCGACTACATCGCCGGCATGACGGACCGCTACGCGATCCGCGAACACAAGCGAATCTTCTCACTCGACGAACTTTAATCAAACCGGGGTCAGACCCCGATTTTTGGCAATTGCTTCGGAGACGTTGCCAAAATTCGGGGTCTGACCCCGGTTTGTTTTTGCTCAACTGAATAGGGTGGGCTGGCCCAGCTGGCCGAGCAGCTTTTTGATGGGCGAGGGCAGGGCGGCTGTGTCGATGCTGGACAGGTCCCACCAGACGTAGCCGGGCGGCGTCTCGGCGCGCGAGCTCAGGCCGATGCGGTAGGGGTGGAGGTGCAGCTTGTAGTGCGTGAAGCCATGCTCCAACGGCAGCAGCGCTTCGGTTTCTTCCACCGCGCCAAACTTCTCGGCAGCCTCCGAGGCGGCGCTGACATCGAGTTCTTCCGCGTCCTCGTCCAGCGCCACATGCCCGTCCACTTCGGGCAGCGACAGCAAACCGCCCCAGATGCCGGTAGACGGCCGCTGCTCGAGCAGCACCCGGCCGTGGTCGATCACCACCAGCATCTGCGCGCGTTTTTCCGGCGTCGCTTTTTTCGGTTTGCGGATCGGTAGTTCAGCGGTGCGGCCCGTCGCGTAAGCCACGCAGCGCGCCTGCAGCGGACAGCGCGCGCAATCGGGCTTCGAGCGGGTGCACAGCGTGGCGCCCAGGTCCATCAGGCCCTGGGTATAGGATTCAATCCCCTCTTCGAGAGGCAGCAGGGCCTCGGCGCGGCGCCACAGCGCGTCCTCGACCGGCTTTAAGCCGGGATACTGGTCGATGCCGAACACGCGCGCGAACACGCGCTTGACGTTGCCGTCCAGGATCGCGGCGCGCGTGCCGCTGGAGAAGGCGGAGATGGCCGCCGCGGTCGAGCGGCCGATGCCGGGCAGGTCGGCCAGCAGCGCCGGATCGGACGGGAACACGCCGCCGTATTCCGCGACCACGCGCCGCGCGCAGGCATGCAGGTTGCGCGCCCGCGTGTAGTAGCCGAGGCCCGCCCAATAGGTCATCACGTCTTCCACCGGCGCTTCGGCCAGGGCGGCGACGGTCGGGAAGCGCTCCAGGAAGCGCGTGTAATAGCCCAGCACCGCGCTCACCTGGGTCTGCTGCAGCATGATCTCGGACAGCCAGATCCGGTAGGCGTCGCGCGTGTTCTGCCACGGCAGCGCATGGCGGCCGTGTGCGCGCTGCCAGTCGATCACGGCGCGCGAAAAGCCGGGGTCCGCCAGCTCGCTGGCATCGAATTCGGTCAATCGTTTCATGCCGGTTCCAATGCCTGCGTGGCCGATGCTGAAGAGGGTTCATCGGACAGCGAAGCATCCAGCACCCGCGTCACCGCCCCCGTCAACAAGGCCAGCCTTGCCTTCACCTGCTCCAGGTCCTGCTGCGCCGCCTCGAAGGCCGCAATCTTTTGTTCCAGGCCCTCGGTGGCATCATGGATGCGCTGGATCGAGGACTGGCGATGGCGCAGCTGTTCGCGGTGCTGGCGGATCTGCGCTTCCAGCGGCGCCATGATCACCTTCAGCCAGGCTTCGACGTCGGCATTCGCCGAGCGGAAGGTGGCCTTGACGCGCGCCGCGATGGAATCGACGAAGCGCTCCAGCATGGTGCCGCGGCTGGTGATCAGGAGGGTCGCGGTGCCGGACTGCTTCTGCCAGATCGCCTCGATGGCGTCGATCTCGGCACGGTAGCGCGCGAGCGACAGCGCCATCGGCATCGCCAGCGCCAGCCCGTGCTCGGCCGAGAACTTGCGGTACATGGTTTCCATCATCGCGCCGATCTCGCCGATCTTGGCGCTGGAGGCGTCGAGATTGGCGCGCGCCTCGTCGAAGAACACGCGTACCGGCGCGCGCAGGCCGGTGGCGAAGCGCACGCCTTCCATCGCCGCGCGCACGGCGTCCACCTGTTCCTGCACCACGTCCATGCCGATGCTGGTGTACAGCTCCGTCGACAGGGTCGCGAACACGGCGCGCGTGCCCTGCAGCTTGAACAGGCTGGCGTCGAACTCCTTCTTTTCCATCTCGACGCGGCGCATCATGTGGGCGATCACGCCCTGGTTCTTGCCGCGCAGGCTATACAGCTCCTGCAGCTGCTCGACCAGGTCGCGGATGCGCGTGCCGAGCAGGGCCTGCTGGCCGGCCGTGATCGCGTCCATGTCCTCGCGCAGCTGGCAGCGCAGGATGTCCTGGCGCGCCGGAATCAGTTCGTTGAACAGCGCCGATTCGAGCTGCCCGATGCGGCTCTTCTCGAACAGCGCCATGTCCTGGTTGACGCGCCCGACCAGGCCTTTATGGGCCGACACCGGGAACACCTGCGACTCGGTCACGCCGAGCAGCTGGGCCACGCTGGCCTGCTGGCGCGCGATCGCGGCATCGTTTTCCCGCTCGCTGCGCAGCTCGTCCCACAGGGCGTCGATCTTGTTCAGCACGACCATCCGGCCCGGTCCCGCGCCGATATGGGTGCGCCAGACTTCGATGTCGCTCTTGGTCACGCCGGTTTCGGCGGCCAGGATGAACAGCACCGCGTGCGCGTTCGGGATCAGGTTCAGGGTCAGCTCCGGCTCGGTGCCGATCGCGTTCAGGCCCGGCGTGTCGAGAATCACCAGGCCCTGCTTCAGCAGCGGATGCGGAAAGTTGATCAGCGCATGCCGCCACTGCGGGATCTCGATCAGGCCGTCGTCGCCGACCGTGCCGGCCAGGTCCGGGTCTTCCTGGTCGTAGAGGCCATAGCTGCGCGCTTCCTCGGCGCTCACGCGGCGCGTCAGGCTGACCTGGCGGAAGGTCTCGATCATGCGCCCGGGCGCGTCGAGGTCCAGCGGCAGCACGGTCCAGGCGCCCGCATCTTCGCGGTAGTCGCTGGTGGCCAGGCGCTGGGCGCGGGTCTCGATCGGCAGCAGGCGGACGCAGGGCGGGAGTTGCGGGTCCCAGGCCAGCTCGGTCGGGCACATGGTGGTGCGGCCGGGGCTGGAGGGCACGATGCGCTGGCCGTAGTCGGCGAAGAAGATCGCGTTGATCAGCTCCGATTTACCGCGCGAGAATTCGGCCACGAAGGCCACCGACAGGCGGTCGTCGCGCACGCGGGCGAGGGCGCGCGCGAGACGCTGCTCGGCGGCGCCGTCCAGCAGTTCGGCTGCCTGGACCCAGCCGCGGTATTGTTCCAGCGTGTCGGCCACGCGCGCGCGCCAGGCCCCGTATTCTTGAATTTCTTGCATGTTGTGCCGCCTATCTTTGCCTTACTTTTGGCAGGTCGCGCAGTAAAACGTCGACCGCTGGCCCTGGACGATCTGGCGCACCGGCGCGCCACAGTTTCTGCAAGGCACTCCTGCACGATCATAGACGAAATATGTCTGCTGGAAATATCCGGACTGCCCATTTACAGCAATAAAGTCACGCAAGGTACTACCGCCTTGCACAATCGCGGCGGCAAGGATCTCGCGGATGGCCTCGGCCAGCTTGTCGTAGCGGGCGCGGCTGATGCGCGAGGCCGCCGTCTTCGGGTTGATGCCGGCGCGGAACAGGCTCTCGCAGGCGTAGATGTTGCCGACCCCAACCACGATATCGCCTTGCAGTAGCACCTGCTTGATGGGTGCGTTGCGCCTGCGCGTTGCTTTATGGAGCAGGGCGCCGGAGAAGCCGTCCTCGAGCGGTTCGACGCCGAGGCCGCGCAGCAGGATGTGCTGCCCGAGTTCGCCGTCGTCGTTGCCATGCCAGAGCACGGCGCCGAAGCGGCGCGGATCGTGCAGGCGCAGCACCCGCCGGCCTGCGGGACCCTTGTTGGGCTCACAAACGACCAGGTCGAAGTGGTCATGCTTCTTGAGCTCGACGCCTTCCGGCAGCACCCGCAGGTGGCCGGACATGCCGAGGTGGACGATCAGCGTGCCGTGCTCGAAATGGATGAGCAGATACTTGCCGCGGCGGCTGGTCGACAGGATCTGGCGCCCGCTCAGGAGCGCATCCAGGTTCGGCGGAAAAGGCCAGCGCAGGCCCTCGCGGCGCAGCACGACCTGTTCGACGACACGGCCTTCCAGGTGCGGCGCGACGCCGCGCCTTGTTACTTCGACTTCTGGGAGTTCAGGCATGTTTCAATGAAGAACAGAGGAAAAGTATGTAAATTCGTGTTGCAACGGCGCACGCGCGGGGGGCGTTAAGCGTAGAATCGGTCCATCTTGTCAATGCGGGATCGACCTTGAAAAACACTTTCGCCATTGTAACGCTCTCGGCCTTGTTATCTGCATGCGCTGTGGCGCCCAAGCAGCAGGCGCCCGACCAATCCGACCAATCCGACCAATCTGCCCAGTCCGACCAGCCGCTTCTCGCCGCCGAAGCGCAGCGCAAGGCGGACGTCAAGCGTGCCGCCGGCGAACCGGCCCAGGACGCGGCCAAGCAGGCGGATGAGCAACTGCCGAACGTGAACATGACGCCCCAGATGATGGTCCAGCTCATGAATGCCGAGCTGGCCTACAAGAAGGGCGACTGGCAGGGACCCTATCTGACGCTGATGAGCCTGGCCCAGCAGACTAGGGACCCGCGCCTGGCCAAACGCGCCGCCGAGATGGCGCTGTCCGCCAAGCAGCCCGACGACGCCCTCGCCGCGGTCAAGCTGTGGCGCCAGTACGCGCCCGGTTCCGATGAGGCCAACCAGTACTATCTGGGGTTGGTCATCCTCTCCGACAACCTCGCCGAGGCAGAAAGTGCGCTGAAACAGCGCCTGGCCGAGGCCACGCCGGGGTCCCGCGGCCTGGTGATGTTCCAGATGCAGCAGCTGGTGATGCGCGCCAAGGACAAGGAAGCCGCCGTCGCCATGCTCGAGCGCCTGGTCGCGCCCTACGGCAACATGATGGAAACCCACGTCGTGCTGGCGCAGACGGCCCTGGCCCGCGGCGCCAAGGCGGACGCCCAGCGCGAAGCGCGCGCAGCGCTGCAGATCAAGCCCGATTCCGAGATCGCCATCCTGACCCTGGCCCAGGTGACGGACGGCGAGGAGCAGTCCGCCAAGGTGCTGGCCGACTACCTGGCCGCCCACCCGGACGCGAAGGACGTGCGCGTGGCCTACGCCCGCCTGCTGGTCAACGCCAAGGCGTACGAGGCCGCGCGCCAGCAATTCCTGACCCTCGATAAAGCCCAGCCGAACAATCCGGGCACCCTGTACGCGCTCGGCATCCTGTCGATGCAAATGAACGACAGCAAGACCGCCGAAGACTACTTCACCCGCTTCGTCGACGTCATGGACAAGGCCCCGGATGAGGAGCGCGACCCGACCAAGGCCGTGCTGATCCTGTCCCAGCTGGCCGAGGAACGCGGCGACATCCCCGCCGCCATGGGCTGGCTCGACCGCCTCGACACCAACGATCCGAAAATCCAGTTCGGCGCCGACCTGCGTCGCGCGCAATTGACCGCCAAGGGGGGCGACCTGCCCGGCGCCCGCAAGCTGCTCGGCACCCTGAAATCCGAAGACAAGGCCGAGCAGGCCCAGATCGTGCTGATCGACGCCCAGCTGCTGCGCGACGCCGGCCGGAACCAGGAAGCCTACAAGCTGATGGAGCAGGGCCTCAAGCGCTTCCCGGACAACACCGATTTCCTGTACGACTTCGCGCTGGTGGCCGAGAAGATGGGCAAGACTGGCGTGATGGAAAAATCGCTGCGCCAGGTGATCGCCAAGTCGCCGGAAAACCACCACGCCTATAACGCCCTCGGCTATTCGCTGGCCGACCGCAACGTGCGCCTGAAGGAAGCCTACGCCCTGATCGACAAGGCCCAGAAGATGGCGCCGGCCGACCCCTTCATCATGGACAGCATGGGCTGGGTGCAATATCGCCTAGGCAAGCTGGACGCGGCCGAGACCCAGCTGCGCAAGGCCTACCAGCTGCGCAACGACCCGGAGATCGCCGTGCACCTGGGCGAAGTCCTGTGGAAGAAGGGCCAGCACGACGATGCGCGCAAGCTGTGGCGCGAAGCGCGGGCCAAGGATCCGAAGAACGACGCGCTCAAAACCACGCTGACGCGGCTGCGGGCTTCGCTCTGAAAGAACCTTTCAAAAATAGCTAGAATTTGAAATAATATTTCATCAACAAGGTCGTTTCCGCGACCTATCTACGTCGCCCCCGCGAAGGCGGGGGCCCAAGTTCGCACCGATGCCAATCAAGTTTCCATCACGTCTGCTGGCAGCCGCCACCATCGCCTTCACGCTGGCCGGCTGCGCCACCTCCACCGCCAATCTCTCCACCGCCCCGGTCGGCGCCTACCGCGACACCATCGCCCTGAACGGCAAGATCAACGTGGTCTACCAGAAAACCGAGGGTGGACGCGAAGTCGTCGCCGCCGATTTCAGCTGGACCCAGCGCCCGGGACGCGTCGAGGTGTCGATGTTCACGCCAACCGGGCAGACGGCCGCCGAGATCGCCGTCACGCCCGATGCCGTCACGCTGACCCAGGCCAACCGCGAACCGCGCACGGCAAAGGACATCGATACGCTGACCCGGCAGACCCTCGGCTGGCCGCTGCCGGTGGCGGGGCTGCGCGACTGGCTGCAAGGCTATGCCACGGATGCCCAGGGCAAGCGCTTCGTGGCCTCGCCGGCGAACAACAACGTGTTCACGCGCGATGGCTGGCAGTTGCGCTTCGTCGACTGGCAGAAAGGCACGGCGACCCCGATGCCGCGCCTCATCAAGGCCGAGCGCGGCGCCACCGCCAACAGCGGCGACCTTTCAATCAGCATCACGATCTTCCCGGAAAGCTGACATGACCCTGACCTCGCTGCACGGCTGCCCGGCGCCGGCCAAGCTCAACCTGTTCCTGCACGTCATCGGGCGCCGCGCGGACGGCTACCACATGCTGCAATCGGTGTTCCAGCTGATCGACCACGGCGACACCCTCGACTTCGACCTGCGCGAGGACGAGCGCATCGTCCGCCTCAACGAGGTGCCCGGCGTGCCGGAGGAGCAGGACCTGATCGTGCGCGCCCTGCGTACGCTGCAGGCGGAATTTGAACGCCGCTTCAACAGGCTGCCGCCGGGCATCGATGTGCGCATCGAAAAGCGCCTGCCCATGGGCGGCGGGCTGGGCGGCGGTTCTTCCGATGCCGCTACCGCGCTGATGGCCGCCAACTACCTGTGGCAGGCTGGCCTGACGACGGCCGAGCTGATGGCGATCGGCTTGCCGCTGGGCGCCGACATCCCCTTTTTCCTGTTCGGCGAGACCGCCTTTGCCCAGGGCGTGGGAGATGACCTGCAGGCGGTGAGCGGCCCGGATTGCTGGTATGTGGTGATCGAGCCCGGCGTCCCGGTGCCGACCGCCGCGATTTTCACCGCGCCCGATTTGACAAGAAACACCAAACCCGTTACAGTAGCGGACTTCCTAGGGCACAAACCCGAGTCGAAAGATTCAGGTGGGTTCGGGAAGAATGATTTGCAGGACGTGGCAACCCGCCTGTTCCCGCCGGTAGCCGAGGCGGTCGAATGGTTGGGAAATCACGGGGCGGCCAGGATGACTGGTTCCGGAGCGTGTGTGTTCAGCGCGTTTTCCACAGAGCAAGAAGCGGAGCAGGTACTGATGCAGGTGCCGGCGAAGTGGATAGCGTGGAAAGCAAGGTCGCTAACGAAACATCCGATGAAATCGCTCTTGCAAATCAACGAGTTGTAGAATAAAATTTTGCCTGTCGACGCAGCGGCAACATAGTTAAAGCGTCGGCAAGCAGCAAGTTCGTGTAGGGGAATCGCCAAGCTGGTTAAGGCACCGGATTTTGATTCCGGCATACCAAGGTTCGAATCCTTGTTCCCCTGCCAAAGTTATATTGCCTGACCTGTTGATGACTAATGCTCCAGCAGGCAATCGAAGTGGAGCCGCCTAGAGCGGCCCATTTTTTTTGTACTTCAAGCGTTAATCTTCTTGCATTAACGGCTTTTCAGATTTTTCAATTACTCTTCTGGGACTCCCCATGGCTTACGAAAACCTGATGGTTTTTACCGGCAATGCCAATCCGGCGCTAGCAGAAGGGGTCGCAAAAAGCCTCGGCATTCCTCTTGGTAAGGCCGTGGTCTCGAAGTTCTCCGACGGCGAAGTCATGGTCGAAATTAACGAGAACGTTCGTGGCAAGGACGTCTTCGTTCTGCAATCGACCTGCGCTCCCACCAACGACAGCCTCATGGAAATCATGCTGATGGTCGACGCTCTCAAGCGCGCATCGGCAGGCCGCATCACCGCGGCGATTCCGTATTTCGGCTATGCCCGCCAGGACCGCCGCCCACGCTCGGCGCGTGTCGCGATCTCGGCCAAGGTCGTCGCCAACATGCTGGAAGAAGCCGGCGTGGAACGTGTGCTGATCATGGATCTGCACGCTGACCAGATCCAGGGCTTCTTCGACATTCCGGTCGACAATATCTACGCATCGCCGATCCTGCTGGGCGACCTGCAGAAGCGCAACTACGACGACCTGCTGGTCGTGTCGCCGGACGTCGGCGGCGTGGTCCGCGCCCGTGCGCTGGCCAAGCGCCTCGGTTGCGACCTGGCGATCATCGACAAGCGCCGCCCGAAGGCGAACGTGTCGGAAGTCATGAACATCATCGGTGAAGTCGAAGGCCGCAACTGCGTGATCATGGACGACATGGTCGACACCGCAGGCACCCTGACGAAAGCCGCCGAAGTCCTGAAAGAACGTGGCGCCAAGAAAGTCGTGGCCTATTGCACCCACCCGGTCCTGTCCGGCCCGGCAATCGACCGCATTTCGAACTCGCCGCTGGACGAACTGGTCGTGACCGACACGATCCCGCTGAGCGAAGCCGGCCGCGCCTGCGGCAAGATCCGCCAGCTGACCTGCGCACCGCTGCTGGCCGAGACCTTCAAGCGTATCGTCAAGGGCGACTCGGTCATTTCGCTGTTCGTCGACTAAGAATTTTTCTGGGCGCGCAAGCGTCCACTTCACGGATGCCCCTGGTCGCGGGGGCATTCAAACCGGGCCTCCGGGCCGGCATTGTCCGGCGTTCGGGCCCTTTATTTTTGGAGTTTCACATGAAAGTTGTCGCATTCAAACGCGAACTGCAAGGTACCGGAGCGAGCCGCCGCCTGCGTAACGCTGGCCAGACCCCTGGCATCATCTACGGTGGCGAAGCTGCCCCGCAACTGATCGCTGTCGATGGCAACGCCCTCTGGCACGCCCTGAAGAAAGAAGCATTCCACGGTTCCGTGCTGGACCTGGAAATCGACGGCGCCGCCCAGCAAGTCCTGCTGCGCGACTTCCAGATGCACGCATACAAGCAACTGGTCCTGCACGTGGACTTCCAGCGCGTCGATGCATCGCAGAAGATCCACACCAAGGTCGCCCTGCACTTCGTCAACGCCGACGTCTCGCCGGCCGTCAAGCTGAGCGGCGCCATCGTGTCGCACGTGCTGAACGAGCTGGACGTGACCTGCCTGCCGGGCCAACTGCCGGAATTCATCACCGTCGACCTGAGCAAGCTGGAAGCCGGTCAATCGGTGCACGTGTCCGACCTGACCCTGCCGGAAGGCGTGACCGTGGTTGCCCACGGCAAGGACCAGACCGTCGCCACCTCGTCGATCCCGCGCGGTGCTGCTGCTGCTGAAACCGCTGCCGAGTAATCAGGCTGCGTAACCGCTCGTCCTCGAGCGGTTCGATGAAAAACCCGCTGCGACTCGCGTCCGGCGGGTTTTTTGTTTTCTACGCAAGTGTCTGCCGTTTTCCGGCGATAATCGAGCTTTACGCGAACTTGACTGTTTTATGCACATCCGCCTGATCGTCGGCCTCGGCAACCCCGGCCCCGAATACGAACAAACCCGCCACAACGCCGGCTTCTGGCTGGTCGACAACCTGGCCAACACGCTGCCCGGCTGCCACCTGCAGCGCGAATCGCGCTTCAACGCCATGGTCGCCAAGACCTCGATCTCGGGCAAGGACGTCTGGCTGCTGGAACCGCTGACCTTCATGAACCGCTCCGGCCAGTCGGTCGGCGCACTGGCGCGCTTCTTCAAGATCGCGCCGGAAGAGGTGCTGGTCGTGCACGACGAGCTCGACCTGCCGCCCGGCGCGGCCAAGCTCAAGCGCGGCGGCTCCTCGGGCGGCCACAACGGCCTGAAGGACATCACCGCGGCGCTCGGCACCCAGGACTACTGGCGCCTGCGCCTCGGCATCGGCCATCCGCGCACCCTCAACCTGCAGCAGGCCGTGGCCGATTTCGTGCTGCACCGCCCGCGCCGCGAAGAGCAGGGCCTGATCGAGGAAGCGATAGCCAAGGCCTTGCGCATCATTCCGATGGTATGCGATGGGAAAATGGCGCAGGCGACGACGCAGCTGCACACCGATTAATCAGATCAGCCCGCGGGTCAGCGCCTTCAGCGTCGCGGCGGGACGCGAGTGCGCCCCGAGCTTTTCGAAGATGGTATCGACTTGCGTCCGCACGCTCGCCGGACTGATCTTCATCGCCCGCGCGGCCTCGCGGCTGGTTTCGCCAAGGCTGATGTGGCGCAGCACCTCCACCTCGCGCGAGGACAGCAGCGCATCCTGTACCGGCTTCGCCCTCCCAGGCCTGGGCGCCATCGCCCGCGCCGCATCGAGCACCGCGCTCACCGCCTGGCGGTCGAAGCGGCCCGCGCCGGCCTGCGCCACCAGTAGCGTGCCGGCGGCGGCGTCGCCATGGGCCGGGCGCCAGGGCCGCGGCGAAGTCATCGCCACATAGGCGGCCGCCACCGCCAGCACCCGTTCCTGCGGTCCGACTGCTTCGCCTCGCGCCTTGCGGAAGTAGCCGCTGCCGTCCAGCCGCTCGTAGACGAAGGAGGCCAGGGTCGCATCCTGCGCGATGGCGGGCACCTGGGCGCCGGCGCGCGCGGTCCAGAACGGCACTTTTCTCACCTGGTCCCAGTCGAGCACGCCCAGCTTGCCGGGCCGCTGCCACACCCCGTTCGGCACCGCCACCCGTCCGATCCCGTGCAGCAGGGCGGCCCGCACCAGCGGCTTTTCCTCGAGCGCGATCAGGCCCGCGCCCACCGCGCTGCGTTTCGCCAGCTCCGCCACGCGGCGCGAATAGCCGGCCAGCCAGGGCAGCTTCAGTTCGATCACGTCGGCGACGATGGTGAGCGGCACGCGGCGGTCGTGGCCCGTGTAGTCGGCGGCGCAGGACGGCTCGCCCAGCGCGTCGATCCAGTCCTGGGCGTGCGGCGCCAGGCGTTCGACCAGCGTCGCCGGATATTTCACGCCGGCGCGCTCGCCAATCAAGCGCATCGCGCCCTCGGTGCCGTGGGCCGGCGCCAGCACTTCCAGGTCGCCGGCCAGGCGCACGTAATACACGGCGCGCGGGATGTTCGGGTCGAACAGCGCCTCCTGCATGTCGCCGCGATGATGGCTGCCGAACAGCTGGCGCAGGGCTTCCTCGACGTCGCTGGACAGGCCGAGCAGCCTGGCGATGTCGCCGGCGACCTCGCACTGCATCTGGGCCAGCGGCAGCACGTTCGGCAGGGTCAGCTTGGGATTGCCGGACAGGGTACGGGTCACCATGGCGTGCCGGCCGAGGACGTCGTCGCCGAGCAGGTGGGCAAAGCCGGCCGCCGTCGCCGTGCTGCCCGACCAGCGCAGCAGGCCGACCAGGCGGGTGCTGGTGCAGGCGTCGGCGGCGTCGCCGTTTTCTTCCGCCAGGCGGGCAGCCAGGCGCGCCGTGCGGACCGAGTGATCCGGCGGCAGGCCCATGCTCAGGTCGCCGACCATGGCCAGCACCTGCACGGCATCTTCCACGCTGATGGTTTCGTCGAGTTGCATGGCCATAATGTAACGGCCAACAGACGATGCAACAAGCGCACGATTGCCTGAAATGCAAAAGCCCGCCGAAGCGGGCTTTGTCGGGATCGCCGCCCAGTGGACGGCGCATCGCGCAGGTGAATCAGATCGCGCGGATATTGCTCGCCTTTTCGCCCTTCGGGCTGGCCGAGCGTTCGAAAGACACGCGCTGGTTTTCGGACAGGCTCTTGAAGCCTTCCGACTGGATGTCCTGGAAGTGCGCGAACAGGTCGCCGCCGCCTGCGTCAGGGGCGATGAAGCCGAAGCCCTTGGAGTCGTTGAACCATTTGACGGTGCCGGTTTGAGTAGTCATGTTGATATTCCTGTAGTGTTTGATGTGGGCGAACATGCCCGATGCGCACTTGCGACCAAGAGAGATACGACCGAAAGGAATCAAACAGGAATGCCTGGAAGGCGAACGGGAGAGATACCGACAACGACGAACGACGACTTGATGTAGTGCCCGATTCAATATACAGGGCTTACCCGCATTCACCTAAGCATTTCGGATTTAATTTCAGATGACAGTCAGAATCAGACGCTACCGCCCGCAGGACCGCAAGGCCGTGCTGGCAGCTTTCCGCAGCAATGTGCCGGACCATTTCCCGGCCTCCGAAGAAGCCTGGCTGCGCTCGGCCCTCGACGAACCCGACGGGCCTTTCTTCGTCGCGGTCGAGGGCGACGAGGTGGTGGCCTTCGGCGGCTATGAGCTCTCCGATTTCTACAACCTGGGCACGCTGGTGTTCGGCCTGGTGCGCGCCGACCGACACGGCACCGGCATCGGCCGCGCGCTCCTGCATTACCGCCTGCTGCACATGGCGGGCCGCAAGCAGCGGCCGCGTTATGTCACCGTCGATACGCACCCGCACACGGCCGGCTTTTTCGAACGCTGCGGCTTCGAGGAGATCGCGCGCTGGCCGGGCGGCTACCGTTCCGGACGCGACCGGGTCGACTTGCGTTTCGAGTTGAGCGATGAAACAGTGGAGAAGCTGCGCAATGATCGCTAGCCCCCGCTGACGACGATCTGGCTGCGCAGATCCCGGCCGATCCGCTCGAGCGCCGGCTGCATCGCGCGGTAATCGGCCGGCGTGCAGGTCGCACTGCCGTGGCGGAAAGTCAGGCGGCGCTTCACCACCACCTCCTTGCCGCGCCGCGCATAGCTGGCGCGGTAATAGAGACCGCCATCCATCAGCTTGACCGCTTTCGGCAGCGCGAGGATGCGCACCCCTTTCGGGAAGCGAAAAGCCGTCTCGTCCTCATGGTCGAGGGCAGGGCAGACGAAGTCCTGGCGCCGCTCGCTTTCCTGGTTCAAGCTGGACACGGCCTCCGCCAATCCGCCCCAGAAATCGTAGCTCGTCGCCACGGCGCTCGGTCCGGGCAGGTCGAGGAAGCCGTCGCTGGTGCCCGAAAAGGACAGCCTGACCTCGTCGCCATCGCCGATGCCGGTGCTGAAGCCCTCGTCAGGCGCGGCATCGAACACGCCGCGGCTTTTCCTGCCCAAGCCCTGCAGCATGCGCTGGGCAAAGGCTTCGCGCTCGGCCTGGCGCGCATCGCGCAGCGCGGTGCGATAGGGCTCGGCGATCGCGCCCACCGCTGTCTTGCTGAGTTTGAAGCTGCTGCGGCCGTCGCGGCGGATGTCGAACCAGCTCGTGCTGCGGTTGCGCTCCGGCTGCAGGATCGGCGTCATCGCGAAGCTGCCGGTCTTCAGCAGCAGCACCGGCTTGCCGAGGATGCCGGCCGGGAGGTAGCCGGCGCCCACCGCTTCGGCGGTCGGATCGAGGTAGAGCCCGAGGCTGGGCACCCAGGTGATCATGTGGTTGAACACGCCCAGGGTCGGTGTATCGGGCAGGCGGTAGGCGCTGCCGCTGTTGACCAGCGCACCGGTGCTGTCGATGCCGGCGGCAGCCAGCAGGGCTTCCAGCAGGGCGGCGTGGTCCTTGCAGTCGCCGTAGCGGTTCTCGAGCACGCTTGCTGCCGGATGCGCCACCACGCCGCCGGCGCCCACGTACACGCCCACGTAGCGGATGTTGTGCCTGACCCAGTCCGACAGCGCCAGCGCGCGGGCGCGCGCGTCCGGCAATCCGGCCGTCAGGCGGCGCGCCAGCGCCACGATGGCCGGCGAGGGCTGGGCGCGGCCGGCGCTGCCCGCGCGGAAGGCGCGGGCGAAGGCGGCGTAGTCGGCAAAGGTCGATACCGCCAGCCGCTTGCCGTAGTCCAGGTAGCTGACCGAGCCGGCTTCCAGGCGCTCGTTGTCGCCGTTCACGTAGCGCCACTGGTAGCGCCGGCGTCCCGGCGGATTGCCGTCGGAAGCGGGCACCGGCACGAAGCCGACCGCGTCCGCATGCAGCGGCATCGAGGCCGGCATGTCGTAGACCAGCAGCGTGTTCCTGCTCGTGTAGAAGGGCGCCGACGAGAGGTCCTCGAAATGGCCGGGGAACAGCGCGGTCTTGCGCCGCAGCGTGTAGCGCAGCACCAGCTGGTCGCCCACCGCGGCTTCGGGAAAGACCACCACTTTCAGGCGCGTGTCCTGGAACATCGGCGCATCGCCGGGCGCGGCGGCGGCTTCCTGCTGGTCCTGCACCTGGCCCGGCTGCACCGGCACGCGCCGGCCGTCCGGCTTTTGCGTGTACGCATCGAGCGCCAGCACCTCGTCCAGCGTGCGGTTGTAGCTGATCGCATACTGGCCGTGGCTGCGCAGGGCGCGCTGCTGGACGATGGTCCGGGCAAGGTCGACGTCCAGCCGGTAGCTGCCGTCGGTCTCGACCACGTAGTGCTGGATGAAGCGGTCGATCGTCAGCGCCGGGTCGGTGCCGGTGTCGCGCGCGGCTGCCGGTCCGCACAGGACCAGCAGGCAAAACCATAGCACGGCGCAATATCGACGAGGCATGAAGGCTCCGGAAGCATGGGGCGAAAACGCGATCGGACCATGTTACGGGGGCGTATGCCTGAACCCTTGAGCCAGCACAAGCGCGCCAGGGTGCTTCTTATTCGTACCTCAGTGCGTCGATTGGATCCAGACGCGCCGCCTGGCTGGCCGGCACCACCCCGAAGATCACGCCCACGCTGCCCGAGAACAGCACCGACAGCGCCACCGCCCACCACGGCACCACGGCCGGCGGGAAATCGGGAATCATGGCGGCGATCGCCACCCCGAGACCATAGCCGATCGCCAGCCCCAGCAGGCCGCCCAGCAGGGACAGCGTCACCGCCTCGATCAGGAATTGCAGCAGGATGTCGCGGCTGCGCGCACCGATCGCCTTGCAGATGCCGATCTCGCGGGTCCGCTCCTTGACCGACACCAGCATGATGTTCATGATGCCGATCCCGCCCACCAGCAGGGCGATGCCGACCACGCCGCCCATCACCAGGGTCACCGTCGCACTGAGCTTGTCGAAGCTCTTCGCGATCTGGTCCGCCGATTCGATCTCGAAGTCGTCGCGCTCGTCGGGCTTCAGGCGGTGCGCCTGGCGCATCACGGCGCGGATGCGGCTGCGCACCTCGTCCAGCCGCGACAGGTCGCGCACCGCCACCGTGATCGCCAGGTAGGGGCGGGTGTTATTGCCGATCATGCTCTGTCCCGTCTTGAACGGGATGATCATGTAGTTGTCCTGGGACATGCCGAAGACCTCGCCGCGCTTTTCCATCACGCCGATGACCTTGAACCACTCGTTCCCGTACAGGATGAACTGGCCGACCGGATTCGGGGGCAGGTGCAGTTCCTGGATCAGCTTTTCGCCGATCACGGCCACGCGCCGCGCACTGGCGTTGTCGGAGTCGCTGAGGAAGCGTCCCAGGCGGGCAAAGCGCTGGTTCACCTCCTGGTAGCTGGCCGAGGTGGCGAACACCTGGGCGGTGGCCGTCATGCCGGTGAAGCGCACCTCGGAAGTGCCGGGAACGAAGAAGGGACTCAGGTCGCGGATGCCGTCGACGCGCAGGCGCAGCTGGTCGACGTCCTCGACCCGCAGGTAGTTGATCTTGCCGCGCATGCGGTCCTTGAACTCGTTGCGCGCCTGGATCGTCAGGCCATTGCCGCCCAATCCCTCGAACTGGTCGCTGACGCTTTTCGACAGGCCCTGGATCAGCGAGATCACGGTGATGACGGAGGCGACGCCGATGACGATGCCGAGCGAGGTCAGGAAACTGCGCAGCCGGTGCGCGCGGATCGATGCCAGCGCCGAGCGCACGGCTTCCAGGAACAGGTTCATGCGGCACGCTCCGCCACGCGGGTGTCCGACATGACGCGGCCGTCGCGCAGGCGCACCACGCGCTGGCATTGTTCCGCGATTTCCGGTTCGTGGGTGACGATGACGACCGTCTGGCCGTCCGCGTGCAGTTCGCGGATCAGGTTCATGATGTCGAGGCTGGTGGCCGAATCGAGGTTGCCGGTGGGTTCGTCGGCCAGCAGGATCGAGGGCTTGCCGACCAGCGCGCGCGCGATCGCGACCCGCTGGCGCTGGCCGCCGGACAGTTCATTGGGACGGTGATGCATGCGCGCGCCCAGGCCGACCCGCTCCAGCGCCTGCGCCGCCAGCGCCAGGCGCTCGCGCAGCGGGACGCCGCGGTAGATCAGCGGCTGGGCCACGTTGTCGACCGCGCTGGCGCGCGGCAGCAGGTGGAAGCTCTGGAAGATGAAGCCGATTTCCTGGTTGCGCACGCGCGCCAGGTCGTCGCCGGACATGGTGGCCACTGCGCGGCCGTTGAGCCAGTACTCGCCGCTGCTCGGCTTGTCCAGGCAGCCGACGATGTTCATCATGGTCGACTTGCCGGAACCGGAGGCGCCGATGAAGGCCACCATCTCGTTGCGTTCGATGTCCAGGTCGACGCCCTGCAGCGCGCGGACCGTCTGGTCGCCCATCCGGTATTCCTTGGTGATGCCCTGCAGGCGGATCATCGCTGCGCGACCTTCGCGTCGGCAGGCTTGGCATCCGCCTTCTTGGCGCTGACCTGGTCGCCGTCGCGCAGTTCGCGCAGCAGCCGCGCCGGGCCCACCGCGATGGTCTGGCCGGCCGCCAGGCCTTTCGTGACTTCCTGGTTGGCGTCGTCGGACAGGCCCAGCTCCACGCTGGTCTTCTTCGCCTTGCCGTCCTGGATCACGAACACATAGCTGGCGTTCCTGACCTGGTCCTTGTCCTTCTCCTTGGCGGCGATTTCCTCGCTCATCACCGCCTGGATCGGCACCGCGGGACGGGCCGCGCTGCCGCCGACCACGATCTCGACCCGGCAGGTCATGCCCGAACGCAGCGCCAGTTTCGGATCCTCGAGGTGCAGCTTGACCACGTAGTTGCGGCCCTGGCTCTGGGCGCCGGGCAGGGCGCTCTTCGGCGCCATCGCCACGCTCTCGACCTTGCCGGTGAGGGGCTGGTCGGGGTAGGCGGCCGGGAACACCTTGGCCTGCTGGCCGACCGCCACGCGGGCGATGTCGGCTTCATCGACGTTCACTTCGGCCATGATCGAGCCGACGTCGGCGATCGTCATCAGCGAGGAGCCGGCGATGCCGGTGGCGCTGGCGACGGCGGTCTCGCCGATCTTGATCGGCACCGCGGTCACGGTGCCGTCGATCGGCGCCCGCACCTCGGTCTTGGCCAGGTGCTCGCGCGACTGCGACAGCAGCGCGCTGGCCTGCTCCAGCGAAGCGCGGCTGGCGCGCAGCTCGACCCTGGCCAGGTCCAGCTGGTGCACCGCATCGTCATACTGGGACACGCCGACATACTTCGACTTGTACAACTGGCCGGTGCGCTCCAGGCTGCGTTCCTGGTTGGCCACGTTGATCTGGGCGCGCTCGATGGCGATCGCGGCGTTGCGGCGGCTGGCTTCCTGCTGCGCCACCTCGGCCAGGTAGACGGTCGGGTCGAGCTTCAGCAGCACCTGGCCGCGCGCCACCCGGTCGCCTTCCTTGACCTGCACCGCCGCCACCTTGCCGATCACTTCGGCCGACAGCTGCACCTCCTGGCGGAACACCAGGTTGCCGGTGGCCAGGATCGACGGGTGGATCGCCAGCTTCTGCACGGTCGCCAGCTCGGCTTCGCGGCCCGGCTTGCTGCTGCCGAACTTGACCGCCACCGGGATGGCAATGACGGCGGCCGCGACGGCCGCACCGATCAGTTTCTTGCGCATGGTCTTAGCCGAAGAAAGCGATCTTCGCCGACCACAGGCCGTAGACGATCAGGTAAGGCAGCACGGCAACCGTGAGGCAGGTCGCGGTCGAGCGGCCGGTCCAGACCTTCAGGCCGAGCACGGCCAGGGCGATGCTCCAGAACATGGTCAGGTCGATGCTGCCGACCAGGCTGGCCCAGGGATGCGTGATCGGCAGGTGGAACACCAGGTAGTTGAGTGAAGCCATGTTCAAGTCTTCGGGCGCCAGGCGGCCGTTCGAGGTCGCGATCTGCACCGCCGACAGCGGGATCGTGAGCAGGCGCGGCACGCTGGTCCACACCGAGAAGCCGAACCACTTGCCGTAGCCGATCTGCGTGCCCATGACTTTGCTGGCCACCAGGTAGTACAGCGCCGACAGCGCCAGCGCCACCAGCGTGCCGACCACGGCGCCGATGCTCGAGCTCACCAGCATCGAATTCGGCGTCATGAATTTTTCCATGGCCGCGCGCATCTCCGGCGTGGCCTTCGGCTGCGAGGCCACCATGTGTTCGACCAGCCAGCCGAAATCGAGGGTCGAGATCCACCAGTACATGATCCCGACCGACAGCGCGATCAGGATGACTAATGGAATCCAGGCGCCGCCCCTGTCCTTCAGGCGGGCGAAGGTCGGCTTGGGATCCAGGATGAGGTTACCGATATCGAAGAATGCTTGCGTGGCCATGGTGGCTCCTTGACGAGTAGAAATTTAGTGTAGGCCAAATCCTACGGGCCGAAACTCACCCATTGTCACAATGCGTAGATATATATGAGGTATGCATGTGTTGTCGGCGCCGACGCGCGTGCACGCTTCCTGCGATAATTTCGCGATGATCGCATTAACCTTCCACGCCGGGCCGCTGGCCCTGGACCAGATCCGCGCGCATGGCTTGCGCGCCCAGGACATCGCCGTCGTGCCCGCCGCCGCGGGCGGTCCCAAGGGATTGATCTTCCGCGCGCTGGACCAGTGGGTATTCGGCGCATGGTTCCCGTCGGCGCCGCGCGAGCGCACCCTGATCGGTTCCTCGATCGGCGCCTGGCGCATGGCCGCCGCCTGCCAGAAGGATCCGGTGAAGGCCTTCGAGCGCCTGGGCGAGCTCTACAGCGGCCAGCGCTACACCAGCACCAAGCCCTCCCAGGAACAGATTCACGACGTGGTGCAGGGACTGCTGGCGGAATTCGTGCGCGGCCACGAGGACGACATCGTCAAGCACCCGCAGCACCGCCTGCACCTGCTGACCGTGCGCGGCAAGCGTCTTCTTTCCGCACCGGGCCACCGCTACGCCGAAATGAAGGGCTTCGCCGCGGCCGCCCTGCACAACCTGGCTTCGCGCGACCGCCTGGCCCACCTGATGGACCGCGTGGTGATCGGCGACGTGCGCAGCGCCGCACCCTGGCTGCGGGAACGGTTCGACAGTTTCGCGACCCACTTCGCGCCGCTCACGCGCGAGAACCTGGCGGCCGGCCTGCTGGCCTCCGGCACGCTGCCCATGCTGATGAAGCCGGTGCGCGACATTCCAGGTGCGCCGCCCGGCCATTACTGGGACGGCGGCCTCATCGACTACAACCTGGCGCTGCCTTATGCGCGCCTGGCTTCGCAAGACCCGGCTTCGATTGTGCTGTATCCGCATTTTTCCGAACACATCGTGCCGGGCTGGCTGGACAAGGCGCTGCCCTGGCGGCGGGCGGCGCGCGGACCGAACCGCGGCTGGCTGGACAATGTGCTGATCGTGGCGCCCAGTAGCGAATTCCTGGGCAAGCTGCCGCGTGGGAAACTGATCGACCGCAGCGATTTCAAGTATTACGGTTTGAACCACGATGCGCGGATCATGGCCTGGAAGCACGCCATGGACGAGGGCGGGCGCCTGCGCGACGAGTTTGCAGCGTTTGTGAACAAGCCGGATTTGTCGCGCATTCGTCCGCTTTGAGCGAGCATTTGCAGTCTTTGGGGGCGAGCAGAGGTACAATATGCGGTTTCGTATATTCGATCCTGAAAGCATCCCATGAGTCTCAAATGCGGCATCGTCGGCCTGCCCAACGTCGGCAAGTCCACCCTGTTCAACGCCCTGACCAAGGCCGGCATCCCGGCTGAAAACTATCCGTTCTGCACCATCGAGCCGAACGTCGGCGTGGTCGAGGTGCCGGATCCGCGCATGCAGGCGCTGGCCGACATCGTCAAGCCGGAACGCATGGTCAACGCCATCGTCGAATTCGTCGACATCGCCGGCCTGGTGGCGGGCGCCTCGAAAGGCGAGGGCCTGGGCAACCAGTTCCTGTCGCACATCCGCGAGACCGACGCCATCGTCAACGTCGTGCGCTGCTTCGAAGACGACAACGTCATCCACGTGGCCGGCAAGGTCAGCCCGCTGGACGACATCGAAGTGATCCAGACCGAACTGGCGCTGGCCGACATGGGCGCCGTCGAGAAGGCGATCCACCGCGAAAACAAGAAAGCGCGTTCGGGCGACAAGGATGCCGCCAAGCTGGTCGCCATCTGCGAGCGCCTGATGCCGCACCTGAACGAAGGCAAGCCGGTGCGCACCGCCGGCCTCGACGCCGACGAGATGGCCATGATCAAGACCCTGTGCCTGATCACCGCCAAGCCGGCGATGTTTGTGGCCAACGTGTCCGACACCGGCTTCAAGGACAACCCGCTGCTCGACCAGCTGACCGCCTACGCCGCCGCGCAGAACGCCCCGATCGTGGCGATTTCGGCCGCCATCGAAGCGGAGATTGCCGATCTGGACGACGCCGACAAGGCTGCCTTCCTGTCCGACATGGGCATGGAAGAGCCGGGCCTGGACCGCCTGATCCGCGCCGCCTACAAGCTGCTGGGCCTGCAGACCTACTTCACCGCGGGTGTGAAGGAAGTGCGCGCCTGGACCATCCATGTCGGTGACACCGCCCCGCAGGCGGCCGGCGTGATCCACACCGACTTCGAGCGCGGCTTCATTCGTGCGCAGACGATTGCCTATGACGACTACATCGCGCTGAAGGGCGAGGCGGGTGCGAAGGAGGCGGGGAAGATGCGGGCTGAGGGTAAGGAATATGTGGTCAAGGATGGGGATGTGCTGAACTTCCTGTTCAACGTCTGATCCGTACCTGCTTCAAGCAAAAGCCCCGGACGCCAAAGGCGCCGGGGCTTTTTTGTCGCTGCTTGTGTAAAACGAAAACCGCTTACTTTTGCGCTTTGCGGCGCATGAAGCCCAGGCCGGCCAGGCCAAAGCCCAGCAGGGCGATCGAAGCCGGTTCCGGGACGTCCGCATTGCCGACGTCAACCAGGATCGCGCTGCGCGCCACTTCGCTGCCGGCAGCGTTGTACGCAACGAGTGCAAAGCTGTATTCGCCATTGGCGAAAGGATCGAAGGCGGCGCCCGACGGCGGCATGAATCCCAGGTTGTAGGAATCCTGCACAGTACCCATCGACGAGATCAAAGCAAACGAATTCATCGATGACTGATCGGTATGCACGCCAGGATTGCTGTCGTAGAACAGCTTGTAGGTCATGCCAGTCGCATCCAGACTGTTCAGGCTGTCATGGACGTAGAAGTCGAAATTCCAGAGCGAGCGCAGGGGCGACAGCGTGCCGCCCGGCGTCGCAAAGAAGGTGCCCTTACCGTTGTTGCCGAGGACTGGAGCGTTGTAGCGCTGGGTTGCCGTCAGGCCGAGCGTGAGGGTGCTGCCGGAATCGGTCAGGAAAGTGGTAATTGCAGTCGGATCGGTTGGAATGCCCGAACCGCTGAAGGTGGCGCCAGCCAGGTTCGAGAAGGTGGTGTAGGTCGGCGTGATCGGCGCGGCAGCAGCGGCAAACGAGGCGGCGCTCAGTACGAGGGCAGCGATCAGGCGGGATGGGGTGACATTCATGTTTTACTCCTTGAAAAACGGGCGATGTAAGTGCGATGACTAACACAACGCAATATTTGTGCCAATTAATTTCTCAGATGAAATTATTTATTAAATTCAAGGAGTTACGCGATTTGCATGAGACGAGGGCAGGCGATTCGAATTCCGGTTGTAAAGTTTTCCGACAGCTCAGGCTTGCGCTTCGACCCAGGCCAGGATGCCCTTGACGCTGCGGAAATCGCTTACCGAGCGGCAGGCGATCTCCGGATGGCGCTCGCGCAGCATGCGCGTCAAGGCATTGCCGGGGCCGAGTTCGAGCGCGACGTCGATCCGCGCTTCGGCAATCGCGTCGAGGCAGTCGGTCCAGTGGATGGTATTGGCGGTCTGCCGGGCCAGCAGCTCGGCGGCCTGGGCGCCGTCGTGGATGGTGCTGGCGTTCACGCCGGCCAGCAGCGGCAGGACGGGCGCCCGTGCATGGACCTGCAGCAGGGCGCGCAGCGGATCGACCGCCGGCGCCAGCAAACCCGTATGCGAAGCGATATGCACCGGCAGCGGTTTACAGGTAGCGCCGGCGTGCTGTGAAAGTTTTGCCAACTGGTCAAGATTCGCGCGCAAGCCGCCGGCGATGAGGGCGCCGGGCGTATCGATGGCGGCTGCGCAGCCGGCTTGCGTCGCCAGCGCCAGCGCAGCCTGCGGCGCGATGCCGGACAGCGCCGCCAGGCCCTGTTCGCCGCTGGCTTCCGAAGCCTCGCTCATGATCGCCGCCCGCTGCGCTGCGATGCCGACCGCCTGGTCCAGCGGCAGCGCGCCGGCAATCGCATAGGCGCTGATTTCGCCGACGCTGTAGCCGGTCACCAGCGCGGGGCGTGGCAGGCGTTCGGCCAGCATGGTCCAGGCCATCAGGGTGGCGGCGACCACCAGCGGCTGCGCGCAGCGGTTCTCGAACATGGCCGTGGGATGGGCCAGCAACCCGGACAGCGGCGTCTGCGACACCGGCCCATCGGCCGAGCGCAGCCAGGCCTGTACGCGGGCCATCGCCGCTGGATCGGATGCCCCCAGGTCGAACATGGCCGCGCTCTGCGAGCCTTGTCCGGGACAAAGAATGGCCAGGCGCAGCGTCACGATGCGCTGCCCAGCGAGTGAACGAAGCAGGTCGCCGCCAGTAGATCGGCCGCGCCGCCCGGTGACAGGCGATGCGAAACGAACAAACGATGCGCCGCCACCGCATCGTCTTCCCAATCCGCCGCCGCGGTGCCGCCGCGCTCCAGGAAACGCAGCGAGGTCGCGCGCACGATGCGCGCCCCTTCCGCGCCGCCGCGATGGTAGACGTTGGTGTCGGACAGCTCCGCCATCAAGGTGAACAGGGTGTCGATGCGCGCGCAGCGCAGGCCGCGGCCAAGCGCCAGCGTGCGGCGCAGGGTGGGCAGCGCGAGCTCGAAGATGGCCGGGAAGCCGGCCGCCGCCTGTTCGCGCGCGCCCGGCGCCGCGTGACGTGCACGGGCCAGCGCACCGTTCGATACGACCGGTCCGCGATGGCGGGACAGCGCCGAACCCCAGCAGTCGACCAGCGTCGCGCGCAAGTGCGCCGGCTGCCGGGATGAAGCACCCGCGCGTCCGGCCGCCGCACACAGCATCCCCAGCGAAAAAATCGCCCCGCGATGCGTGTTGATGCCGCCGGTCGCCAGCAGCATGCGCCGCTCGGCCTCGATGCCCAAGTCCCTGAGCACGGCAAATGGCGCATCCTGCGCGCCGGCCAGCGCGATGTCGAGGAAGTAGCGGCGCAGCGAGAACAGGCTGCGGACAAAAGTCGAGGCATCCATGTCGGCGTGGCTGCCGGTGTCGACCAGCGAGACCAGTCCCGGCTTGGGATACAGCGCCAGTTCCTGGTACAGGCTGCGCACCGCATGCCGTGCAATCGGAACGCCGGCGGCATCGGCGCCGGCATCGCGCTGCGCCAGGACGCAGGCTTCAGCCATGACAGCCTCCGTCCGTGCCAAACTGGGCCAGCAGCTCGTCGCGCCGCAGCAAGGCCACCGCGTCCCGGTGCTTGGCCAGCACGCGATCGGCGCCGTCGTGCGACTGCGCATCGGCACCCAGCCACTCCTTCCAGGACACCGCATGGCCGAAGGGGAATTCGATCTCGCCGTCCAGCGGCAGGCTTTGCGCATGGCGCGCCAGCAGCGCCAGGCCGGCCTCCAGCTGGGCGCCGTTCAAGGGACGGAGCAGCAGGTCGACGTCGGAACCGGCGCCAAGATAGGCCTTGCCGGTGAGGGTCTGCATCGCGAGCGAGCCGAATACGCGGCAGTCGATGCCCGCTGCGCGCAAGGCGATGCCCAGGCTGGCCAGGCCCGGCTGCCAGGCGGCAGGGGCTTCCGCCTGCTCCAGCGCCAGCGCAGGG
Source organism: Massilia aerilata (assembly GCF_042656905.1). Lineage (NCBI taxonomy): Bacteria > Pseudomonadati > Pseudomonadota > Betaproteobacteria > Burkholderiales > Oxalobacteraceae > Massilia > Massilia aerilata. Next base: position 86,499 of record NZ_JBHSMZ010000010.1, read on the forward strand.
CGCGCTTCCGCCACGTGGCCGAGCGCGATCGCGAAGCCGAGCCGCAGCTTCTGGCCGCTGTGCGCATCCGGCGGCGCCGGAATGCCCAGGCAGAGCAGGCCGGCCGGCGTGCCCGGGTCGCTGCGGCGCACCACGGCCGGCAGGCTGCGCGTGCGCCAGTCCAGAGCCAGTTCGCGCGGGCTGCCTTCGAGGCCGCGCAGCGCCGTGTCCCAGCCCTGCGGCGTCAGCCAGACCAGGTCATGCCGCCTGTACATCGGAGCCCGTGCGTACCGCTGCCGCGACGGGACGCGCCAGCTTGCGGCCGCCGCGTTCGAGTCCCAGTTCCGCACGGCGGTCTTCCGGCGCCGCGTCGCGCAGCGCCTGCGCCATGGCGGCCGCCAGCTCGCCGTGCCAGATCGCGGCCACGCCGCCCATGCGCAGGTAGTTTTCCGGACCCGGCGCGAACACCGGATTGTCCACGGCCAGCTCTTCCAGCCGCTCCAGCGGCACCTTGGTGATGCGCGCCATCGCCGGCAGGCCCATCACGCGGATGGTGGCGCCGGGCAGGGCATAGCAGGCGTCCGCCATCAGGCCGCTGGTGATGAAGCCGCCCGACAAAGCCTGGTCGTACACCAGCCCGACGATGCGGTGGCCGCGGCGCCGCGCCAGTTCGATGCACTTGCCCAGGTGGGCCATGTAGCTGTTGATGCCCAACATCTCGTCGCGCCGGCGCAGGCGCTGGCCGACGGTATCGACCAGGATCACGATCGGCCGGCCGGGATGCGCACGCACGGTGTCGAGGATGGCGGCGGCCTGCGCCAATGCGATCTCGACGCCGATCGGCGTGTGCCCGGAGGTGCCGATGATGGCGACGGTTTGCCCGGCCACCTGCGCGTCGCCGCTCAGGAAATTTTCGCGCTCGGCGATGCGGTGGCCTTGCGGGAACAGGGCGTCCGCCACGGTCTGCCAGTTCATGCGGCTGCTCCTTCACGGTGGCCGTCGGCCAGTTCGCGGAATGCGTCAATTTCCAGTAGCGGCACCGACTGCGGCTCTTCGACACCCAGCGCTTCCCAGATTTCCAGAGGATCCTCGCACCCGCCAAAACGCTCGATGCGGCTGGTGAGCATGCGCTGCTCGGCTTCAAGCGCCTCCAAACTCAGTTCGCTACCGCGACCGCGCGCAGCGTCGGCCAGCTGCAAAGCCGCCGTACGGAACGCGGCGATGTCGTCAGCCACGATGGCCTGCGCATCCCCTAGCAGATAACGGTGCTTGCCGCCGGTGACGCGCCAGACCAGGGCGCGGTCGCGGGCGTCGAATTCTTCCACGCCGCCGGCGGTCTCGATGACTTCCGGCCCGGACATCGCCAGCCGGCTTTCTTCCGAGATGACGACGCCGTTGGTGCAGCGGGCCACGATGCCCATGCCGCCGAAGCAGCCGTTCGAACCGCCCACCAGCGAAATCACCGGGATGCCGGCGGCGCGCACGTCCATCACGGCGCGCATCACTTCCGACACGGCGATCAGGCCGGCATTCGCTTCATGCAGGCGCACGCCGCCGGTTTCCAGCAGCAGCAGCACGGCGTCCGCCTGTTCGTCGACGGCGCGCCTGAGCATGCCGGCCAGCTTGGCGCCATGCACCTCGCCGACCGCGCCGCCCATGAAGCCGCCTTCCTGGGCGGCGATGAAGACCCGGCGGCCGTCCATGGCGCCGCGGCCGACCGCGACGCCGTCGTCGAAGGAGACCGGGGCGTCCAGCTGGGGCAGGTGCGGACTGGTGATGCGCATCTGCGGCGGCAGGAATTCGTCGAAGCTGCCGGGGTCCAGCATGCCGGCGATGCGCTGGCGCGCGGTGGCTTCCTGGTAGCTGCTCATGCTGCGCCTCCACCCATCGAGCCGGTAATCGATTCGGCCGCCTGGTCGAGCCGCAGGCTGACCACCGCCGGGGTCGCACCCATGTCGTTGATGGCCACATGGACGTCGGCCAGTTGCCAGCGCTGGTGGAAGTCGCGCACCACCGCTTCCCAGATAGCCCCGAAGCCGTGCGCGGCGGTGCTGATCTCGACTTCGCAGGCGCCGTTCAAGGGCCGCTGCTCGATCAGCACTTCCAGGTTGCCGGAGCCGACCACGCCGACCAGCTGCGCGCCGCTGAGACGGTGTTGACCGCCCGAGAAATTGAATCGTAGGGTTTCCATGATTACCAGTTCCTGAACTGTTTGGGCGGCTTGTACAGGCCGTGCGAAGCGCGCACCAGGTCCTTCATGTTCCTGGCCGCCAGCAGGTCGCGCGTGGCCAGCCGCTTGTCGATGCCGAGGTCTTCGGGGCGCTTGACGATACCGCGGTCGCGCAGGTTTTCCACCATGCGGGCGTCGCGCGCCAGGCCCACCGGGGTATAGCCGGCCACCCCGCGGATCGCCTGCTCGCGTTCTTCCTCGGTGCGGCACAGCAGCAGGTTGGCGATGCCTTCTTCCGTCAGGATGTGGGTGACGTCGTCGCCGTAGATCATCACCGGCGGGATCGCCATCTTCGCCTGCTCGGCCAGCTGCCAGGCGTCCAGCGTCTCGACGAAGGCCGGCTGCATGTGCTCGCGGAAGGTCTCGACCATCTGCACCACCAGCTTGCGGCCGCGCGGCATCGCATTGGTGCCGCGGCGCGCTTCTTCGCCGGCTTTCAGCCATGCCGGGCTGGCGTGGCGGCGGCCGCGCGCATCCGCGCCCATGTTGGGGGCGCCGCCGAAGCCGGAGATGCGGCCCAGGGTGGCGGTGGACGAGTTGCCCTGCAAATCGATCTGCAGGGTCGAACCGATGAACATGTCGCAGGCGTAGTGCCCGGCCACCTGGCTGAAGGCGCGGTTGCTGCGCATGCTGCCGTCCGGGCCCGTGAAGAACACGTCGGGACGGGCGCGCACGTAGTCTTCCATGCCGAGTTCGGAGCCGAAGGAGTGGACCGTTTCGACGAAGCCGGCTTCGATGGCGGGAATCAGCGCCGGGTGCGGGTTCAGCGCCCAGTTGCGGCCGATCTTGCCCTTCAGGCCGAGCGAAGCCGCATAGGTCGGCAGCAGCAGTTCGATGGCGGCGGTGTCGAAGCCGATGCCGTGGTTCAGGCGCTCGACCTGGTACTCGCCGTAGATGCCTTTGATGGCCATCATCGCCATCAGCACCTGGATTTCGGAGATGAGCGCAGGATCGCGTGTGAACAGCGGCTCGATGTAGTGCGGGGTCGGCGCCGCCACCGCGAAGTCGACCCAGTCGGCCGGGATGTCGATGCGCGGCAGGACGTCGACGATCTCGTTGACCTGCGCGATCACGATCCCGCTCTTGAAGGCGGTGGCTTCGACGATGGCCGGGGTGTCTTCGGTGTTCGGGCCGGTGTACAGGTTGCCGTGGCGGTCCGCGGCCTGCGCCGCCACCAGGGCTACCTGCGGCGTCAGGTCGATGAAGTAGCGCCCGAACAGTTCCAGGTAAGTGTGGATGGCGCCGATATTCAGCTTGCCGGCGGAGACCAGTTTCGCCAGGCGCCCGGCCTGCGGACCGGAGAAAGAGAAGTCCAGCTTGGCCGCGATGCCCTTGTCGAACACGTCCAGGTGCTCGGGCAGGGCCAGCACCGACTGCAGCATGTGCAGATCGTTGACCCGGCCGGCGTCCAGCGAAGCCAGGGTCCTGGCCAGGAAGTCGGCCTGCTTCTGGTTGTTCCCTTCGAGGCAGACGCGGTCGCCGCATTCGATCACCTGGTGCATCAGCTCCTGCACAAGGTTGGTATCGACGATCTTGCCCTGCAGGCCGGCCCCGAGCCGCTCGCGGGCCCGCGCCAGGCGCTGCTCGCGGTTGGCCCGTTGCCGGTCCCAGCTTCGTTCGTTCGCAGCCATCTAGCGCACTCCCATGATCATGTCGGGCAGGGCGGTCGAAATCTGCGGGAACACGCACAGCAGGATCACGGCCACGAACATCAGCACCACGAAGGGCATCACGCCCCAGATCACGTCGGACAGCGGAATGTCCGGGGCGATGTTCTTGATGACGAAGATGTTCAGCCCCACCGGCGGGTGGATCAGGCCCATCTCCATCACGATGGTCATCACCACGCCAAACCAGATCAGGTCGAAGCCGGCTTCGCGCAGCGGCGGCAGGATGATGGGCGCGGTCATCAGGATGATCGACACCGGCGGCAGGAAGAAGCCGAACACGATCACCATCAGCAGGATCACGGACAGCAGCACCCATTTAGAAAGGTGCAGTCCCACCACCCACTGCGCCGCCGACTGGCTGATGTGCAGGTAGCTCATCACGTAGGAGTAGAGCAGGGACATGCCGATGATCATGAGGAGCATGGTCGACTCCTTGATGGTCGAACTCAGGATCGGCCCGAGTTCCTTCGGCCGCCAGATGCCGTAGACGACGGCCATCAGCACGATGGCCAGCAGCGCGCCCAGGCCCGCGGTTTCGGACGGGGTGGCGTAGCCGCCGTACAGCGCGATCATCACGCCGGTCAGCAGCACCAGGAAGGGCAGCACGCGCGGCAGCATCTCGACCTTTTCCGCCAGCGTGTACTTGTGGGCGTCCAGGTAGGCCGATTTCTCGCCGCCGCGCTGGTAGAGCTCATGCGCCAGGCGGTATTCCTTGCGCGCCCGGTAGACGGCGTAGCCGGCGAACAGCAGCACCAGCATCAGGCCGGGGCCGATACCGGCCAGGAACAGGCGGCCCAGCGACTGCTCGGCGGCCACCGCGTACAGGATCATCGTGATCGACGGCGGCAGCAGGATGCCGAGCGTGCCGCCGGCGGCGATGATGCCGGCCGCGAAGCCGGGCGAATAGCCGCGCTTGCGCATCTCCGGAATGCCGGCCGAGCCGATCGCCGAGCAGGTGGCCGGCGAGGAGCCGGCCATGGCGGCGAACAGCGCGCAGGCGAACACGTTGGCGATGCCCAGGCCACCCGGCACCTTGTTCAGCCAGGCGTGGATGGCCGAGTACAGGTCGCGCCCGGCCGGCGACTTGCCGATCGCCGCGCCCTTCATGATGAAGAGCGGGATCGACAGCAGCGTGATCGAGGCCATCTCCTCGTACACGTTCTGGGTGATCGTGTCGAGCGCGGAGGCCGGCATGAAGAAATACATGAAGGCGGTGGCGACCATGCCCAGTGCGAAAGCGATCGGCATGCCCGAGAACATGACGACGAGCGTGGCGGCGGCGTAGCCGACGCCGAGGGAAAGAGCGCTCATGATTTATTCCTTTTCGGTCAGGCGGCCGATCAGCTGCACCAGGATCTGCACCGTCAGCAGCGTCATCCCGAAAGCCATCAGTGAATACGGGATCCACAGCGGCGGCGCCAAGGTCGACGAAGTGGTCTGGCCTTCGACCAGGGCTTCGTGGAACATCGCCCACGATTTCCAGGAGAAGAAGCCGCAGAACAGGAAGGACAGCAGGTCCACCAGCATCAGACGGAAGCGGTTCACCCGCGGCGACAGCAGCCCGGCCAGGGCCTCGATGCCGATATGGCCGCGGAAGGATTGCACGTAGGCCGCACAGAAGAAGGTGGCGCCGACCAGCATGAAGACCGCGGCCTCGTCCTGCCAGTCGGTGGCGACCTTGAAGAAGTAGCGCATCACCACCGAATAGCTGAGCACCAGGGCGGTGAGGATCATGGCAATCATGGAGATCGCCAGCAGCACGCTGTTGATCCTTTGCAGGATCAAGGCCAGCGTGGCGGCCCCGCGGTGCGAGGGCAGCGCAGGCGCCTGCGGCGCCTGGGCTTCGAAGCCGTGCGCGCTCATCACTTCACCTGTTCGGCGAGCTGTAGCAGCCTGGCGGTGTTGGCGTTCTTGGCGGCGAAGTCCTTCCACGCGGTGCGGCGGGCGATGTCCTGCCATTTCTTGACCGTGGCGTCGCTCAGGTCGACTGCCTTGGCGCCGGCTTTCGTGAACACCTTGGCGACTTCTTCATCGTCTTCCTTGGCTTCCTTCAGCGCGAAGGCTTCCATCTCGGCGCCGACCTGCAGGATGACGGCCTGCTGCTCCTTGCTCAGGCGGTCGAAGGCGGCCTTCGACATCATCAGCGGCTCCAGCATGAACCAGTAGGACTTGCCGCGGCCGGTGCTCAGCGCCTTCGATACTTCCTCGAGGCGGAACGAGATCAGCGAGGTCGAGGAGGTGAGGGCAGCGTCCATCGCGCCGGTCTGCATGCCGGCATAGATCTCGTTGGACGGCAGGGTCACGACGGCGGCGCCGGCTTCCTTGAGGATCAGGTCCATCTCGCGCGAACCGCCGCGGATCTTCATACCCTTCGCGTCCTCGGGCTCGACGATCGGCTTGCCGCGCGAAGCCATGCCGCCGGCCTGCCAGATCCAGCTGACCATCACCACGCCCTTGTCGGCGAGGATTTTCGTGAGTTCCTTGCCGACCGCGGCGTTCTTCCAGGCGGCGCTTTGTTCATACGAGGTCACCAGGCCGGGCATCAGGCCGATGTTGGTTTCCGGGACTTCGCCGCCGGCGTAGGACAGCGGCACCAGCGACATGTCGAGCGCGCCCTTGCGCATCGCCGAGAACTGGGCGTTGGTCTTCATCAGCGAGGAGCCGGGATAGATCTCGAACTTCACGGCGCCCTTGGTGCGTTTCTCGACCTCGGCGGCAAACATGCGCACCAGGCGGTCGCGGAAATCGCCCTTGTCGATGGTCCCGCCGGGGAACTGGTGCGAAATCTTGATGGTGGTGGTCTGGGCCCAGGCCGGGGCCGCGCCGAAGCCCATGACTATGCTCAGTGCCAGTACGCCCAGGGCGGTGCGTCGATTGATTGCCATGTCTTATCTCCTCAGTTCTCTTTAGTGTGTACTTCAAGGGAACGCATGCTGATGCATGCAAGTTTTTTGTTTATGTATACAAGATGACCCAGAAAAAATACAATGTCAATCAGGTTAATATGATTTTTTTAAGCGGGAAGCAGCGCCATGAAAAAGCTCTCTGATCGGCTACGCGAACAGATCGAGGAAAAAATTGCTACTGGGAAGTTGTTGCCAGGGCAGCATCTCGACGAGACGGAACTGGCCAATGAATTCGGGGCATCGCGTACTCCGATCCGCGAAGCTTTGATCCAGCTGGCCTCGGCCGGGCTGGTGCAGATCCGGCCGCGCCGCGGGGCGGTGGTGTCGACGGTGTCGCCGCACGAGATCGTGGAGATGTTCGAGGTGATGGCCGAGCTGGAAGCCATGTGCGCACGCCTGGCGGCGCGGCGCATGTCGGCCGCCGAACACGCCAAGCTGCTGGAGGCGCACCAGGCCTGCAGCAGCGCCTACGAGGCGCGCGACCCGGACGAGTACTACGACCGCAACGAGGTGTTCCACCAGATGATCTTTGCGGGCAGCCACAACCACTTCCTGGCGGAGCAGGCGCGCGCCCTGTCGCGCCGGCTCCGTCCCTACCGCCGCCTGCAGCTCAGGGTGCGCGACCGCATGAAGCACTCGTTCAGCGAGCACGATGCGGTGGTCAAGGCCATCATCGACGGCGACGGCCAGAAGGCCGCCGACTTCCTGCGCAGCCATGTGGCCGTGCAGGGCCAGCGGTTTACCGACCTGGTGGCCTCGCTCGAGGCGATGAGCGCCGTCGCCGCGTAGAGCGCCTTAAAATCCGTACTTCAGGCCGATGCTGTAGACATCGGCCTTCGGCCCGCTGACCTTGCGCTTGCCATAGCGCTCGTACTCGACCACCGCGTCCAGGTTCCCGGTCAGCTTGTACTGCGCGCCCAGTCCGGCATACAGGCCGGTATCCCGGTCGGTATGGTTCCATCCCATGACCGGCGCCGAGATCTTGCGCTGGCTGTACGACAGGCCGAACTTGCCGAAGGCCGAAAACCTGTCGCTGACCGGGACACTGTATTTGCCGGCGAGGTAGGCGCGAGCGCTTTTCATCTTCCCCTGGCCGACGTCGTAGCTGCCGTCCGGCCTGTAGTCGACGGCGACGAACTCGGACGTGCGGAAGCCCGCCAGGCCGGCTTCGACGCCCCAGTTCCGGTCGAATTCATAGCCACCGAAGATCTTGGCATTGGCCCTGCGGCCGCCGGCGATGGTATCGCTCACGACGCCCAGGCCGAGGCCGACGTAGGCGTGCGGCTTGGACTCGGCCGTGGCGGGGGCTGGCGCGGCATCGATGGCCTGGGCCTGGGCCGCGCCGATGGCGCACAAACCTGCGAGTAGAGAGCTGCGCAGTTTTTTCATGATCAGAACCCGAATTTCAGGCCGCCGTTGAGAACGAGGTTCTTCGCGCCATTGCGGGGCGATTCGCCGTTACGTTCGAGCTCGGCGTACAGCGACACCTTCTGGGTCAGCTTGAACTGCGCGCCGGCCGCGGCGTACAGGCCGTTGTTGCTCTCCTTGAAGTTCCAGGAACCCAGCGGGCTCGAATATTTCTGCTCGCTGTGCGCCAGGCCCAGCTTGCCGTACACCGAGGAGCGCTCGCTGAGCGGCATGGTGTACTTGGCGGCCGCGTAGAAGCTCGAGCTCTTCAGGCGGGTGTAGGCCAGGTCGTGATCGCCCTGCTGCACGTAGAATCCGGTGCTGCCCAGCCAGGAGTAGCCCGCCTCGACGCCCCAGTTCTGGTCGACGTCATAGCCGCCGAAGATCTTGGTGGTGCGCTTGCGGTCGTTGGTGATGGAGTCCTTGACCATGCCCGTGCCGATGCCGACGTAGGCATTCGGCGCCGTGTCGGCGAAGCTGGTGGTCTGGGCCTGTGCCGCGCCTGCCGCAAGGACCCCCGCGAGCACTGCGAAAATCGTTTTCTTCATCGTTTTTCCTTTGTTTTGGTTTTCACTGTGCCGCGATGCACCGGCATCGCGACGGAGAAAACGATAGCAGCTTGTTTCTTTTGGAAAACTGTCGGATTGGTAAGGAACTGTTACGGGTGTGCATATAAATGACGGAAAAGTCAGATATGTATGTTGCCGGGATGTTGAAAGTGATCGACGTTGATCGTCGATGGATGGGAATTGGCGACAGATGAGCGAACCGTCTGTGTTGCGCTTGCTTACAAATTCAAAGAGCAATAACCGCCATGTCATCAAACCGTTAAATTTCCGTCATCTTCCTGACATATGGCTCCACTAATCTGCCCAGCGATCGCCGCGCGAAGGCGCGGTCCTACCGACCTGATCCTGGAGTGTTGACGCATGAATCCGAATACCGACCTGTCCCGCCGCCGCCTGCTTCGCCTGCTGGGCGCCACCCCGATGCTGCCGATCGGCGCCGGCACCGTGGGCGCCATGCTCGCCGGCTGCGGCGGTGGCGACGACAGCCCGGTCACGACCGCGCCGACGCCGCCGGTGACGACCACGCCGCCCGTGACCCTGTCCAGCGTCTCGTTCGGCTCCATGAATGCGCCGACCCTGGCCGACGCCGCAGCCATGGCCACCACCTCGGTCGGCTCGACCATGAGCGTCAGCTTCAGCGACAGCAGCAAGCTCGATTTCAAGCTGTCCTATCAACCCTTCTTCATCACCGGCGACCTGGTCCCGAACGGCAGCGGCGGCACCATCCTGGCCGGCGGCTACTATGACATCAACAACAAGGCGATTATCGACACCACCGTGGCCGGCAAGGCGCGCCAGTTCTTCTCCGACTCGCCGGACGGCACTTCGCTGCTGACCGTGCCGAACGCGAACGTGACGGGGGTGAAGGGCAATACCGTGTTCGCCGTGGTGCAGTTCGAGTACACCACCTGGGCGCAGGACGGCAAGACCGACATGTACGGCAAGCTGCCGTCGCCGATCGCCGTGCTGACCCTGGACCAGGACCCGGGCACCGGGAAACTCAAGCTCGTGAAGTACCACAACGTCGATACCTCCAGCGTCAACGGCCTGTGGATCACCTGCGGCGCCAGCCTGTCGCCCTGGGGCACCCACCTGTCGAGCGAAGAATACGAGCCGAACGCCTTCACCGCCGCCGGCGAAGCGCAGTTCAAGGGCTTCAGCAAGAACCTGTACGGCGACGAGACCAGGGCGAACCCGTACAACTACGGCCACCTGCCGGAAGTGACCGTCAATGCCGACGGCACTGCCAGCATCAAGAAGCATTACTGCATGGGCCGCATCTCGCACGAACTGGTGCAGGTGCTGGGCGACAACCGCACCGTGATCATGGGCGACGACGCCACCAACAGCGGCTACTTCGTGTTCGTGGCCGACAAGGAGAAGGACCTGTCGTCGGGCACCCTGTACGTGGCCAAGGTCGGCGCCGGCTTCTCGCTGGACCCGGCCGCCGCCGCCGCGCCGCTCACCTGGATCAAGCTGGGTTCCGCCACCAGCGACGAGATCCGCTCGCTGGCCGCTTCGATCAAGGCCACCGACATCATGGACGTCAAGACCGCCGACCCGCAAGACGCCACCTACACCAGGGTCGCCGCCAACGGCCGCACCGAATGGCTGAAGCTCAAGCCGGGCATGGAAAAGGCCGCCGCCTTCCTGGAAACCCACCGCTACGCCGCGCTGGTCGGCGCCTCGATGGGCTTCACCAAGATGGAAGGCACGACCGTCAACCTGAAGGACAAGGTCGCCTACTCGGCGCTGCAGAACTGCCAGAGCTCGATGGTGGCCGGTAACGCCCTGAACGTGCCGGGCAACGGCATCTCGATCCCGAAGGCGCTCAACGCCGGCGCGGTGATGATGCTGAGCCTGAAGGGCGGCCAGAAGGACACCGCGGGCAATGCCATCAACAGCGAGTGGATGCCGGCCGACACCAGGGCCCTGCTGGTGGGCGAGGACATCGACGCCGACGCGCTGGGCAATACCGCCAATCCGAACAGGATCGGCAACCCGGACAACCTGAAGTTCTCGGAAAAGATGCGGACCCTGTTCATCGGCGAGGACAGCAGCCAGCACGTCAACAACTTCCTGTGGGCCTACAACATCGACACCAGGCAGCTCTCGCGCCTGCTTTCGGTGCCGGCCGGCGGCGAATCGACCGGCCTGCACGCGGTGGACGACATCAACGGCTGGACCTACATCATGAGCAACTTCCAGCACCCGGGCGACTGGGGCGGCATCCATGCGAACGTGAAGGGCACGCTGGATCCGCTGATCAAGGCGAACTACAAGGACAAGTTCGGGGCGGCCGTGGGTTACCTGACCGGTGAACTCACGCAGTTCAAGCTGGCCAAGGCGTAAGCACCTCGTCATTCCCGCGCAGGCGGGAATCCCAGTTCTGCAAGCGCTGTCGAAACGCGTCCAACTTGGATTCCCGCCTTCGCGGGAATGACGTATCCCTCGATGCACGGCCGGGCGTGATAATGCGCGTATTTTTTCGCGCGCCGGCCTGCTAAGCTCCGCCTCATGACGAACAAGATGACGATCATGCGCAGCCCCGCTTTCGCGGTGCTGGCGCTCGCCGCGGCGGCCGCCCAGGCCTGCCGGGTGGCGCCGCCCGCGCAGCTGAGCGGCGCCGGCGAGCAGGTGGCCGCGGCGACGGATGTCGCGGTGGCCCAGGTGATCGGCGCCACGCCGCTGGATGCGTACGAGGTCGAGTACCGCTTCCTGGTGCTGGACCAGCTGGCGGGCGTGGACCGCAAGGTGTTCAGCGTGACCGGCCGTGCGGCCCCGCCCCAGGACCAGGACGGCAGCTTCGACCGGCACCGGGACTTCGCGTTCTGGGCCCACGGCGGCGGACGCGTGGTGAACGGTGTCGATTGCGTCATCCACCCGAGTTTCGTGGTCGGCAACAGCTATCTCGTGTTCCTCGGCGCGCGGCCGACCAGGCGCAGTTTCGAGCAGCTCGATACGGTAGACGGCATCGTGAATCCCGACGACGAATGGCTGGCCTATGTGAAAGCGCGGCTGGCGGGCCAGGCGGCGCAGCACGACGGCGCGCCGGATTACGAGCGCCTCGGACGTTTCATCTACGGCCTGCAGCGCATCATCGTGAGCGGCGAGATCGACAGGAAAACGCTGGCCGCGCAGCACGCGCCGGACCAGCTGCTGTACCGTGCCGGCCGCCTGGAAGACGAATTCGATCGCATCTACCGGAACCACCAGAACGTTCCCGACCCGGAAATGGCCGCGGCGCTGCGCGAGGCGATCGCGCTCAAGGCGGCGCTGCAAGCCTGGCGCAGCAGCGCCGGCCAGTAATCACTCAAGGAGAAGCCATGTTCGACCGTCTCAAACGCAGTTTCCGCCTCGTCGGCGCCAGCGCCGAAGTGCTCAGGCAGAACAAGCGCCTGATGCTGTTCCCGGTCATCTCGGGCCTGGCCCTGCTGGTGGTGCTGGCCGCCTTCGCGCTGCCGCTGTTCGGCCTGGCCTCGATCGACGGTTTCAAGCAGGGCGGCGCCTATTCGGCGGCCTTCCTGTTCTACATCGTCCAGTACTTCGTGATCTTCTACTACAACACGGCCCTGGTCGGCGCGGTCATGATCCGGCTCGACGGCGGCAGCCCGACCCTGGGGGACGGCCTGCGCATTGCCAACGGCCGCATCGGCACGATCTTCGGCTACGCCGTCATCTCCGCCACCGTCGGCGTGATCCTGCGCGCCATCCAGGAGCGGGTCGGCTTCATCGGCCGCTTGATCGCCGGCCTGCTCGGCGCCGGCTGGACCGTCGCCACCTTCCTGGTGGTGCCGGTGATCGCGAGCGGCGAGCGCGGCGCGATGGATTCGATTTCCGAGAGCACGGCCCTGCTCAAGCGCACCTGGGGCGAGAACGTGGCCGGGCAGGTGGGATTGAGCACCGCCTTCGGCCTGCTGTATTTCTTCCTGATCGCGGGCGCCGTCGTGCTGACGCTGTTCATGGCCAGGCTGGGCGCGGCGCCGGCGCTCTACTTCCTGTTCGCCACCTTTGCCGTGCTGGCCGGCCTCGCCTGCATGCTGGTGCACGCCACGCTGAGCGGCATCTATTCGGCCGTGCTGTACCGCTATGCCGTCGGCGGTAGCGATGCGCCCGGCTTCGACCACGGCGCCCTGGCCTCGGCCTTCCAGCAAAAATCCTGAAACGGGGGCGGGTTGGTGCGATACTATGCGGCCCGAAGTCGAATCCCGCACCGCAATGCCGACCCTGTCCCAACTCCTCCTGTACCCGATCAAATCCTGCGCCGGCATGGCCGTGCAGGACGCCACCCTGCTCGAATCCGGCCTGGCCGCGCACGGCGTGCACGACCGCGAATGGATGCTGGTGACGGAATCCGGCCAGTTCCTGACCCAGCGCGAATATCCGCGCATGGCGCTGATCCGGCCCCGCCCGGATGGCGGCAACCTGCGCGTGAGCGGCCCGACCATGGGCGACCTGCTGCTGCCGCTGGCCTGGCATGAGGAAGCGCCCACCCGCCACGTCCAGATCTGGGACGACAGCGTCAGCGCGGCCGACTGCGGCGACGTGGCCGCCGGCTGGTTCACCGAGGCGCTCGACACCCGCGAGCGGGTCCGCCTGGTGCGCTTCCGGCACGACGTGGTGCGCCCGACCAGCGTCAAGTGGACCGGCGGGATGCCATCGCAGACCCGCTTCGCCGACGGCTATCCGCTGCTGCTGATCGGCCAGTCCTCGCTCGACGACCTGAACCTGCGCCTGCGCGCGGCCGGGCGTGAAACCCTGGCCATGGACCGCTTCCGCCCGAACCTGGTGGTGGCCGGCCTCGAAGCCTTCGAAGAGGACTACACGGCCTTCCTCAGCACCGGCGCGGCCGAGATCCGCCCGGTCAAACCCTGCGCGCGCTGCCCGATTCCCGCGATCGACCAGGCCACCGGCGTCCCGGGCCCCGATCCGCTCGACATCCTGCAGACCTACCGCGCCAACCCCAGGCTCGACGGCGCGGTCTGCCTGGGCATGAATTGCATCGTCTCGGCGGGCGCCGGCGCCAGGCTGCGCGTGGGCCAGGAAGTGGCGGCCGAACTCGCATTCTGACAACGCCTGGGCAAGGTTTCCATTTGCATTAGGGCCGAGTTGGCGTAATGTTAGGGCAAATTGCTGAAAGGAACGTCCATGCACGAGCAGCAGGGCGCCAGTGTGCGCGAACTGATGGCCGAGAACGCCGCGCTGCGCAGGCAGCTCGCCAGCCTGATCGACCAGGCCGAGAGCAACCACGCGATCATGATGCGCCACCAGGCCTTCGATCTCGACATCGTGGGCGCGGCCAGCTTCCAGGAGCTGGTCGCCACCATCTTCCGCCAGCTGCCCATCGTCTCCAGCCTGGACATCGTGACCCTGTCGCTGGTCGACGCCGGCGCCGACATCTACACCGTGATGCACAAGCTGGATGTGGACTTCGAGGCCCTGCCCAACCTGCTGTTCCATGAACACGCCGAGGAGCTGGGCTTCGACCTCGAGCCGGGCCGCCCGCCGCGTCCGCGTTTGCTGCCTTACCACCCGGTCAGCCACGGCATGGCCTTCCCGCAGCCGCCGGCCGGCCTGGCCAGCGTCGCCCTGGTGCCCCTGATCCGCAACCGCCGCGTGATCGGCAGCCTGAACCTGGGCAGCCGCGACCCGGGCCGCTTCACGCCGCTGCTGGGCACCGACTTTGTCGAGCACATGGGCTCGATCATCGCGATCTGCCTCGAGAACGTGATCAGCAACGAGATGCTGAAGTACATCGGCCTGACCGATGCGCTCACCGGCGTCTACAACCGCCGCTACATGGACCGCCGCCTGGCCGAGGAGATCGCGCGCGCGCGCCGCCAGTCCTACCGCATCGCCTGCATGTACATCGACGTCGATCATTTCAAGCAGGTCAACGACAGCCACGGCCACCAGGCCGGCGACGACGTGCTGCGCGAAGTCGCCGCGCGCATCAAGGCCGAGCTGCGCATGTCGGATGCGCTGGGCCGCTTCGGCGGCGAGGAATTCGTGGTGCTGCTGATCGACGCCGACCTGGACAGCGCCGGCATCGTGGCGCAGCGCATCCGCGCCAGCGTGGCCGACCAGCCCTTCCTGCTGCCGGAAGGGAAGGGCTTGCCGGTGACGGTGTCGATCGGGGTGGCGGCGCTGGATGATTTCGAGCGCAGCCACACGGTTGAAGAAGTGGCCCAGGAGCTGGTGGCGCAGGCCGATGGGGCCTTGTACGAAGCCAAGCAGAACGGCCGGAACCAGGTAGTCGCCGCATAATGCGTGGGCACCCCGTGCCCACGCGCCATCAACGCAATAAACGCCCCTCGGCCCGATTGACCGCCATCCCGGTCCCGCGCAACACCACCACGTCGCCGGCCCGCAGCTCGGTATCCTCCTCCGGCTCGATCCGCTGGTTGCCACGCCGGACCGCCGTCACTTCCGCGCCCACTTCATCCAGTCCCAGGTCGCCGATGCAGCGGCCGACCGCGCCGGCGTCCTCGGCCAGCACCACCGAATGCAGGCGCACGTAGCTGTGCTCCGGGTCTTCCTTGAGGTCGCCGGCGCCGTGGAAGAAGCCGCGCAGCGAGGCGTAGCGCTCGTCGCGCGCGGCCTGCACGCGGTGCACCACGCGGCGCAGCGGCACGCCCATCACCACCAGCGCGTGCGAGGCCAGCATCAGGCTCGATTCCAGCGCTTCGGGCACCACCTCGGTGGCGCCGGCCCGTTTCAGGATATCGAGTTCGGTGTCGTCGTGGGCGCGCACGATCACCGGCAGCTTGGGCGCCAGTTCGTGCACCAGGTGCAGCACCTTGATCGCCAGGCGGGTGTCGGCAAAGGTGATCACCAGCGCACTGGCGCGGTTGATGCCGGCCGCGATCAGGGCTTCCCTGCGCGAGCAGTCGCCGTAGGAGACGTTGGCGCCGGCCGCGCGCGCTTCCTGGACCCGCTCGGGGTCGAGGTCGAGCGCATACCAGGGCAGCTTTTCTTCCGACAGCAGGGTCGCCAGGCTTTGCCCGCTGCGCCCGAAGCCGGCGATGATCACGTGCTTCTGCGCCGCCATGGTGCGGCTGGCGATATGGGTCAGCTGCAGCGACTGCAGCATCCATTCGTTGGACGCCATCTTCATCACGATCTTGTCGCTGTTGGCGATCATGAAGGGCGCCAGCAGCATCGACAGCACCATCGCCGCCAGCACCAGCTGGATCAGGAAGGGATCGATCAGCTGCGAACCAGAGGCGAGATTCAGCAGCACGAAGCCGAATTCGCCGGCCTGCGCCAGGGCCAGGCCGGTGCGCATCGCCACGCCGTCGGAGGAGCCGAAGGCCTTGGCCAGCACCGCGATCAGGGCGAATTTCAGCAGCACCGGCACCAGCAGCATGGCCAGCACCAGCCACCAGTTGGCCAGCACCAGCTCCAGGTTGAGCAGCATGCCGATGCTGATGAAGAACAGGCCGAGCAGCACGTCGCGGAAGGGCTTGATGTCTTCTTCCACCTGGTGCTTGTACTGGGTCTCGGAGATCAGCATGCCGGCCACGAAGGCGCCCAGCGCCAGCGACAGGCCGGCGCGCTCGGTGATCCAGGCCGCGCCCAGGGTCACCAGCAGCAGGTTCAGCATGAACAATTCCTGCGAACGGCGCTTGGCGACGATGGTGAACCACTTGCGCATCCACTTCTGGCCGAAGAACAGCAGCAGCGCCAGCACGCCGGCGGCTTTCACGGCCGCCCAGCCCAGGTTCATCGCCAGCTCCTCGGCCGGCCGCGCCAGCGAAGGGATCAGGATCAGCAGCGGCACCACCGCCAGGTCCTGGAACAGCAGGATCCCGATGATGCGCCGTCCATGCTCGCTCTCCAGCTCGAGGCGCTCGGTCAGCATCTTGGAGACGATCGCGGTGGACGACATGGCCAGCGCGCCGCCCAGCGCCAGCGCGGCCTGCCAGCTGATATTCAGCGGCGGCGGCAGGCGCGGGCTGAGGAAGGCGACCAGCATGGCGACCAGGATGGTCAGCGCCACCTGGGCCAGCCCGAGCCCGAACACGATGCGCCGCATCGCCCTGAGCTGGGCCAGCGAGAATTCGAGGCCGATCGAGAACATCAGGAACACCACGCCGAATTCGGCCAGGCCGTGGGTAGTGGGGCCGTTGTCGGCCAGCTGCAGGGCGTGCGGCCCGATCAATACGCCGACAGCCAGGTAACCCAGCATCGGGGGCAGGTGCAGCATCCGGAAGGCGACCACGCCGAGGACCGCGCTGCCCAGAAGAATTAAAGTTAGTTCAAGGCCTGATGTCATGCGGGGCTGCGGGCTGGGTCCTGTAAATATATACGCTCGGTTACATCTGGCAAGTTTTTTGCTTTCTCAATTCGGCTATACTTCCACCATGAGTGTAACCGATGAAAAAATAATGCTGACAAGTTTTAACGAGACCCAGGCACAGCGCGCTCTGGAGCTGGCCCGCGAGACCCTGGATATCGAGGGCGAAGCGATCCGCAAGCTGTCTGCGCGCCTCGGCCAGTACGACAGCGTACCTCGCGCTGTGGCGCTGATGATGGCCTGCAAGGGCCGCGTGGTCGTCTCCGGGATCGGTAAATCGGGTCACATCGGCCGCAAGATCGCCGCCACTTTGGCGTCCACCGGCACCCCGGCCCTGTTCCTGCACCCGGCCGAAGCCGCGCACGGGGACCTCGGCATGGTCACGCCACAGGACGTCCTGATCGCGATCTCGTATTCCGGCGAAAGCGCCGAGCTGGCGGTCGTGATCCCGGCCGTCAAGCGCATGGGCGTGCCCGTGATCGCCATGACCGGCAAGCCGGGCTCGCGCCTGGCGCAGGTGTCCGACGTCCACCTCGACGTCTCGGTCGATAAGGAAGCCTGCCCGCTGAACCTGGCGCCCACGGCCTCCACCACCGTCACCCTGGCATTGGGCGATGCGCTGGCCGTCGCGCTGCTGGAACTGCGCGGCTTCAAGTCCGAAGATTTTGCGCTTTCGCACCCGGGCGGCGCCCTGGGCCGCAAGCTGCTGACCCACGTGCGCGACGTGATGCGCAGCGGCGACGCCATCCCCAAGGTCCAGCCGGATGCGCCGCTGACCGACGCCCTGCTGGAAATCTCGCAGAAGGGCATGGGCATGACCGCCATCGTCGACGCTGCCGGCCGCCCGGTCGGCGTGTTCACCGACGGCGACCTGCGCCGCCTGTTCGAGAAAACCCAGGATTTCAGCAAGCTGACGATCCGGGACGTCATGCACGCGAACCCGCGCCGCATCCATCCGGAGCAGCTGGCGGTCGACGCCGTTGCCGTGATGGAGGAATTCCGCATCAACCAGATGCTGGTGACCGACGCCGACGACGTGCTGGTCGGCGCCCTGCACATCCACGACCTGACCCGCGCCAAGGTGATCTGACCATGACTCCTCTGGAACATACCCAGCGCGCGGCGCGCGTGAAGGTCATGATCTTCGACGTCGACGGCGTGCTGACCGACGGCAGCCTGACCTATGACGCCAACGGCGAGATCACCAAGACCTTCTATGTGCTGGACGGCCTCGGCATCCAGCTGCTGAACCGCACCGGCGTGCAGACCGCCATCATCAGCGCGAGGAATTCGCCGATCGTCGTGAAGCGCGCGGCCGACCTCGGGATCACCCACGTGTTCCAGGGCCAGCACGACAAGCGCCTGGCGTTTGCAGAGTTGCTCGCCAGGACCGGCGTGACGGCGGAGGCGTGCGGCTACATCGGCGACGACGTGATCGACCTGCCGCTGTTCACCCGCGTCGGCTTTGCCGTCACGGTGCCGAGCGGCCATCCGGAAGTGCAGTACCGCGCCCACTACGTGACGAAGAACCCGGGCGGCCGCGGCGCCGTGCGCGAAGTCTGCGACATGGTGATGCGCGCCCAGGGCACCTACGAACAGGCATTGGCGCCGTACTTTGGATAATCCCTCGCAAGCCATGGCGACCACCACCTACGTCAACAAGCGCACCCGGCACCGCTGGCGCCTGCTGGCGCTGATGATGACTGCGCTGTTCTTCGCCTTTGGCAGCTTCTGGCTGGTACAGGTGATGCGCGGCGAGGCGCAGGGGCCGAACGTCAACGTGGGCAACGACCCGGACTACATCATCGACAACTTCAGCTTCGTGCGGATGTCGGAGACCGGCCAGCCGCGCTACGTGATCTCGGGCGAGCGCCTGACCCACCGCCCGAACGACAACACCTCGGACATCGACAAGCCTGTGGTGCAGAGCATGAGCACGGACCACCCGAGCATGACCATGACGGCCGACAAGGCCCACGTCAACCAGGACCAGAACCAGATCGACCTGAGCGGCAACGTCGACATCTCCCGCCCCGGCAGCAAGACCTCGGATCCGCTGCGTATCCGCACCGAGGCCCTGACCGTGCTGCCGGACGAGGAAATCTCGAAAACCGACAAGCCGATCCAGATGACGCTGGGCCATGCCTCCGCGACCGGGGTCGGCATGGTGGCGAATAACGCCACCCAGCAGCTGACGCTGGGCGGGCGCGGCCGGATCGTCTACCCGCCGCGTGGCCAACGCTGACAGGAACAACCTGAAAGGACCGCATTCAATGAAAAAAATAATCGCCGTCGCCATGCTGTCGCTGGCCGCCTTGACCGCTTCGGCCGAGCGCGCCGATTCGCTCAAGCAGGCCCAGATCGACTTCGACAACGGCCACATCGACGAAGCCACCCAGACCCGCATCCTGACCGGTAACGTGGTGCTGACCCGCGGCACCCTGCTGATCAAGTCGGACAAGGCCGTGCTGAAGGAAACGCCGGAGGGCTACATGCTGCTGACGCTGACCGCCGCGCCGGGCAAGACCGCCAGCTTCCGCCAGAAGCGCGACGGCGGCCCCGACCTGTGGACCGAAGGCCAGGCCCAGCGCATCGAATACGACGAGCGCACCGAAGTGGTCAAGCTGTTCGCCAATGCCGTCGTCAAGCAGCTGGAAGGCAAGCGCATGACGAGCGAGGTGAACGGTCCCTTCATCTCCTACGACAACCGCACCGAGCAGGCCAACGTCTTCAACGACGCCAGCGGCGAGAGCAAGGCGGGCGGCGGCCGCAGCACCATCATCATCGCGCCGCGCCGCACCGCGCCGGCAGGGAAGCAGTAAATGAAGCGCGCACTCGCCGCTGCCCTTGCGCTGTTGCTGATGCCGCTCGCGCAGGCCGAGCGGGCGGATGCGCTCAAGCCCTTCAATGTCGAAGGCAACAAGGCGACGATCGACCAGGCCACCCAGACCGTGATCCTGACCGGCAACGTGATCGGCACCCGCGGCAGCATGCTGCTGAAGGCGGAGCGCGCCGAGATCAGGGAAACGCCGGAGGGTTACCGCTCCGTGGTCCTGTTCGGGGCGAACGGCAAGGCCGCGTCGTTCCGCCAGAAGCGCGACGGCGGCGCCGACGAGTGGGACGAAGGCTACGGCGAGCGCATGGAATACGACGAGCGCACCGACATCGTCAAGCTGATCTCGCATGCCACGATCAGGCAGCTCGACGGCCGTACCGTGACCAGGGAGATGAGCGGCCCGTTCATTTCCTACGACGCCCGCAAGGAAGTCCTGTTGAACATGAATGACGTGAGCGGCGCCGACAAGCCCGGCAAGGACCGCGTCAGCGTCACTTTTTACACGCGCCGCCCTACGCCGGCGGCGCCACCGGAAGCAGGAAAGCAATGATGGAAGTACACGCAGACGCCACCCCGACCGCCGTCGCAAGCGGCGGCAGCACCCTGGTCGCCAAGGGGCTGCAGAAAAGCTACGGCAAGCGCCTGGTGGTGCGCGACGTTTCGCTGCAGGTCGCCTGCGGCGAGGTGGTGGGACTGCTGGGCCCGAACGGCGCCGGCAAGACCACCTCGTTCTACATGATCGTGGGCCTGGTGCCGGCCGATGCCGGCGCCATCGTCATCAACGGCACCGACATCACGAGCCTGCCGATCCACCGCCGCGCCATGCTGGGCCTGTCCTACCTGCCGCAGGAAGCCTCGGTGTTCCGCAAGCTGACGGTGGAAGAGAACATCCGCGCGGTGCTGGAACTGCAGCGCGAGAACGGCAAGCCGCTGAGCAAGGCGCGCATCCAGGAACGCCTGGACGAGCTGCTGGCCGAATTGCAGATCGAGAAGCTGCGCGAGAACCCGGCGCTGTCGCTGTCGGGCGGCGAGCGGCGCCGCGTGGAGATCGCGCGCGCACTGGCCACCGACCCGCGCTTCGTGCTGCTGGACGAACCTTTCGCCGGCGTGGATCCAATTGCCGTGATCGAGATCCAACGTATCGTGCGTTTCCTGAAAGAGCGCGGCATCGGCGTGCTGATCACCGACCACAACGTGCGCGAGACGCTCGGCATCTGCGACCGTGCCTACATCATCAACCAGGGCGCGGTGCTGGCCTCGGGCCGGCCCGACGACATCATCGCGAATGAATCCGTCCGCCGTGTCTACCTGGGTGAACACTTCAGGATGTAGTCATGAAACAGACGCTGCAACTCAAGACCTCACAGCACCTTGCGCTGACGCCGCAACTCCAGCAGTCGATCCGCCTGCTGCAGCTGTCCACGCTCGAACTCCACCAGGAGATCGAACAAGTCCTGGGTGAGAATCCGCTGCTCGAACGCCTCGACGATCCGCTCGACCGCTCCGTGCGCCTGCTGGCGGACGGCGCCATCAACAACGGTTCCTCGACCAACACCACGCCCGATGCGCCCCCCGCGTCCGGCCAGGGCGAGGAGAACGGCGGCAGCGGCGGCAGCGAAGCCGAAGGCGGCGACAGCGGCGAAGCCGGCGGCGCCGAGCACGAGATGGAGTGGGGCGAGTCGGGCCATTCCGGCAGCGGCAGCGGCGGCGAGGAAGAGGACGGCCGCCCGCAGCTGGAAGCCAGCCCCATCTCGCTGCGCGAGCACCTGATGGAACAGGTGCGCCTGACCTGCCTCTCGCCGCGCGACTGCGCGCTGGTCGAGATCGTGGTCGACTCGCTCGACGACAACGGCTACCTGGACGAATCGCTGGACGACATCCACGCGCGCCTGCCGGCCGAACTCGAGATCGAATTCGAGGAACTGCGCACCGCGCTGTCGCTGGTGCAGAGCATGGACCCGCCGGGCGTGGGCGCGCGCAGCGCCGCCGAATGCCTGGCCCTGCAGATCCGGCGCATGCCCGGCGTGGCGATGGTGACGCGGCGCATGGCGCTGGTCATCGTCGAACGCTACCTGACCTGGTTTGCGCAGCGCGAATTCAACAAGCTGAAGAAGGCCCTCGACTGCGACGACGAAGACCTGCGCGAAGCCCAGGCCGTGATCCGCCAGTGCAATCCGCATCCGGGTGCGGCCTTCGCCTCCGACGTCTCCGACTTCGTGGTGCCGGACGTGATCGTGCGCCGCGCGAAGGACGGCTGGAGCGTGCAGCTGAATCCGGAAGTGATGCCGCGCCTGCGCGTGAACAGCATCTACGCCGCCTTGCTGAAACAGGGGAAATCGGAATCGCAGCTGAATGCACAGTTGCAGGAAGCCAAGTGGCTCATCAAGAACATGCGCCAGCGCTTCGACACGATCCTGCGCGTGGCGCAAGCTATCGTCGAGCGCCAGCGGAACTTTTTCTCGCACGGCGCAGTTGCCATGCGGCCCCTTGTTTTACGTGAGATAGCTGATACACTAGGTCTACACGAGAGCACAATTTCTCGCGTCACAACTCAGAAATATATGCTGACGCCGCACGGCATGTTTGAGTTGAAGTACTTTTTCGGAAGTCACGTCGCGACCGAGGCAGGCGGTGAAGCATCCTCGACGGCGATCCGGGCTCTCATCGTGCAACTCACAGGAGCAGAAGACCCCAAGAACCCTTTATCCGACAGCAAGATCGCGGAGATGCTAGGGGAACAGGGAATGGTTATCGCACGCCGCACGGTCGCGAAATACCGTGAGGCGCTGAAGATCCCGCCCGTCAGCCTCCGCAAATCCTTGTAATAAGCTGCAGGGCACCCAGATACTGGTTACCTGACAGCGCATCTTCAAAGGAGTGTGTATGAATCTCACTATCAGCGGACATCATCTCGATGTAACCCCAGCAATCCGTGAATACGTACAGAACAAGCTCGAACGCATCACCCGCCATTTCGATCAAGTGATCGACTCCCACGTCATCCTCTGCATAGACAATCTCACCGAGAAAGAAAAACGCCAGAAGGCCGAGATCAACTTGCGTGTTGCTGGGAAGATCGTTCACGTCGCCAGCGCCGCACATGACCTCTACGCGGCGATCGACATGCTGATGGACCGTCTCGACCGCCAGGTCCAGAAGTACAAGCAGATGCTGCAGGATCATAGTCACACAGCACTAAAACGCATGGCCAACGAAGACCTTGAGGGAGGAGAAGCTGCCGCTGCAGCGTGATCGTTCCGCTGGCGCAGCATAGGCAAGACGAAGGGCGCATCTGGCGCCCTTTTCGTTTTTTTGGCCGCGCTACAATACTGCTTTCCCTTTCATAAATAAAAGAACATGAGCGAACACGTGCAGACCCGGCTTGCCAACGGCACCGGCATCATCACCCTGGACCGCCCCAAGGCCCTGAACTCGCTGTCGCTGGAGATGGTGCGCGCACTGACGGAGACCCTGCTGGCCTGGCGCGAAGACGCGAACGTCGCCGCGGTCGTCATCACCAGCACCAGCGAGAAAGCCCTGTGCGCAGGCGGCGACATCCGCTTTTTCCACCAGGCCGGCCATGCGACGCCTGTTGGCGGCAGTGCCTTGCTGGAAGACTTCTTTACCGAAGAATACGCGCTGAACCACCTGATCCATTTTTATCCGAAGCCCTACATCTCGCTGATGGATGGCGTGGTGATGGGCGGCGGCATGGGCATCGCCCAGGGCGGCCCGGACAGCGGCCTGCGCATCGTGACCGAACGCACGAAGATGGCGATGCCCGAAGTGAACATCGGCCTGTTCCCGGACGTCGGCGGCAGCCACTTCCTGTCGCATGCGCCGGGCGCGCTCGGCATGTATCTGGGCCTGACGGGGCTGACCGTCGGCGCCGCCGATGCGCTCTACGTCGGCCTGGCGGATCTGTTCGTGCCGGCTGCCGAACTGGCGGCCTTGAACGGGCTGATCGCGTCCACGCCGGGCGCACAGCTGGCCGAGGCGATCCGCGCCTTTGCGGCGCCGTTTGCGCAGCAGGCCGGCGCGAGCGAACTGTCCGCCCAGCGCGCGCCGATCGACAGGCACTTCGGCGCGGCTTCGGTGGAAGCGGTGATGTCTTCGCTCGAAGGCGACGACGCGCCCTTCGCGCAGAAGGCCCTGGCCGCCATGCGCCAGCGTTCGCCGCTGATGATGTGCGTGACGCGCGAGATGCTGGTGCGCGGCGCTTCGATGGACGTGGCCGATTGCCTGCGCATGGAGCGCTCGCTGGTGCGCCGCAACTTCGAACATGGCGAAGTGCTGGAAGGCGTGCGCGCGCTGGTGATCGACAAGGACAATGCACCGGTGTGGAATCCGCCTTCGCTGGCCCAGGTCACCCCGGAGATGGTGGCGCGTTTCTTCGCGCCGGTATGGCCGGACTGGGCGCATCCGCTGCGGCACCTGGACTGAACACGCGGGCGTGCATTGGCAGTTTTCTTCCTGAGGAGCTTGGACGATGGGACGCCCGACCGATGTAAAGAAAAAGATGCCTGCATCCTGGCAGGAACGCCTGCATGGCAGCCGCTGGGAACTCCAGTCCGGCGGCGCTTCCGGGGCGCAGCTGTTCCGGCTCGAGCCACGTCTAGGTCCGTCCTTGTTCCTCAAGACGGAACGCATCTCGCCCCTGTCCGAACTGGCGGGCGAGGCGGCGCGACTGCGCTGGCTGGCCGCAGCCGGCATACCCTGCGTGCCGGTCATCGATTTTGCCGAAGAGAACGGCCGTGGCTGGCTATTGCTGCACGAGATGCCGGGCAGCGACCTCGAATGCGGTAGCGAAGTCGGCGCCATTCCCGCTTCCGAGGCGGTGCGCCTGATCGCGCAGGCGCTGCGCCAGCTGCATGCGCTCGATGTCGCCGGCTGTCCGTTCGACCACCGCGCCAACGCCCGCATCGCGCTCGCCCATGCACGCATGCAAGCCGGGCTGGTCGACGAGGAAGACTTCGACGAGGAGCACGCTGGGCTGTCACCGGAGACCTTGTTCGCACGCCTGGAAGCCATGCAGCCGCCCACGGAAGACCTGGTTGTGACGCACGGCGACGCTTGTCTTGCGAACCTGATGGTGGACCTGTTCGGCGACATCGCCGGCTGGATCGATTGCGGACGCCTGGGCGTGGCCGATCGCCACCAGGACCTGGCGCTGGCGATGCGCGACATCGCGGATACGCTGGGCAAGAAATGGGTGGCGCCTTTTCTGAAGCACTACGGCATGCAGGCCGATCCGGCGCGCGTGGAATTCTATCGCTTGCTCGACGAGTTCTTCTAAACGACAGATACTGCGTTGCAACATCATCACTGTTTTTGTGCGATGATTTCATCGGGCAATGAATTATTGCCGTATAAAGCACAACAACAGAGGAGTCCGTTTTGTCGTTTCTGATCGTCCTGGCCGCGCTGGCCTTCCTGATGGTGGCCGCCTACCGCGGCTACAGCGTCATCCTGTTCGCACCGATCGCCGCCCTCGGCGCGGTCCTGTTCACCGATCCGTCCGCCGTGGCGCCGGTCTTTTTCGGGATCTTCATGGAAAAGATGGTCGGCTTCGTGAAACTCTATTTCCCCGTCTTCATGCTCGGCGCCGTGTTCGGCAAGGTGATCGAGATGTCCGGCTTCTCGAAATCCATCGTGCAGGCCGCCATCCGCTACATCGGCCGCTCGCGCGCGAACGCCGTGATCGTCGCCGTATGCGCGCTGCTGACCTATGGCGGCGTGTCCCTGTTCGTGGTGGTGTTCGCGGTGTATCCCTTCGCGGCTGAGCTCTATCGCCAGAGCAATATCCCGAAGCGGCTGATGCCGGGCGCGATCGCGCTGGGCGCCTTCTCGTTCACGATGGACTCGCTGCCGGGCACCCCGCAGATCCAGAACATCATTCCCACCACCTTCTTCAAAACCACGGGCTGGGCCGCCCCCGTGCTCGGCACCATCGGCTCGCTGTTCATCATCGTGGTCGGCCTGTCCTATCTGGAATGGCGCCGCCGCGCGGCGATGGCCAAGGGTGAAGGCTACGGTACCCACGCCGAGGCGATCGAGGCCGCCGAGACGCAAGCGCTGCCGAATCCGGTCGTCGCCGTGCTGCCGCTGGTGCTGGTCGGCGTCGCCAACTTCGCGTTCACCAAGATGATCCCGGTCTGGTACGGCGCCGATGCCTACACCGTGCCGGCCAACGTGCTGCCGGGTGTGCATACCCCGGTGACCGCCACCGTGAAAACCGTGCTGGCGATCTGGTCGGTCGAAGCCGCGCTGTTGCTTGGTATTTTGCTGGTGCTGGCGACGGCCTTCCGCCGCGTCAGCCAGCGCTTTGCCGCAGGCTCGAAGGAAGCCGTCGGCGGCGCCCTGCTGGCGGCGATGAACACGGCGTCCGAGTACGGCTTCGGCGGGGTCGTTGCGGCGCTGCCCGGTTTCATCGTCGTCAGCAATGCGCTGAAGGGCATTCCGAACCCGCTGGTGAATGCGGCGGTATCGGTGAGCTCGCTGGCAGGCATTACGGGCTCGGCTTCGGGCGGCATGAGCATCGCGCTGGCGGCCATGTCCGACCTGTTCGTCCAGGGCGCGCAGGCGGCGCAGATTCCTCTCGAGGTGCTGCACCGCGTGGTGGCGATGGCCAGCGGCGGCATGGATACCTTGCCGCACAATGGCGCCGTGATCACCTTGCTGGCGGTGACCGGGCTGACGCACCGCGAGTCTTATCGTGAGATCTTTGCGATCACGATCATCAAGACTTTGGCGGTGTTCTTTGTGATTGGGGTGTTTTATGCGACTGGGCTGGTCTAAGTCGGCTCGCCAATCGCGTAGTTAGCACGTCGTTCCCGCGCAAGCGGGAACCCAAGTTCGGTGCTTACTGCGAACGTTTGCCTCTGCGCCCCGTAAACTTGGGTCCCCGCCTTCGCGGAGACGACGATGTCAATGCTGCTCGCGATGCCGCACAACCACCCGTTCGGTATCGCCGAAATACGCCCCCAGCCGCTCCGCCATGTACACCGAGCGGTGCTGGCCGCCGGTGCAGCCGACCGCCACCGTCAGGTAGCTGCGGTTGTCGGTCTTGAAGGAGGGCAGCCACTTGGCGACGAAGGCGCGGATGTCGGCCAGCATCTCGGTGGCCTGGGGCTGGGCGTCGAGGAAGGCGATGACGGGTGCGTCCTTGCCGGTGAGCGGGCGCAGCGTCAGGTCGTAATAGGGGTTCGGCACGGCGCGCACGTCGAACACGAAGTCGGCGTCCAGTGGCACGCCGCGCTTGAAGGCGAAGGATTCGAAGTACAGGGTCAGCTTGGCGTATTCGACTTCGGCCAGTTCCTTGACCCAGGCGCGCAATTTGTTGGACGACATTTCCGAAGTGTCGATCACGTGGCCCAGCTTCTCGATCGAGCCCAGGCGCTCGCGCTCCTCCGAAATGCATTCGATCAGCGTACGGCGCGAAGCCGGGTTTTCGCCCGGACGCAGCTCGTGCGACAGCGGGTGGCTGCGGCGGGTTTCCGAAAAGCGGGCCACCAGCGAGTGGGTGCTGGCGGTCAGGTACATCACCTTGACGTCGTGGCCATGCTCACGCAGCGTACGGACCGTGGACGGCAGTTCCGCCAGCGATTCGGCGCTGCGGGCGTCGACCGCGACGGCCACGCACTTGCTGTCGGCGCCATTGATTGTCTCGACCAGCGAAGGCAGCAGGGCGGGAGGGAGGTTGTCGACGCAGTAGTAGCCTGCGTCTTCGAGGACATTGAGGGCAACCGATTTGCCGGAGCCCGAGATACCGGTGATGAGGACGATGCGCATACGGTGATGATACCGCATCGGCAAGTGCCTTGCCTCAGTCGCCGCTCATGGCCTGGCGCTGGCGTTCCATGAATTCCTGCAGCGTATCGATACCGCGCAGCTGCAGGATGGTATTGCGCACCGCGGCTTCCAGCAGCACCGCGATGTTGCGACCGGCCGCGACAGGAATCACGACCTTGCGGATCGGCAGGCCGAGCACGTCTTCGGTCGGGAAGTGGAAGGGTAATCTTTCGACTTCCTCGTCCAGCGCGCCGCGCTTGACCAGGTGGACGATCAGCTTCAGCCGCATCTTGCGGCGCACCGCGGTCTCGCCGAAGATCGCCTTGATGTCCAGCAGGCCGAGGCCGCGCACTTCGAGCAGGTTCTGCAGCAGCGGCGGGCAGCGGCCCTCGATCATGTTCGGCGCGATGCGCGAGAATTCGACCGCGTCGTCGGCCACCAGGCCGTGCGAACGCGAGATCAGTTCCAGGCCCAGCTCGCTCTTGCCGAGACCGGAATCGCCGGTGATCAGGACGCCCACGCCCAGCACGTCCATGAACACGCCGTGCATGATGACGCGTTGCGCCAGTTTCTTCGATAAATAGACCCGCAGGAAGTCGATGACCTGGGCCGCCGGCAGCGGGGTCGAGAACAGCGGGATGTTCTGCTCGTCGCAGATGGCGAGGATGTCCGGCGGGGTGTCCAGGCCCTGGGCGATGATCAGGGCCGGCGGGCCGCCCGCGATCATTTCGCCGATCATGTGGCTGCGCGAGCCGGTCTTGAGACGCTGGTAGTAATTCAGTTCCTGGTGCCCGAACACCTGGATGCGGCCCGGGTGGATCAGGTTCAGGTGGCCGACCTGGTCGGCGGCGGAGACGGCGTCGCCCGAGATCAGGCGCTCGCCGCCGGGGAAACCTGCAAACCAGCCGAGTTGCAGGCTGTCGCGATTGTCGTCGTACAGCCTCTGGATGGTCAGCGGGGTCTGGAGCATGGCTTGATTTTACCCCAGTGCCTGCAGGCTCGGTTGCCAGTTGATGATGCGCTCGTGCACCGAGCGCGGGTCCGGATCGGTGGCCAGCGCAATGCGCACGGCTTCGTCCGAAAACAGTTCGGCGATCTCGGACAGGATCTCCAGGTGCTGCTGGGTCACGTGGTCCGGGATCAGCAGGAAGAACAGCAGGCTGACCGGCTGGCCGTCCGGCGATTCGAAGGGAATGGGCTCGGCCAGGCGCACGAAGGCGGCCAGCGGCGACTTCAGGCTCTTGCTGCCCTTGATGCGGCCGTGCGGCACGGCCACGCCATGACCGAGACCGGTCGAGCCGAGGCGTTCGCGCGCGAACAGGTTATCCGAGACCGTCGAGCGGGCAATGCCGCAGTTGTTCTCGAAAATGAGACCGGCCTGTTCAAAGGCGCGCTTCTTGCTCGAGACTTCCAAATCCAGTTGAACGTTCTCGAGCGAGAGAATTTTGCTTAAATTAGTCATATCACGCTTCGATATTGCGGTGCATCAGGTACTTGCGAGCGGGAATTATAGGCCTGTTTCATGGCCGTGACATTCGATTTCGCGTCTGTACGGCAAGCTGTTTTAGCTCCACCAGAAAATGACGTTTTGAGCGAGCGCAAGCGTTTGTAATACTCACGAAATTTCTGCTACGAAATTTCAAATTTGACGAACGGAAAGGGCAAATTCAGGCCCATCCTTCATATTTTCTAGCCGAATCTTGCAATGCTGCCTAAGCAGCGCCAGGGCCTCGAAATGCACGCTGCGTCACATCGACGACACGATTCTGTCGCTGGAAACGTACAGTAGATGGGGGTGGTGCGCTGATTTTCACTGGCGGGCAGTGCGCAAATTCGGCGGTTTCGCGGTGCTGAAATTGGCGCGCCAGGGGTTGATGTCGAGGCCGCCTCGCCGGGTGTAGCGGGCATACACGGCCAGCTTGTTCGGTTTGCAGTGGCGCAGGATGTCGGTGAAGATGCGTTCGACACATTGCTCGTGGAACTCGTTGTGCTCGCGGAAGCCGATCAGGTAGCGCAGCAGGCTTTCCTGGTCGATTTGCGGACCGACATAATGGATCTGCACGCTGGCCCAGTCCGGCTGCCCGGTCACCAGGCAGTTCGATTTCAGCAGGTGCGAGACCAGGGTCTCCTCGACCGCGGCTTCGTCGTGATTCGCGCGCAGCAATTCGGGCGCCGGCGCATAGCTGTCGATCTCGACGTCGAGGCGGTCCAGCAGCAGGCCTTCCTGCTCGCCCATCTTCAGCTTGCCGAAGTCTTCCGGCAGGGTCAGCGCCACGTGCACCGGCGCGCCGAAGGCATTCGACAGGTCTTCGCGCAGCAGGGCCAGCAGGGCATCCGTGTTCGCCAGGCGGGTCTGGTTGAAGGAATTCAGGTAGAGCTTGAACGACTTCGATTCGACGATGTTGGGTGAATCGGCCGGCGCGGTCACGGTCGCGATCGCCACCTGCGGCTTGCCGCGCATGTTCAGCCACGACAGTTCGTAGGCATTCCAGATATCGACGCCGAAGAAGGGCAGCGTGCCCGTCAGGCCGAGCTCGTCGCGCTTCTGCTGGCGCGGGATGGGAAACAGGAGCTCGGGGGCGTACTGGGTCTGGTAGGCCGAGGATTTTCCGAGTGGCGATTGATCAGGGGTATTGGTCATGGTTCAGTCTCGATACGCCGGCTTGTGGGTGCCGGTCGGCGTCGGCAAAGCCGCGTATCGTACACCGTTCCAGGAATTGATGCGTAGGTGAGTGCGTGGGCGGAGGCCGCCCACCCTACGGTAGGGTGGGCACTCCGTGCCCACGCGCAACATCAAAGGAACAGCTTGTAGACGGGGTTTTGCGTCTCGTCCCAATGACGATATCCCAGGCTCGCCAGAAACTCCCTGAACTCATCCATTTCCCCACCCGGCACCTGCAGTCCCACCAGGATCCGCCCCACATCCCCACCCTGGTTCCGATAGTGGAACAGCGAGATATTCCAGTTCGGCGCCATGCTGTCCAGGAAGCGCATCAGCGCGCCCGGGCGTTCCGGGAATTCGAAGCGGTACAGCAGCTCGTCGTGGGCCAGCGGGCTCTTGCCGCCCACCAGGTGGCGCACGTGCAGCTTGGCCAGTTCGTCGTGGCTCAGGTCGAGGGTGCGGAAGCCGTGTTCCTCGAAGGTGCGTGCGACGGTCGCCGATTCGCTGCGGTCGCCGATCTGCACGCCGACGAAAACATGGGCTTCGCGCTCGTCGCTGATGCGGTAGTTGAATTCGGTGACGTTGCGCGGCCCGACCAGCGAGCAGAAACGTTTGAAGCTGCCGCGCTGCTCGGGGATGGTGACGGCGAACACGGCTTCGCGCGCCTCGCCGACCTCGGCGCGTTCGGCCACGAAGCGCAGGCGGTCGAAGTTCATGTTGGCGCCGCAGGCCACCGCCACCAGGGTCTCGCCCTTGATCGGGTTCTTGCCCATCTGCGAACGCTCGACATAGGCCTTGGCGCCGGCCACCGCCAGCGCGCCGGCCGGCTCGAGGATGCTGCGGGTGTCCTGGAACACGTCCTGGATCGCCGCGCAGATTGCATCGGTGTCGACGATCACGATTTCGTCGACCACTTCCTTGGCGATGCGGAAGGTTTCCTCGCCCACCAGCTTCACCGCGGTGCCGTCCGAGAACAGGCCGACATCGGGCAAGGTGACGCGCTGGCCGGCTTTTAAACTTCTTGCCATCGCATCGGAATCGACGGTCTGCACGCCGATGATCCTGATGTCCGGGCGCACCGCTTTCACATAGGCGCCCACGCCCGAGATCAGGCCGCCGCCGCCGATCGCCACAAAGATCGCATGGATCGGGCCGGAATGCTGGCGCAGGATCTCCATGCCGATCGTGCCCTGGCCGGCGATCACGTCAGGATCGTCGAAGGGGTGCACGAAGGTCAGCTTCTGCTCGCGCTCGAGCAGCAGGGCGTGGTTGTAGGCGTCGGTATAGGAGTCGCCGTGCAGCACGACTTCGACATTCGCGCCGCCGCGCGCCTTGACCGCATTGATCTTCACCGGCGGCGTGGTGGTCGGCATGACCACCAGCGCGCGGCAGCCGAGCCGGCTGGCCGAGAGGGCCACGCCCTGCGCATGGTTGCCGGCCGAGGCGCAGATCACGCCGCGCTTCAGCTGCTCGGCCGTCAGGTGGGCCATCTTGTTGTAGGCGCCGCGCAGCTTGAAGCTGAACACGCTCTGCATGTCCTCGCGCTTGAAATAGATGCGGTTGGCGAAGCGCTGGGACAGCGTCGGCGCGAGTTCGAGCGGGGTTTCCTGGGCCACGTCGTAGACGCGCGCGGTCAGGATTTTCTTGAGGTAGTCGGTAGTCATGGCGGATTTGAAGTGTCTGGATTCCGGGCGACGCTGGACTGTCCTGCTGGCGGTAAGCTGTGAGGCGTTCAGTGTGGCGGGCAAGGCTCGGTGGAGCGGGGCCTACCGTGTCGTGATGCTGGGTTTTTCCTCATTATAATGGACTCGTCCACTATCAACATGACCCTCTCATGATCGAGTCCGCCGTCCTCTGGCTGCTGAAAATCCTCGCTGCACCGGCCGTCGGGCTCACCTCCGTCTTCCTGATCGCTTTCGTCTCCGCCACCCTGTTGCCGCTGGGTTCGGAGCCGGCCGTGTTCGCGGTGGTGAAAGCCAATCCGGCGATGTTCTGGCCGGCGATACTGGTCGCCACCCTCGGCAACACGCTGGGCGGCGCGGTCGACTACTGGATCGGCTACCGCGCCAAGGTCGCCTTCGCCAAGGAGAGGAAGTCGCGCTGGTTCCACTGGCTGGCGCGCTACGGTTCCAAGACCATGCTGCTGTCCTGGGTGCCGGGCATCGGCGATCCGCTCTGCACCCTGGCCGGCTGGCTGCACCTGCCGTTCTGGCCCAGCGTGGGCTACATGGCGATCGGCAAGTTCGGGCGCTATATCTTCATGACCGCGACCTTGCTGTATGTTCCGGATGGGTGGTGGAAGGCGCTCGGCGACATGACCAGCCGCTGGTTCTAAGAACCTATCCCAGTAGGGAGGAGGAAGTTGATGACGATGCATGGCAAGCGCGGGCCAGGCGCGAGGAGGCCGCATGGCGAGCCATGCAACGACGAGCAACGCCGCACGCGCTTGTCAGGCGCGTCAGCAACGACTCATTCCCTACTGGGATAGGTTCTAAGTCTTCCTGAAGCACTCGTCGGTGGTCCACGCCGCTTCGACCCGGCACTCGCCGCGCGCCAGGGCCGCCAGCACCCGTTCCTTCGCACCGGCCACCGAGCTGCGCTGGGCATCGAGGATGGCGCGCAGGCGGTCGATCTCTTCCAGCCGGGCCTCCAGTTGGCCGAGCAGCGCGTCCTTGAGCGCGGCGCCCTGCAGCGCGGCGATGCGCCGGATCGTGTCCAGCGAAAAGCCCAGTTTCTGGCCGAGCTGGATCAGGTCCAGCCGCTCCAGCGCGCTGTCCTGGTAGACCCGGTAACCGTTCGCGCCGCGCTGCGCCTTCGGCAGCAGCCCTTCTTTCTCGTAGTAGCGGATGGTCGATGCCGGAATGCCGGACCGCTCCGCCAGTTCGCCGATTTTCATTTGATGCTTGACCTTCAAGTTGACTTCAAGCTTAGGATAACGCATCCCTGACGATTCCGAGACCCGACCATGCTCTTCACGCCCCTGACCCTGCCGAACGGCGCCGTCGTCCCCAACCGCCTGGCCAAGGCCGCGATGGAAGAAACCCTTGCCGACGCCGGCCAGTTGCCGGGGCCGCGCATCCAGCGCCTGTACCAGCGCTGGGCCGAAGGCGGCGCGGGCCTGCTCATCACCGGCAACGTGATGGTCGACCGCCGTGCGCTGACCGGGCCGGGCACCATCGCCCTCGAAGCCGGCACGCCGCTGGCGCCGTTCACGGCATGGGCGCGGGCGGCGCGCGCGCATGGCGCGCAGGTATGGATGCAGATATCTCACCCGGGCCGCCAGGTGATGGCGAACATGGGAGGATTGGCGTGGGCGCCGTCGGCGGTGGCGCTGGACCTGGGCAAGCACAGCAAGATGTTTGCGCAGCCGGTGGCGATGACGGCGGCCGATATCGCGGAAGTGATCGAACGCTTCGCCGCCACCGCGCATGCGGCCGCGCAGGCCGGCTTCACGGGCGTGCAGATCCACGCGGCGCACGGCTATTTGATCTCGCAATTCCTGTCACCGCTGACCAACCGTCGCGACGATGCCTGGGGCGGCAGCCTCGCGCATCGCGCGCGCCTGCTGCTGGAGGTGGTGCGGGCGGTGCGCGCCCGCGTGGCGCCGGGCTTTTGCGTCGCCGTGAAGCTGAATTCCGCCGACTTCCAGCGCGGCGGCTTTTCCGAAGACGATGCGAAGCAGGTGCTGGCGATGCTGAACGCCGAGCGCGTCGACCTGGTCGAGCTGTCGGGCGGCAGTTACGAGAGCCCCGCCATGCAGGGCCGCACCGCCGATGGCCGCACGCTTGCGCGCGAAGCCTACTTCCTCGAATTCGCCCGCGAGCTCACCGCAGTTGCGCGGATGCCGCTGATGACAACCGGCGGCATTGCACGCCGCGCCATCGCCGAGCAGGTATTGCAAAGCGGCGTCGCCATTGTCGGCATCGGCACTGCGCTGGCCGCCGTGCCCGATTTGCCGCGCCAGTGGCAGGCAGGGAGGGAGCCGGTGGCCCGCATGCCGGCCGTCGCCTGGCAGGACAAGGCGCTGACCAGCCTCGCGCAGATGGCGCTGGTGCGGCGCCGCCTGCATGCGTTGGCCAAGGGCGGCGGGGCACTGGCCGCCTACAGCCCCGTCGTCACGCTGGTGCTCGACCAGTTGCGCGGCCTGCGCCTGACGCGCCGCTACCGGAGCTGGAGCAGGGCGGCATCGACCCAGCGTGGTTAAGATGCCGACTTGCTTACGGGGCCGAGTTTTCGCTGCACAAACGGGCTTTTGTGCATCTGAAATTTGCATGAAAGCCCGTTTTTCCAACGTTTGTGCTAAATCGGTCTTGTAAAAATCGCTCGACGTCCAGCGTGGTGCATCGCAATAAGCTAGAATGAAGGCCCCCTACGCGCCAGTTCGTCAGCATCCGATAGCCCATGAACGCTCCAGCAAACATCCACGCCCTGCTCGAAGAAAACGCGCCCGCCCGCCTGCGCGAAATCCCCTACAACTACACTTCGTTCTCCGATCGCGAGATCGTGATCCGGCTGCTGGGCGAATCCTCGTGGCGCCTGCTGGACGAACTGCGCGGCGCACGCCAGACCGGCCGTTCGGCACGCATGCTGTACGAAGTCCTGGGCGACATCTGGGTGGTGCGCCGCAACCCGTATCTGCAGGACGACATGCTGGACAACCCGAAGCGGCGCGCCAAGCTGATCGAAGCCCTGCATCACCGCCTGGCCGAAGTCGACAAGCGCCGGCTGACGGTGGACGCCAGCGAGAACCTCGACGCCGCCACCAGCGCCGCGCGCAGCCTGGCGGTCGAACAGCTGCTCGAAGCGGCCCGCAAGGCGGTCGACGACTTCGGCCGCGAGTTCCGCGAGATGTACGACCTGCGCAAGCGCGCCAAGGCCGTGCTGGGCCGCTACACGGACAAGCGCAACATCCGCTTCGACGGCATGCACCGCACCTCGCACGTCACCGACGCCACCGACTGGCGCGTCGAGTATCCTTTCCTGGTGCTGGTGCCGGACACCGAGGACGAGATGGCCGGCCTGGTGAAGGGCTGCATCGAACTCGGGCTGACCATCATCCCGCGCGGCGGCGGCACCGGTTACACGGGCGGCGCAATTCCCCTGAGCCCGATGTCGGCGGTAATCAATACCGAAAAGCTGATCGGCATGGGCGAGGTCGAGATGAGCCGCCTGCCAGGCGTGGAGCGCGAGTACGCGACCATCTACACCGGCGCCGGCGTGGTGACCCAGCGCGTCTCGCAGGCCGCCGAGAAGGCCGGCTTCGTGTTCGCGGTCGATCCGACCTCGGCCCACGCCTCCTGCATCGGCGGGAACATCGCCATGAATGCGGGCGGCAAGAAGGCCGTGCTGTGGGGGACGGCGCTCGACAATCTCGCTTCCTGGCGCATGGTCGACCCGAACGGCGACTGGCTGGACGTGACCCGCGTCGACCACAACCTCGGCAAGATCCACGACGCCCCGGTCGCGACGTTTAAACTCGAATGGACGCATCCGTCGGAGAAGGGCGCGCCCAGGGGAGCGCCGTTCCGCACCGAGATGCTCAGTATCGAAGGCCGCCGCTTCCGCAAGGAAGGCCTGGGCAAGGACGTCACCGACAAATTCCTGGCCGGCCTGCCGGGCATCCAGAAAGAAGGCACGGACGGCCTGATCACCTCCAGCCGCTGGATCCTGCACAAGATGCCGAAGTTCACGCGCACCGTGGCGCTGGAATTCTTCGGCCAGGCGCGCGATGCGATTCCGTCGATCGTCGAGATCAAGGATTACCTGGACAGCCTGCCCAGGAACGGCAAGCCGGAATTCGAAAGCCTGCGCCTGGCGGGCCTGGAGCACCTCGACGAGCGCTACCTGCGCGCGGTCGGCTACGCCAC
The DNA here is from genome assembly GCF_042656905.1 of Massilia aerilata. Taxonomy (NCBI): domain Bacteria; kingdom Pseudomonadati; phylum Pseudomonadota; class Betaproteobacteria; order Burkholderiales; family Oxalobacteraceae; genus Massilia; species Massilia aerilata. The sequence goes on from NZ_JBHSMZ010000010.1 coordinate 122,715, forward strand.
CAAATCCAAGCGCGGCACGCTGCCGAAGATGGCGCTGTTCGGCGACATCGTCGGCGACGACGAGAATGCTGTCGCGCAGGCCGCATCGGAAGTGGTGCGCATCGCGAACACCCGCGTCGGCGAAGGCTTCATTGCCGTCAGCGCGGAAGCCAGGAAAAAATTCTGGCTGGACCGCGCCCGCACGGCCGCCATCGCACGCCACACCAACGCCTTCAAGATCAACGAAGACGTGGTGATTCCCCTGAACCGCATGGGCGAATACACGGACGGCATCGAGCGCATCAACATCGAGCTGTCGATCAAGAACAAGCTGCAGCTGGCCGGTGAATTGCACGCCCTGGTCGCCTCCGGCCAGCTGGAAGTGGCCAAGACCGACGACACCACCGGCGAGGGCGTGTCGAAGGAAGAAATCATGGGCGACCGTCCGCAGCAGGCCGAGGAACTGCTGGCGAAGACCGCGGCGCGCTGGGGCTGGCTGCTGGCGAATCTCGACCAGCCGCTGGCCGCCGTGCGCGCCAAGCTGGCCGAATTCGGCCTGGACGGCTTCCACGATACCTTCGAGCGCCGCATCTCGGCGCAGCCGCAGGCGACGCTGTTCGATGTGGTCCAGGACCACACGGTGTGGGTCTCGTGGAAGCAGGACATCCGCGCGCCGCTGCGCCACATCTTCAACGGCGCGGCGTACAAGCCGATCCTGGACGAGGCCACCGCCATCCACCAGCGCGTGCTGCGCTCGCGCGTGTTCGTGGCGCTGCACATGCACGCGGGCGACGGCAACGTCCACACCAACCTGCCGGTGAATTCGGACGATTACGCGATGCTGCAGGACGCCCATAAAGCCGTCGAGCGCATCATGAAGCTGGCCCGCTCGCTGGACGGCGTGATCTCGGGCGAACACGGCATCGGCATCACCAAGCTCGAATTCCTGACCGACGAAGAGATCCACGACTTCCGCGAGTATAAAAAGCGCGTCGATCCGGAAGGCCGCTTCAACAAGGGCAAGCTGCTCAACACCGATACCGCCTACGCCGACCTGCGCAACGCCTACACGCCGTCCTTCGGCCTGATGGGCCACGAGTCGCTGATCATGCAGCAGAGCGACATCGGCGCCATCGCCAACAGCATCAAGGACTGCCTGCGCTGCGGGAAATGCAAGCCGGTCTGCACGACGCACGTGCCGCAATCGAACCTGCTGTATTCGCCGCGCGACAAGATCCTCGCGACCTCCGCGCTGATCGAAGCCTTTTTGTATGAAGAACAGACCCGCCGCGGCGTCTCGATCCGGCACTGGGAAGAATTCGAAGACGTCTCCGACCACTGCACCGTGTGCCACAAGTGCGTGACGCCGTGCCCGGTCAACATCGACTTCGGCGATGTCTCGATGAACATGCGTAACCTGCTGCGCAAGATGGACAAGCGCAGCTTCAAGCCGGCCAACCGCGCCGCCATGTTCTTCCTGAACGCGACCGACCCGACCACCATCAACGCCACCCGCAAGGCGATGGTCGATTGGGGCTACAAGGCGCAGCGCCTCGGCGCCAGCGTGCTGAAGGCGGTGGCCAAGGAACAGACCAAGGCGCCGCCCCCGACCACGGGCAAGGCGCCGATCCGCGAGCAGGTGATCCACTTCGTGAACAAGAAGATGCCGGGCAACCTGCCGAAGAAGACCGCGCGCGCCCTGCTCGACATCGAGGACGACAAGGTCATTCCCATCATCCGCAATCCGAAGCTCACCAACGCGGACACGGAAGCGGTGTTCTACTTCCCGGGCTGCGGCTCCGAGCGCCTGTTCTCGCAGGTGGGCCTGGCGACCCAGGCGATGCTGTGGGAAGTGGGCGTGCAGACCGTGCTGCCGCCAGGTTACCTGTGCTGCGGCTATCCGCAGCGCGGCGCCGGCCAGTACGACAAGGCCGACAAGATGATGACGGATAACCGCGTGCTGTTCCACCGCATGGCGAACACCCTGAACTACCTGGACATCAAGACGGTGCTGGTGTCCTGCGGCACCTGCTACGATCAATTGGCGACCTACGAGTTCGAGAAGATCTTCCCGGGCTGCCGCATCATGGACATCCACGAGTACCTGCTCGAGAAGGGCGTCAAGCTGGAAGGCGTGACCGGCACCCGCTACATGTACCACGATCCCTGCCACACGCCGATGAAGCTGCAGGATTCGATCAAGACCGTGAACGCGCTGGTCCAGACCGTCGACAACGTGAAGATCGAGAAGAACGACCGCTGCTGCGGCGAGTCGGGCACCTTTGCCGTGAGCCGCCCGGACATTGCGACCCAGGTCCGCTTCCGCAAGGAAGAAGAGATGGAGAAGGGCGCGGATAAACTGCGCGCCGACGGCTTCAAGGGCGACGTGAAAATCCTGACCAGCTGCCCGTCATGCCTGCAGGGCCTGTCGCGCTACAACGACGATTCGGGCACGACCGCCGACTACATCGTGGTCGAGATCGCGCGGCATCTGCTGGGCGAGAACTGGCTGCCGAACTACGTGGCCAACGCCAACAACGGCGGTATCGAAAGGGTGCTGGTATGACGTTCACGGTGAGTGGCTGCGAGCTGTGCGAACTGGCGGCGTCGGCGAAAGTGGCCGCGAACGACAAGTTCTCGGTGATCCTGGCGAACGAGGCCAACTACCCCGGCTTCGCCCGCGTGATCTGGAACGAGCATGTGCGCGAAGTGAGCGACCTGGCGGACGAAGACCGCCTGCTGCTCAACGAGGCCGTCTGGAAGCTGGAGCAGGCGGTGCGCGAGGTAATGCAGCCGCTGAAGGTGAACGTGGCCAGCCTCGGGAACGTGGTGCCGCATTTGCACTGGCATGTGATTCCGCGCTATGCGGACGACGCGCATTTTCCGGCGCCGGTCTGGGCGCAGGCGGTGCGGGAGACGCCGGCTGAGGTGCTCGAGGCGCGGCGGGGGCTGGTGCCGGAATTGAAACGGGCGATCGAGCGAAAGTTCGCGAACGGCTAAAATTACAGCAATCCGCTGCTTCAGCACGTCGTTCCCGCGCTAACTCTCATCGCTAGGTCAACAGATCATGCCCACCCCAACCAAGCTCACCATCCGCCAGCAATCCCGGATCCTCGAAATCAGCTTCGACGACGGCACCGCCTTCGCCATCCCCTTCGAATTGATGCGGGTCTATTCCCCCTCGGCCGAAGTCAAAGGCCACGGCCCCGGCCAGGAAGTGCTGCAGGTCGGCAAGCGGGAAGTCGGCATCAAGGGTGTCGAGCCGGTCGGCAATTACGCCATCAAGCCGCTGTTCACCGACGGCCACGAGTCCGGCATCTACACCTGGGATTACCTGTACAAGCTGGGCAAGGAAGAGCAGGCGCTGTGGCAGGATTACCTGCAGCGCCTGCACGCGGACGGCTTCGCGGGCGACAGCGGACGCGAGCCGGGTTCGGTGCTGCCGGGCGCGCCCGCCAAAGCCGCCAGCGGCTGCGGCCATCACCATTAAGAACCTATCCCAGTAGGGAATGAGTCGTTGCTGACGCGCCTGACAAGCGCGTGCGGCGTTGCTCGTCGTTGCATGGCTCGCCATGCGGCCTCCTCGCGCCTGGCCCGCGCTTGCCATGCATCGTCATCAACTTCCTCCTCCCTACTGGGATAGGTTCTAAGCACCACGTCAACGAAAAAAGCGCCGGCGAAACCCGCACGGCGCTTTTTTTGAGCCGGTCGAGCCGGCTAATCGGCGATTACGCCTGCGGCTGGATGTTGGCAGCCTGCTTGCCCTTCGGGCCGGTGGTGATTTCGAAGCTGACGCGCTGGTTTTCCGCCAGGGACTTGAAGCCGGCCGTGTTGATCGCCGAGAAGTGCGCGAACAGGTCGTCGCCGCCATCGTCCGGTTTGATGAAGCCGAAGCCCTTGGAGTCGTTAAACCATTTCACAGTGCCAGTCGCCATGTCTTTTCTCTCTTTAAAGGATTGTCCAAACTATGCCGCGTCCCAGGTCTTCGCCTGGCGGACTCGGCAGAGCTAAATCACTATAAGCAAAATTTAAGGAAAGTGCTGCACGATTGAAATAAAGTTTTTGCCAGTGTTGTTATTTCCGCGACAACAGCTCAACAGTATGCGCGGAGGTGCATCCGTGAGGAAAAAATGCTTGCATCGACGAATGTTCCCAGAGATGGCGGCATGCACGCGTCTCCCTGCATGCCGCTTGTATAATGCAAGAAGATCAAACTGGCAAACGATATGACCAACACCACCCATTTCGGCTACAAGACCGTTTCCGAGGACGAGAAGGTCCACGAAGTCGCCAAGGTTTTCCACTCGGTCGCGTCGAAGTACGACGTGATGAACGACCTGATGTCCGGCGGCCTGCACCGCATCTGGAAGACTTTCACCATCGCCCAGGCGGGCATCCGCCCCGGCTTCAAGGTGCTCGACATCGCCGGCGGCACCGGCGACCTTGCCAAGGCCTTTGCGAAGCAGGCGGGCCCGAGCGGCGAGGTCTGGCTCACCGACATCAACGAATCGATGCTGCGCGTCGGCCGGGACCGTCTATTGAATAAGGGCCTGGTGACCCCCACCTTGCTGTGCGACGCGGAAAAGCTGCCGTTCCCGGACAATTACTTCGACCGCGTCAGCGTGGCCTTCGGCCTGCGCAACATGACGCACAAGGACCTGGCGCTGGCGGAAATGCGCCGTGTGCTGAAGCCCGGCGGCAAGCTGCTGGTGCTGGAGTTCTCGAAGGTCGCCGCGCCGCTGCAGAAGCCGTACGACGTGTATTCGTTCTCGGTGCTGCCGTGGCTGGGCCAGCGCATCGCGGGCGATGCCGAGAGCTACCGCTACCTGGCCGAATCGATCCGCATGCATCCCGACCAGGAAACCCTGAAGTCCATGATGGAAACGGTGGGCCTGGAACGGGTGCAGTACTACAACCTGACCGCCGGTGTCGCCGCACTCCACACCGGCATCAAACTTTGAGGTGTCCACGATGAAGAAATTCTTGGCCAGCACGATGATCGCGGTGACCGCTCTGTCCTTCGTCGCCGACGCATTCGCACGTCCGGTGGGCGGCGGCCGTTCCTTCGGCCGCCAGTCGTCTTCGGTCAGCCGGATGCGCACGCCGGCCCCGGCGCCCGCGCCGGCGCCTTATCAGCAGCCGGGCTACCAGCAACGCCCGGCGCCGGCCCCGATGGCGCCGCAGCAGATTCCGCAAAAGCGTCCGGGCATGTGGAAGGGCGTGCTGGGCGGCGCGCTGCTGGGCCTGGGCCTGGGCGCGCTGTTCTCGCACTTCGGCATCGGCGGCGCCATGGCCAGCGCGCTGTCCTCGATCCTGATGATCCTGCTGCTGGTGTTCGCCGTGATGTTCATCGTGCGCATGTTCCGCCGCAAAGCCACCCCGGCCAATTCGCAGTTTTCCGGCTTTAATCCGAATCCTGTGCCGGCCACCGGCACGCCGGAAATCGGTTCCGGCCTGAACCAGGGCTGGCAGCCGAACTCGTCGAACAACTATTCCGGCGGCTACAACCAGCCGACTTCGAACGTCTCGCTGAACAAGCAGGCCGCCCACGAGCAGTGGGGTGTGCCGGCCGGCTTCGACACCGAGGCCTTCCTGCGCCACGCGAAAGCCTCCTTCATCCGCATGCAGGCCGCCTGGGACCGCGGCGACACGGCCGACCTGCGCGAGTTCACCTCGCCCGAAGTCTTCGCCGAGCTGCAGCTGCAGATCCAGGAACGCGGCGGCAACCAGGACTACACCGAGGTCGTCTCGATCGACGCCCAGCTGCTGGGCATCGAAACCACCGAGCGCGACTACCTGGCCAGCGTGCAGTTCAACGGCATGATCCGCAACGCCCCGGGCGCGCCGGCCGAGCCCTACGTCGAAGTGTGGAACCTGGCGAAGCCGCTGAACGGCAGCGGTGGTTGGGTCCTGGCGGGTATTCAGCAAATTACCTAATATTTTTGACAATTTTTGTCAGAACGATCTGTGCCGCCGGGTTTGTGCCCCGGCGAACTGGTAAGATCGAAACCGCCCAAGCAGGGCGGTTTTTTTTTGAACGCAAGTATCAATGTCACCGACTTCTTCTTTATTCGTAGCGACCGTCAATCACCTGCTGGCCCAGGAAGCCTGGGCGCGCGATACCCTGATGCGCAAGGCCGGCAAGGTCGCCTGCATCAGTGTCGAGCAACTGCGGGGCCAGCTTCGCCTGTGCATGCGCGTGGCCAGGGATGGCATGCTGGAAGTGGCCGGCGACGGCGAGGCGCCGGACGTGACCATCCACGTCAAGCTCAGCGACCTGCCGCTGATCCTGCAGAACCGTGACCGCGCCTTTTCCTATGTGCGCATCGACGGCGACGCCGAATTCGCCAACACCATCTCCCAGCTGTCGAAAGGCCTGCGCTGGGATGCCGAGTACGACCTCGAACGCTTTTTCGGCCCGATCGCGGCGGCCCGCCTGGTGGGCGGCGCACGCGCGGCCGTCTCGCATGCGACCGGCGCCTCGCGCCGGCTGGCGGAGAACGTCGCCGAATTCCTGCTTGAAGAGCGCCGCGTCCTGCTGCGCCCGAGCACCGTCGATGCCTTCGCGGAGGACGTGAACCGCACCCGCGACGACGTCGAGCGCGCCGCCAAGCGCATCGCCAAACTGGAGCAGAAACTGGAACAGCGGCTGGCCCAGCGCAGCGCCGCCACCGTTCCCGCACTCCCGGACCCCAAATCGGATAGCTGATGATCCTGAAATTCCTGCGCCTGCTGAAAATTCTGACCGTGTTCACGAAATACGGTCTCGACGAAATCGCGATGTCCGGCCTCGACGTGCCGCGCACCGCCCGCTTCATCAACACCATGTTCTTCTGGCGCCGCATCACCTCGCCGCGCGCGATCCGCCTGCGCCTGGCGCTGGAAGAGCTGGGCCCGATCTTCGTGAAGTTCGGCCAGGTGCTGTCGACCCGTCCCGACCTGATGCCCGAGGATATCGTGGCCGAGCTGTCGTTGCTGCAGGACCGCGTGCCGCCCTTCGATTCCGATCTCGCCATCGCCCAGATCACGCGCTCTCTCGGCGCCCCGCCCAGCGAGCTGTTCGCCACCTTCGAGCGCACGCCGGTGGCCTCGGCCTCGATCGCCCAGGTCCACTTCGCCACGCTCAAGAACGGCAAGGAAGTCGCGGTCAAGGTGCTGCGCCCCGGCATGAAGACCACCATCGACGAAGACCTGGCCCTGATGCAGATGGCGGCCGGCCTGATCGAAAAAGTGTGGCCGGACAGCCGCCGCCTGAAGCCGCGCGAAGTCGTCGCCGAATTCGACAAGTACCTGCACGACGAACTCGACCTGATGCGCGAGGCGGCCCAGGCCAGCCAGCTGCGCCGCAACTTCGCCAACTCGACCTTGCTGATGGTCCCGGAGATGTACTGGGATTACTGCTCCAGCAGCGTGATCGTGATGGAGCGCATGAACGGCATTCCGATCTCCCAGACCGACCGCCTGGTGGCCGCCGGCGTCGACTTGAAAAAGCTGTCGCGCGACGGCGTCGAGATCTTCTTCACCCAGGTCTTCCGCGACGGTTTCTTCCACGCCGATATGCACCCCGGGAACATCCTGGTGTCGGTGGAGGAGGCGACCTTCGGGCGCTACATCGCGCTCGACTTCGGCATCGTCGGCACCCTGAACGACTACGACAAGGATTACCTGTCGCAGAACTTCCTGGCCTTCTTCCGGCGCGACTACAAGCGCGTGGCCGAGGCCCACATCGAATCCGGCTGGGCGCCGAAGGAAACCCGCGTCGACGAGCTGGAAGCCGCGGTGCGCGCCACCTGCGAACCGATCTTCGACCGCCCGCTGAAGGACATCTCCTTCGGCCAGGTGCTGCTGCGCCTGTTCCAGACTTCGCGCCGCTTCAACGTCGAGGTCCAGCCGCAGCTGGTGCTGCTGCAGAAGACCATGCTGAACATCGAGGGCCTGGGCCGCCAGCTGGACCCGGACCTCGACCTGTGGAAGACCGCGAAACCCTACCTGGAACGCTGGATGGCCGACCAGGTCGGCTGGCGCGGCTTTGTCGAGCGCCTGCGCGACGAGGCGCCGCGCTTCGCCCAGATCTTCCCGCAGATTCCGCGCCTGGCGCACCAGGTGCTGCACAAGCGCGCGCACAGCGACCTCGACATGGGCGAGCTGATGTACAAGCTGGTGGAGAACCAGCGCCGCACCAACCGCCTGCTGGCCTTCCTCGCCGGCGTCACGGCCGTCGCCGTGGTCGGCCTGGCCGCCATGCATTTCGTCCGCTTCTGACGAACATGCCCGACTTCTCCAACCGCGATCCGCTCGCGCCGGCGTTCTGGGACGAGCGCTTCGATAAGCAGTTCACGCCCTGGGACCGCGGCGCGGCGCCGGCGGCGCTGCGGGCGTTCGTGGCGCAGGCTTCGAAACCGCTGACAACGCTGGTGCCGGGCTGCGGCTCGGCCTGGGAACTGGCCCTGATGCTGGACGCCGGCTGGGACGCCACCGCCATCGACTTTTCACCGAGCGCGGTGGCGCGCGCCAAAGGCCTGGCGGGACGGCACGCCGGCCATATCGTGCAGGCCGACTTCTTCGACTACCTTCCTTCGAAACCGCTCGACCTGGTCTACGAGCAGGCCTTCCTGTGCGCGCTCCCGCGTGCGCGCTGGCCGGAGGTGGCCGCGCGCTGGGCGCAGCTGCTGGCGCCCGGCGGCCTGCTGGCCGGTTACTTCTTCTTCGACGATTTGCCCAAGGGGCCGCCCTTCGGCATCGCGCGCGACCGGCTGGATGCGCTGCTGGCGCCTTACTTCGAGTGCATCGCCGACGATGCGGTCAACGATTCGATCCCGGTGTTTGCAGCCAAGGAGCGCTGGATGGTCTGGCGCAGACGGCCCTGAACCCCGCCGCGCAATAAGCGATCATGCGCGGCGCGATCGCCGCCATGTCGGACGAGGCGGCGCTGCCTGCCGACAGCTGGTCCAGGCGCCCGGTGTCGCTCAGGGTCAGCGTCAGGGCCCCGGTCAGGAAGTGGTAGCTGTAGAACAGGTCGTCCATGCCGGCATCCGGCAGCACCCGCTGCAGCAGGCCGATGAAGCGACGCACTACCGGATCGAAGTGGCTGGTCATGGTGTCCGCGCCCCAGCCAGGGGCGCTGTTGACCAGGCCGAGCAGGGCGAAATAATGCTTCCAGCCCGGATCGCTGTGGCGGGCGCGGTCGAGCAGGGGCATCAGGAAGGCCGAAGCGATGCCTTCGACCGTCATGCCATCGCCGCATTCCGCTTCGTAGCGGTCCATCGCGTCCATGCGGTCCTGGTTGATCGGGGCGGCGCGGCGCGCGAACACCGCGTCGAACAGTGCCTGCTTGGTGCCGAAATAATAATGGACCAGGGCCGAGTCGACCCCGCATTCGACGGCGACGGCGCGCACCGTCACGCCATGGAAGCCATGCACCGAAAACAGTTTTTCGGCCGCATCCAGGATTACCGGAGCGGTTTCCTTGCCGCCCGCGATCCTGGGACGGCGGCCAAGCCGGGGTTCGGAAGTGCGCGTCATCGTGGCTTCGTAAAAGAAAAGGGCCCGCGGAGGGCCCTGATTTGAAGTCGTTCTTTTATGGCTTCGCGGCGATGGTCCTAGACCGGTCGCGCAAACTTCTGTTTCTTTTCAGCTGAGCTGAGAAGTGCTATTTAAACAGGTATGTTGATGTTCGGCAAACGTAACTCATCCATTATGCGGAATAAAAACAACACTGTTGCCGAATAGCAGCAAGTTATCAGGGCATTCATCCAGCCTGGCCGCAGCGCCAACGGGCAAAAGCTTCCGCAAAAGCTTTATAATTCAGGGTTTTGATGATTTTTGCGGAGTATTCAGATGCCGATTTACGCTTACCGCTGCGATGAATGCGGGTTTGCCAAGGATGTGCTGCAAAAGATTTCGGATCCGGTCCTGAGCGTCTGCCCGTCCTGCGGCAAGTCCTCGTTCAAGAAGCAGGTGACCGCCGCCGGTTTCCAGCTCAAGGGCACCGGCTGGTATGTGACGGACTTCCGCGGCGGCAGCGCACCGGCGACCGGCACGGCGCCGTCGGCCGAGAGCGGCAGCAATGGCAGCAGCAATAGTAGCGGCAGCGACAGCGGCACCGCCAGCGCCGCGCCGGCAGCGCCGGCCGCACCGGCCGCGAAGCCGGGCGACAGCAGTACCTGATCCCATTGCAGACACCGAATGCGTAAATATTTCATTACCGGCGCGCTGGTCCTGGTTCCCCTGGCGATTACCGCCTGGGTGCTCAACTTCGTGATCAGCCTGCTGGACCAGTCGCTGGTACTGGTGCCGAACGACTGGCAACCGCGCACCTACATTCCGGGCCTGGGCGCGATCATCACGCTGGCGATCGTGTTCCTGACCGGCGTGCTGACCAATAACCTGGTCGGCAAGTGGTTCGTGCGCCTGTGGGAGCGCCTGCTCAACCGCATCCCGGTCGTGAACTCGGTCTACGGCAGCGTCAAGCAGGTGTCCGACACCCTGTTCTCGTCCTCGGGCAACGCCTTCCGCAAGGCCGTGCTGATCCCGTACCCGCACGAGAACTCGCACACGATCGCCTTCCTGACCGGCGTGCCGGGCGGCGACGTGAAGAATCACCTGGTGGGCGACTACGTGAGCGTGTACGTGCCGACCACCCCGAATCCGACCTCCGGCTTCTTCCTGATGATGGAACGCAGCCGGGTCGTCGAACTGGACATGACGGTCGACGCGGCCCTGAAGTACATCGTGTCGATGGGCGTCGTGGCGCCCGAATAGCAAGAATCTAACGCCTGGCAGCAGGCACCGAATAACCAACCTGGATCGAAAAACTATGTCCTCCATGCGTACCAACTACTGCGGCCTCGTGACCGAAGAGCTGCTGGGCCAAACCGTCAGCCTGTGCGGCTGGGTGCACCGCCGCCGCGACCACGGCGGGGTGATCTTCATCGACCTGCGCGACCGTGAAGGCCTGGTGCAGGTCGTCTGCCACCCCGACAATGCCGACGTCTTCAAGGGCGCCGAGCACGTGCGCAACGAGTACTGCCTGCGCATCACCGGTACCGTCGTGAACCGCCTGGAGGGCACCGCCAACGCCAACCTGAAGTCGGGCAAGATCGAGATCAACACCACGCAACTGGAAGTGCTGAACGCCTCGGTGCCGGTGCCTTTCCAGCTGGACGACGACAACCTGTCGGAAACCACCCGCCTGACGCACCGCGTTCTGGATCTTCGCCGCGACCAGATGCAGCACAACCTGCGCCTGCGTTATAAAGTCTCGATGGAAGTGCGCAAGTACCTGGACAACCTGGGCTTCATCGACATCGAAACCCCGATGCTGGGCAAGTCGACCCCGGAAGGCGCCCGTGACTACCTGGTGCCTTCGCGCGTCAACCCGGGCACCTTCTTCGCGCTGCCGCAGTCGCCGCAGCTGTTCAAGCAGCTGCTGATGGTCGCCAACTTCGACCGCTACTACCAGATCACCAAGTGCTTCCGCGACGAAGACCTGCGCGCCGACCGCCAGCCGGAATTCACCCAGATCGACTGCGAAACCTCGTTCCTGACCGAGCAGGAAATCCGCGACCTGTTCGAAGACATGATGCGCGTCGTCTTCAAGAACGCCGCCGGCATCGACCTGCCGAACCCGTTCCCGGTGATGGACTTCGCCACCGCCATGGGCTCCTACGGTTCGGACAAGCCGGACATGCGCGTCAAGCTGCAGTTCACCGAACTGACCGAACTGATGAAGACCGTCGAGTTCAAGGTCTTCAATAGCGCCGCCAACATGACGGGCGGCCGCGTGGTCGGCCTGCGCGTGCCGCAGGGCGGCTCGATGCCGCGTTCGGAAATCGACGCCTACACCCAGTTCGTCGCCATCTACGGCGCCAAGGGCCTGGCCTACATCAAGGTCAACGAGAAGGCCAAGGGCCGTGACGGCCTGCAGTCGCCGATCGTGAAGAACCTGTCGGACGAAGTGCTGGCGCAAGTGCTGGAACTGACCGGCGCCGAAGACGGCGACCTGATCTTCTTCGGTGCAGATAAAGCCAAGGTCGTCAACGACGCCATCGGCGCGCTGCGCGTGAAGATCGGCCACTCGGAATTCGGCAAGAAGGCCGGCCTGTTCGACGACGTCTGGTCGCCGCTGTGGGTGATCGACTTCCCGATGTTCGAGTACGACGACGAAGCCAACCGCTGGACCGCGACCCACCACCCGTTCACCGCGCCGAAGGACGGCCACGAGGACATGCTGGAATCGAACCCGGGCGCCTGCATCGCCAAGGCCTACGACATGGTCCTGAACGGCTGGGAACTGGGCGGCGGCTCGATCCGTATCCACCGCGAAGAAGTCCAGAGCAAGGTGTTCCGCGCCCTGAAGATCGACGCCGAAGAAGCCCAGCTGAAGTTCGGCTTCCTGCTCGACGCCCTGCAGTACGGCGCGCCGCCGCATGGTGGCCTGGCCTTCGGCCTGGACCGCCTGATCACGCTGATGACCGGCTCGACCTCGATCCGCGACGTGATCGCCTTCCCGAAGACCCAGCGCGCACAGGATCTGCTGACCAACGCGCCGTCGGAAGTCGACGAGAAGCAGCTGAAGGAACTGCATATTCGTTTGCGTAACGAGCAGCCGAAAGTCGCTTAAGTAATACCTCGTCGTCCCCGCGCAGGCGGGGACCCAAGTTTGTTCGCGTTCCGTTAGCGCACGCAGAACTTGGGTTCCCGCCTGCGCGGGAACGACGATTCCGGGTAGCGCTACAATAGCCGTATGCCCCACAAAATCCCCGAATCCGTCCTCGTCGTCATCCACACCGCCGACCTCGAGGTCCTGCTGATCGAGCGCGCCGACCGGCCCGGCTTCTGGCAATCCGTCACCGGTTCCCTCGACCGGATCGACGAACCGCTGCTCGAGACCGCCGCCCGCGAGCTGTTCGAGGAAACCGGCATCCACGCCGACGGCGAGACCGTCCGCCTGCACGACTGGCATCTGTCCAACGTCTACGAGATCTACCAGACCTGGCGCCACCGCTACGCCCCCGGCGTCACCCACAACACCGAGCACGTGTTTTCCGTCTGCGTGCCGCGCGATATCCCGATCACGCTGGCGCCGCGCGAGCACCTGCAATATGCCTGGCTGCCGCTGCTGGAGGCGGCCGACCGCTGCTTCTCCAGCTCGAACGCGGAGGCGATTTTGCATTTGCCGCGTCACTTCCCATGCAATCAACCCTGACATGCCAGCCATCCGGTCCGCCCTGGCTCAAAGGGCAAGATCGCCGGCGTGGCGCTGCCTGCCGGCGTATTCAAGTACGCGGCCGAAGACTGAACAGGCCGGGCTCCGGTTGCGATTCGGCGTAATGACAGCCCCGAATTGTGTCTTGCGAGCTCAGGCGTGGTAACGTAGCGGTCCAAAATGTGCCGGGAGGCGGCGGGACGGCAGTTCTGCGATATGAGATGAACAAGCCCGAAGAGAGTTTCCTGGCCGGCGACAGCGAGCTGGCTGCAGAGATCCTCGGCCGCGACTGGTCCGACACGCCGCTGGGCCCGATAGCCTCATGGCCGCAAAGCCTGCGCACCACCGTCAGCCTGTGCCTGGCGTCCAACTTCCCCATCAATATCATCTGGGGGCCGCAGCATACCCAGATCTACAACGACGGCTACCGTGTCCTGTGCGGCGACAAGCATCCCTTCTCGCTCGGCATGGACTACACCGAGTGCTGGGCCTCGGCCTGGGAAGCGCTCAGCGCGCCGTTCGAAGCGGCCAGCCAGGGGCGGACCTCCTACCTGGAAAACCAGCGCATGTTCCTGTTCCGGAACGGCTACCTGGAAGAGACCTTCTTTACCTTTTCCTTGAGTCCGATCCGCGACGAAAGCGGGAAGATCGGCGGCCTGTTCCACCCGGTGACGGAAACCACGGCCACCATGCTCAGCGAACGGCGCACGCGGCTGTTGCGCGACCTGAACGCCCAGCTGGGCGGCGCCGACAATCGCGCCGACCTGGTGCGCCTGCTGATGCAGACGCTGGCGCAGTTCGCGCTCGACCTGCCGTTCGCCCTGCTGTACGAACTGGATGCCGAGGCCGGGATCTACCGCCTGGCCGGGGCGACCGGCCTGGGACCGGGTTCCTCCATGAACCCGCAGACATTGGCGCCGGACGATGCCGCGGCCTGGCCGTTGCCGGCACCGTCGGCGGCGGCGCTGCGCGTCGACGGCTTGCGCGATCGCTTCGGCGATGCCGCCTGCGGCCCCTATCCGGAAGCGCCGGAGACGGCGTTCGTGCTGCCGGTCACGCAAGCGGGGGCGGCGCGTCCTGACATGCTGCTGGTCGCCGGCGCCAGCGCCCGCCTGCCGCTGGACGATGCCTATGCTGGTTTGTACGAGCTGCTGCGCGCCGCATTGGCCGCCGCCGTGGCAAAGGTGGATGCCATCGAGGCCGAACGCAAGCGCGCCGAGATGCTGGCCGCGATCGACCGTGCCAAGACCGTGTTCTTCTCGAATGTCAGCCATGAGTTCCGCACGCCGCTGAGTCTCATGCTCGGACCGCTGGAAGAGGTGCTGGAGGCCGAGCTGCCGCCGGCCGAGCGGGCGCGCCTGGAAATCGCCAGCCGTAACGCCATGCGCCTCCTGCGCCTGGTGAATTCGCTGCTGGACTTCTCGCGCATCGAGGCCGGGCGGATAGCGGCCGCGTATGTGCCGACCGACCTGCCGGCCTTGACGATGGAACTGGCCAGCAACTTCCGCTCGGCGTGCGAGCGCGCCGGCCTGCGTCTGGACGTCGACTGCCGGCCGTTGCCCGGGCCGGTGATGGTGGACCCGTCGATGTGGGAAAAGATCGTTCTCAACCTGCTGTCGAATGCCTTCAAGTTCACGCTCCAGGGCGGCATCCGCGTGACGCTGCGCGACGCCGGCGGCATGGCCGAGCTGCGGGTCGAGGATACCGGCGTCGGCATCCCGGCGGCCAGTCTCGGGCGCGTGTTCGAGCGTTTCTACCGGATCGAGGGACAGGGCGGGCGTTCGGTCGAAGGCAGCGGCATCGGCCTGTCGCTGGTGCGCGAGCTGGTGCTGCTGCACGGCGGCGCCATCGAGGTCGATAGCGCCGAGGGCCGCGGCACGGTGTTCACCCTGCGCCTGCCGTTCGGCGCCGCGCATTTGCCGGCGCATCAGGTGGCCAGCGAAGGCCTCGCTCCGCCCGGCGGCGGCCGGCTGGCGCAAGGCTTCGTCGACGAGGCCCTGCGCTGGCTGCCGGACGCCATCGCGCCGGCCGGCGGTCCGGCTGCGCGCGCTTCCGCCGGCCAGCGCCGCATCGTGCTGGCCGACGACAACGCCGACATGCGCGCCTACATCAAGCGCATCCTGGAGGAGGGCGGCTATGAGGTCGAGGCAGTTGCCAACGGCCGCCAGGCATTGGAGGCGGTGCGCGCCGCCAGTCGCGCCGCCGTGCTGCCGGAGCTGGTGCTGTCCGATGTCATGATGCCCGAGATGGACGGGTTCGCGCTCCTATCCGCGCTGCGCGCCGATCCGGCCATCGGCGAGGTCCCGCTGATCCTGCTGTCGGCGCGCGCGGGAGAAGAAGCGCGCCTGGAAGGCCTGGGCGCCGGCGCCGACGACTACCTGGTCAAGCCCTTCGGCGCGCGCGAGCTGCGGGCCCGCGTGGACGGCGCAATCAGGCTGGCGCGCGAGCGCCGCCTGGCGCTGCTGCGCAGCCAGGCCCACGCCGCCGCCCTGTTCGAGCAGACCACGGTCGGGATGGCCGAGGGCAGCCTGGACGGGATCCTGTTGAACGTGAACGAGCGTTACTGCACGATGGTCGGGCGCCGCCGCGAGGACGTCGTCGGCCAGCGCGTCGACGCCTTCCTGCATCCGGAAGATGCCCCGGACAACCGGGCGCTGTTCGACAGGCTGGTGCGCGATGGTAGGCCCTACGAGATCGAGAACCGCTTCCTGCGCGCCGACGGCAGCGCGCTGTGGGTCGGCAAGACCGTGACCCTGGTGCACGGCGCCGCCGATTCGCCGCCGACCGTGCTGGCCGTGTACATGGACGTCGACGCGCGCAAGCAGGCGGAGGCCGCGCTACACGATGCCGCGCGGCGCAAGGACGACTTCCTGGCGATGCTGGCGCACGAACTGCGCAATCCGCTGGCGCCGATCCGGGTGGCGGCCGAGATGCTGGGCATGGCCCAGCCGGACGCGGAGCGTATCCGCCGCACCAGCGAGATCATCGGGCGCCAGGTCCGCCACATGACCGCGCTGATCGACGATTTACTGGATGTCTCGCGGGTCACGCGCGGCCTGGTCGAGATAGGCAGGACGCCGCAGGATCTGCGCGCAATCGTTGCCCATGCGGTCGAGCAGGTGCGGCCGCTGGCCGAGTCGCAGCGCCACCGGCTGGTGCTCGATCTCGATCCGGCCGGCGGACGCGTGCTCGGCGACGAGAAACGCCTGGTGCAGATTCTGACCAACCTGCTCAACAACGCGGTCAAGTACACGCCGCCCGGCGGCACGGTAAGGCTGCGCACCGAGGTCGAGAACGAGTACGTGCAGCTGATCGTGAGCGATACCGGCATCGGCATCGCGCCCGAGCTGCGTGCGCAGGTGTTCGACCTGTTCGCCCAGGCCGAGCGCACGCCCGACCGCTCGCAGGGCGGTCTGGGCCTGGGCCTGGCCCTGGTCAAGAGCCTGGTGGACCTGCACGGTGGCCGCGTCGCCTGCCACAGTGCCGGCCTGGGCCACGGCAGTACCTTCGTCGTGCAGTTGCCGCGCCTGGCCGGCGACGACGCGGCGCCGGCCGCCAGCCCGGCCGGCACGGCCTCCCGGTCCAGTGCACGGCAGCTGGACATCCTGGTGGTGGACGACAATGCCGATGCCGCGTTCATGCTGAAAATCCTGCTCGAGCAGTGGGGACACCGGGTGCGGGTCGAGCACGAGGCCTTCCACGCCCTCGCCAGCGCAGCCCGCCAGGCGCCGGACGTCGCGCTGCTCGATATCGGCCTGCCCGGCATGGATGGCAATGCCCTGGCGCAGCGCCTGCGGACCGAGACCGGGAGCGCCGGCGCCCTCCTGGTGGCGGTGACCGGGTATGGCCAGGAGCACGATCGCCAGCGCGCGCTGGCGGCCGGCTTCGACCATCACCTGGTCAAGCCGGTCGACACGAACGAGCTGGCCGCCATCCTCGGACGGGCCGCCGCGGGGCAGTAATCATTGCGCGTGCAATCGTGCTGTTCAAAATCTATGCTATGGTTGGCCGCCTCTGAACAAGGTGTTTTGCCGAGCGTCGCATGCGGAGTAAAAAGAACATCGAGTTTGCCGCCCTGGCCGTCGTTCTCGTGATGGCGCTGGGAGCAGCCGTGTCCTACTGGATGGACCGGTCGACCACGGTCCTGGTCCATGAATTGCGCATGGAGCTGGAGCAGCAGCAGCGCGTCGACAACATCCTGGATGCGCTGCGCGATGCCGAAACCGGCCAGCGCGGCTTCATCATCACCGGCAACGAAGTCTTCCTCGAACCCTGGCAACATGCCCGGCAGACGCTGCCGGCGGCCATCCGCGAGGCCAAGGACAAGGCCGGCAGCGATGTCGAGCAGGCCAAGCTGTGGCGCATTGCGCGCCTGGCCGAGCTGAAGCTGGCCGAACTCGACGAGACCATCGCCATCCGCCGCGGCGAAGGTTTTGCGCAGACCGAAAAGCTCGTCAGCTCGATGCGCGGCAAGGCCACCATGGACGAGCTGCGGCGCCTGGTCGCGGCGCGGCAGGCGCGTACCGACGCGCGGCGCAAGGTCCTGCGTACCGAGATGCTGGCCGCCTCGCGCCGTTCCTTCACCGTCAGCCTGGCCGCCACCCTCATCAACATCTGCGTGTTCGGCGCCCTGCTGGTGGTGATGGCGCGCATGCTGCGCGAGCGCCGCGAGACCGCCTTGCAGCTCGAGCACAAAGCGGCGCAGCTGGCCGGCGCGGTCGAACTGGGCACGCGCCAGAACCGCGAACTCAGGATCGTCGCCGAGATGCTGCGCGCGGTCGAAGCCATGCCATCCAGCCTGGATACCGGGGCGGTCGTGGCGCGCGGTTTCGGCAAGCTGCTGCCCGGCGCCGGCGGCACTTTCTTCGCGCTGGACAGCGGCGACGCGGGCACGCTGCGCCAGCTGTCGCGCTGGGGCGACGCCTCCGCCCAGCCGTCCGAGATGACGCTGGACGACTGCTGGGCCCTGCAGCACCGCGCCCACTACAAGACCTCGGGCTGCGACGGGCCATCCTGCGCGCATTACCGCAGCCACGGCGGCGACGGCAAGGGCGGCATGCGCCTGTGCGTGCCGCTGGTCACGCACGACGAACTGGTCGGCCTGGTCCACCTGGAAGGCCTGGCGCGGGAAGCGGACGCGCGCGAACAGCAGGAGCAGCTGGCGGTGACGGTGGCCGAGCAGCTGGCGCTCGCCCTCGGCAACGCCAGGCTGCGCGAATCGCTGCGCCGCCAGTCGGTGCTGGATCCCCTGACGGGCCTGTTCAACCGCCGCTACTTCGACGAGACCCTCAGGCGCGAGCTGGCGCGTTCACGGCGCATGGCTTCGCCGCTGTCGCTGGTGGTGCTCGACGTCGACCACTTCAAGTGCGTCAACGACGGCTTCGGCCACGCCGCCGGCGATGCGGTCCTGCGCGCGATCGCCCAGCTGGTGCGGCAGTCGATCCGCTACTGCGACGTCGCCTGCCGCTACGGCGGCGAAGAGCTGGTGATCCTGATGCCGGACTGCGCGCAGCCGGATGCGGCGCGGCGCGCGGAAGCGCTGCGCGCCGACATCGCGGGGGCGCCGCCGATGAACGACGGCGCCGGCCCGGACGCCATCACGGCTTCGTTCGGGGTGGCCGAGTTCCCGCTGCACGGCCCCGACGCCGACTCGCTGTTCCGGGCCGCCGACCAGGCCATGTACCGGGCCAAGCGGGAGGGGCGCAACCGGGTGGTCCTCGCCGCCCAGCCATGAATTCGCGAAAATCGATATGCGCAAAATCTTTTAACTAAATCGGCATATTCAAACGCGAAAGCATTCGTAGGCGAGGGCGGCGCTGGCCAGCGTCGGCCTGGAAGCCCGCGCGGACGACTGGCCGGCGGTGCTGTCGGGCGGCCAGCGCCAGCGGGTGGCGCTGGCGCGCGCGCTGGTGCACGAGCCCCAGCTGCTGCTGCTCGACGAGCCGCTGGGCGCGCTGGATGCGCTGACCCGTATCGAAATGCAGCAGCTGATCGAGGCGCTGTGGATCGCGCGTGGCGATGCCTCATTTGGTGCATTGGAGAAACAAGTATTGGGCAGGGTCCTGGCCGCGCCCTGACGCGCCGCACGATTGGCACGCTTACCGGGAGAACACGGAATGATGGGGTTAAAATGTTCCCATGAAAATTCGTGTTGCGACCTACAACATCCATAAAGGCGTCTCTTCTTTCCGCAGCACACCGCGTGTGTTGGCGCTGAAGAAGGCTATCGGCATGTTCGATGCGGATGTCGTGTTCCTGCAGGAAGTGCAGGGCCGGCATGACCGCTACCAGGCACGCTATGGCGAGAAGTTGCGCAGTCCCCATCACCACTGGCCGGAGAAGGCCCAGCACGAGTTCTTTGCCGGCGAGGATCTGCATGCCGCCTACGGCATGAACGCGGTCTACGACCATGGCCACCATGGCAATGCGCTGCTGTCCTGCTACCCGATCGCCAACGAGCATAACCACGACATCTCCGACCACGCCTACGAGCAGCGCGGCATCCTGCACTGCGCGCTGGACACGCCGGTCGGCAAGGTGCACTGCTATGTGGTCCACCTCGGCCTGTTCGAAGGCAGCCGCCGGCGCCAGACCGACGCCCTGATCAGCGCGGTGAACGATTCGGCGCCGAACGGCGAGCCGGTCATCATCGCCGGCGATTTCAACGACTGGCGCAACACCCTGTCCGACTGCCTGCGCCTGAAACTGGGCGTGGTCGAGGTGTTCGACGAGCTGGAGAAGCGGTCTTCGAAGATCGGCGAGCTGGTGCGCAACGTGGCCGGCCGCGAGCGCCGCCTGGTGCCGGCGCGAACCTTCCCGGCCGCCATGCCCTGGTTCCGCCTCGACCGCATCTACGTGCGCGGCTTCAAGGTCGAACAGGCGCAAGTCCTGCACGGGCCGCAATGGGCCAAGCTGTCGGACCACGCGCCCATCGTCGCCAACCTGCAGCTGTCCTGAGCGCCCATGCGATCGGTCCCGTACGTCGCCAATAACGACGTCAAGCTGCTGGAAAGCGGCGGCAACTATTTCAAGGAGCTGCTGGCCGCGATCGACTCGGCCAGGCAGGAAATCCTGTTCGAGACCTATATCTACGCCGAGGACGCGGCCGCGCGCGCCGTCACCGATGCCCTGATCCGCGCCGCCAAGCGGGACGTCAAGGTGCGGGTGCTGGTCGACTGGTTCGGCACCGGCCGCCGCACCGCTTGCCGGCTGGGCGAGGAATTCGGCCAGCATTGCGTGCACTACCGCATGTTCAATCCCTGGTTCCGGCGCGGCGCGGCGCGCAGCCACCGCAAGATCTGCGTGGTGGACGGCGAGATCGCCTTCGTCGGCGGCATCAACACCAACGACGATACCCTGTGCGATTACGCGCCCTATAAACCGCTGCCGGCGCCGCGCTGGGATTTCGCGGTGCGCGTGCGCGGCCCGCTGGTGGAACGCATCCACCGCGAAGCCCAGGCCCAGTGGACCCGCGCCGGCCACCTGAACATCAAGCACCGCTACCACCTGTTCAAGGAAACCCGCAAGCAGGCGCCGGGGCTGGGCGAGCATCCGATGCGTGCCGGCTTCGTGGTGCGCGACAACCTGCGCAACCGCCGCACCATCCAGCGCACCTACCTGCAGGCGATCGGCCGCGCCCGCAAGCGGGTGCTGATGGCCACGCCGTATTTCGCCCCTGGGCGCAAGTTCCGCCAGGCGCTGGCGGCGGCGGCGCGGCGCGGGGTCGACGTCTGCCTCTTGATCGGGGTGGGCGAATTCCGCATGCAGGATGCGGTGGCGAGTTCGTTTTACCCGCAGCTGCTGGCGGCCGGCGTGCGCATCGTCGAATACCGCAAGACCCAGCTGCACGCCAAGGTGGCGGTGGTCGACCATGACTGGGCCACGGTCGGCTCCAGCAACTGCGACGGCCTGTCCCTGTTCGTGAACCAGGAAGCGAACGTGGTGGTGCGCGACGCCGCTTTCGCCTCCAGCATGGCAAAACAGATCGAGCGCGGCATCGCCGATGGGGTGCCGGTCGGGCTGGATGATTTGAAGCAACTCAGTTGGGTGCGCCGTACGGGCCACGAAATCGCCTATCTTTTGTATAAACTGACGATGCGGATCTTTACAATAGGCTATGCATGAGTGAGAACGACAACGTCCGGATCGACAAATGGCTGTGGGCGGCGCGCTTTTTCAAGACGCGCTCGCTGGCCGCGGAGGCGGTCGACCGTGGACGCATCAAGATCAATGCCGAGAACGTCAAACCGGCGCGTTCGGTGAAGCTGGGCGACAAGATCCTGATCGATAATGGCTCGACCCGCTGGGAAGTGATCGTGCACGGCCTGTCCGGCACGCGCGGCCCGGCGCCGGTGGCCCAGGCGCTCTACCGCGAAACCGAAGTCAGCCTCCAGAAGCGCGCCAACGACCAGGAGGCGCGCCGCCTGGCCCCGGAGCCCAGCAGCACGATCAAGGGGCGGCCCACCAAGCGTGACCGCCGCGCGATCGAACGGGCCGGGGACGAGCAATAGAACCGCGCCTCTAAACTTCCCGTTTGACATTTCCAGGCTGGTAGATAATAGTACGAGCGTTCGGATTTTTTCTCGATCCACTGGGAGCATCGTATCAATACTTCAGCCAAATCCATGGTCATGCGCAAAGGCGAGATGACGCGTGCAGCGATTCTCGACGTTGCGCTCGAACTCGCCAGCCGCGACGGCCTCGAGGGACTCACGATCGGCCTGCTGGCCGACCGCATGAACATGAGCAAATCGGGCGTGTTCGCCCACTTCGGTTCGCGCGAAGACCTGCAGATCGAAGTGCTGAAACTGTACCACCGCCGCTTCGAGCAGGAAGTGTTCGTCCCCAGCGTCAAGGAGCCGCGCGGCCTGCCGCGCCTGGAAGCCATGTTCAAGCACTGGCTCAAGCGCGTCTCGGTCGAAATCGCCTCCGGCTGCATCTATATCAGCGGCGCCGTCGAATACGACGACCGCCCGGGCCCGATCCGCGACGAGCTGGTCGGCATGGTGCAGATCTGGCAAAGCGCCCTGGTGCGCTGCGCCCGTCAGGCCGTCGACTGCGGCGACCTGAAAGCCGACACCGACCCGCAGCAGCTGGTCTACGAGATGTACGGCCTGGTGCTGGCAGTGCACCACGATGCGCGCTTCCTGCGCATCCCCGGCGCCCCCGACCGCGCGCACCGCGGCTTCGCACGCCTGATCGAGAATTACCGTAATCCCACTACCAAATAACCACCAATCATTACCTTCGTCAGGAGAACAACATGGGTCAGTACGTCGCGCCAATCCGGGATATGCAGTTCGTTCTGCATGAATTCCTGAACGTCACCGAAGAGTTCAAGAACCTGCCGGCGTACCAGGAAATCGACGCCGACATCATCAACCAGGTGCTCGAAGAAGGCGCGAAGTTCACGCAGGAAGTGCTGTTCCCGCTGAACCACTCCGGCGACCGCGAAGGCTGCCATTACGACGCGGCGACCAAGACCGTCACCACGCCGAAGGGTTTTAAAGAAGCCTATAAGCAATACGTGGCGGGTGGCTGGCCGGCTCTGGGCTGCGATCCGGAATATGGCGGCCAGGGCCTGCCTATTTCGCTGAACAATTCGTTCTACGAAATGCTGAACTCGGCCAACCAGGCCTGGACCATGTACCCAGGCCTGTCACACGGCGCCTACGAGTGCCTGCTGGAACACGGCAGCGAAGAGCAGAAGAAGTTCTACCTGCCGAAGCTGGTCTCGGGCGAATGGACCGGCACCATGTGCCTGACCGAAGCCCACTGCGGCACCGACCTGGGCCTGCTGCGCTCGAAAGCCGAGCCGCAAGCCGACGGCACTTATAAAATCACCGGCTCGAAGATCTTCATCTCGGCCGGCGAACACGACGTCTCGGAAAACATCGTCCACCTGGTGCTGGCGCGCCTGCCGGACGCACCGGAAGGCAGCAAAGGCATCTCGCTGTTCCTGGTGCCGAAGTTCCTGCCGAACGCCGATGGTTCGATCGGCGAGCGCAACCCGATCTTCTGCGGCGCCATCGAAGAAAAGATGGGCATCCACGGTAACTCGACCTGCCAGATGAACCTGGACGGCGCGGTCGGCACCCTGATCGGCCAGCCGCACAAGGGCCTGAACGCGATGTTCGTGTTCATGAACGCCGCCCGCCTGGGCGTCGGCATGCAGTCGCTGGGCCTGACCGAAGTCGCCTACCAGAACGCGCTGGTGTATGCGAAAGACCGCATCCAGATGCGCAGCCTGTCGGGCCCGAAGGCCCCGGACAAGCCGGCCGACCCGATCATCGTGCACCCGGACGTGCGCCGGATGCTGTTAACTGCCAAGGCCTATGCCGAAGGCGCGCGCGCGCTGACCTCCTACGTCGCGCTGCAGATCGACCGCGAACTGAACCACCCGGACGAAGAAGTGCGCAAGGAAGCCGCCGGCGAAGTCGCGCTGCTGACCCCGATCGTCAAGGCCTTCATCACCGACAACGGCTGGATCGCGACCTCGGAAGCGATGCAGGTGTACGGCGGCCACGGCTACATCAGCGAGTGGGGCATGGAGCAGTATGTGCGCGACGCGCGCATCAACATGATCTACGAAGGCACCAACACCGTGCAGTCGCTGGACCTGCTGGGCCGTAAGATCCTGATGGACAACGGCGCCAAGCTGCGCGCCTTCGGCGAAAAGATCAAGAACTTCGTCGAAGAGAACGGCCTGGACGAAAACCTGTCGGAGTTCGTGACCCCGCTGGGCGAACTGGGCGAGAAGGTCACCAAGCTGACCATGGAAATCGGCATGAAGGCCTTCCAGAACCAGGACGAAGTCGGCGCCGCCGCCGTGCCTTACCTGCGCGTGGTCGGCCACCTGGTGTTCAGCTACTTCTTCGCGCAGATGGCGAAGATCGCACTGGAGAAGAAGGACTCGGGCGACAAGTTCTACGAGGCCAAGCTGCACACCGCACGCTTCTACTTCGGCCGCCTGTACCCGGAAACCGCAATGCTGATTCGCCAGGCGCGTTCGGGTTCGGCGAATTTGCTGGCCATGGATGCGGATCTGTTCTAAGTAACACCATCACGTACCAACGCGTACACCCGCTACATCGACCCGTCATTCCCGCGCAGGCGGGAATCCAAGTTCAGCGCACCGTCAGCGCAAATAAACTTGGGTTCCCGCCTTCGCGGGAACGACGATAACTAAGGATTACGAGAGATGACCAATTTCATCGTCAAGAAAGTCGCCGTGCTGGGCGCCGGCGTGATGGGCGCGCAGATTGCCGCGCACTGCGTCAACGCCAAGGTCCCGGTCGTGCTGTTCGACCTGCCGGCCAAAGACGGCAATAAAAACGGTATCGTCCTGAAGGCCATCGAGAACCTGAAAAAGCTGTCGCCGGCCCCGCTGGGCAACAAGGAAGACGCCGCCCTGATCGAAGTCGCCAACTACGAGGACAACCTCGAGCTGCTGGCCGGCTGCGACCTGATCATCGAGGCCATCGCCGAGCGCATGGACTGGAAGCACGACCTGTATAAAAAGGTCGCTCCGCATATCGGCGCCAACGCGATCTTCGCCTCGAACACCTCGGGCCTCTCCATCGAGAAGCTGGCCGAAGGCTTCGACAGCGAACTGAAGGCGCGCTTCTGCGGCGTCCACTTCTTCAACCCGCCGCGCTACATGCACCTGGTCGAGCTGATCCCGACCGCGAGCACCCGTCCGGAGATCCTGGATCAACTGGAAACCTTCCTGACTTCGACCCTGGGCAAGGGCGTCGTGCGTGCGAAGGACACCCCGAACTTCATCGCCAACCGCGTCGGCATCTTCGGCATGCTGGCCACCATCCACGAAGCCGAGAAGTTCGGCCTGAGCGTGGACGTGGTCGACGACCTGACCGGTGCAAAACTCGGCCGCGCCAAGTCGGGCACTTTCCGCACCGCGGACGTGGTCGGCCTGGACACCATGGGCCACGTGATCAAGACCATGCAGGACACCCTGCAGGACGATCCTTTCTTCAGCCTGTACAAGACGCCGGACGTGCTGGCCAAGCTGATCGAGAAGGGCGCGCTGGGCCAGAAGACCGGCGGCGGCTTCTATAAAAAGGTCGGCAAGGAGATCCAGCGCCTGGACTTCGCCACCGGCGAATACGTGCCGAGCGGCGCCAAGGCTGCCGACATCGTCGGCCGCATCCTGAAAGAGAAAGACCCGGTCAAGAAGTTCAAGGCCATGCGCGAGTCGAGCAATCCGCAGGCGCAGTTCCTGTGGGCGATCTACCGCGACGCCTTCCACTACATCGCCGTCCACCTGGACAGCATCGCCGACAACGCGCGCGACATCGACTTCGCGATGCGCTGGGGCTTCGGCTGGAGCGTCGGCCCGTTCGAGACCTGGCAGGCCGCGGGCTGGACCCAGATCGCCCAGTGGGTGAAGGAAGACATCGAAGCCGGCAAGGCGCTGACCGATACCCCGCTCCCAAGCTGGGTCTTCAATGCACCGGTAGCCGAGAAGGGCGTGCACACCGCCGAGGGTTCGTACTCGGCGTCGAAGAATGCCTACGTGCCGCTGTCCGACCTGCCGGTCTACAAGCGCCAGGCTTTCCGCGCGCCGGTCGTGGGCAGCACCACCGTCGATCCGAAGACCGCCGGCACCACCGTGTTCGAGGACGAATCGGTGCGCCTGTGGCACTCGGACGATGAAGTGCTGGTCATCTCGCTGAAGACCAAGATGCACGTCATCGGCGACGGCGTCATCAAGGGCATCAAGCGCGGCCTGGAAGAAGCGGAAAAGGGCTACAAGGGCCTGGTCATCTGGAATACCGACGCGGCCGAAGGCGGCGCCTTCTCGGCCGGCGCCGACCTGCAATCGGCCCTGCCGGCCTTCATGGCCGGCGGCGCCAAGGCGATGGACCCGATCGTCAAGGAACTGCAGGACACCTTCATGCAGATGAAGTACTCGAACATCCCGGTGGTGGCGGCCGTGGCCGGCCTGGCCCTGGGCGGCGGCTGCGAGATGGCGCTGCACGCATCGAAGCGCGTGGCCTCGATCGAGTCCTACATCGGCCTGGTCGAAGTCGGCGTCGGCCTGGTGCCGGCCGGCGGCGGCCTGAAGGAAGCGGCAGTGCGCGCCGCGGGCGAAGCCAAGGGCAACGACATCCTGCAATTCCTGAAGACCGGCTTCACCAACGCGGCCACCGCGCAGGTGTCGAAATCGGCGCTCGAAGCGAAGGCCATGGGCTACCTGAAGGAAGACGACGTGATCGTCTTCAACCCGTACGAGCTGCTGCACGTGGCGAAGGTCACCGCGCGTTCGATGTTCGACGCCGGCTACCGCGCTCCGGCGCGCCGCCCGGTCCCGGTAACCGGCCGCTACGGCTGGGCGACCATCCGCGGCCAGCTGGTCAACATGCGCGACGGCGGCTTCATCTCGGCCTATGACTACCACCTGGGCGACACCATCGCCGAAATCGTCACCGGCGGCGACATCGACCAGGGCAGCTACGTCTCCGAGCAGTGGCTGCTGGACATGGAGCGCAAAGCCTTCATCTCGCTGCTGAACAATCCGAAGACCCAGGAACGCATCATGGGCATGATGCAGACCGGTAAGCCGGTGCGTAACTAAGTCGCCGACCACAAGGACTACTGACATGAGCAAACAACTTCAAGACGCATACATCGTCGCAGCGACCCGCACCCCGATCGGCAAGGCGCCGCGCGGCTTCTTCAACAAGACCCGGCCGGACGACCTGCTGATCGCCGCGATCAAGGGCGCCATGGCCGCCGTGCCGAACCTGGACCCGGCCCTGATCGTCGACGCCATCGTCGGCTGCTCGTTCCCGGAAGCGGAGCAGGGCTTCAACGTGGCGCGCCAGGCCGTGGTCATGGCCGGCCTGCCGACCACCGTCGGCGGCGTGACCGTCAACCGCTACTGCGCCTCGGGCATCACCGCCCTGGCGATGGCCGCGGACCGCATCCGTGTCGGTGAAGCCGACGTGATGATCGCCGGCGGCGTCGAATCGATGTCGATGGTGCCGATGATGGGCCACCACCCGTCGATCAACATGCGCGTGTTCGAGGACGAGAACGTCGGCCTGGCCTACGGCATGGGCCTGACCGCCGAGAAGGTGGCGCAACAGTGGAAGGTGAGCCGCGAAGAGCAGGACGCCTTCGGCCTGGAATCGCACCGCAAGGCCATCGCCGCCCAGCAGGCAGGCTTCTTCAAGGACGAGATCACCCCGGTCGAGATCGTGACCCGCACGCCGAACCTGGCGACCGGCGAGATCACCGTCAAGCGCCGCACCGTCGACCTGGACGAAGGCCCGCGCGCCGACGCCAGCATGGAAGGCATGGCCAAGCTGAAGCCGGTGTTCGCCGCCAAGGGCTCGGTCACCGCCGCGACCTCGTCGCAGATGTCGGATGGCGCCGGCGCGCTGATCGTCGTCAGCGAGAAGATCCTGAAAGAGCACAACCTGACCCCGCTGGCCAAGTTCTCGTCGTTCGCCGTGCGCGGCGTGCCGCCGGAGATCATGGGCATCGGCCCGAAGGTCGCCATCCCGGCCGCGCTGGCGGCAGCCGGCATCACCCAGGACCAGCTGGACTGGATCGAGCTGAACGAGGCCTTCGCCGCCCAGGCGCTGGCCGTGATCCGCGACCTGAACCTGGACACCAGCAAGGTCAACCCGATGGGCGGCGCGATCGCCCTCGGCCACCCGCTGGGCGCCACCGGCGCGATCCGCGCCGCCACCGTGGTGCACGCCCTGCGCCGCAACAACCTGAAGTACGGCATGGTCACCATGTGCGTCGGCGCCGGCATGGGCGCCGCGGGTATCATCGAGCGCGTGTAATCCACACGTAGCACGTAAATGGAAAGGCGCTGTGGGAACACCCCCAGCGCCTTTTTTACGACGAACGCCAGAACGTCGTCCCCCGCGAAGGCGGGGATCCAAGTTCGTCGCGCAGCCACAAACAACAAACGGAGACCTCCTGCATGGACATCCAGACCAGCACCGCCAATGGCGTATTGACCATCGAATTCAACCGCCCCGAGCGCAAGAACGCCATCACCGGCGCCATGTACACCGCCATGGCCGAAGCCCTGCGCGGCGCCGACCAGGACAGCGCTGTGCGCGCCATCCTCATCACCGGCAAGCCGGAAATCTTCACCGCCGGGAACGACCTCGACGATTTCCTCAACAACGTCGGCGCAGGCGCGATGACGGAAGACCGCCCGGTGTTCCAGTTCATGCAGGCGCTGGAAGGCTGCACCAAGCCCGTGATCGCCGCCGTGGCCGGCGCCGCCGTCGGCATCGGCACCACCATGCTGATGCACTGCGACCTGGTCTACGCCGCCGACACGGCCAAGTTCTCGATGCCCTTCAGCCAGCTGGGCCTGTGCCCGGAATTCGCCTCGTCGCTGCTGGTCGCGCAAGCCGCCGGCTACACCCGCGCCGCCGAGAAGCTGATGCTGGGCGAAGCCTTCGCGGCCCAGGAAGCCTTCGAGATGGGCATCGTCGCCAAGGTGCTGCCGGCCGCCGAGCTGCTGGCCTTCGCGCAGGGCCAGGCGGCCAAGCTGGTCAAGCTGCCGGCAGCCTCGATCCGCACCACCAAGGCGCTGATGAAGCGCTCGCGCGCGGCGCTGGTAAAGGACACCATCGCGGCCGAGAACGAGCGTTTCAGCGCGATGCTGGTGGGCGGCGAAGCGAAGGAGGCCTTTACCGCCTTCTTCGAGAAGCGCAAGCCGGACTTCAGCAAGTTCGACTGAGCGCCGTCGCGCCAGGCATCAGCGGCCGCATTTCAGGCGCAACCGTTCGCCTTCACGGGCGAATGCCCTCGCCGAGGCGCTGTCGCCGCAACGGTAGACCAGGCGCAGGCGCTTTTGCTCGCCCGGCGCCGGGTCACCGCATAGCTCGTTGTTGGCGACGACGGAGCCGCGGTTGCGCTCGAGCTGGTCGCGCACGGCGCGGCGTGCATTGCAGGTGGCCCCGCGCGCGCCGTACTCGGCTTCTTCGATATGCAGGCGCCCCCAGGCAACAGGACCGTCCGGCCCGCCCTGGCCGCCGCGGGCCTCGCGCTGGCCCGCCGCGTAACCGTCCTCGTAGCCGCGGCGATACTCCGCGCTCTGGGCAAATGCGGACGTGGTTGCGGCGGTCAAGGCCAGCACCGTGGCGATCCGCACGATGTTCCGATGTGCGATGTTCATGTTTTCCTCCCGTTCAGTCGATGAGGCATGCTAGCGCGCAGCGCGGCACGATTCCGTGCGCGCGCGTACATACAGCAGCTCATCCGGCAGGCGCCGCCACCGGGCCTGCCGCCGTATCGCGCACGCTGAAGCCTTCGGCTTCGATTGCCGCCCGCAAGGCATCCGCATCGGCCCAGCGCTTTTCGACACGCGCCCGTTGGCGGGCTTCGACCAGTTCGAGGACCGCGTCCGGCACGGCAATCGTCTCCGGCCGCCACGCCTCCAGCCCAAGACCAAGGGCCTCATCCAGCCAGGCCAGCGTCGCCTTCTGCACCGCCCCCGGCAGCCCGGATTTCAGCAGCTCCCAGGCCAGCGCCAAAGCCCGCGGCGTATTCAGATCGTCATTCAACTCCGCCAGCATGCGCTCGCGATAAGCCGGATCGGGTGCGCCGCCGGCCGGCAGCCGGTAAAAGCCGAGCCGCAGCCGCCCCAGTGCCGTCTGCGCCGCCTCCAGCGCCGCCCACGAAAACACCAGCTTCGACCGGTAGTGCGCGCCCAGGACCAGATAGCGATAAGCCAGCGGATCGAAGCCACGCTCAATCAAGGTCTCAAGCCGGATGAAGCTGCCATCCGCCTTCGACATTTTCTCGCTGTCCGCCAGCCGCAGGAAGGACCCATGCAGCCAGTAGCGCGCCGGCGGGTGCCCATGGCAGGCCTCGTGCTGGGCGATCTCGTTCGAGTGGTGCACCGGCACGTGGTCCTCGCCGCCGATGTGGATGTCGAACAGCGCGCCCAGGTAGCGGGTCGACATCGCCGAGCACTCGATGTGCCAGCCGGGGAAGCCGCGGCCCCAGGGGCTGTCCCATTCCATCTGCCGCCGCTCGTCGCCGCTGAACTTCCATAGCGCGAAGTCGGTCGGCGAGCGCTTGTCGCCGAGCTCGACGCGATGCCCGGCGCGCAGGCCGGCGATGTCGAGCCGGGCCAGGTGGCCGTAGCGTTCCAGGCGCGCGGTGTCGAAGTAGATGCCGTCCGCCGTGCGGTAGCTGAAGCCGGCCCGTTCGATCTCGGCGATGAAGGCAATCTGCTCCGGGATGTGGTCGGTGGCGCGCGCCCAGATGGTGGGCGGCAGGATGCGCAGGCGTTCCAGGTCGCGCTGGAAGGCCGCGGTATAGAAGGCGGCGATGTCCCAGGCGCTGCGGCCGGTGCGCCGGCTGCCTTTTTCCATCTTGTCTTCGCCGGCATCCGCATCCGAGGTCAGGTGGCCGACGTCGGTGATGTTGACGACGTGCCGGACCGCGTAGCCGTTCAGCTGCAGCACGCGGCGGAGCAGGTCGCCGAACAGGTAAGTGCGCAGGTTGCCGATGTGGGCGTAGTCGTAGACGGTCGGGCCGCAGGCGTACAGGCCGGCGTGGCCGGGGGCCAGCGATGCGAAAGGACGCGGGCGGCGCTCGTAGGTGTCGTACAGCTTGAGTTCCATCGGGTCTCCAAAATAAAAAAGCCACAGGAGACGGTTCTCGCTGTGGCCTATAGAAATCTGTGAATGTGCCAATGCAATCGGCAGGCTTCTATGGCCTGCGGTAACACGCTCCGTGGTGGGATGGTCGATTGGGCATGGGTTCAGTGTAGCATGTTAGTCATGCATGTCAGTCACGGTCTTACTCAGCTTTTGTCGCTGCTTCCGGATAAAGCTCGGGGAACAGGAACTGCAATGAGTCCAGAGGAAGTCCCCATTTTAATGGCCCTCCATGCGTATGACTTTCTAGTAATCCCGTGCGGAGAAGACTTGCAATCAGGGAGCGAGCGGTCCGTTCGCCCAAGCCGGTCATTTGTGAGAACTCGCCGCGCGTAACAGGGCCTGCTGCAAATACGTGATAGAGAGGCAAAATCGCTTCAGTTCTGACAGTTTTGTCAAACGCTGCGCGAAACGTAACGAGTGCGCCTATCCGCCGTTTCATTCCGTCCAGATCCAGCATTTTTCCCATATATTCGGCCTGGTCCGCGCAGATATCCAGGAAAAATCTGATCCAGCTTAAAAGTCCCGCTGTCGTTAGATTGCCTCGGCCGTCCAGATCACCCCGCCGAGATGCATCGGCAATCATCAACTGAGAATAGTATTCTTTCTGCTCGCGTGCCAATCCACGGCTGGGCGACCAGAGTCCGTCGGAAAGCGGCCATAGGGCGCAATGCGTTTGCAAGCGTACTGCTCGCCCATTGCCGTCGAGGAAAGGGTGTACCCACGCAGCGCGGTGATGCAAGCATGCTATGGCGATCAGTTGGCTGTCCCAACTTCTCTTACGATTGAATACGGTATCGAGCCGCTCCATGAAAAGCGGTAGTGAGGAGTAAGTTGGCGGAACATGTTCGCCCACTTCCACCTCATTTTCTCTGATCGCTCCCGGGCTCACAATTCGGTTGTCTTCAGTTGTGCGGTCTGCTTCTGAAAGGCGTGAGTAGAGAGCATGGTGAGCCTCGATCAGGAAAGCCGACGACATTGCAGGTACACCAGCCGCTGCACGTTCTTCCAGCTCTCTTTCGGCTTCAATATGTGCGATCGCAACCCGCTGCAAACGTGCGACATCCGGTTTGTCCGAGAATTCCTTCCGAAGTGCCCGTTCGATATTCAAAGGGTGAGTTCCCTGACCTTCGATCCGGTTTGAGTAGTACGAGTTCATCGAGCGTACCAATTCCCGAATAGTCCCGCGCGAACTTGGGTGCGCTGCGCCGCTCAAACGTGTGGCAGCCTGAGCAATTTCTGCACTTTTTTCAATCAGATCAGTCGGGATTGCGGATGGAATTAATGGTTCGAACTGATGAGGAGAATCGTACATTATTTTGCCGCCTTGTTTTTATAGATGGTTCGTTACTAAAGCTTTGATTTTTATGGGATTGTAACCTACTCCTTCAATTTTGCGTGTCTGCCTGCTGCCGCATGTTTTGCCGTAAAAAGACAGGTATGTCGAATCAGGGAGCGCTGGCGTACAGCCTGTGAATGAAGCATCGCTCTCGGTATCATCTCGATTGGGCGCTGGCGCTACTGCAGGAAATTGCCAGCAGCCGCGACCCGCTGCACAATGGATCCATGAACCTGCACCGTCTCGACCTCGTCTCGCTTTCCCTGTTCAGCCACATCGTCCGGTCCGGCAGCATCAGCAAGGGCGCCGAGGCCGCGCACCTGGCGGTCGGCGCCGCCAGCAAGCGCATTTCGGATCTGGAAGCGGCGGTCGGCACCGTGCTGCTGGAGCGCCATGCGCGCGGCGTGCGGACCACCGCGGCCGGCGACGCGCTGGCGCGCCATGCCCAGCGCATCCTCGGCGACGTCAACCTGCTGGCGGCCGAGCTGCACGACCATGCCAGCGGCATCGTCGGCGTGGCGCGGCTGTGGGCGAACACTTCGGCCATCACGCAGTTCCTCCCTGGCGACATCGCCGCGTTCTCGCGCGCCAATCCGGCGATCCGGATCGAGCTGGAAGAACTCAACAGCAGCGAAGTCGTGCTCGGCGTGCTGGAGGGCAGGGCGGACATCGGCATCTTCGCCGACCGCACGCCGGCCCTCGGCCTGCAGCTGATGCCCTACCGCGAGGACCGGCTGGTGCTGGTGGCACCAAGCAAACACCCGCTGGCGCGACGCCGCGCGCTGGCCTTCGACGAGGCCGTCGATTACGACTTCGTCAGCCTGTCGCAGGGCACCTCGCTGGCGCGCCGCCTGGAGGCCGAGACCGAGGCGATGGGCCGGCGCCTCAAGCTGCGGATCCAGGTGCGCAGCTTCGATGCGATGTGCCAGATGGTGGCGGCCGGGCTGGGCGTGGCGGTGCTGCCGGCCGATGCGGTGCGCGCCCTGGTGCGCTCGCTCGACCTGCGCCAGATCCCGCTGAAGGATGCCTGGGCGCGGCGTCAGTTGCTGATCGGTGTGCGCGATCTCGAGAGCCTGCCGCGCCACGCGCGCCAGCTGGTCGAACACCTGGCGCAGCCTGCCCAGTCCTGAGCCGATAAAGCCGCGCGCTTTCGCCGAGCTTTCGCGGTTCGCGAAAGCTGGGTTCATGCCTTTGCGCTTCTGCGTTTGAAAGGCCGGTGCCAGAATCGCCACCATGACGTCGTAGAACGTCGCCACGGCATTCACATGGAGACATCATGGACAAGACCCTCAACGCCCCGCTCGGCGCGGCAACCGGCACCACGCCCGAATTGGCGCGCATCGTAAACAAGGTGGCATGGCGCATCATGCCCCTCATCATGATCTGCTACCTGTTCGCCTTTTTCGACCGCATCAACATCAGCTTCGCCAAGTTCGCGCTGCAGAGCAGCCTGTCGCTGTCCGATACCGCCTATGGCCTGGGCGCCGGCCTGTTCTCGGTCGGCTACGTGCTGTTCGAAGTGCCCAGCAATATGATGCTGTACAAGGTCGGCGCGCGCCGCTGGATCGCCCGCATCATGGTCTCCTGGGGCATCGCCACCGCGCTGATGGCGCTGGTGCAGACCGAATGGCAGTTCTACACGCTGCGCTTCCTCATCGGCGCCATGGAAGCCGGCTTCGCGCCGGGCGTGCTGTACTTCCTGACCCTGTGGTTCCCGACCGCCTACCGCGGCCGCATCACCTCGATGCTGTTCCTGGCCTCGGCCTTTTCCGGCCTGGTCGGCGCGCCGGCCGCCGGCCTGGTGCTGGGCCACATGGATGGCGCGCTCGGCATGGCCGGCTGGCACTGGCTGTTCCTGGTCGGCGGGCTGCCCTGCATCCTGCTTGGCGCCGTGGTCTACCTGACGCTGAAGGACAAGGTCGAGGATGCCGGCTGGCTGGCGCCGCAGGAGCGCAGCCTGCTGGCCGCGCGCATCGCCGAGCAGAACCGCCATATCGGCAGCCACTCGCTGTTCGGCGCGCTCAAGACGCCCGGCTTCCTGACGCTTGGCCTGGTCTACTTCCTGATCCAGGTGAGTTCCTATGGCCTGAACTTCTGGGCGCCGCACATGATCCGCGCCGCCGGCACCACCAATCCAAGCATGATCGGCCTGCTCACCGCCGTGCCCTACCTGTGCGGTGCGATCGCGATGGTGGCGGTGGGCCGCCTGTCGGATGCCAGCGGCGAGCGCCGCAAGTTCGTGATCGGCCTGGTGGTGCTGGGCGCCGTCGGCTTCTGCTGCGCCGGCCTGTTCGACCACCAGCCGGCCCTGCTGCTGGCGGCGCTGGCCGTGATGGGCGCCGGCGTGGTGGCCTCGATCCCGGCTTTCTGGGCGCTGCCGCCAAAACTCGTGACCGGCGCCGGCGCGGCGGGCGGCATCGCGCTGATCAATACCCTGGGCCAGTTGGGCGGCATCGTCAGCCCGGTGATGGTGGGACGCATCAAGGATGTCACCGGCAGTACCACGCCGGCCCTGTATGCGATCGCGGCCCTGAGCCTGGTGTGTGCGGCGGTGCTGGCCTTCGGCCTGCCGCAGCAGCTGCGCCAGCGTGAACAAGCTTAATCAATGAAGGGGTAAGACCATGACCGCTCCAAACATGATCTCCGACCAGGCGCTGAAGGGCGTGCGCGTGATCGAGATGGGACAACTGATCGCCGGCCCCTTCGCCGGCAAGACCCTGGGCGAATTCGGCGCCGAGGTCATCAAGATCGAGGCGCCGGGAACGGGCGACCCGCTGCGCAACTGGCGCATGATGAAGGACGGCACCTCGGTCTGGTGGCAGGTCCAGTCGCGCAACAAGCGCTCGGTGGCGCTCGACCTGCGCAGCAGCGAAGGCCAGGAGATCGCGCGCAAGCTGATCGCGGAGGCCGACGTGCTGGTCGAGAACTTCCGGCCCGGTACCCTGGAAAGCTGGGGCATGGGCTATGAGACGCTGTCCGAACTGAACCCGGGCCTGGTCATGCTGCGCATTTCCGGCTACGGACAGACCGGCCCTTACCGCGACTTGCCCGGCTTCGGCGCGATCGGCGAGGCGATGGGCGGCCTGCGCCACCTGACCGGCGAACCGGGACGGGTGCCGGTGCGCTGCGGGATCTCGATCGGCGATACCCTGGCGGCCCTGCACGGCACCATCGGCGTGCTGACCGCGCTCTACCACCGCAAGGTCAATGCTGGCCGCGGCCAGGTGATCGACGTCGCCCTGCACGAAGCCGTGTTCAACGTGATGGAAAGCCTGATCCCCGAGTACAGCGCGTTCGGCGCGGTGCGCGAAGCCGCGGGCAGCGCGCTGCCGGGCATCGCCCCGTCGAATGCCTACCGCTGCAGCGATGGCTATGTGCTGGTCGCCGGCAATGGCGACAGCATCTTCAAGCGCCTCATGACGGCGATCGGCCGCGCCGACCTGGCCGAAGCGCCTGACCTGGCCGACAACGCCGGCCGCGTCAAGCGCGTGGCGGAGCTGGATGCCGCGATCGAGGCCTGGACCATCCAGCGCAGCGTGGCCGCGGTGCTGGCGGCGCTGGGCGAGGCCAAGGTCCCGGCCGGGAAGGTCTATACCGCGCAGGACATCGCGGAAGACCCGCACTACCGCGAGCGCGGCATGATCCTGACCCAGCAGACGCGCGAGGGCTACGAGGTCGAGGTGCCGGGCATCGTGCCCAAGCTGATGGGCACCCCGGGTGCGGTGCGCTCGGCCGCGCCGCGCCTGGGCGAGGACACGGACGCGGTGCTGCGCGAGATCGGCCTGACCGAAGCGCAGATCGCGGCGCTGCGCGAACGCAAGGTGGTGGCATGAACCCCCGCCGCATCCACATCCAGGAAGTCGGCCTGCGCGACGGCCTGCAGGCCGAAACACGCTTCGTGCCGACGATGGAGAAGATCGCGCTGGCAGATGCGCTCTCGAAGGCCGGCGTCGCCAAGCTCGAAGTCAGCTCCTTCGTGTCGCCGAAAGCGGTGCCGGTGCTGGCCGATGCGGTGGAAGTGTTCGCCGGGATCGAAAGAAAACCCGGCGTGGTCTACAGCGCTCTGGTCCCTAACCTGCGCGGCGCCGAGCGCGCCATCGAAGCCCGCGTCATGGAAATGAACCTGGTGATGTCGGCCAGCGAAAGCCACAACCTGAGCAACCTGCGCATGACGCGCGCGCAATCCTTCGCCGGCCTGCGGGACGTGGCGGCGCTGGCGCACGGCCACGGCATCAAGGTGAACGTCTCGCTGTCCTGCAGCTTCGGCTGTCCGATGGAAGGGGAGGTGGAACAGCAGACGGTGCTGGACTTGTGCGCGCGCTTCGTCGACGAACTGCAGGTGCAGGGCATCACCCTGTGCGATACCACCGGCATGGCCTATCCGACCCAGGTGCGCGAGCTGACCGAGAAAGTGCGCACGCGCTGGCCCGCTCTCGAACTGACCCTGCACTTCCATAACACCCGCGGCATGGGTCTGGCCAACGTGCTG
Source organism: Massilia aerilata (assembly GCF_042656905.1). Taxonomy (NCBI): domain Bacteria; kingdom Pseudomonadati; phylum Pseudomonadota; class Betaproteobacteria; order Burkholderiales; family Oxalobacteraceae; genus Massilia; species Massilia aerilata. The sequence goes on from NZ_JBHSMZ010000010.1 coordinate 159,395, forward strand.
GCCGGGATCGAGGCCGGCGCCGAGCGCTTCGACGCCTCGCTGGGCGGCATCGGCGGCTGTCCGTATGCGCCTGGCGCCACCGGCAACGTCTGCACCGAGGAGATCGTGCATGCGCTGGAACTGATGGGCTACGACCCAGGGGTCGACCTCGGCCAGCTGCTAATGGCCGCGCACACGCTGGAAGACCTGCTCGGCCACGCCGTGCCGAGCCAGATCCTCAAGGCCGGCCGGCGCCTGGATCTGCATCCGGTGCCGGCCCCGGCTTGCAGTACTTAAGCGCGCTTCTTGCGGCGCGCAGCCGCGGCGCCGGCCAGGCCCAGGGCCAGCAGGGCGAGCGAACCGGGTTCCGGAACGTTGGCGGTTTCGAAGTTATAGGTGGTCGACACGCCTGCCAGGTCGATGGTGACATTGTCGGCGAAGGCCAGGTAGTCCTTGCTGGCGCCACTGCCCACGCCGACGCTGAAGCCGGAGATGTAGGCCGCGTCGGTGTAGTAGTTACTGCCTTCCCACCCTGCCAGCGACATGTTCACCTGGCTGCCGTTGTTGAGCGTGACGCCCTGACCGGAGACGTTACGGTAAAACATGTCGTTGACACCGCTGCTGTACCAGGTATCGAGCGTAGTGTGGCCATAAGTGCCGTTGTAAACGCCTTCCCAGATCAGTTCGCTGCGCACACCCTTGTCGAACACCGTCACACGCAGGGCAGGCGTGTAGTCAGGGTTGTAGGCGGTACCGGCATTGGAGAGCGCCCAGTCGAAGGTCAAACGGCTCAGCTGGTCGAGCAGGCCCAGGTTGCTGGCGGCCGAGTAGGGATTGCCGAGGCCGAACATGCGGGTACGGTCGCCCGTCATTTCCAGCGAACCATTACCAGAGCGTGCCATGGTGTTGGTAATCGTGCTGCTGCCGCCGTTGCTGTTTTCGCTGGCCGGGCTTACCCACGAGGTCGAGGCTGGGTCGACCGTCACCACGGTGGCATGCGCCGATACGCTCGCTGCCATAACGAGCATGGCAGCCGCGGCTTGTTTGAAGAAGATGGTCATGATGATCCTTTGATGATTCGATATTAACGATAATTGAATTTAAGCAATAAGCATGCCTAGATGCACGATCATATAAAAATCAATTACTTACGAATCAACTCAGGCACCTGACAAGGCAGTCTGTAAAATTTTTCGACAAAATGCAGACCAGTTCGATGACCGGTCTGCACCGTCTTTATTTACAGGGCCACATCCACCCGCGCATACCACGAGCGGCCGTTGATGCCGAACGGGCAGGTCTCCCAGCAGTAGGTGAAGCCCAGCTGCGGGAAGGGGGCGGCCTTGACCGGGTCCCACTTGGTCGGGAAGGTGTTGAACAGGTTGTTGGCGCCGACCGTCACGCTAGCCGCCTTGCTGAAGTTGTAGCGCAGCGTGGCGTCGACGATCCATTTCGCATCCCAGGTCTGCACGAAGGGCGCGGTGAAGCCCTGGCCCTGCACTTCGCCGTAGTAGTTGGCGCGCAGGTTGCCGTTCCAGGCGCCGGTCGTGTAGTCGGCCGACAGCACGTGGTGCTGGCGCGGCTGGCCGCGTTCGATCAGGGTCACCTGCGAATCGTCGAACAGCTGGGTGCCGCTCAGCACCGGCGAATCGGAGTGGCGGCCCGCCACCCTGGTGCGGTTGAAGTCCAGCTGGCCGGACAGCACCAGCGTGGAACCCGGCCAGCGCGTGGTGTGCTCGGCCACGATGTCCAGGCCGCGCGTCTCGGTGTCGATGGCGTTGGTGAAGAACTGCGCCTGGCCCACCTTCAGCGGATCGAGGATGGCCTTGATCGGGCAGGCCGCGGCCGTGGCGCAGGCGCCCGATTCCGGCGCGATGTTCGACGAGAACACGATGCGGTCGTCGATGTCGATGCTCCACAGGTCCGCGGTCAGCGAGAAGTTCGAGGCCGGGCGCAGCACCAGGCCGATGCTGGCGTTCTTCGAAGTCTCCTGCTTCAGGTTGGGGATGCCGAAAGCCTTGGTGACGGCGCTGCCTTCGCGCGCGGTCAGGGTCTCGGTCAGCACGCCGGCCGCGTTCAGGTTGGTCGAAACCGAGCTGTAGAACTTCTGCTGCACGCTGGGTGCGCGGAAGCCGGTCGACACGGTGCCGCGCACGCCCACGGTCTTCGACGGGTCGTAGCGCAGGCTGAGTTTACCGGTAGTGGTGCTGCCGAAGTCCGAGTATTTTTCCCAGCGTACGGCGGCGCCCAGCAGCAGCTCGCTGGTCAGCTTGTGTTCGAGGTCGGCGTAGAGCGCGATGTTGTGGCGGCTATCGTCCACTTCGGTGCCGGGCGTGTAGCCGGGGAAGCCCTGGGTGCCCGATGCCGCGATGCCGCCGGTCTGGTCGCGGATCACGATGGCCGGGTTGTTGCTGCGGCCGTACTGGTAGGAGACCGGGTCGCCGGCGCCGATCGCATAGCCGTCGCGGCGGTATTCGAAGCCGGTGGCGAAGGAGACGTCGCGCCCGCCCAGGTTCAGCGGGCCGCGCAGGTCGGCGTTGACGGTGGTCTGCTTGAATTTCAGCTTGCCGGTATCGGCCTCGAAGGGCGACTGGGCGTAGATGCCGCCGCCCGGCTTCGGCTCGTACCAGTAACTGATGTTGATGGTTTCCTTTTCGTGGAAATCGAGTTCGCTGCGGCCGTGGTTCAGCGAGACGTCGAACTTCCACTGGTCGGCCAGGTCGCGCCGGTAGCCCACCGCCAGCGATTCGTCCTTCACCGTGGTGCGGATGTTCGGCAGGAAGCCGTTCGGGTACACGGACGGTACATTGCGGCCGTCGCCGGCGGAGCGGAAGAAGCCGGCCGAGTCGCCGGTGCGGTGCGAGACGCCGCCGAAGCTGTAGAACTCGGCGCCTTCGGCCACCGGCAGCGCCGCATTCCACCAGAAGTACTTGTCCTTGGCCAGGCTGTCGCCGATGCGCTGGGTGACGCGCGGCGGATCCACGCGCAGGCTGTCGACGCCGGCGCGGTTGGTTTCGCCGCGGTGGCGGCCTTCCACGGTCAGGTTGACGTAGCCGCCGTCGCCGATCGCCCAGCCCTTGTTGGCGCTGCCGGAATACAGCTGGCCGCCGCCTTCGGTGGCGCCGCCGACGGTGCCCGACAGCTGGGTCTCGCTGGTCTGCTGCTTCAGCACGATGTTGATCACGCCGGCAATCGCGTCCGAGCCGTATTGCGCCGCGGCGCCGTCGCGCAGCACCTCGATGCGCTGGATGGCCGACATCGGAATCGCGTTGATGTCGGTGCCGGCCGAGCCGCGGCCGATGGTCTGCTGCACGTTCACCAGGGCCTGCTGGTGGCGGCGCTTGCCGTTGACCAGCACCAGCAGCTGGTCCGGGCCCAGCGAACGCAGGGTGGCCGGGCGGATGATGTCGGTGCCGTCGCTGATGAAGGTCGAGGAGAAGTTGAAGGAAGGATCGAGCGTCTGCATCAGCTTGCCGAGTTCCAGCGGTCCCGCCATCTGCATGTCCTTGGCGCTGATCAGGCCCACCGGCGCCGAGGCGTCGAGCGCCGTGCGGGCCGCGCCGCGCGAGCCGAGCACCACGACCGAGGCCATGCCCTTGTCCCCGGCCTGCTCGGAGGTCTGCTGGGTGGCCTGTTCGGTAGACGATTCCTGGCCCCAAGCCGGCGCAAAGGCCAGCAGCAGGGAAGAAGCGAGGAGGGTGCGGGTAAAGCAGGGCAATGCAGTCTGTTTTCTCATCCTGTAGGTCTCTCGTCGAATTGTTCGGATCCCGGCGTGGCGTGCGCCCGGCCCGGACGAGTCTAGCGAGGTCTGCAGGATATGGACAATTGTTAACAGAGTATGTGTTGTAGTTATGTGCCAATAAGCTAATATTACTTGTATAGCCATGCTGAACTCGGCTATTCTGGGGCAGGCTGGACTGCCTTTCTCCTATGAAGATGGCGGCCGGCTGCGCCATTCCCGGCTTGCGCCCGGAACGGCGAGTCCATCGTCAATTGTGACATTTGGCGAGAATTGCGCCCCACTCAGAGGCACCTGCCGACGTCCGTCCTCCCTCGCGTCACCACCGCCTCGCTGCCATACACCGGAATGTCGAGATAGGGCAGCTCCGTCGCCGCCACCGCCAGCACATAGGCCTGGCGCCCGTTCCGGTGGCGCAGCACGATCTTCGCCACGTAGGCCGGGGCCAGCACGCGCTGGGGCTTGCGCTTGCCCAGGTCCAGGTAGCCGAACTGCATCGCCGCCGATTCGACCGCGTCCGACGGGATCTCGCGCTGGCCGAGCAGGGCGGACAGCTGCAGCAGGATCTGGCGTGCGCCCGCGCGCGGATCGATCAGCGCGGCGCGCTCCAGCACTTCGCCGTTGCCGGGGCGGGTCAGGATGAACAGGGTGTCGAGCTGGCCGTCGCCGGCCACCTGCAGCGCCACGGAGGCGGCGCCCAGCACCGGAATCCCGGCGATGAACTGGCGCCAGGCGCCGATCGCGCGGAACAGCGTGGCTTCCGACTGCCGGCCGGCGCGGTCGGCGCCGCGGCCGAGGGTGCGGAACAGGTGCTCGAAACGCAGCTCGCCCTTGGCGCCGGCCCATTCGGCCAGTTGCAGCTTGAGGGCGCGTTCCTGAACCAGACGCAGCAACGCTTCCTGTTCGGCGCCGCGCGCGAACGGCGCCGCGGCCGGCGCCAGGCCGGACACGAAGCGCAGCGCGCCGGAGGCGTGGTACAGCACCGCGCGGGCGCCGCCGGCCAGGTGGATGACGGTATGGTCGCCGCTCTGCTTCCAGCTGCCGCCGTCGTCATGCGGGCAGCCGTCCTGCTCGCGCAGCAGGCTGACGAAGCGCCGGCTGCGTGCCTGCAGCTGTTCGCGCGAGAGCTGCTGCAGCAGCAGCACGTCGGCATGCGTCGGTGCTTGTTGCGAATCCGCTTCGAGCAGCGAAGCGGCCAGGGTGTGCACATCCATGATTAGCCCTCCGTCCAGTACCACAGCAGGCAGGCCTGCCGGGCAGGCGCCAGGTCGGGGTCCACGACGCCGTGGCCCCACAGGTGATCGCGGTTGATGGTGCTGCGCTCCCAGCGGATGTTGCCGTCGTTCCAGGTGGCGGCATCGCCCACGCAGACCGTCACCGGGTGGTTGTCGACCCACCAGTCCGACACGCCGTCGTGCCAGGCGCGCGAGACCGTATCCCCGGAGATCAGGTTGTCGCCGACGTCCTCGCCGCATTCGTCGGTGGTGATGCCGTCCCACATCAGGTCCCAGGCGCCGCAGTAGATGTGCATGCGCGCGAAGATGTTCCACAGGCCGGTGATGGTGGGCAGGGCGGCGGTGTCGCAGGAATAGGCCATCACCCATTCGTTGTTCCAGTCCTCGCCCAGCTGCCAGTTGGACGAGTTGGCGTACCACTCGGTGGCCGGGGTATCGTACAGCAGCACCGCGTGGCCGGCGTCGTCGTGGTTGCCGTGGGTCTCGATCCAGAACAGGTCGATGTCGTCGGCCCAGTTGCGGTCGTCGCCGCCCTTGTCGCTGTCGCGCAGGTCGGTCTCGAACACATTGGTATTTGCCCAGTAAAACGCGCGGGTGTGGCCGGCCGAACGCAGCTTGGCGTCGAGGCCGTTACTTCGGTTGAAGGTGTAGGTGAGATCGCCCGCCGTGTCCACGTTCGCCGCGCGCGCGTGGTTGAAATAACGGATCGCCTCGACACCGAAACGTGCCATGGTGTTGTCTCCTTTGAAAGGTGCCATGCCTACCTTAGCGCTATGCGCGGTGGATGGGTCTGCTCTGCATCAGCAGTGCGCCGCGGAGCGCTATATAATTGGGTATATTGCGGTATCGACCACGATTCGGAGGTTTCTGTGAGGATTGCGTTAGCGAAAAAATTTGCTGTGGCTGCTGTCATGGGCTGCGCCGCCAGCCTGGTCCAGGCCGGCGACCTGCACGTGTCCGCCGCAGCCAGCCTGACGAATGCTTTCCAGGAAATCGCCCAGACCTATGAAGCGCGGCATGCCGGCGCCAAGGTGCTGCTGAACTTCGGCGCTTCCGGCGCGCTGCTGCAGCAGATGGCCAAGGGGGCGCCGGTCGACGTGTTCGCCTCCGCCGACATGGAAACCATGGACATGGCCGAGAAGCAGAAGCTGGTGGCCGCCGGCGAGCGCCGCGACTTCGTGCGCAACAGCCTGGTCGTGATCGTGCCGCGCGACAGCAAGCTGGCCGTCGCCCGCCTGCAGGACCTCGGCCAGCCGGCGGTGCAGAAGCTCGCCATCGGCAACCCGGCCAGCGTTCCCGCCGGACGCTATACCCGGCACGCGCTGGAAGCGGCGAAAATGTGGACCGGCATCGAAGCCAAGGCCATCCACACCCAGAACGTGCGCCAGGCGCTCGACTACGTGGCGCGCGGCGAGGTCGATGCCGGCTTCGTCTACGGCACCGACGCCGCCCTCATGAAGGACAAAGTGAAGCTTGCGTTCGACGTGCCGCTGGACGTGGCGATCAGCTATCCGATCGCGCGCACCGCGGGCGCGGCCAATCCGGCCGAAGCAAGAAGCTTCATCGACTTCGTGCTGTCGCCGGCGGGGCAGGCGGTGCTGGCCAAGTACGGCTTCCAGAAGCCATGAACGCATGGTCGGCGCTGGCGCTGTCGCTGAAGGTCGCGGGCTGCGCCACGCTGATCGACATCGTGCTCGGCGTCGCGGTCGGCTTCCTGCTGGCGCGCAAGCGCTTTCCGGGACGTGAACTGCTGGACACTCTCCTGACCCTGCCGATGGTGATGCCGCCGACGGTGCTCGGCTACTACCTGCTGGTGCTGGTCGGCCGCCATGGCTGGCTGGGCGCCTGGCTGCAGGACAGCTTCGGCATCAACCTGATCTTCACCTGGCAGGGCGCGGTGATCGCCGCCGCCGTCGTCATCTTCCCGCTGGTGTTCAAGCCGGCGCGCGCCGCCTTCGAGGCGGTCGACGGCCAGCTCGAGCAGGCGGCGCGGGTGCTGGGCATCTCCGAGGCGGCGCTGTTCTTCCGCGTGACCCTGCCGCTGGCCTGGCGCGGCATCCTGGCCGGGGTCCTGCTGGGCTTCGCGCGCGCGCTGGGCGAATTCGGCGCGACCCTGATGGTGGCCGGCAGCATCCCGGGCCGTACCCAGACCCTGTCGATCGCCGTCTACGAAGCCGTGCAGGCCGGGCAGGACGATACCGCCAACCTGATGGTGCTGCTGACTTCCTTCGTGTGCGTGGCCGTGCTGCTGACCGCGGGGCGCCTGGCGCCGGGCCGCCTGGTGGGGAGATAGTCGGCATGCTGCTCGATCTCGACATCCGCAAGAAGCTCAGTGCCGGCAAGCAGAGCTTCCAGCTGGACGTGCGCCTGAAAACGGACAGCCAGCGCATCGTCATCCTCGGCCCGTCCGGCGCCGGCAAGAGTCTCACGCTGAAAGCCATCGCCGGCCTGCTGCGGCCGGACTGCGGCCACATCCGCATCGACGACCACGTGCTGTTCGATGCGTCGCAAGGCATCGACCTGGCGCCGCAGAAGCGCGAACTGGCCTATGTGTTCCAGGACTATGCGCTGTTTCCGCACCTGAGCGTGCGCCAGAACATCGCCTTCCCGCTGGTGCGCGGCTGGTTGAATCCGCGCCGCCATCACGCGCACCAGCAAGTCGATTACTGGCTCGAGGCGTTCCAGCTCAATCATGTGGCGGACCAGTATCCGCATGAGCTGTCGGGCGGGCAGAAGCAGCGCACGGCGCTGGCGCGCGCGCTGGTCACGCGTCCGCGCGCGCTGCTGCTGGACGAGCCCTTCGCCGCCCTGGATCCGGTGCTGCGCGCGCGCATGCGCACCGAGCTGAAGGAACTGCAGCACCGCCTGCAGGTGCCGATGGTCTTGATCACCCACGATCCGGAAGACGCCGCCGTATTCGGCGACCACGTGCTCGACCTGCGCGACGGCCGGCTCGATCCGGGCGCCGGCCCGGTACCCGACGCGCTTCCGTCGAGCCAGAGGACGGGCTTCGGCATCGCATCCACGAGGACGGTATGAACGGAGAAAACACGGGCATCGGTCTGGATGGCGAGATCTGGATGACGGTCGGCGGCGAACACCTCGGCGGACCGAACCGGATCGCGCTGCTGGCGAAGATTGCCGAATGCGGCTCGATCACCCAGGCGGCCAAGGCCATCCGGATGAGCTACAAGGCCGCCTGGGACGCCATCGACGCCATGAACAACCTGGCCGGCGAGCCGCTGGTGGAACGCCTGGCCGGCGGCAAGGGCGGCGGCGGCACCCGCCTGACCGCCCGCGGCGAACAGCTGGTGGCGAACTTTGCGCTGATCGAACGCGAGCACCGCAACTTCGTGAAACGCTTGAGCGAGCATGCGGACGGCATCGCCGACGATTATCGATTGGTCAGGAAGATGAGCATGAGAACCAGCGCACGTAACCAGTTCCTCGGGAAAGTCACCCAGCTCAAGCGCGGCGCCGTCAACGACGAGGTCGAACTGGAAGTCGCGGGCGGCCACGCCATCGTCGCCATCGTGACCCACGAAAGCGTCGACAACCTTGGCCTGCAGGTGGGCGCGGAAGCCTTCGCCCTGGTGAAGTCCTCGTCGATCATCCTGGTGACCGGCGACGATGGCGCCCGCTATTCGGCGCGCAACCGCCTGGCCGGCACCATCGCGCGCGTCGAGCCGGGGGCCGTGAACACCGAAGTCGTGATCGAGCTGGCCGGCGGCGGCTCGGTGGCCGCCATCGTCACCCGCGAATCCAGCGAGAGCATGGGCCTGGCGGTCGGCGGCCAGGCTTCGGCCATCTTCAAGGCATCCAGCGTCATCATCGGCGTGCCGGCCTGACATCGTGTGCCCGCTTCGCGCGGGAAGCGCTACAGTGACGATGTTAGAAGGAGACGCGATGGAATGCGAAATCAAGCTGGCCCTCGATACCGCCAGCGTCAGCCAGATCAAGAAGCTCCCCCTGCTGCGCCCGCAAGGCAGCCCCAGGCCGGTGGAGCGGGAACACGTCGACCGTTATTTCGACACCGCCGACTTCACCCTGTGGCAGCACGGCTTCGCCCTGCGTGTGCGCAGCGCGGGCACGCGCCACGTACAGACCCTGAAGGGCGGCGGCACCGTGGTGGCCGGCCTGCACCGGCGCGTCGAACTGGAAGAAGAGGTGAGCTCGGACGACCCGGACCGCGAGCTGTTCGCGCGCCAGTTGAAAGAGGCGCTGCCGGCGCTGGCGAAGAAGTTCAGCGCCCATGAGGCGGCCCTGGCGCCGGTCTTCACCAACAAGGTCAAGCGCGCCGCCTGGCTGCTGGACCTGGCCGATGGCGGGCAGGTCGAATGCGCGCTCGATACCGGAGAATTGCAGCGCGGCGACCGCGCCGTGCCCGTGCGCGAACTGGAACTCGAGATGAAGCAGGGCGATCCCGCACGTTTATATGCGCTGGCGCGCCAGGTGCACGAGGCGGTGCCGGTGCGGATCGAGAACGTCAGCAAGGCCGAGCGCGGCTATGCGATGGCGGGCTCGGTCGCGCCGCGCGCCGTGAAGGCGACCGCGGTGGCGCTGAAGCGCAAGGCCAGCATGGGCGAGGCCCTGGCCGGCATCCTGCGCAACTGCGTGGAGCAGATGCAGGCCAACGAGCAGGGCGTGCTGGCCGGCGAGGTCGAGAGCCTGCACCAGATGCGGGTCGGCCTGCGCCGCCTGCGCGCCGCCATGGCGATGGTCAGGAACATGGTGCAGCTGCCCGAAGCCTTGGCCGGCGACGTCGAATGGCTGGCCGGAGAACTCGGCGACGCCCGCAACTGGGACGTCTTCATCGAATCGCTGCTGCCCGGCCTGCCGGTGCCGGACGAGCACAAGCCGGCGCTGGCGCGCGTCGAGGTGGCCGCGCGCGAAGAAGCGGAGCGGCATCGCGCCCGCGTGCGCGCGGCGGTCGGCGGTCCGCGCTATACGGGCCTGATGCTGGGCCTGGGCGCCTGGATCGCCGGCGAAGGCTGGCGCGCCGAGGGGCCACCGGTGGGCGCGCTGGAACGGAAGGTGGGCAAGACCGCGCCGCGCCTGGTCCAGCATGCCGCCGCGCGCGTGCGCAAGCGCGCCCGCGGCGTCGACCTGCAGCATCCGGAAACCCTGCACCGGGTGCGCATCGCCGCCAAGAAGGAGAGATATGCGCGCGAATTCTTCGAGGCCCTTAGCCACGGCAAGAAGGAAGCGCGCCGCCACGACATGTTGAGCGGGATGCAGGACGAACTGGGCTCGCTGAACGACGGCGTGGTCGCGCGCGAACTGGTCGGCCAGTTGCGCGAGCGCGTGCCGCAGGAGCTCGCGCTGCTCGGCTTCATCGAAGGGGTGCTGGCGGCGCGCGCTCTTGAAACCCTGCCGCGCGCCGGCAAGCATGTGCGGCGCAAGCTGCGGGCACGGGCCGGTTTTTAAGCCTTCACCGCGAGGAATTCGCCTTTGCCGACCGGGACCAGGCTGGTGGTGAAGCTTTGGTCCGCGCGCACGGTCTCGGTAAATGCAGCCATCTCCTCCGCATGCGAGGTAGCGTTGTCGACCACCAGCAGGCCACCGGCGCGCAGGATGCGTTTCAGGTCCGGCCACCAGGCCAGGTAGGCGCTGCGCTGGGAGTCGAGGAAGACCAGGTCGAATTCCCCATCGCCGAACTTCGCCAGGTGGCCGCCGGCGTCGCCTTCGCGCTGGGTAATGCGATCGTCCAGGCCGGCACGTTCGAAATTCTGTTTCGCCATCGCGACCTTCTGCAGCGACATCTCGATGGTCGTGACATCGCCGTCGATGCTGGCCACGGCATCGGCCAGCCACAAGGTCGAATAGCCGTTCGAGGTGCCGATTTCGAGGATGCGGCGCGCGCCCATCGCCTTGACCAGCACGGCCAGGAATTCGCCGGTGTCGGGCGTGATGTTGAGCATGCGCGTGGCGCGGTTGGCGGCGTCGCCGTCGTGGGCGTCGCCGAAGGCCGCCAGGTCGGCGAGCAGGGTGTGCAGCTGGGTATCCAAGGCATCCTCCTTTGTGGATTCATCTTGCCACATCGGCGCATGCCTTGTTGAATTGGTGCCGGTATCTTTCCCGACCGCCGGCGCCGGTAGGGCGGCCGAGCCGCCGGCTCCTTTCCCTGGGAGCGAGGCGTATTCTGCGGCCGGAATGTGACAGGCGTTTGACTCAGGGCGCGCCGCCGGCGCCCGCCGCATCGCCTTTGGCCACCGTCGTCCACTTGCGCAGCATGCCGGCCAGCGCCGTTCCCGGTTTTGCGCCCGGCGCCAGCAGTCCGACCGCGGCCTGCAGCGCCTTGTCGTCGCGCGTGCCGAACATGCGGGTGCTTTCGGGCACGGCGCGCGGCGTCGCGTCATTTGCCGGGGACTGCGTGGCGCCAGGTGGTTGGCCAGGTCCGCTTCGCGCAGCTGCCAGTCCTCGTCGGCGCCGGCGGCCGGCCGCACCACCAGGTCGGGCGTGACGCCGTGCGCCTGGATCTCGTGTCCGCCCGGTGTGAAGTAGCGCGCCACCGTGAACTTGATGCCGTCCTCCGCGTCGAGCGGAATGACGGACTGGATCGAACCCTTGCCGAAGGTCTGGCTGCCGACGATGGTGGCGCGCCGGTTGTCCTGCAGCGCGCCGGCCAGCAGTTCGGCCGCCGAGGCCGAGGCGCCGTTGACCAGCACCGTCAGCGGCACCGTGCGGGTCCAGGCCGGCAGGCCGGCAAGCACGTCGGCGGTGTCCGCTTCGCGGTAGTAGCGCGGGTCGACGGTGACCTTCGCCTCGGTATCGGCGTCCCTGCCGCGCGCCGTGAACATGGTGGCGCCGGCAGGGAGGAAGGCGCCGCCCACCGCCACCGCCGCCGAAACCAGCCCGCCCCCATCGTTGCGCAAGTCGAGGACGATGCCGCGCGGCGCAGCCTGGGCATCGAGCTTCTTCAGGACGGCCGCCAGGTCGGCGCCGGTGGCGCTGCCGAATTCCGCGATGCGGATCCAGGGCAGGCCGGCTGCCGTCATGCTCATGCGCACCGTATCGTTGTGCATCGCCACGCGCGTGAGGCGCAGGCTGCGCAGCTTGCCGCGGCGCGCGACCGCGACCGTCACCACCGAACCGGCGGCGCCGTGCATGCGCCTGGCGGCCTCGCTGGAGGGCAAGCCCGTGGCCGGGGCGCCGTCGATGGAGACCAGCAGGTCGCCGGCCTGGATGCCGGCCTTGTCGGCGGGCGCCTGCGGCGTCGTGGAGACCACGCGCAGCTGGCCATGCTCGTCTTCGACCTCGATGCCGATGCCGACATAGCTGCCGGTGCTCTCGCGGTCGATCTCGCGCATGGCGTCCTTGTTCATGTATTCGGAATGGGCGTCGAGCGAGGCCAGCATGCCGGCGATCGCGCCCTCGAACAGCTTGCCGTCGTCAGCCTGCGCCACATAGTTGCGCTTGATGAGGGCATAGGTTTCCAGCAGTTTTTCCATCTCGGCGCGCGGCACGGTCACCGCTTGCGCCTGCGCGCTGGCCGCCGGGGCGATTCCCAGCCAGAGCGCGGCCGCACCCGCCATCCATCGTCGTTTCATCATCTTGGGCTCCTTTAGCAGCCATTCTGGCTTGTTCAGGTGTTAACCGGTGTAGGGGCAGGTAAAAGGAGGTAAAGCCGTCGTGCATGGCAGCGCGGCCACGCATATACGCCCTATTGCCGCGTAAATCTTTTCCACCGGGAAAAAAACACCGATAATCGGTGTTTTGGCGGCCCCGTCAGCCGCCCCGTCCAGGAGAACTCCGTGCAAGACAAGCCCCACGACCACGCGCAGCCCGAAGCCGGCCAGCCCGCCAATCCTTCGCGCCGCAAGATCTTCCAGGCCGCCGCCGCGGTCGGCCTGTCGACCACGCTGCCGGCCGCCAGTGAAGCGGCGGCGGCCCATCCGAAGGCCACGAAAGTCACCAAGGGCTCGCTCGACGCCAAGCTCAAGGAACACGTCAAGAACGTGGTCGTGATCTATCTCGAGAACCGCAGCTTCAACAACCTGTTCGCCGACTTCCCGGGCCTGGCCCAGCCGCTGGCCGAGCTGCCGGCGTCTGCCAGCGCGCAGAAGGACCGCGACGGCAGCGTGCTGCCGGAACTTCCTAAAATCTGGGGCGGCATGGTGCCGGCGCGCCAGAACCTGGGCGGCAAGGATTACATCATCAAGGAAGACGAGATCCAGCATCTGCCGAACGCGCCCTTCAAGCTCAGCGATGCGCAGGGCAAGCCGCTGCCGGAAGGCCTGGTCACGCGTGATCTGGTGCACAACTTTTTTCACAACCAGATGCAGATCAACGGCGGCAAGAACGACGGCTTCGTCGCCTGGGGCGACAGCGGCGCGCTGGTGATGGGCCATTACGGCGAGACCCAGAAGAACCTGGGCCTGGTCCAGATCGCGCGCGAGTTCACGCTGTGCGACAACTTCTTCATGGGCGCCTTCGGCGGGTCCTACCTGAACCACCAGTTCCTGATCAGTGGCCGCACGCCGGAATTCTTCAACGCCGCGGAGACCCCGGCCAGGAAGAAGATCGCCGTGCTGGAAGACGGTCCGCAGGGCGTGCGCCTGGCGGTGGCGCCGGATTCGCCGAAGTCCGCGCTGGAGGGCAAGCCGAAGTTCGTCAACAACGGCCCGATCACGCCGGACGGCTACGCAGTCAACACCATGGCCCCGCCTTACCAGCCGAGCTGGGTGAAGCCGGCGCCGGGCGGCGATGCCAACCTGGCTGATCCGATGGACCCCTCGGTGCTGCCGCCGCAGAGCTATCGCACCATCGGCGACCTGCTGTCCGAGCGCAAGGTCAGCTGGACCTGGTATGGCGGCGCCTGGCAAGCGGCGCTGGACGGCCGCGGCGAAGGTTCGCGTCCGAACTTCCAGCACCACCACCAGCCCTTCAATTACTTCAAGCAGTTCGGGCCCGGTACCGCCGCGCGCGAACAACACATCCGCGACGGCGGCCTGGGCGACAGCCCGATCTCGAACAAGTTCATCGCCGACGTGGTGGCGGGCCGCCTGCCGGCCGTCAGCTTCTACAAGCCGCAGGGCAACCTGAACCTGCACGCCGGCTACTCGGACATCGAGTCGGGCGACGCCCACGTGGCCAACGTCATCGAGCACCTCAAGAAGTCGCCGCAGTGGAAGGACATGGTGGTCGTGATCACCTTTGACGAGAACGGCGGCTGGTGGGACCACGTGGCGCCGCCCAAGGGCGACCGCTGGGGCCCCGGCTCGCGCATCCCGGCCATCGTGGTGTCGCCGTTTGCCAGGAAGGGCGCGGTCGACCACAACTTCTACGACACGACCTCGATCCTGCGCTTCCTCACCCGCCTGCACGGCCTGCCGCTGCTGGAAGGCCTGGCCGCGCGCAACGCCGCCTTCGAAGCGCGCGGCGCCCGCCCGCCGGGCGATCTGACGGCGACGCTCAGTTTCCGCTGAGCATCTTCCGACATGCTGAGCGGCCTCTCGAGGCCGCTTTTTTTATGGAAAGTTTCCAGACGGCTAACGCGCGCTTGGCCACTAAACACGGCGATACACTGCCTGCCTACCGTTGTCATTCGAACACGGCCCAAACTTCACCATAAGACATCAGGAGAAACGACATGCAGAAGAATAAGACCTTGAAAGGCCTGCTGGCCGTATCGGCCGTGGCCGCCATGTTCAGCGCTGTGGGCGTCCACGCCCAGACCGCTGTCAGCTCGAGCCCGTCCCAGACCGGCACCAGCAGCACCAATCCCAACCAGGCCGGCAAGACCACCAAGGAAGGGACCATGGACAACAGCAACAGCACGGGCATGGAAAACCGCAGCAACCAGCCGACCAAGATGGACAAGTCCATGGGCGCCAGCTCGGCCGGCCAGTCGACCTCCAGCTCGAGCACGTCCAAAATGACCGGCAAGACCATGCATGACGGCACGGTCGGCAACACCAACAGCCAGGGCATGGAAAACCGTACCGGCGGCGCGATGGGCGCCAGCGGTGCGGCCGGCGCAACGGCTTCCGGCGCCAAGCTGAGCAGCGGCGACGCCGGCATCCTGAAGGACATGGCGATGGCCAACATGGCCGAGATCGAAGGCGGCAAGCTGGCCCAGAGCAAGGGCCAGAGCGCCGAAGTGAAGGCCTTCGGCCAGCAGATGATCGACGACCATAGCGCCAACCTGAAGGAAGTCCAGGCCCTGGCCGAGAAGCACAGCGTGACCCTGCCGACCGAGCCGGACGCCAAGCACAAGGCCATGGCCGCCAAGCTCGAGAAGATGAGCGGCGCCGATTTCGACAAGGCCTACATGAAGCAGGCCGGCGTGCAGGACCACAAGACCGTCCACGCCAAGCTGATGGCGGCTTCCAAGAAAGCCAAGGATGCGGACGTGAAGGCCCTGGTCGACAAGACCGAGCCGGTGGTGGCGCAGCACTTGAAGTCGGCGGAGTCGGCTTCGATGGCGAAGTCGGGTACTGCGGCCGGCAAGTAACTTTTCCAAGGTCGTCCCCGCGCTTTACCGACGTCGTCCCCGCGCTTTACCAACGTCGTCCCCGCGAAGGCGGGGATCCAAGTTTGTATGCGTTTCGGTGAGGCACGCAGAACTTGGGGGGATAGCGCCAGTGGCGCTATCCCGCCTGCGCGGGAACGACGGCTATAAGGCGCGGGAACGACGGTTAGCGCTCGTACTCCCTCAAGCGCAGCTTCGCTGCCCCAGCAAGCCCCTTAATCTCTCCACATCGATCGGCTTGGTCAAATGATGATCGCACCCCGCCTCCAAGGCGCGCTGGCGGTCCTTGTCCTGGCCCCAGCCCGTGGTGGCGATCACCGTCAGCGCCGAACCGCCGGGCAGCTTGCGCAGCCTGCGCGCCAGTTCGTAGCCGTTCAGGTCGGGCAGGCCGATATCCAGCAGCACCGCATCCGGGCCGAAGCTCGGGGCGAGCGCCAGCGCCGACTGGGCCGTGTGCGCCACCCGCGTCTCGCAGCCATACATGCCGAGCGCCATCGTCAGCGCCTCGGCGGCATCGAGATTGTCGTCGACCACCAGCACGCGCATGGCCTCGGGCATTCCTGCGCCGCCGCCCTGCGCGTCCTGTTCCGCGGGCGCGTCCGCCGCGCATGGGGCCGCCTCCAGCAGCGGCAGGCGCACCGTGAATTCGCTGCCCCTGCCTGGACCGGCGCTGGCGGCCTGGATGCCGCCGCCATGCAGTTCGACGATGCCGCGCACCAGCGCCAGGCCGATCCCCAGGCCGCCCTTGGCACGGTCGAGTGCCGGTTCCAGTTGCGAAAACATCTCGAATACGCTTTCCAGCTTCGAGGCCGGAATGCCGATGCCGGAATCGCGCACCGTCAGCTCGGCGATGCCGGCCCGGCTGCGCAGGCGCAGCTCGATGATGCCGCCGTCCGGCGTGTACTTGATGGCGTTGTTCAGCAGGTTGACGATCACCTGCGACAGCCGCGTGGCGTCGCCGTCGACCAGCAGCGGCGGTCCGGCGAGGTCCAGGCGCAAGGTGTGGCGCGCATTGCGCAGGGCGCCGGCCAGGTCCTGCAGTGCGCCCTGGACCAGCGCACCCAGCTCGACCGGCGCGCGGCGCAGCTGCATGCGCCCCTGGGTGATGCGCGAGACTTCCATCAGGTCGTCGACCAGGTGGGTCAGGTGGCGCAGCTGGCGGTCGAAGGCCTGCAGCAGGCGGCCGTCCAGGGCCGGCGCGTTGCCCCGGTCTTCCTTGAGCTTCATGACGTCGAGCGCATTGCGCATCGGCGCCAGCGGGTTGCGCAGCTCGTGCGAAAGCGTCGCCAGGAACTCGTCCTTGCGGCGGTCGGCCGCCGACAGCTGGGTATTCAGTAAGCGCAGCTGCACCTCCGCGCGTTCGTGCGCGCTCGACGCCGCCTCGGCGGCCCGGCGCGCCGCCAGCAGCTCGCGTTCGTAGGCGTGGCGGTCGGCCGACTGGAACACCGCCCACTGGTCGACCACCCGGCCGGCCTGCAGGCAGCGCACGATATTGACCAGCACCGGCAGGCGCCGGCCGTCGCGGTGGCACAGCGCGATCTGGATCTCGGCCACCGCGCCCCGGTCCTGCAGCATCGGCAGGCAGTGGGTGTGATGGAACAGGCGCGCGCCCATGGTCAGCAGCTCGGCCATGCGCAGCTTGCCGGCCAGTTCGTCTTCCTCGTAGCCGAGCCAGCCGCGCAGCGTGGCGTTGGCGCGCAGGATCAGGCCGTCGGCATCGGTCAGCAGCAGGCCGCAGGCGGCCTGTTCGAACAGCGCGTCGGCGCCGGGCAGCAGGGTGTCCACGCCGCTCAGCGCAGGACCTGCGCGAGAAAGCCGTCGATCGCGCGCGAGCTCTCGGTGGGCGCGCTCATGTGCGGGCAATGGCCGACGTTGCGGATCGTGCGCAGGGTGCTGTCCGGCAGGTGGCGCTGCAGCCAGTCGCCGACCTGGCGCGGCGCGATCAGGTCGTCGCTGCACTGCAGGATCAGGGCCGGCACCTGCGAGCGCGGGACGTCGGCGCGGTGGTCGGAATAGAAGGTCACGCGCGCGAAGTGACGCGCGATCTCGGGATCGTTGCGGCAGAAGCGCTCGGTCAGTTCCTCGCTCAGCAGCGGCTGGTTGGGCGCGCCCATGATCATCGGCGCCACCTTGCGCGACCAGCCGAGGTAGTTCGCATCCATGGTGTCGATCAGGCCGTCGATGTCCTCGCGGTTGAAGCCGCCCACGTAGTCGCCGTCGTTGATGAAGCAGGGAGAAGGCCCGACCATGACCTGGGCCGCGAAGCGTCGCGGCGCCTCGATCGCGGCCAGCATGGCGATGGTGGCGCCGACCGAATGCCCGACCAGCACCACCGGCCCGGCGCCCGCGGCGGCGTCGACGATCTCGAGCAGGTCGGCGGCGTGGCCGTGCAGGGTAGCGTAGGTGGTGCGGTCGTAGCGGGACAGGTCGGACTGCCCGCAGCCGGCCAGGTCGTAGGTGAGGACGCGGAAGCGGTCTTCATAGGCCGGCGCGAGGAAGCGCCACATGGTCTGGTCGCAGCCAAAGCCATGGATGAAGACCATGGTGGCCGCACCTTCGCCGGCGGTGTGGACGTGATGGCGCATTTGTACGGACATGTTCCCTCCATGTGCCCAGCTGGCCGAAAGGAAAAAAAGCGAGCCCATTGTGCGCTGCGATGGGGCGCGATGTCTAGTACAAAATGCTGGAGCCAAGTGAGGTCATGCCGGTTGCATGAGCGATGCGCGCACGTTCTTCCTCGCCCCGGTTCTGGCTGGTTTTCCACTTCCCTTGCAGGCGCCCGATGGCGATCTCGATGCCCACCGTCGCCCGCACCAGTTTGGCGATGTAGTCGGGCGGCGCATCGTCCACCGACCAGCCGCGGCCGTGCGCTGCCTCCTGGCGGCGCGTCGCGCGGCGCATGTGGGCCAGCAGCCATTCCGTATCGTCGACCACGCGCAGGCGCCCGTGCGCATGCACGACGGCGTAGTTCCAGGTCGGCACCGCGCGGCCTTCCACCGCCTGCAGGTCGTAGAGCTCGGGCGAGACATAGCCGGAGGGGCCCTGGAAGATCGCCAGCACCGCCGCGCCGTCCTGGCGCCACAGGGGATTGGCGCGCGCCACGTGGGCGCGCAGCAGGCCTTGCGGCGCCTCGCTTGAAGCCGGCGCCAGTTCGAAGGGGAGGTGGTCGGCGGCCAGGCCGTCGCCATCCACGCGCACCAGGGCGCCGAGCGGATGGCGCTCGATCAGGCCGTGCATCACGTCGATGCGTTCTTCCGAAAAGTGGGCGGGCAGGTACATCAGCCGGCGCCTTCGACCACGACGTCGCCGCGCAGCGAGCTGGCGATGTAGCAGCGCGCATGGGCTTCCTGGTGCAGCTGCGCCAGCACCCCCGGGGCCGGCTGCTGCCCAGCAAAATCGATCCGCGGCCGCAGCACGATGCGCACGATCGCCTGCCGGCCTTGTTCGTCGGCGTCGAGGTAGCCGGTGGCGCTGTCGCGGTAGCGGTCGACCACCAGGCCGCGCGCCGCCGCCAGCGACAGGAAGAACAGCATGTGGCAGCTGCTGGCGCTTGCTACCAGCGCCTCTTCCGGGTCGACGGCGGCCGGGTCGGACATCGGCAGCGGTACAGACAGGGGCGAGGACGACGCCGGCACCGACAGGCCGCCATCGAACTGCCAGCTGTGCGCGCGGCTGTAGCGCTGATCGGTAAAGGCCTGGGCGCCGCGTTCCCAGGCAAGGCTGGCGTCGAATGTTTTCATGGGATCCATCATAGGCCGGGCAGTGGCTTGCCGGAATAGCCAATAAGGGCGAAGATGGGCATACCAATTTGCGCCCTGCCTTCATGCACGTCCACGACATCCTCGCCGCCATCCCGCTAGCGCGCGCCTCCGCCACGCCGCTGTTCCGCCAGCTCTACCTGCAGCTGAAGGAAGCGATCCTGGCCGGCGGCATCGCGCCCTCGGCGCGCCTGCCGGCCACGCGCGAGCTGGGCCGCCTGCTCGGCGTCTCGCGCCAGACCGTGCTGGCCGCCTACGAGCAGCTGATGGCCGAGGGCTACCTGGAAGGCGCGGTCGGGAAGGGGACCTTCGTCAGCGCCTCATTGCCAGCCGCGGCCGCGGCCAGGGGCAAGGCGTCCACGGATGAAACCGCGCCGCCGCTGGTGCGTCCGCTGTCCACGCGCGGCGAAGCGATGGCGGCGGCGATGGCGCGCGTGCGCCACCACGACGGTCCGCTGCGGACCTTCCGCATCAGTATGCCGGGCCTGGACCTGTTTCCCTTCGAGGTCTGGCGCAAGCTCGAGGCGCGCCACTGGCGCCGCCGCCAGGTCCCGCTGGGCTATGGCGGCCCGGCCGGCCATGCGCCGCTGCGCGAACTGCTGTGCGCCTACCTGAAGGCGTCGCGCGGGGTGCATTGCGTGCCCGGGCAGATCGTCATCACCACCGGTTCGCAGCAGGCTTTATACCTGCTGGCCCAGCTGCTGCTGGCGCCAGGCGAGGGCGTGTGGCTGGAGTCGCCCGGCTACCAGGGCGCGCTGGCGCCGTTCGCGGTGGCCGGCGCGCGCATCTGCCCGGTGCCGGTCGACGCCGAGGGCATGAACGTGGCCTATGCGGCCAAACACTATCCGGATGCGCGCCTGGCCTTCGCCACGCCCTCCCACCAGCTGCCGCTGGGCGTGACCATGAGCCTCGCACGGCGCCTGGAGCTGCTGCGCTGGGCCCAGGCCAGACGCGCCTGGATCGTCGAGGACGACTACGACAGCGAGTACCGCTACACCGGCCCGCCGCTGGCCTCGCTGCAAAGCCTGGACCGCAGCGGCTGCGTGATCTACGTCGGCACCCTGTCGAAGGTGCTGTTTCCGGGACTGCGCCTGGGCTACATCGTGGCGCCGCCCGCGCTGGCCGAACCGCTGGCGCGCGCCAAGGCCGTGGTCGACCGCCACAGCCCCATCGTGCCGCAGGCGGTGCTGGCGGACTTCATCCAGGAAGGCCACTTCGCGCGCCATATCCGTCGCACCCGCGACGCCTATGGCGAACGGCGGATCGCCATGCTGGAGGCGATCCAGGCGCGGATGCAGGGCGCGCTGGCCTGCGGCCCCTCAGATGCCGGCCTGGATTTGTGCGTGGGCGTCACAAATGGCTTGCGCGAGGCCGAAGCGGCGGCGCGCGCGGAGGAGGAGGGCGTCGACGTGCGGCCGCTGTCCTATTACACGAACCCGTCGGCCGGCCCCGATTGCGCCGTGCCGCCCGGCCTGCTGCTGGGTTTTTCGGCGTTCACGCCGGCGCAGATCCGCGCCGGCATCCAGCAGCTGGAAAAGGCTATTTGCTGAGCACTCATTTACTGAGCAAATAGGCGCTGATGTCGCGCGCATCGCTTTCCGTCACGCCCATGGCCGGCATCGCCGCGCCCGGGTCGATGGCTTGCGGGTTGCGGATCCAGGCGATCAGGTTGTCCTGGGTGGGCGCCAGCCTGCCGGCGATGACGGGGCGCCGCGCCAGCCCGTCCAGCGGGCGGCCGACGTCGACCTCGGAGCCGGTGACGCCGGGGATCGTGTGGCAGGATTGGCAGGCGTACTGGGCGATGATCTTCTTGCCGCGGCGCGGATCGCCGCCCTGCGAACCGTCGGGCGCCGGCGTCGCTTCGTTTGCCGCCAGTGCACGGTAGGCTGCCGCATCGAGGTCCGGCAGCCGGTTCAGGAAGGCCACCAGCGCCCAGGTGTCGGCCTCGCCCAGGCGCAGTTCCCAGGCCGGCATGCCGCTCATCTTGATGCCGTGGCGGGTGATCCAGTACAGCTCGCGCGGCTTCCAGCGCGCGGCGGCGTCGACCAGCGGCCCCGGCACCGGCTGCATGCTCTGGCCATGCGCCGACGGCGGCGTGGCCGGGCCGCCGTGGCATTGCGCGCAGTGCTCGCGGTACAGGCCCGCGCCGCGCCGCAGCTGGGCGGGGTCGCCCAGGCTGGGCGTGACGATGCTCTTCGCGTGGTGGCGCACCGAATTGTGCATCGCCTGTTCCAGCAGGCTGTACACGGGCTGCAGGTGCTGGGTGGAGGCGCCGATGTCGTACCAGCCGGCCTGGTAGACCGTGTAGCCGCCGGCCGCCGCAATGCCTCCCGCGGCGAGCAGTGTCATTACAGCGGTCTTGACGATCAGGCGGGTGCGGGAGGCGGCCATGGATTCGCTAGGCGTAACGTGTTAAATAAAATACATCGTTTCCGTTATTATAAAAGTCATCCGCTTTGGCGGCCCGATCCGCGAATCCAACCGTGTGGCCCTACCGTGACTTCGAACCAGTGATGACGATGCCGTCCCATCATCTCCGCCGAACTGCCTGCCTTGCCCTGTGCGTGCTTCCTCTGGCCGCCTGCAGCGGCGAGACCAGGGAAAAGCAGGTGCGCGGCGGCGACGCCAAGGTCGGCAAGGCGCTGGTGACCCAATACCAGTGCGGCGCCTGCCACAAGATCCCGGACGTGCGTGGCGCCGACGGCAAGTCCGGGCCGCAGCTGGACGGCTTCGGAAAGCTGAGCTATATCGCCAACGGCATCCCCAACCAGCCGGACCGGCTGGTGGCCTGGCTGCTCGACCCGCCGGCCATGAAGCCCGGCACCGCGATGCCGGCCATGAGCCTGACCGAACAGGAGGCGCGCCACATGGCGGCCTACCTGTACACGCTCAGGTCCAGGCCCAAATGAGCGAACCGCTGCAATCGGTGCTGCATCCGGCCGGCGCCGACGCCGACCTGATCGGGCAATTCGCCTGGGTGCTGTTCGGCGCCGGCCTGCTCATCTTCCTGGCCGTGCTGGCGCTGCTGGGCCTCAGCCTGCGCCGCCATGAGGCGCCCCTGCGTTCCGGGCTGTGGATCGCCGGCGGCGGCATCGTCCTGCCGGTGGTCCTGCTCACCATCCTGCTCGGCTGGAGCACCTGGCGCAGCGCCGGGCTGGTGCCGCAAAGCTCCGACAAGGCGCTGGCGATTTCCGTGACCGCGAAGATGTGGTGGTGGGACGTCCATTACCGCGACCCGGTCTCGGGGCGCGAGATCGCCACCGCCAACGAGATCCGCATCCCGGTCGGGCGCACGGTCTACCTGGGCCTGAACGCGGCCGACGTGATCCACAGCCTGTGGGTGCCGGCGCTGGCGGGCAAGCGCGACATGATCCCGGGCCGCGTGACCGGCCTGACCCTGCGCGCCGACAAGCCGGGCGTCTACCGCGGCCAGTGCGCCGAATACTGCGGCACCCAGCATGCGCACATGGCGCTGCACGTGGTGGCGCTGGCGCCCGCCGAGTACGAAAGCTGGCTGGCGAACCAGGCCAGGCCCGCGCGCGCGCCCGAAGCCGGGCTGCCGCTGCGCGGGCGCGCGGTCTTCTTCGAACAGCGCTGCCAGAACTGCCACACGATCCGCGGCGTGGCCGAGAGCGCGCACCTGGGCCCGGACCTGACCCACGTCGGCAGCCGCATGCAGATCGGCGCCGGCCTGCTGCGCAACCACGGGGGCGCGCTGGCCAGCTGGATCGCCGACCCGCAAGCCCTGAAACCCGGCGTGTTCATGCCGGCCGCCTCCGGCATCGACGGCGAATCGCTGCGCGCGCTGGCGGCCTATCTCGAGGGGCTGGAATGACGCGTCCGGACGGCGAACTGGAAAAGCTCGAGGAAGTCTGGCGCACCCGCAGCGGCTGGCGTTTCTTCTCCTCGGTGAACAACACGAACATCGGCCTGCTGTACATAGCCACCGCCTTGCTGTTCTTCGTGCTGGCCGGGGTGCTCGGGCTGCTGATCCGCACCCAGCTGGCGCTGCCCGACAACAAGCTGCTGGGCGCGGAAGCCTACAACCAGGTGTTCACCATGCACGGCACGGTGATGATGTTCCTGTTCGCGATTCCGGTGGTCGAGGCGATCGCCGTCTACCTGCTGCCCAACATGCTGGGCGCGCGCGACTTGCCCTTCCCGCGCCTGTCCGCTTACGCCTACTGGGCCTATGCCTTCGGCGGCCTGGCCTTCTTCTGCACCCTGTTCGTGGGCCTGGCGCCGGATGGCGGCTGGTTCATGTACCCGCCGCTCACCGGCACCAAGTACTCGCCCGGGCTGAACGCCGATTTCTGGCTGCTGGGGATCGGCTTCATCGAGATCTCGGCGATCGCCGGCGCCATCGAACTGATCGTCGGCATCCTGTTTACGCGGGCGCCCGGCATGACGCTCGGCCGCATGCCGGTCTACGCCTGGGCGATGCTGGTGGTGGGCCTGATGATCGTGTTCGCCTTCCCGGCCGTGATCGCCGGCACCGCCTTGCTGGAGCTCGAGCGCGCCTTCGACTGGCCCTTCTTCATCGCCGAGCGCGGCGGCGACCCGCTGCTGTGGCAGCACCTGTTCTGGTTCTTCGGCCACCCCGAGGTCTACATCATCTTCCTGCCCGCCGCCGGCATGGTCTCGACCATGATCCCGACCATCGCCGGCGCCAGGCTGGTCGCGCGGCACGCCATCGTCGCGGCCCTGCTGGGCGTGGGCGTGTTCAGCTTCGGCCTGTGGGCCCACCACATGTTCACCGCCGGCCTGGGCGTGCTGGAAATGAGCTTCGTGTCGGCGGCCAGCATGGCGGTGGCCGTGCCCACCGCCATCCAGGTGTTCGCCTGGATCGCCACGCTGTGGAAAGGGAAGGTGACCTGGAACGCGCCGACCCTGTTCCTGCTCGGCTTCATGTTCATCTTCGTGCTGGGCGGGCTGACCGGGGTGATGGTCGCGGTGATCCCCTTCGACTGGCAGGTGCACGACACCTATTTCATCGTCGCCCACTTCCACTACGTCCTGATCGGCGGGATGGTGTTCCCGGTGTTTGCCGCCATGTATTACTGGCTGCCGCTGGTGAACGGCAACCGCCTGTCGGAGCGCCTGGCGCGCTGGGTGTTCGGGCTGATGTTCATCGGCTTCAACGTCGCCTTCTTCCCCATGCACATCACCGGCCTGCTGGGCATGCCGCGCCGCGTCTACACCTATGCGCCGGAGATGGGCTGGACCGGCCTGAACCTGCTGTCGACGGCGGGCGCCTTCCTGTTCGCGGCTGGCGTGGCGCTGTTCGCCGCCGACGCCTTCCGCACGCTGCGCCGGCCCGAACGCGAGGTCGGCAACCCGTGGAATGCGTCGACGCTGGAGTGGCTGCCCTCCGAGGATTACGGCAACCGCAGCATCCCGCGCGTCACCTCGAGCGATCCGCTGTGGGACGAACCGGAACTGGCGCGCGAAGTGGAGGAGGGCGGGCACTACCTGCCGCATACCGCCACCGGCTTGCGCGAGACCATCGCCACCAGCGCGGTCGCGGCCGAACCGCGCTACCTGCTGGTGCTGCCCGGCGACAGCTGGCTGCCGCTGCTGGGCGCCTTCGGCACCTCGGCCTTCTTCCTGCTGCTGACCGTGAAGCTCTACTTCCTGGCCTGGACTGCCGGCGCGCTGGCGGTGGGCTCGGTGCTGGGCTGGATGTGGGAGTCGGACCGCGCGCCGCCGGCGATCGAGCAGGTGGAAGCGCTTGAAGGCGAGCCGCTGCCGGTCGGCGCCGTCGGCAAGGCATCGCATTCCTGGTGGGCCACCGTCATCATGCTGGTGGTCGACGCCAGCATCTTCGCTTCCTTCGCCTTCGCCTATGTGCACGTGTCGATGCGGCTGCAGGTGTGCCCGCCGCCGGGCGCGGCGCTGCCGCCGCTGGCGCAGGCGCTGTGGTCCTGCGGCCTGCTGGCGCTGGGCTCCCTGCTGGTGTGGCTGGCGCGGCGCAGTCTCGGCAAGCGGCGCCTGCCCTGGCTGGTGCTGCTGGCGCTGGCCTGCGCGCTGGGCGCCTTCGTGCTCGACCTGCAGGGCTGGCGCGGCGGCCTCGATCCCTCCCTCAGCGCCTGGGCCGCGGCGATCGCGGCGCTGGCCAGCTACCAGGGCCTGCACATCGTCCTGCTGCTGGTGCTGGCGCCCTACCTGGCGCTGCGCGCCTGGCGCGGCCACCTGGGCCCGCGCAGCCGCGCCACGCTCGACAACATCGCGCTGGTCTGGCACTACACGACGCTGCAGGGCATCGCGGCGGTGGCGGTGGTGCGCCTGATGCCCTTGCTGATGGAGTAAACATGGCTGCCTACGCACGCAGGGAAGGTTTCTGGCGCCGCACACTCGGCGTGACGCTGCCGCTGCTGGTCTGGATCGGCCACTTCGTCTTCTGCTACGGACTGGCGGCGGCGCAGTGCTCGCCGCGCGGCCTGCGTGCGGGCGGGCCGGACCGGCTGCTGCTGGGTGGGGTGACGGTGGCGGCGTTCGCGATCTGCGCCTTGATGGCCTGGCGCCGGCGCGCGGCGCTGCTGGACCGCCACGCCGGGCTGGCGCGGCGGGCGGGGGCGCTGCTGGCCCTGCTGGCGGCGATTGCGATCGCCTGGGCGGGCATCCCCTTGCTGCTGGTGGACGGCTGCGCCTGAGCCGCCGCGCAGTGAAGCGAAGGCTCAGCGCGGCTTGCGCGGACGCAGGCGGCGGTGCAGCAGCAGGGCGATGGCGGCCACGCCGGTCAGCCACAGGCTGCCCGGCTCCGGCAGTTCGTGGGGTTTCGCCGGGGTCTTGCCGCCGGTCGTCGGATCGGTCTGCAGCGTGGGCGCCGGCGGTTTGAGCGGGTCGGTGCCGGCGGGCTTGGTGGCGGTGCCGCCAGTGGTCCCGCCAGTCGTGCCGGTCGTGCCCCCGGTGCCGCCGGTGCCGCCGGCCGAGGTGCCGCCGGCCGAGGTGCCGCCAGCCGAGGTGCCGCCGCTCGGGGTCCCGCCGTCGGTAGCGTTGAGGGCGCCGCTCAGCGCCGGATCGCCGCCCTTGCCGCTGCCGCCGCTGTCGCTGCCATAGCTGAGCGAACCGTCGGTCGCCGCCGTCGAGTCGTTGCTGGCCGCGCTGCCCGCGCTCGTGCCGGAGGCCGGGCTCGAGACCCCGGCCAGCAGGGTCTGGTGGCTGCCGATGACCGGGAAGCCGGGGAGGCCCAGGCCCATGCTGCCGTTGCTGAAACCGCTCTGCGCCAGGCCGGCCGCGGTTTGCGGCGGCGGCAGGAGGCCAGCCCCGTTCGGGTAGGCCTGCGCGATGAACTGCTGGCCGGCGCCGGCTTCTTTCTCCAGGGCGGCCGCGGTCTGCAGCAGCGCGCTTTCGCCGCCATCCTGGGCCTGCACGGCCGGCGTGTCGAGTTCCTGTTCGCCCGGCCCCTTGGCCTCGACCGGCAACCGGGGCGTATCGGAAATGCGGTTGCCGCAACGCGCGCGGATGTCGTTCTGGCCGTCGGACAGGATGGACTCGCCTTCGGCCAGGGTCACCGGGCGCGAAGTCCAGTACACATGGTCGCCTTTGCGGTAGGAGACGTAGACGGCGCGCGCCTTCTGCACGGTCTGCAGGCTGGCCTTGTCCACCGCAAAGCCGGCGTAATGCGCGGCCACGGTCTTGTCGGCAAGGACCGCATGGGCGATTTCGGCGCGGCTGGTCACGCCGCCCGGCACGATCGAAAACGGATACACGCGCCGCGGCGCCGCCGGCGTGGACCCATCGGCGACGCGCTTGATCTCCGGCGAGAGCCGGAGCTGCGCTTCCGGCGCGGCGGCCGTGAAGCTGTTCCCGACTGCCTGTTGCGGTTCCTGGCGCAGCAGGAAGGCGGCGCAGCAGGACACGGTGAGCATGGCCGCCACGGCCATGCGCTTCTGCAGGCGTGCTTGCTTGACGCTTCGGCGAATATAGGCGCGGCGGATGTCCATGTTCAAAATATGAAAGTAGGAGAGGTCCTACAGGCTATCTCTTTGCTCTTGGTAAATCTACATTTCTTTAAGAAATTTTTATTGCAATGTAGACATTTAGATACACTAACGGCGGCCCGGTTCGAACATTTTTTCGCGGAACTCAGCTAGGCCAGCGCGATCCTACGTAGTATGAATAATGTCTTCCCCAACGGTATCCACCGCGGTTGCGCTCTGCGCTTCGCCTTGGCTCTGCACCGGACAATCTTCTGCGCCCGCGTGTCTAACCACGAGCAAAAGGACGATCTCGCGCCAGCAACGGGTGCTGGAACTGTACTGCGCCAGTCAGGGGTAGCTATGCGAGATGACCGCAGCCGCAAGAACCAGAAGCTGATCGACGGCGTGCGTCAGGTCGTGAGGGATGTCCAATGTTAACCTCCCACAAGATCGCGCTCGACCCGAACAATGTGCAAGCCACGTACTTCGCGCGCGCCGCCGGCACCGCCCGCTTCGCTTACAACTGGGCATTAGCCGAGTGGCAGCGCCAGTACGCCGCGCACCAGGCCGACCCGGACCTTCCTCAGCCATCCCGGCTGTCGTTAGGGCGCCAGCTGAACGCGATCAAGCGTGAAAAATTCCCCTGGATGCTGGAGGTGACGAAGTGCGCGCCGCAAATGGCGATCATCCAGCTGGGCCGGGCGTTCGAGAATTTCTTTGCGCGCCGGGCGCACTACCCGCGGTTCCGGCGGAAGGCGGCGCACGACCGGTTCAGCTTGACCAACGATCAGTTCCGCGTCGAAGGCAAGCGCATCCATATCCCGAAGCTGGGATGGGTGCGCCTGCGCGAGGCGCTGCGTTTTACGGGGCGGGTCATTTCAGCGACGGTCTCGCGCCACGCCGGCCGCTGGTACGTTAGCATCACCGTCGACACACCAAATGTAACCCTGCCGCCAGCCGAAAACCAAGGCGCGGTTGGGGTCGACCTCGGGGTATCGGCGTTGGCGACCCTGTCGAACGGCGAGGTATTCACGGGAGCGAAGGCGCTGCGCGGCTTGCTGGTGCAGCTACGACGTCTGTCACGCGCGGTGTCGCGCAAGATTAAGGGCTCACGCAACCGGAACAAGGCTAGGGAACGTCTGGCGAAGCTGCACGCGCGGATTGGCAATTTGCGCCGCGAAGGCCTGCACCAGCTTACTACCAGTATCACGCGGCGCTTCCACACGATTGGCATCGAAGACCTGAACGTGAAAGGCATGCTGGGCAATCGGCGCCTGTCCCGTTCGATCGCCGACATGGGTTTTTATGAACTGCGCCGTCAGCTGACGTACAAGGCGACCTGGCGCGGCGGCCAAGTGGTGGTGGCAAATCGCTGGTACCCCAGCAGCAAGACGTGCAGTTGCTGCGGGCACCAGTTGCAGACACTGACGCTGGACCAGCGCCGGTGGACCTGCCCGGACTGCGGCGCACACCTCGACCGCGACGTTAACGCGGCGGTCAACCTGAAAAACATGGCGGTCAGTTCGACCGCGACAGCCTGTGGAGGGGCGGGCGCTGGCCTGGTGCGTAAGCGCGAGGCGAAACCGGCCCCGGTGAAGCAGGAATCCAACAGCACGGCAGCTTTGAGTAACGATGGCTAGCTATGCTTAAGTTTGGAAGGACGGTTATACTTAGGCATGGATATCACCCGCTGCACCTGGGCCAACACGGACAATCCAAAATACATCGCCTATCACGACCATGAGTGGGGCGTGCCCTGCCATGACGAGACGACGCTGTTCGAGATGCTGAATCTCGAAGGCGCGCAGGCCGGGCTGTCGTGGGAGACGATCCTGAACAAGCGCGATACCTACCGCGTCGCCTTCGACGGCTGGGATGCGGAAAAGATCGCGAACTACGACGACGCCAAAGTGGCATCGCTGCTGCTCGACCCCGGTATCGTGCGCAACCGCCTGAAGGTGGCGGCGGCGATCAACAACGCCAGGGCTTATCTACGCATGCGCGAAGAGGGCCTGAGCCTGGACCGGTACCTGTGGTCCTTCGTCGATCATCAGCCGATCGTCAACGACTGGCCGGACGGCGGCCGGCCGGCGCGCACCGAACTCTCGGACCGCATCTCGAAGGACCTCGGCAAGCGCGGCTTCAAGTTCGTCGGCTCGACCATTATCTACGCCTACATGCAGGGGATCGGCATGGTGGACGACCACGACCGCGGCTGCATCTGCCGCCAGCGCCCGCGGGAAGCACGAAGGGCTTGAATCATGGACTACCGGGACGCATGGCATGGCCAGGCGCGCTGCACCGTCTTCGACGCCGCCTATGGCGACGGCGCCGGCTTCAGGGTGCTGGCCGATGTCTGGCGCACCGACCCGCACCGCTCGCCGCACCTGCACGTGATCGCCTTGAGCAGCCTGCTGCTTCCGGGCTTCCACCGCATCCCGCAAGCCGAGCCTGGGCTGACGCTGGATCTGCTCAGCGCCACCATCGACGACGCCTTGAGCCAGCTGAGCGCGCGCGTCGACCTGTTCCGCCTGCATGGCCTGGAGCAGGCCGGCGCCGGCTTCGCGCGCGCGCTGGCGCGGGTGGCCGCACCGCAGGCGCGCCTGCTGGGGCAGGGTTTGACGCCGGCGCAGGTGGCGGCGCTGCAAGCGCAGGGCTTCGTGTTCGAGGCCTGCGCCGAGCCGGATAAACAGAAGGCCCATTTCGCCAGCCGCAAGCCGCGCCCGCCGCTGCCGCCGCTGCCCGAGCGGCGCGCGATCGTGCTGGGCGCCGGCATTGCCGGTTCCGCCGCCTGCGAGCGCCTGTGCGCGCGCGGCTGGGACGTCACCCTGGTCGAGCGCCATCCGCGCCCGGCCATGGAAGCCTCGGGCAACCGCGCCGGCATCTTCATGCCCCTGGTCTCCAGGGACGACAATATCCCGACCCGCCTGACCCGCGCCGCCTACCTGTACGCACTGCGCCACTGGGAGCGCCTGGGCGGCATCGGCGGCGCCATCGAAGGCCAGGCCTGCGGCGTGCTGCAGCTGGCGCGCGACCCCGGCCACGCCGAGGTGCAGCGCGCGATCGCCGCCAGCGGCGCGCTGCCCGCCGAGTTTGCCGAGTGGCTCGAACAGCCGCAGGCGGAAAGCCTGCTCGGGCTGCCGGCGCCGGATGGCGGCTGGCTGTTCCGCCAGGGCGGCTGGGCGCGGCCCGGCAGCGTCTGCGAAGCCATGCTGGCGGCTTGCGGCGGGCGCCTGCAGCAGCGCTTCGGCGTCGGCAACGTCGCCATCGCTTATGTGGAACGGCATTGGGAAGTCAGCGACCAGCATGGCGTCATCGTCGCGCGCGCGCCGACCCTGATCCTGGCCAACGGCGCCGGCGCCATGCAGGTGCCGCACGCGGCGCCGCTGCCGCTGACGGCGATGCGCGGCCAGGTCAGCCATGTGCCGGCCGGGATGGTGCCGGCGCTGCCGGTGGTGCTGTGCCGCGAAGCCTACCTCACGCCGCCCGCGCACGGCGTGGCCAGCGCCGGCGCCACCTACGACGTCGACGGCGATCCCGAACTTTCGCCGGCCAGCCACGAGGAAAACCTGCAGCGCCTGCGCGGCCTGCTGTCCGATCCGCAGGCGGCGCAAGGCGCGCCGCTGCAGGGCCGCGTGGGTTTCCGCTGCATCGCCCCGGACCGCCTGCCGCTGGTCGGCCGCCTGCCGGACTTCGGCGCGCTTGGCACGACCGAGCGCCTGCGCGACGTGCCGCGCCATCCCGGCCTGTACGCGCTGCTGGGCTATGCCTCGCGCGGACTGATCTGGGCCGGCTGGGCCGCCGAGCTGCTCGCCGCCCAGCTCGAGGGCGAACCGCTGCCGCTGGAATCGGCGCTGGTCGACGCCCTCGACCCGGCCCGCTTCGTGTTGCGTGCACGCCGCACGTCACGGGGGCCGCAAGCCACCGATATTTAATTTCTTTTAAGCAATTCGATCGAAAAAGGTACAATTGACGTCCAGCAACATTTCACACATTGAAAGGTTGAAATGGACGACCTATTGGCCGACACGCCGCCCGACACGCCCGATACCCACGACCTGTTCCTGTTTCTCGCATCGACCGCGCACGACATGAAGAACTCGCTCAGCGTCCTGTCCGGCACGCTGGAGCGCCTGCTGGTCGCGCCGCCTTCGCCTTCTTCGCCGAAGGGCGACTCGGCCTATCCGGAAATGGCGCACATGCTGTACCAGACCAAGCGCCTGAACGACAACCTGATGCAGCTGCTGGCCCTGTACAAGCAGGTCGGCAAGCCCGACTATCCCTTCGACCTGCAGCCGGTCGAGCTGGGCCAGCTGGTCGAGCAGGTGGTGGCGATCGGCCGCGTGCTGCTGAAGTCGCGCGGCATCCGGCTCGAACTGGACTACGACCCCGGCCTGATCTGGCACCTGGACGAAGACCTGGTGGTCGGCGTGCTCTCGCATGCGATCAACAACGCCATCCACTACACCTGCGACTGCGTGCGCCTGGCGATCCGCGAAAGCGAAGGCTGGCTCGAGCTGCGGGTCGAGGACAACGGCCCCGGTTATCCGCCGGCCCTGCTGAAGGCGGGCGCGATCGCCACGCGCGAGGTGGCGGGCGGGGTCAACTTCCTGACCAACAGCGCCGGCCTGGGCCTCTACTTTTCCAGCAAGGTCGCGAAGATGCACCGTCACCGCGGCCAGGCCGGCAGCCTGCGCCTCGAGAATGGAGGGGCATATGGCGGCGGCTGTTTCATCCTGAGGCTGCCATGAACCCCGTCAGCGCCGCCGGCGCCGCCGAGATCGACTGGGCCGGCAAGAACTACCTGGTGGTCGACGATTTCGTCGGCATCCGCCAGCTGCTGCGCGAAAGCCTGCGCAGCCTGGGCGCCAGGAACATCGACCAGGCTTCGAGCGGCGGCGAGGCGATGGGCCTGCTGTCCCGCGTGCGCTACGACGTGGTCCTGTGCGACTACAACCTGGGCGACGGCAAGAACGGCCAGCAGGTGCTGGAAGAAGCGCGCGTGCGCAACCTGGTCAACCCCAGCACCGTGTGGCTGATGGTGTCGGCCGAGAAGAGCGTCGAATCGGTGATGGGCGCCGCCGAGCACCAGCCCGACGCCTACCTGATCAAGCCGATCACCGAGGGCGTGCTGCTGACGCGCCTGAACCGCGTGTGGCACAAGAAGCAGGTGTTCCGCTCCATCGACCAGGCCTGCGCCGAGAAGGACTACCTGCGCGCGGCCAGGCTGTGCGACGCCCGCATCGGCAGCGACAAGATCCACCAGCTCGAGCTGCTGCGCATGAAGGCCAGGCTGATGGAAAAGAGCGGCCAGCCGGCCAGGGCGCGCGAAGTCTATGAGCAGGTGCTGGAACAGCGCGAGTACCAGTGGGCGCGCGCCGGCCTGGCCAAGATCCGCATGGCCAACGGCGAGTTCGAGCAGGCGCGCCAGATCTTCCAGAGCGTGATCGCCGAGAACCGCTATTACATCGACGCCTACGACCAGCTGGCCGCCGCCTACCAGAACATGGGCAAGATGGAAGAAGCCGGGGCGATCCTGGAACGCGCCGCGAAACTGTCGCCGAATTCGGTGACGCGCCAGCGCAACCTGGGCAACATCGCTCTCAAGCTGGGCAACGTGCAGATGGCCGAGAAGGCCTTCCGCAAATGCATCGCGATCGGCGAGTACTCGATCATGAAGACGCCGGACGCCTACCTCGGGCTGGCGCGCGTCTGCGGGCAGAAGAACGACACCAAGGAAGCGCTGCAGCTGCTCATGACGGCCCAGCGCGAGTTCGGCCACGAGCACCCGGACCTCCCGCTGCGCGCGAAGATCACGGAAGGCCTGGTCTACCATGAGAGCGGCGACTACCGGCGTGCGCGCAAGGCCGGCGACGAGCTCGAAGAAATGCTCAAGCTGACCCCGGAACGCCCCGACACCGGCACCTGCCTGGAGCTGGCGACCCTGCTGTTCGCGGTGGGCGTGAAGGATGCGCCGGTCGAGCTGCTGTGCTACGTGATCCGCAACAACCACGACAACCCGCTGCTGCTGGACGAGGTGCAGGCGATCTTCGAGAAGGCCCGCATGGGCGAGGAGGGCCTGGCCCTGATCCGCAGCTCGAAGAAGGAAGCGGCGGACCTGATGAACCAGGGCGTGCTGCTGTGGAAGACCGGCAAGCTGGCCGAGGCCGTCGAGTGGATGCGCAATGCGCGCAAGGCGGTGCCGAACAACCAGCGGATCCTGTTCAACGCGGCCCAGATCATGGTCTCGCACATGCAGCAGCACGGCCACGATGCGGATTTGTGGGCCGAAGCCCAGGACGTGCTGCACCACGTCGACCACCTGCTGCCGGGGCAGCAGCGCTTTGCGCAGTTGATGGAGCAGTTGGCGGATCTGCAGCCGGCGCCCGACGGCGCCGGCGTTGCCGTGGTGGCGTGATTACGCCTTGTCGGCCTTCGGCTTGCCGCCGCGCGCACGGCCGTTGCCGTTCGGCGCTGCCTGCGGTGCCGGTTCCGTCGGCGCTTCCGGCGCCGGCGCCTCCGCCTTCGCCGCCCCATCCGCCGGCGTCATCGCCGTCGCCACTGCCTGCGTGAACTGTTCCTGAAGCATATTCCACCAGGCCAACGCCGCCGGCATGCCCATTGCCGCGGCCGGGTCCGGCGCCGCTTGCTGGTCCTGGGCCGGCGCGCCGGGCTGGGCCGCGCCGCCGCCGCCCTCCTTGCCCGCACCCGGCTGGCCGAACAAGGCGCCGAAAGGCATGCCCGCCATTTTCTCCGCGCTGACGCCCGACTGGCGCATGGCCTCGGCCATCGAGGCGCCCATCGCCTTCAGGGTGGACATCGTGGAACGCTGGACTTCCATGGTCTGGATGGTCCCGCGCAGCATGGTGACGTTCATGTTCAGCCAGGATTCGACGGCCTTCAGGTCGGCGATGCGCTTGTCGAGGTCTTCCACCGACATCGGCGGCGCGGCCATGCCCGACATGTTCGTGCCCGGGAGGTTCATGGAACCCCACAGGTTCTTGACGAAGTCCAGCGTATCCGTCATTCCAGGCATGTTAGCGGCGGGTGGTTTCTGCATGATCGTCTCCTGTTATGGTCTCGCTTAAGACTAGCAGATAACGAATGGCGCTCATAGACGTTACACTAGCCGGATGAGCCTCGCTATCGCCTCGAACCGCCGCCGCCGGAAAATCGTGTTCGGCGCGCTCACGGTCCTGCTGCACCTGCTGCTGCTGGACTGGTTCGGCGGGCAGCTCGGCAAGCCGCGCGAGCCGGCAAAGCGCGAGGCGCCGCCGGCCGAAGCGCGGCTGCTCAAGACGCCCGTCACGCCGGTGCAAGCGCCGGACGTGCAGCCGCCGCAGCCGGTCCTGCAACCGCCGCCGCCGATCCCGCCGCTGCCCCTGGAACCGGTGGAGGTGGCGCAGGCCGGCGATGCGCCCGCCGCTGCCGGCGAAGGTGAAGGCGCGCGCGCGCCCGTTCCCGACGCCGCGCCCGGCGACCAGGCTGGGACGCCGGCCGCGGGGCAGGGGAGCGCCCCGAATGGCGTGGCCGACGTACAATCGTCCCAGGCCGGCGCGCCGGCGCAGCCAGCCGCGGAGCCGGCCGCCAAGCCCGCACCGGAGGCGCGCAAGTATAAAGTCGACCTGCCGCCGGCGGCCGATATCCAGATGGACGTCGCCCGCACGGATGCGAACGGCACCAACTGGAGCGGCGACGCCCTGCTGTCGTGGACGCTCACGCCGACCTCCTACAAGATCCGCGTCGAGGCCGGCATCACGGTCGTGTTCGCGCACGTGAACCTGCTGACGCTGACCAGCGAAGGCACGGTCGGCGATGAGGGCTTCATGCCGGCCCTGATGACGGAAAAGCGGCGCGGCAAGTCGATGACGGCCACCCACTTCAACCGCAACACCGGCCGGCTGAGTTTTTCGGCCTCCGAAGCGAACTATCCGCTGGTGTGGGGCGCACAGGACAAGGCCAGCGTACCACTGCAGCTGACGGCGATCGCGCGCGGCGATCCGCAACAA
The DNA here is from genome assembly GCF_042656905.1 of Massilia aerilata. Classification (NCBI taxonomy): domain Bacteria; kingdom Pseudomonadati; phylum Pseudomonadota; class Betaproteobacteria; order Burkholderiales; family Oxalobacteraceae; genus Massilia; species Massilia aerilata. The sequence continues at coordinate 194,511 of NZ_JBHSMZ010000010.1, forward strand.
TTGTCGGGCAATATAGACATCCTTGTCGGCGAAGACCGCGACGCCAGCGTTTTCAGTTTTGTGGTGCTCGGCCAGGAACAGATCGACACCCGCATGGGCAGGATCGCCACCTGGCACCTGGCGCGGCCGCCCAAGCCCGGCTCGTACAACTCGCGCCTGGACCTGTGGCTGGCGCCGGATCACGGCTGGATGCCGGTGCAGATCCGTAACCTGGAAGCCAGCGGGGCGGTGACGACCCAGACCGTGAACAATATCGTGATGAAGAATTCAGGAAGCTGACATGAACAAGATGTGGAAACTGGCCGGGGCGAGTCTGCTGCTGGCGACGACGATGGCCGCGCATGCGGCGCCCGCGGCGGACGACGAGCACCCGTCGCAGGTGCGCCCCTTCAACCTGCCGCCCTCGGCCGACCTGGCCTACTCGATCAGCGCCCGCCAGCGCGGCTTCACCCTGAACGGAGACGCCACCCTGAGCTGGCGCCAGGGCGAGGGCAAGTACACGATCAACACCGATTCGCGCGTGGCCCTGCTGGGCAAGCTGACCGAGAACCGCAGCCAGGGTACGATCGACAGCTTCGGCCTGGCCCCGAACGAGTACTACGACAAGCGCTTCCGCAAGGACCCGGTCACGGCCAGCTTCGACCGCGAGGCCAAAACCATCAGCTTCAGCGACGGCAAGAAAAGCTACCCGATCAAGGGCGGCGAGCAGGACCGGGTCTCGATCTCGTGGCAGCTGGTCGCCCTCGCGCGCGCGGCCAGGGACAAGTTCAGGACCGGCTCGGAATGGGACTTCTTCGTGGTCGGCCCGCACGACGCCGACCCCTGGACCTTCCGCGTGATCGGCCGCGAAAAGGTGCAGGCCGGCGCCGCCATCGGCACGGTCGACACCGTCCACGTGCTGCGCGAACCGCCGCCGGGCACGAAGGACCAGACCCTGGACATCTGGCTGGCGCCGTCGCTGGAGTGGTATCCGGTCAAGCTGCGCTTCGTCGACAACGAGCGGGATTACGTCGAGCAGACGCTCGAAAAGATCACGAAGCGCTAGCCCTTCGTCCCCGCTCAGATCTGGGCGATGCCGCCGTCGACGAATAGCTCGATGCCGGTGATGAAACTGGCGTCGTCGGAGGCCAGGAAGACCGCGGCCTTGGCGATCTCGTCGGGGTCGCCCACGCGGCCCATCGGAATCTGCGACGCGAAGTGATCGAGCAAGCCTTGTTGGCTGGCTTCGTCGGTTCCGGCCAGTTCCACCAGGCCTGGGGTCTTGATCGGTCCCGGACTGAGGGTGTTGACGCGTATGCCGCGGCCTTTCAGGTCGAGGATCCAGTTGCGCGCGAACGCACGCACCGCGGCTTTCGAGGCGGCGTAGACGCTGAAGGCCTCGGTGCCGCTGCTGGCCGCCGTCGAGCCGGTCAGGATGACGGAGGAGCCGGCGCCAAGCAGGGGCAGGGCCGCCTGCACGGTGAACAGCGTGCCTTTGACGTTGCGCGTGAAGGTGTCGTCGAATTGGGCTTCCGTAATCTGGCCCAGCGGCAGCATCGAGCCGCCGCCGGCGTTCGCCATCAGGACGTCGAGCCTGCCATGTTCCGCCTTGATGCGGTCGAACAGCCCTTGTACCTGATCGAGCCGGGATGAATCCACCTGCACGGCGACGGCGCCGGCGCCGATCGCCTGCGCGGCTGCATCCAGTTCGGCCTGGCGCCGGCCGGTGATGTAGACGGTCGCGCCTTCGGCCGCGAAGCGCTTGGCGACGGCCTGGCCGATACCGGTGCTGCCGCCGGTGACGACGGCGATTTTCCCTTCGAGTTTCCTGGACATGGTGTTCTCCTTTGTTTGAACGAGGTCCAGTGTGCGCGTCCGGGCGCTTTTCGATAAGAGGCCAAACGCGCATAATGTCCATGCAAAAAACGCATGAATGCCGGAGCGGGTGGCTATAAAATGAATAAATTAACAGCGATGGAATGCTTCGTGCGCGCGGTCGAAACCGGCAGCTTCTCGGCCGTGGGGCGCGAGCTGGGCATCGGCCAGCCGAATGTCAGCCGCAACATCGCCGCCCTGGAGCAGAGCCTGGGCACCCAGCTGCTGCACCGCTCCACGCGCAGCCTGGCCGTGACACCGGAAGGCCAGCGTTATTACGAGCAGGCGCGCGCCGCGCTCGACCTGATCGGGCAGGCCGAATCGGACGCCAGGGGGCAAAGGAATCCACAGGGCCTGCTGCGCATGGCCTGCTCGCAGGCGCTCGGCGCAGAAAAGATCATCGCGGCCATGCCGGGCTTCATGGCGCGCTATCCGGATCTCGAGCTCGACCTGCTGCTGAGCGATGCGTATGCCGACCTGGTTGCCGAAGGCCTGGACCTGGCGGTCCGTGGTGGCGTGCTGGCCGACAGCGCGCTGCGGGCGCGCCGCCTGGGCAGTTCGGAACGGGTGCATGTCGCCAGCACGGCCTATCTCGACGCCCGCGGCACGCCGGACACGCCGGCCGCGCTCGCGCAGCACGAATGCATCCTGTACACCCACATAGCGCGCGGTGACCGGTGGCCGTTCAGGGAAGGGGAAGTGCAGGTCGGCGGCCGCATGCGGGTGAATAACCTCGAAGGCATACGGCGCGCGGTCATCGGCGGCATCGGGATCGGCTACCTGCCCAGCTGGATGGTTTGGGACCAGGTGCGGGACGGCAGCCTGCGCGTGGTGCTGGCCGGCCATGCGACCGGGCCGACGCCGATACACGCCGTGTACGCGGCCCAGCGCCTGCTGCCGCAGCGCGCGGTCGTCTTCATCGACTACATGGCCGAGGTGTTCGCCGCCACGCCGGGCTTGAACGGCAGCTCGGTACTCGACTGAGCTGCCTGGGCTTAATCCTGGATGCCCGGATCATCCGGCGAGTCGTTTTCCCAGTGCAGAACCATCTCCTTGGGCGCGTTCCCCACTTTCAGCGTGCGCTTGAAAGTCTTGCCCTCGGCCGCCGCGCTGATCTTGTAGGTCCCCGGCGGCAGCTTGGCGAAGAACATCGGCCCCGTGTTCGCCACGCTCAGCACGCTGGCGCCCCTGGCGTCGGCGATGTCGAGCTGGACGTCGGAGCGGTAGGCGCCGGTCTGCCTGGTGGCGAAGGTCAGGCGCAGGTTGTAGTCGGCCTTCAGGGCCTTCATGGCGTTCTGCTCGTCGGTGCCGACGCCGCCGTTGATGTAGGTGACGCCGTTCTGCTCTTTCGGCTGGGCGGCGGCGATGGCGGGTGACATGGCGCAAACGGCCAGGACGAGGGCCGCGTTCGCTAGTGCTCGGTACATGGCGTTCTCCTTAGTTTCTGATGTAAATATCGCAACATCATTATCCTTCTGTGCCGGAAGAGGGGGCGCGCGGCTGAGATTTCATTTATGACTGCGCGTCACAAATCTTGCTTGCTTGGCAAGTCAAGCCTTGTTTTGTTGCCGTTGCTTATTAGGCAGATGTGGGCGCCGCTTTTATTAGTTGCCGGGTCTTAACTGTTATACTGACGCCCCCGCGCACTCCGCCCCGGCAGCCGCGCGCGTTACAAAACCGGCAACTGGTAAGCCCTACGATGATCGACAACCTGGCAGGCGCCGCCGCCGCCGACCTCCATTCCATAGCGCCTGACGAGCTCGATCCGCTGCAATCCCACTTCCAGGAGGGAGTGGCGCCGGACGAGATCGAGCAGGTCTATCACCTGAAACGCGCCCAGCCGATGCTGCAGGCGTTCACCGCCCTGTTCCACGGTGGCCAGGACGGCGTGATCGTGCGCCTGCTGGTGCTGCGCGAGCTCGCCGCCGAAACCGGCGAATCCGCGTTCTCACGCGCCGACATCAACACCAAGTTCGCCTACCTGATCCCGGAAAGCCTGGAAACGGTGCTGGGCCGCCTGCGTTCGCACGGCCTGCTGGCCTGGGACAATCCGGCCGCCGTGTACCGCATCACGCCGCTGGCGCGCAACGTGCTCGCCGCGCTCGACACCCTGCTGGCGCTGGGCCGACCGGAAGAAGACGAGGCCGAGATGGGCTTCCTGCTGTCCCAGGTGGCCGGCGCCCAGGCCGTGGGCGGCGTCACGGTCGAGCAGCTCAAGCACCTGCTGGGCCGCCTGATCGAGCTGCACGAGGAATTCCGCGACGCCATCGCCTCGGGTTCCGAATTCCGCCTGCGCGCCTCGCAGGCGAAGTGGCACATGGCCTGCGACTGGGTCGAGAAGGGCTCGACGATCCTGCGCGCGATCACCTCAAGCGAGCAAGCCGATGCGGCCACGCACAAGGCGGCGCAGGCGATCGGCCGCGCCCAGTCCTCGCTGCTGAACATGCAGGGCATGTTCTCGCGCGCGCTGAACCAGATCGAGCGCCAGCGCGTGCACCTGGGCCAGTCGGGCCTGTCGACCACCGACATCAAGCGCTGGCTGCTGGCGCACGAAGACCTGGCCGGCCTGGCCGAGGGCGCGATCGAGCGTCCGGTGCTGCCGCTGTTCGTCACGCCGGCCGAGATGATCGACGTCGCCGAGACCGAGCTGATGACGGAACGCGCCGTCAACGTCGCGCCGGGCGGCCTGCCGAGCGGCGAAGACGCCCCGACCACCATCAACGACAACCCGGCGATGCAGGCGGAGCTCGACGACTGGATCAAGCGCCTGGCGGACTTCGCCAACCTCGATAACTTCCCGGTGATGGCCGAGGGTGCGCCGCGCAGCGTGGCGATCCAGGACTCGCTGCTGCCGGCCAGCTTCGCGATTGCGTCCTACCGCGCCTCGCTGCTGCCGCTGCTGGGCGACCCCGCCGAGGCCAGCCTGCAGGGCCCGACCGCCGAACTGGCGCGCCTGCCGGTGCTGTTCTCGTCCGAGGACGAGATGGTGCAGCTGGACGACCCGCACGTGATGGCGATGTCGCGCGCAACCCTCTCATTGAATCTAGATCTGGACAGTAAAGAAGATGAATGACGACGCACAAATCCTGATTGCGCGACTGCTCACGCACCAGACCCTGCGCCGCGACGACAAGATGGTCAAGCGCGCGCTGTCCGACGATACCTTCCGCGCCGAGATCGACAAGCGCCTGCTGGAATCCGGCCTGAAGCTGATCGACAACGTGTATGCCGACCACGTCACGCTGGCCCTGCACCGCAACGTCGAACCGAAGATCTTCGGCGCCCGGGACATCTGGCAGAACAATAACTTCGGCCTGACCCGCGACGGCGTGGCCCTGCTGGTGGTGCTGTGGGCGCAGATCATCCTGCCCAAGCGCCAGCGCCAGGAAACCCACCAGGCGATCGACGTCGACCAGTCGGACATGTTCGACAAGGACAACCCGATCCCGCGCGCCGAAGACACCTCGATCGGCATCTCCTACACCGCGCTGCTGGCCGACTTCGGCGACAAGCTGGGCAAGAAGACCCGCATGGACATGAACCTCGGCCTGCTGTCCAAGCTCGGCTTCATCGAGCGCCGCGGCGACGTGATCCTGGAAGGCCCGCTGCTCGACCTGCTGATGGACACCGACCTGCTGAAGGAGCGCATCATCAACGGCGCCCTGGCCGACGTGTTCAAGCGCGCCCCGACCGCCGTGGTGCCGCGCCGCGTCGTCAGCGAAGCAGCCAACGACGCTGACCCCGTCGTCGCCGAAGAACCCCAGGAGTAAAGCGCATGTTCCACATCAAATCTCTCGAGCTGGTCCACTGGGACTACTGGCAGCGCATCAAGAACATCCCGCTCGACGCCAAGATCATCACCATCGCCGGCCAGAACGGTTCCGGCAAGACCACGCTGCTGGACGCGCTGCGCACCCTGTTCGGCCTCGATTGCTCGATGGGCCGCACCTATAAGCACTATGCGCGCCACTCGGGCCAGCAGAGCGCCTGGATCCGCGCGGTGGTCGACAACAAGGCCTCCGGCCGCCAGCTGTCGAACCGTCCGTTCCGCCACAGCGGCTTTTTCAGCGACGACGAAGTGACCCTGTTCTGCCAGGTGCAGAAGAACGGCGGCGACTGGAAGCGCCAGTACCTGATGCGGCCGGGGAATATCGACATCGAGGAAGTGACCGAGGCCACCGACTGGCTGGGCGTCGAGAACTACCGCAAGCGTCTCGCATCGGCGGGCCTGTCGCCGGCGATGTCGAAAGTGCTGGCGCTGGAGCAGGGCGAGACCGACAAGCTGTGCGAATACTCGCCGCGCCAGCTGCTGGACCTGGTGTTCCAGGTCTTCGGCGACAAGGAAGTGCTGGACGCCTACGACGAAGCCAAGCGCCACCAGCGCGACACCGAATCGGAGCTGAAGCGCTTCGAGGCCGAGCTGGAGACTTCCCGCATCAACCTCGAAGGCCTGCGCCTGCGCGTCGCCAACTATCACCAGTGGGAAGACCTGAACAAGGAACGCCAGGCCTTGGTGGAAGAAGCGCTGCCCAGCCTCGAATACCACGAAGCCCGTGAAAAGGCGGGCCAGGCCAGCCGCGCCCTGCGCGAAGCGAAGAAGCCGCTGGTGCAGGCCGACAGCCAGCTGGCCGAAAAGCGCCACGCGCTGGCGGCCCAGCAGCGCGCGCTGACCGAGGCCCAGCAGCAGGAAGTCCAGCTGGAGCAGGAAGCGAACACGCTGGCCGGCCGCCTGACGGAAGTCAACCGCAAGCTCAAGCCGCTGGAAAGCCTGCTCGAGCAGAAGGAACGCCTGCAGAAGCTGGCCGCCGACTCCGGCGCCGACATCGCCGAGGTCTCAAGCCAGCTGGAAGCGAAAGAAGCGCAGCTGTCGAAGAAGAAGACCGAGCGCGAGAACCTGGGCGGAAGGATCGCCGAGGCGATGTCGACCATCTCGGCCCTGCAGGGCAAGAGCTCGATGCCGGAACCGGAAGCCCAGCGCCTGATGCGCCGCGCGCTGAACGATGCGAACATCCGCCACGCCATGCTGTCCGATATCGTCGAAGTGACCGACCCGAAATGGCAGGGCGCGGTCGAGGGTGTGCTGGGCGGCTATGCCTCGGTGGTGCTGCTGGAAAGCGCGAAGGACGCGCCGGCCGCCTACAAGCTGGCGGAAAAAGAACGCTATCGCCACTTCATCGTGCCGGATTGCGTCAGCGCCCCGGTGGTCAAGGACGACACCCTGCTGTCCGTGGTGCGCTTCAGCTCCAAGGCGCCGGGTTGGCTGATCGACCAGCTCGAGCGCATCGAGCGCGTGGAATCGGTCGACCAGGGCTTCAAGAGCGATGCCGACGAGTGGATCACGCCGGACGCCTACCACCGCGAACGCCGTGGCGGACGCTCGCTGTTCGTCGAGCCCTCGCGCTACCGCTTCGGCGCGGCTGGTAAAACCCAGCGCCTGGAAGCGATCCAGAAAACGCTGCCCGCCCTGGAAGCCCAGGAAGACAAGCTGACGCTGGAAATCAGCAAGCTGGCGACCGAGGTGTCGGCGCTGCGCGTGCGCATCGCCGGCGTCGACGCCGTCAAGGAACTGAGCGCGCGCCAGGCCGAGTTCGAGGAAGCCCTGCGCGCCATCGAGCCGCTCAAGACCGAGCGCCTGGAAGTCGGCGCGCGCCTGGGCGAGCTGCAGGTGCTGACCAAGAACGCGACCGTCACCCGCACCCGCGCCGACACCGTGTGGCAGAACGCCCGCATGGCCCTGTCGGAAGCGGAAGCCGGCATGCGCCTGAACCACCGCCGCCAGATCGACCAGCGCAGCGAGCATGCGCGCGCCCTGCTGGAGCTGCGCCGCAACTGGCGCCACGTGCCGAAGGCCTGGCGCCAGCCGGAGCGCCGCGCCGCGCTGGTGGCCGCGCACCAGAACACGCACCAGGTCAAGCTGCGCGTGGGTTCGCTCGAGACCTCGCTGGCGCGCAGCGACTGGGAACACGATCCGACCGTGATCGACCAGTACGCGCGCCTGAACGACCAGCTGTCGAACCGCCAGAACGAGACCGAGGAGCGGCGTTACCAGAACAACCGCGCGATCGAGGCCACGGACAACGCGCGCGGCGCCTATATCGAGCGCCTGCGCTACACGATCAAGACCTACACCAAGAACATCCGCGAGCTGGGCGAGCTGGCCAACATCGAAGTCACGGTGGATCCGGTGCGCCTGGAGAACGACGACCTGCAGCTGGCCCAGGCCGGCCTGCACGTGCGCTTCAAGTTCGACGGCAAGGGCCAGATCGGCATGAACGACGGCGAAGCCTCGGGCGGCCAGCAGGTCATGAAGTCGCTGGTGCTGCTGATCGGCTTGCTGAAGTCGGAAGAAGGTTCCGGCGGCTTCGTGTTCATCGACGAACCCTTCGCCCACCTGGACATCCGCAACATCCAGCTGGTCGGCGAGTTCCTGAAGAACACCGACGCCCAGTACCTGATGACGACGCCGCTGACCCACAACACGGACGTCTACGACCCGTCGGACCTGACCCTCATCACCAGCAAGAAGAAGAAGGACACGCAGTGGGCGCAGCCGATCTTCGTGCTGCAGCGCCGCCAGGCGGGGGACGAGGCGAAGGCGGCGTAAGCTGCGCAAGCCGCGTCCGAGACGGTCGGCGATCCGGTGGACGCCGGCCGTTTTTATTGGGTGTGCCGCTGCAAGGCCAGGCGCGCCATTTCTCCGACCGTTTGCCAGTGCTCGCGCCGCAGCGCCGCCCGCTTGCGGTGCCGGGACGAGATCTCCGCCAGGGGCTTGAGCTGCAGGGGCAGGGCGATGCGCCAGCAGCGGCCCGCCAGCGGCACGCCGCCCAGGGTCTCCCAGAAGCCGTCGTAGGCATTCGCGAAATGCCTGGCGTCGGCGGGTGTCCAGGCGCTTTGCCAGCCGGCCTTGATGGCGGCGATCTGCCTGAAACCGAGCGCCTCGGCGATGCCCTGCAGCGCGGCGAAGCAGAAGTAGCTGGGCGAGTTGTGGGGGAAGGCCAGGCCGAAGGCGCTGAAGGCATCGGCGACGTCGGCGCGGTGGCCCTGGTTGCGCGCAATGAAGGGGACCACGGACGCATCGAGGCCGGCAAAGGCGCCCTCGACCCAGCTGAAGGACAGGCGGTGCAGGCAGCTGGCGTTGGCGCACATGGCGATCGTCAGGTCGCCTTCCGCGCACAGGCGCGAGGCCATCTCGAGCCGGATCGTGAAACACCAGCCGGCCTCCCGGTCTTCGTGCCGCCACAGCAGCAGGCCGCCGTTGCGGTACACCGCATGCTTGTAGGCGGCGTCGAAGGCGCTTTCCTCGAAGCGGTAATGGGCCAGCACGCAGCGCACCCGCTGGCGCAGCGACATGCCCCTGGCCAGATAGTGGCGGTGGCTCAGGTGGTGGAAGACGTCGTCGTGCGCCAGGGCCACGTAGCGGCGGTGGATGTCGAGCGCCAGCAGCTGGCGGTGGGCGCGCTGGAACAGCAGCACGCGCAGGCTGCGCGCGACGCAGGCCAGCCAGGAGGGCAGCGGATAGTGGCGACGCGCCAGCCAGTGCCTGGCGAGGAGAGTGAACACCATCGAGGATCCGGTATTATTGCAAATAATGCAATTGTCTCCCGGACCGGGTAGCGCGGTATTGGAGTGGAACAAGCTATCCTGCTAGCCTGCCAGGGCCTTGAGCAGGTAATCCGTATCGCGGCGCAGGATGGATTCGTTGAAGCCCAGCTGCGCCTTCCCGTCGTTGAGCTTGCCGAGCCGCACATTCGCCTTTTGCAGGCGCTCTTCCAGGCCGGCCTGGCGCGCCGGAGAGATTTCCAGCACGGCCAGGTTGCTGCCGTTCTCGATGCGTTTCACCTTGAAGCCCGGCGTGCGCTCGAGCGCCGCCATCAGGCGTTCGCCGGCCGCGCGCACGCGGGCATAGCGTTCCTCGGCGCCGTCCAGGGCGTCCAGGGCCGGCAGGGCGGCCTGCCAACCGTGGTAGATGGCGCCGCCGAAGAGGTGGCGCAGCTCGCGCGCCTTGGCCATCAGCGGTTTCGAACCGGACAGCACGCCGCCGAAAGGCGCGCCGAGGTATTTGTAGAGCGAGACATAGACCGTGTCGACATGCGCGCAATAGTCCTTGACGCGGAAGCCGGCCATGCCGCTCATCAGCAGCAGGCGCGCGCCGTCCAGGTGCAGGGGAATCTTGTTTGCACGCGCGGTCTGCGCGATCTCGGCCACCAGCGCCGGCGTCAAGCTTGCGCCCTGGGCCCGGCGCACCGGGCTTTCGAGGGCGATCGCGCCGACCTTAATCGGATAGGGGCCGACTTCGGCGCGCTCGATCGCCGCCCTGATCTCTTCCAGCGTGGGCGCCGCCTTGCCCGGCGCCAGCGGCACCAGGTTGATGCCGCTGAGGGTGGTCACGGTGTTCGACTCGTCGCGGTAGACGTGGCTTTCCTGCTGTACCAGCGCGTGCCGGTTCTCGCCGCACAGCAGGCGCAGGGCGATGTGGTTGGCCAGGGTCCCAGTGGGCATGAAGACCGTGTCTTCCTTGCCGAGCAGGGCCGAGAACTTCGCTTCCAGTTCCGCGACTGCCCCGCCGGCCAGGTAGCCGTCGCCCGGTTTCGTATGCTTGTCGAGCAGGGCCTGCAGGCGCGCGGGCTCGGCGGCCAGGCTGCGCGGCAGGGCATCGCCGGCCAGCACGACCAGGGTGTCCATCTCCGTGGCGGGCGCCGGCGTGGCATTCGCTGCGGCGGCGCCGTATTGCGCGTGGACGCTGCCCGCTGCCAGGCCCAGTGAAGCGATCGGTACGGCTCCAAGGAAACTGCGGCGGTTCAGCGTCATGGGCTGTCCTTTATGCGTTGTCGACCGCCTTGCGCAGGCGCTGGCGCCAGCGCATCAGGCTGGCCGAGAAGGTGCAGAAATAGGCGCCCGTCAGGCCGACGCAGAACATCGTCGCCTCACTGTCCGAAAAGCGCGGATTCGGGCGGCTGCTGCCCTGGTTCATGTAGATCTCGATGCCCAGGTAGATCACGCGCGCCACCAGCAGCATCGCCACCAGGATGCCCATGCGCATGGGCGGCGTGAAGAAATAGCCTTCCGGGGTGTCTTCGAAGCGGGTGCGGCGCAAGCCGTAGGTACCGAGGCCGATGCCGGCGATTGCCCCCAGCGCCAGCGCCGCCAGCGACAGGGGGCGGTCGGCGAGTTCGGCGAGCGGCACCAGCACCATCGCGCCGAACACCAGCAGGCCGGTGTAGTGGCGCGACATGATCGAACGCTGGCGCATCATCTGGGTCTTGAGGCGCTGGTAGATGCGCCAGACCAGAACGGGAACGAGGAGGATGAGGGCGGCAGTGGTGATGCTCATTGGGCAGTGGCGGGGGCGGCGGCAGTAGCGGCGGCTGTGCGCTTGCGCCAGGCAAGCAGGCCGGCCGCGAAAGTGATGTAGTAACCGGCGAGGACGCCGAAGATGCAGAGGGTCAGCGGGCTGCTGACGAACTCGTGGTGCGCGAGCTGGCCGTTCGCCTCGAGGACCTGGTAGGCGCGGTAGCCCATGCGGCCGAGGAACAGCAGGGCGACCAGCATGCCGATCGGCGCGTGCGGTGTGAAATAGTATTCATCGCCTTGCTGCTCGAATCTGGTGCCCTTGCTGCCGATGCGGCCCAGGATGACGCCGACCGCCAGCCCGGCGCCCATGCCGGCCAGCGCCATCGGCGCCTTCAGGCTTGCGGCCGCCAGCAGCAGGAGCAGCAGCGGGAAAAAGACCAGGGTGGTGCGATGGCGCCAGGTCTTGGAGCGCTGGCGCGTCGTCAGGCGCTTGATGCGGCTGTAGACACGCCACAGCACGAACGGAGCAAGGACGGCGGCAACGACGGGCGTAGGCAGCATGACGAATTCCTTCATGTCGAATCCGCCATTGTAATCCAGCCGGGCGTCGGCAAACCGCCCTGCATGCTAATGTTTTGGCTTCGAAATCCGGAGAAATCAACCATGTTTGCAGCCACCATCCACGCGCACCGCGCCCCCGATCCGGCGCCCATCGAAGAGCCGCCCAAGGAGCCATTCGATACGCCCGACCCCCATCAGCCGCCGATCCGCACCCCGATGAACGACGAGCCGCCGACCGACCCGAATCCCAGCATCACGCGGCATTGATCAAGCCCAAACCGGGGTCAGACCCCGGGTTTTGGAAAAATCCATCAGGACATTTTTGAATTGACAGCGGAAACTTGTCGGCCTAGTATTTAGATGAATGTCTAATTAGATATTTTTCAAACTAGGAGATGACGATGCGATTCATGCAATGTTGGGCGATGTTGGTGCTGGCCGCGGCCGCGGCCGCGCAGGCGGTGGCCGCACCGGCCGGCGAACAGGCGATGACACTGGAGACGGCCAGCGGCGCCGTCCACGGCAGCCTGCGCCTGCCGGCGGGCAAGGGCAAGGCGCCGGTGGTGCTGATCGTCGCCGGTTCCGGCCCCACGGACCGCGACGGTAACAACGCCATGCTCCCCGGCCACAACGACGGCCTCAAGATGCTGGCCGATGCACTGGCCCAGGCCGGCTTTGCCTCGCTCCGCTACGACAAGCGCGGCATCGGCGCCAGCAAGGCCGCCATGCTGGACGAGGTCCAGCTGCGCTTCGACACCTATGTCGACGATGCGGCGGCCTGGATCGCGAAGCTGAAGGCCGACCCGCGTTTTACGTCGGTGACGGTGATCGGCCACAGCGAGGGCGCCCTGATCGGCATGCTGGCGGCCGAGCGCGCGGGCGCCGCGGCCTACGTGTCGCTGGCCGGCGTGGCCGAGAGCCCGGGTGCGGTGCTGCGCAAGCAGCTGGCCGGCAAGCTGCCGCCGCCGCTGGCGGCCGACAACGAACGCATCCTCGCGAGCCTGGAGCAGGGCAAGCCGGTGGCCGAGGTGCCGCCCGCGCTGATGGCCTTCTACCGGCCCAGCGTGCAGCCCTACATGATTTCGTGGATGCAGTACGTGCCGGCCGCGCGCATCGCCGCGCTGCGCATGCCGGTGCTGATCGTGCAGGGCACGACCGACATCCAGGTCGGGGTCGAACAGGCGCAGGCGCTGAAGGCGGCCAGGCCGGATGCGCAGCTGGCGATCATCCCGGGCATGAACCATGTGCTGAAGGCGGTGGCGGCCGACGTGCCGAATCCGGTGGCTTCGTATGGCGATCCGGCGTTGCCGCTGCATCCGCAGCTGGCGCCGGTCATCGTCGGCTTCCTGAAAGCCGCCCACCCCTGATAAAACTCAAACCGGGGTCAGACCCCGATTTTTGGAAATAGTCAGCGGAAAGTTGCCAAAATCGAGGGTCTGACCCCGGTTTGTTGTTAGTCAAACGCCCAGGAGTAGAGCACGTCGAGCGCGGTGTTGGTGCCGGTCTGCAGCGCCAGGGTGATGCGCGGCGTGAGCTTGTAGCGCAGCCGCACCACGCTGGTGGCGGTGGCGGCGCCCTGTTCGAAGCTCAGGTAGAGGCGTGACGAAATCCGCTTGCCGACCGTGACCACCGTGTTGGCGAGGCCGGTCTCCTGGCCCGCGCCCTGGCGCACGCCGAATTCGTCGACGCCGAGGGCGTTCGCCAGCTTGCTCTGGATGCCGCCGGTGCCGCCCTTGCCGCCCAGCAGGGCGCCGGCGGCCGCACTGAGAACGTCGGCCTCGTTGCCGGTGGTTCCCTCCATGCCGTGGCCCAGCACCAGCCAGGACAGTTTTTCGCTGTCCGGCACGTTGGGCGTCGATACCAGCTTGGCCGTCGGCGACAGCGCCGTGCCGCGCACCTGCACGCCGGCTTCGACATTGGTCTCGCTGAGCTGCTCGCCCTCGGGGCGCTTGCGCACCGCCAGCACGTCGATCGAGGGGTTGTCGTAGGGGCCGCTGAAGGTGGCGACGCCGCGTTCGATCGCCAGCCGCTGGCCGTAGGCCGCATAAGTGCCGCTCACCACCCGCACGCTGCCGTTGATGCGCGGCGCGCCGTCGCCGACCTTGCGCACATGGACGCTGCCGGCCAGGTAGGCGTCCGCGCCCATGCCGCGCAGGTGGAAATCGTCGCCCAGGTCGGCGGTCAGGTCGATGGTCAGCGGCGCCGCCGCCGCGCCTTTCTTCGCCGGCGCTTCCTTGGGATTGGCGCGGCCCAGCACGATGATGTCGTCGGACAGGGTGGGGCGGTCCTGCGGCGCGAATTCCACCAGCGCGCGGTCGGCCTTGAAATTGCCTTCGACGGCGAAGTGGCTGGCGTCGCGCACCACCGTCGCCTGGCCGCTGAGGATCACGGTGCGGTCCGGGCGCGACAGCGCTTCGAGCTTGTCGGCCACCAGCTTCAGGTTCATGGTGGCCTCGCCGCCGGCAAAGCGCACATTGCCGTCGATGAGGGCGCGGCCGCTGTTGCCTTCGAAAGCGAAGCGCTGCAGCTGCAGCTGGTCGCCGGCCAGCACCGCGCGCAGCTGGCCGTTGCGCAGGCGCAGGCCCTGGTCCGGCCAGCGCACCGCCATGCGGTCGCCGTTGACGGTGCCGTTCAGGGTCGGCGCGCCGACGGTGCCGGCGCCGGTGACGTTGAGCGCCAGTGCGCCGTCCACTTCCAGGCCCGGCTGGCCGATCAGCGGCGAGACCCAGGCCAGCGAGCCGAGATTCGCGGTCGCCGTCAGCCGCAGCGGGCTGTCGTTGTCGAGCCGGCCGTGGATCATCTGCGCGGTGGCGTCGACCCTGGCCGTGCCGATGCGGCTGCCGTCGACCGCCAGCTGGGCGCGCAGGGCGCCGCCATTCACGTCAGCGCGCAGGTCGAGCTGGCGCAGGCCCAGCACCACCGGGGCGACGTCGCCGGCGATCAGGTCGCCCTTCTCGCGGAACACATGCACGCTGCCGTCCAGCGCCGGTGCGGCGCCGGCGGCGGCGGGGGCGCGCATGTCGAGCGCCCAGTCGGCGCCGAGGGTCATGTCGCCGCGCAGGTTCTGGCGGATCGCGTCGGAGGCCTGGCCCAGATAAGTGATCGGCACCCCGGTGGCGCTGCCGCGGCTGGTCCAGCGCGCGCCGTTCTTGGCCAGCGACTGCAGCGTGATCGAGCCGGCCGGCAGGCGGATGGTGGCGTTGTTGAAGTCGATTTTCTCCGGCTTGGCCAGCCCGGCGACGCCGGAACCCGGCGCCCCGGCGATGCGCAAGGGGGCCGGCGCCGCCAGCGCGAAGGCGTAGCGGCCGCGGTTCTGCAAGGCGCTCAGGGTGCCGCTCCAGGACTTGCCGTTATAGCCGCCGTTGACCGCGACATTCGCGTCGAAGGCGTCGCCGCGCGCCGACGCCGTGATCGCATGCGCGCCGCGGGTGCCGGTCGACTGCAGGCGGGCAGTGGCGATGCGCGTCTCACCGCTGACGAAATCGGCGATCTGCACGTCGAGCGCCAGCGGATCGGCGGCGCCGCGTCCCGAGCCGACGTTCGCGGTGGCGCGCAGCGACTTCAGGCTCTGGGCCTTCAGGCGCAAATTCTGGCCGTCCAGGGAAGCGGTCAGCGAAGGCGTGTCCATGGTGCCCGACAGGGTCCCGGAACCGCGCAGCACGCCGCTGTAGTCCGGGCCGAGCGCGGCCAGCTGCGGCGCGTCGATGCGCCAGTTCAGGGTGTCGCGCCCGCTGCCGAAGGCGCCCTTCGCCGCCACCACGTTGGCGCCCAGGTGCAGGTCGACGTCCGCGTTCGAGACGTGGCGCTTGTCGGCCGTGAGCCTGGCCACGCCCCACAGCGGCGAATTCGCCAGGGTCGACTGCTGCAGCGTGAGATTCACCGAGCCGCCCATGTTGGCGCCGGTGCGGCCGCTGGCGTCGAAGGCGCCGTTGATGCTGCCGGCGAAGGGCGAACCGAAGGCGGCCGGGTTCAGCTTCTGCATGTTGCCGCTGGCTTTCAGCTCGACCGCTCTGGCGTCCTTGGGCCCGGACAGCCAGGCCTCGCCGCTGGCGTGCAGGCTGCCGTTGTCGTTCTTGCGTTGATTCGCCACCCAGCCCAGGTTGCGCGCGTCGACCTCGAAGCTGGTGCGCGGCGCTTCCATGGTGCCGCTGACGACGCCGTTCGCCACCAGCGCGCCATACAGGTCGGGGCGCACGCTCGAGAGCTGGCGCCCGTCCACGCGCCAGGCCATCTTCTCGCCGGGCTTGCCGAAGGCGCCACGCAGGTCCACCGTATTCTGGCCCAGCGCCAGGCTCGCGTTCACATCGTGCACATGCACGCCGCCGGGCGCGCCGGCGTCGGCATCCAGCTTGCCCTTGCCGGACAGCGGCTGGCCGAACAGGCGGCTCGGACGCAGCGCGAAGTCGGCCGCCACCTGCCATTGCGGGGCGAGGGCGCCGGAAGCGTTGATCTCGGCATTGATGTCGGCCTTCGGGAAGTCGCCGAACGCGGCCGGGTCGAGGTGCGAAGCGAGCACATTCGCCTTGAACGGCTTCTTGTCCGTCAGCTTGGCGCTGCCGGTCACGCGCACGCTGCCCTTGCCGGCCGAGACGCGCGCCTCGCGCAGGTTCAGCACATTGTCCTTCAACGCCGCTTCCGCCACCAGGCGCATGCCGGCGTCGACCAGGTTCACGTTCAGGGTCTGCGTGTCCTGGGTGTTCGCCACCGCCAGGTCGCCGGCGATCGCCGTCTTCTTCATGCTGCCGTGGATCTGCTTCAGGTCGATGCGGTCCGTGTGCAGCGCGAAGCGCGCGGTGCCGATGCCCTTTTCATCCGCGCCGCGTTCGACGCTGCCGCTGCCCGTGAAGCGCCCGGCGCCGCCAAGGTCGAGCAGCACGTCGCTGATCTTCATGGACGAGAGGTTGCCGCCCAGCTGGCCGCGCATCGCCCGCAGCGGCAGGCGCTGCTGGTCGATCGTGCCCTGCGGGCCGTCGTTCGTCAGGTCCACGGAGCCGCTGATGTTGCGGTTCGGGTCCAGGCGCGCCGCCACCGCCAGGTTCAGGTCGGCGGTCGGCAGGGTCGGGTTGAAGAAGCCCGGATCGATGTTCTTCGCGTTCAGGGTAAATGCCTGCAGCGGGATCTCGGCAAACGGCGACAGCACCAGGTTCGCGGTGCCCTGGGCGCGCGCCGCCTGGCCGCTGGCGTCGATGGTCGTCTTCTGCAGATCGCCGCCGGCGTGCAATTTCAGTTGCGCGGCGCCTGGGGGCGGGGCAACCGTACCGGGGGCCTGAACCAGGCTCGCATCCGCATTCAGTTTATACGGCAGCGCATTGGCGATGGTGCCGCTGGCCGCCACCCGGCCCCAGGGCGTGTTCGCCCTGGCGTAATCGAGCTTCCAGCGCTGCTTGTCGCCGTGCAGGCCGGCGCGGATGTCGTCGATCTGCGTTTCCGCGCCCTTGTTCACGAATACCGCCCTGGCGAGGCGCGCATCGTCGACCGCGATCTTGAAAGGCGGCGCCAGGCGCGTCGGCATGGTGGTCGGCTCGGTGCTTTCCTTGAGCGTTTCCATGCGCAGCGATTTCGCATACAGCTTGCCGATCTCGACGCCGCGCGACAGGTATTGCCAGGGCTTCCAGTCGATGTCGATCTCGTCCGCCGTCATCAGCGACGTCTCGGTGCGGAACACCAGGTGGCCGATGTGCATGTGGCCGTACAGCGAGCCGGTGACGCCGGTGATGGTCAGCTTGCCGCCGCTGGCATTCGCCACGCGCTGGGCGATCATCTGCAGCGTGGTTTCGCGGCCGCCGTACCAGATGGCGCCGCCGACGACGGCGGCGGTGACGGCCACGCCGATCGCGACCCGGCGCGGCCAGCGGCGCGGTTTTTGTTCGGTTTTCGGAGTCTCGTCGCTCATCAGAAGGTGAATCCCAGAGAGAAGTGCAGGCGGACCTTGTGCACCGCCTTGCCGTAAGCGACGTCCACCGCGATCGGGCCGACCGGGCTGCGCCAGCGCGCGCCCACGCCGTAGCCGACCTTGGGCTTGAGGTCCTTGAAGTTGTCGGCGGCATTGCCGGCGTCGACGAACACGGCCGCGCCCCACGGCGGCTTGAACCAATAGTCGTATTCGGTGCTGGCGGTGAGCAGATAGCGGCCGGGCGCGATGGCGCTGCCGACCGGGATGCCCAGCTGCTGGTAGCCGTAGCCGCGCACCGACTGGTCGCCGCCGGCGCGGAACAGGAAGGTCGAAGGCACCTTGTCCTTGTCCTTGGAGCCGACCGCGCCGAATTCGCCGCGCAGGATCAGGGTGCCGGACGGTCCGAGCGGCTTGAACACGACGCCGCGCACGTAGGCGCGCACGAAGGGTTCGTCGGTCAGGATCGGCAGCGGAGCCGCGCCCAGCTGCAGGTTGGCGATGTAGCCATCGGTCGGCACAAGCAGGCTGTCGAGCTTGCGCTTGGTGATCGAGAAGGTCAGCGGCAGGGCCTTGGTGCGGGTGGCCGGCTGGTCGTCGATGGTGATCTGCTCGGTCAGCGCTTCCAGGCGCAGGCTCTTCTCGAGGGTCGGCGAACCCCAGGCGCGGGTGGCGTGGATGCTGGTGGTGCGGGTGATCTGACCGCGCACGTCCTCGCGGTCGTAACCGGCGCCGACGCTGTTGCTGTAGCCGTTCGAGGTGGTCGGCCAGAAGAAATCGGCGCGCGCCTGCTGGTGCAGCTGCTCGTACAGCACATTGCTCTTCATGCGCTTGCCGAACACGTTCAGGTTGTCGTAGTTGGCCTGGGCGCGTGCGCCGGTATTGGTCGAGAAACCGACGCCGACCGACAGGTTCTTGCGCTTGTTCTCGGTCACGCGCACCAGGATCGGCATCGTCACCGGGCCGGACGGCGCCTCCGCCCTGGGCCCATCGCCCTGGTTCAGTTCGCTGACCTGTTCCTGCAGGGTCGAGGACATGTCGAGGCTGACCTCGACGGTGCTGAAATAGCCGGTGTCCTGCAGGCGGCCTTGCAGGGTCTGCAGGGCCGCTTCGTTGTACTGGTCGCCCGGGTGGATCTGGTTCAGGTTCTGGATGATCGAGGGCGAATAGCGCTGCAGGCCCTCGATGCGCAGCGCGCCGAAGTGCACGTCCGGGCCGCTGTCGATGACGACCTTGAGCAGGGCGCGGTGGGCGTCCGGATCGACGGTGGCGCTGGAGTCGATCAGCTGGGCGCGCGGGAAGCGCGACTGCGCGATCTGGCGCACCATGCCGCGCTTGGCCGATTCCCAGTCGGCGGTACGGAATTGCGAGCCCACCGGCAGGGTCCAGCGGTTGCGCAGGGCGGCGGCGTCGAAGGGGGCTTCGTCCTTGCTGAAGGGGACGAAGCCGCGCAATTCGAGGTCGACGTCGCCGACCGTCACCGGCTGGCCCGGATCGACGATCACGCGCGCGACGGGGGTGGCGCCGGACGTATCCAGTCCGCTCGAGATCCTGGGCGTGTAATAGCCCTCGGTGGCGACCAGGGTCTTCGCCTCCTCGGGGGCGTTGCGCACCAGGCGCTGCAGCTGTTCGAGATCGACCCGCGGGTTGCCGCGCCAGCGCATCAGGTCGAGGTTGCTTTCGAGCAGGTCACGCAGCTTGCGCGGAGCGTCGATCTTGACGTCGTAGCGGACCGCGCGCTGCTCGGGCGCCTCGACCGGCAGCGGCGGAGCGGGCTCGTGCTCCTTTTCCTGCAGCTCCTTCTGGGTCTGGCCCTTGCTCGTGGTCGGCGCCGGCGCCTGGTCCTGGGGCTGGGCTGGCGATTGGGCCGCGGCGCCCACGGAAGCGCATAGCGCGTTCACGGCCAACACGATTTGTGCCAAAATCCGTGGTCGCGCCGGCGCTTGTGTCTCTACGTGGTCGGGTCGTGCGGGCAACATGTCTCTCCATTCTCAATCTGCCGGCCACATCTTAACGGAATGTTAAAAGTGGCGGCGGACGCTTTAATTCAGGAATATCAACATGCATCAAGCTGATTCCGCGCTCGTCCTGTTCAGCGGCGGCCAAGACTCCACCACCTGCCTCGCCTGGGCCCTGCAACGCTATGAACGCGTGGAAACCATCGGCTTCGACTACGGCCAGCGTCACGCGATCGAGCTGGAAGTGCGCCCGACCGTGCTGTCGAAGATGCGCGCCCTGTCGCCGGAATGGGACCGCCGCCTGGGCGAGGACCACATGATCGACCTGGGTTTGATTTCGAAGATCTCGGATACCGCGCTGACCAGCAATGTCGAGATCGCGATGCAGGAAAACGGCTTGCCGAACACCTTCGTGCCCGGCCGCAACCTGCTGTTCATGATGGTGGCGGCGACCGTGGCCTACCGCCGCGGCCTGACCGTGCTGGTGGGCGGCATGTGCGAGACCGATTTCTCCGGCTACCCGGACTGCCGCGACGACACCATGAAGGCCCTGCAGGTCGCCCTCAACCTGGGCATGGCCACCCGCACCAAGGTCGAGACGCCGCTGATGTGGATCGACAAGAAGCAGACCTGGGAACTGGCGGAGCAGTGCGGCGGCCAGGCCCTGGTCGACCTGATCCGCTTCGACACCCATACCTGCTACCTGGGCGAACGCGGCGCCGCGCACGCCTGGGGCCACGGCTGCGGCACCTGCCCGGCCTGCGCGCTGCGCGCCCGCGGCTACGAGCAGTACGCGGCCGAACGCCGCGGCTGACGATGTCATGCGCCTCGCGCTGCTGACCGACCTGCACGCGAACCGCGAAGCCGTCGAAGCCTGCCTGGCGCATGCGGAGGGCCAGCGCGTCGACCAGTACGCCTTCACGGGGGATTTCGTCGGCTACGGCGCCGATCCGGCCTGGGTGGTGCAGACCGTGATGGATTACGTGGGACGCGGCGCGGTGGCGGTGCAGGGCAACCACGATTATTCGGTGACCCGTCCTGTTCGGCCGCAGATGCATGCCGAGGCGCGCGAAGTGATCGAGTGGACCCGCAGCCAGCTCGATTCCGATCAGATGGGCTTCCTGGCCGAACTGCCGCTGACCCGGAAGCACGGCAACGCCTTTTTCGTCCACGCCAGCGCCTGGGAGCCGATCCGCTGGGAGTACGTCACCGGCGTCGAGGAGGCCGAGCGTTCGCTGAAGGCCAGCCGCAGCCGCATCGTCTTTTCCGGCCACGTCCACGCGCCGGCCTTGTACCGCCGCGCCGACGATGGGCGCATGGGTTCCCATGTTCCGCAGGCCGGCCGGCGCATCGCCCTGCAGCCCCAGCACCAGTACCTCGTGCTGCCCGGCGCCGTCGGCCAGCCCCGCGACCAGAACAACGCGGCCTGCTATGCGGTGTTCGACGACGAGGATAGAAGCATCACCTATTTCCGGGTCCCCTACGATCACGGTGCGGCGGCGCGCAAGGTGATCGCAGCGGGTTTGCCGATCGTGTTCGCGATGCGATTGGTGGAGGGAATCTAAGATCGGCATTGCGTGTCATTGTGTGGGCTCTGGGAGCCCACCCTACATGTACCGACTCGTAGGGTGGGCACCCCGTGCCCACGCCGCGAAGTAAAAAAAGCGGCTATTCCCGCCCCACATCCACAACATTCTCCCCACCCCAATCCCTGAGATACAAACCATCCCGTACATAACGGTGAAAGGTCGAATAAGGCCAATCGATCACACACTGTACGTGCCCATGCTTTACCGGATTGAAATGAATGTAATCGGCATGGCGCTCGAAATCCAGCTCGTCCCGGATCTGGTGCTCCCAGAAACGCCGTTGCCAGATCGTCGATTCGCGGTGTTTGCATGAAGAGGCGGTACGGGATGCGGGATCAAGCACGACCTCAGAAGAGAAGCGCGATACCGAGCGCTTGATCTGTGACCAGCGCGTCGAGAAATCGCAGTCGCCGTCAGGCAGGGTCCAGATACAGTGCAGATGATCGGGTAGCAAGACCCAGGCATCGATCGAGAATGGCCGCGTTTTGCGCAGGTTTTCGATGGCGTTTCTGAGTGATTGGCGCACGGAATCGGTGCAGAGAATAGGGCGCCGGTTATAGGAAACGAGTGTGAAGAAAAAGGTTTTGCCGGTGCGGGTTCGTCGGTAGTAGGGCATGGTCCGGCGATCGTACCGGCGTCCACATATCAGACGTCGAAGTGGATCAAACGTGTGCGTGGGCACGCAATTCGGGCCACTGGCCCGAATTGCCCCACCCTACGATTCAAACGGCTTGCTGACGGATGATCCGGTTCTTGCGCGAGCGGCCCACCATGTACCAGATCAGGGCCAGCGGCAGCAGCAGGGGCAGCAGCAGGGGCGAGATCGCCAGGGCCAGCACCACGGCACCGATGCCCAGGCCACCGATCAGGATGATGCCGACGCCCGCGAACACCACCGCCAGCACCACGCCCACCACCAGCAGGACCAGCATCGCGATCAGGGTGCCGCCGCCCGCGAACAGCATCGCGATCAGGGCGCCGAGCGGACCGTCGAATTCATCGCCGTCGATGCTGACGACCGAGTCGCCGCCGAAGGCGAACACGTTCCACAGCAGCAGGGCGAACAGGAATGCGATGACGAAATAGGCGGTCTTTTTCATGATGGTCCTCTCTGGATGAATGTTATGTCCGTGTCGGCATGGTTCCAATGTATCTGTATCGCCTGGGGCGCTCCATCGGCTTGCGACAGGCTGCATTTTTTGGGGGGCGGGCGTGCATGGATGAACGACGAACGGTGCAAGCAATTGGCCAGAATCAAGCCTTGCATTGATGCTCATGCGGTCTATACTGACAGCCTGCTCTGTCGCAGGAGGACCTGATGCAACTTGCCCGATTCGACAGGGGTGGTCACAAGAATCCGCCATCGGCGCCACCGGCCATTCCGCCTATCATCATCACACCGTTCAATACACAGATCCCGAATCCGGCGATCGATCCGCCCACCAATCCGCCCGGGCCGCCCATTCTCCCGCCGCGCCGGCCCGATTGGCGCATGTAGTTTATGATCTTGTCTTTGGGCCAGACGCCCCCAGATGGGATCCTATGAACGACGAAACACAAGAACACCACGACGAGGACGCGCCAGTCCAGGAAGCCCGCCTGTGGCAGGACAACGGCTGGACCGCGCGCGTGATCAAGAACGAAGACGACGAAGGCTGGGCCGTTGCCATGTACAAGGAGGGCGAGGCCGAGCCGGCCCTGGTCGGTCCCTGGACCATGGGGCGCGACAAGAAGAACCCGAAGCCGCTCGACGTGAATGCCTTCAATACGCTGGTGAAAACGGCGCACGAAGTGCTGCGCCGCCACGAGCAGGCATTGCACGCCAAGCTGCACAAGAGCACCGTGGTATCCACGCCGGACGGCGAACTGAAGGTCACGCTCGACATCGTGCCGGACGAGGATAATCCCTATGCCATGCTGGCCGCCACCGACGAGATGGGCGAGCAGGTGGCGCAGGCGCGGGTCCGGCCTGACTTCAAGCTGTCGCCGGCCTCGGCGCTGGCCTGGGTGGAGAACGACTTCCGCGCACCGCGCTGAAATCGGCGCAAATAAGCCACACTTTTCTCCTGGCAGGCGCGCGAACTGCTAATATTTCCCGAATGCACTATTTCGTGTTTTAGGGGGATCGATGGAAAACCGTCTCGCGCGCCTGGAAGCGGTGCAGACCATGCTGCTCGACATCGGGCACCTGTCTGCCAGCTGCACCGACATCACCGAATTCGTTGGCGCCGTGCACCGCGCGCTGGGCCGCATCATGTATGCGGACAACTTCTACGTCGCCTTGGCGGATCGCGAGAACAATTCGGTCCGCTTCGTCTATTTCGTCGATACCGTCGACGAAGCGCCGCCCACCGACGAGTGGATGACCCTGGCCTCGCCCGAGGAGTCGCCGACGGCCTGGGTGATGGCCAACAAGCAGCCGCTGACCCTTACGACGGCCGAGTTCATGGCGCGCGAAAACGGCGGCAGCTGGGGCTTCGGCAGCATGGCCGAACACTGGATGGGCATTCCCTTGCTCGACCAGCAACACGATGTGCTGGGCGCAATCGTAATCCAGAGCTATCTCCCGGAACACATGTACAGCGAGGAAGACCAGGCACTGTTCGCCCTGATCGCCAACCATGTCTCGAACGCCCTGCAGGGCCTGCAGAGCATGGACCGGCTGGAGCGCGCCGTGCAGGAACGTACTGCCGCGCTGGCGCGCGAGGTGGCCGAGCGCCGCCGCGCCGAGCAGGTCCAGCACGCGCTGTACCAGATCGCCGACCTCTCCGCTTCCGCCCAGGGCACCGACGAACTGGCCGCCAGCCTGCACCGCATCATCGGCGAGCTGATGGAGGCGAAAAATTTCCTGATCGCGCTGACCCACCCGGACACCGGCGAAATCAGCATCCCCTATTTCGTCGACGAAAAGGACCGCGAGGCGCCGCATAAACGCTTCCCGTTCGGGATCGGCATGTGCTCCTGGGTGCTCAAGACCAGGCAGGCCCAGCTGCACGACGCCGGCAGCTTCGCGCGCCTGGCCGCCACCGGCAAGGTCAGGGAGCCGCTCGGCAATACCCAGATCGCCAGCTGGATCGGCGCGCCGATGCTGGTGCACGACAAGGCTTACGGCGTGATGGTGGTGCAGAGCTACGACCCGACCGTCCTCTACACCAAGACCGAGCTCGATTTGCTGGCCTTCATCGCCAGCCACGTGGCGGTGGCGATCGCCCGCATGCAGGCCGACCGCGCGATCCGCAAGACCAAGGAAAGCCTGGAAAAGCAGAACGCGGCCCTCAACCAGGCCCTGACCCAGCTGCAGGAAGCGCAGACCGAACTGGTGCGCCAGGAAAAGCTCGCCTCACTGGGGCAGATGGTGGCCGGCGTCGCCCACGAGATCAACACCCCGCTGGGCATCTGCGTGACCGCCACCAGCCACCTGGTGCAGGAACTCAAGCTGACCAAGGAAGAGCTGGCCGCCGGCGAGATGACGGAGGAGAGCCTGAACGGCTTCTTCGACGTGGTCGACCAGTCGCTGCGCATCATGACCACCAACACCCAGCGTGCGGCAAGCCTGGTGCGCAGTTTCAAGCAGGTGGCGGTGGACCAGTCCTCGGACAATATCCGCAACTTCAACCTGTGCAAGTACGTGGGCGAAATCCTGCTGTCGCTGCAGCCCAAGCTGAAGGGCAGGCCGGTGAAGGTGGCGATCGACTGCCCGGCCGACCTGGAAGTGGACAGCTTCCCGGGCGCGGTGTCGCAGATCCTCACCAACATGGTGGTCAACTCGCTGGTGCACGGCTTCGAGCGCGACCAGCCCGGCAACATCACGATCCGCGCCCGCCTCGAGGACGAGGACACGGTCGCCTTCGAATACGGCGACGACGGCGCCGGCATGGATGCGGACACCTTGTCGAAGCTGTTCGACCCCTTCTTCACGACCAAGCGCGGCAGCGGCGGCAGCGGTCTCGGCGCCCATATCCTGTACAACCTGGTCACGGGTTCGCTGGGCGGTTCGCTGCACGTGGAGAGCAGCCCCGGCAAGGGATTGCAGTATTTCGTGCGCTTCCCGCGCAAGGCCCGGAAGACGGAAAACCCCGCAACGCTCCCAGCTTGACGCGGTGCACTGGCAGGCGGATAAAGGCTTATCCGCCACCATGGGAGCCTTGTCATGCCAACCATCACCGAGGCCGAGCTGGTCCAGGGCTTGCAGGACCATGAGTTCATCCTCTACTACCAGCCGAAAGCCTCGCTGATCACCAACCGCGTCGTCGGCGCCGAAGCGCTGGCGCGCTGGCGCAGGCGCGACGGCGGTGTGGTGGCGCCGGGTGTCTTCATCCCCCTGATGCAGGAGGCCGGCCTGCTGCGGCAGCTGACCCGCCAGCTGCTGGCCCGGCTCATGCACGACATGGAGGGCGCGCTGGGGGCGGACATCCGCGTGTCCTTCAACGTCGGCGTCGACGACTTCGAGGACGATGCCTTGAGCGGCATGCTGCTCGACGCCATCGGCAGCCATCGCCTGCTGGCAAGCAGCCTCGAGCTCGAGGTCACGGAAACCCAAGCGCTGCAGTGCTGCGACATCCTGCTGGGGCGCATCCAGGGATTGCTCGATGCCGGCATCAGCCTGGCGATGGACGACTTCGGGACCGGTTATTCGAGCATCGACACCCTGAGCAAGCTGCCCTTCACCACCATCAAGCTGGACCAGGGCATCGTCGGGCGCATGCTCGGCTCGGCGAAGGACGCGGCCATCGTGCGCACGGCGATCCGGCTCGGGCACGAGATGGGCGTGGAGGTGGTGGCCGAGGGCGTCGAAACCCAGGCCCAGCGCGACGTCCTGATCGAATGCGGCTGCAAGCTGGTGCAGGGCTACCTGGTCAGTCCGCCGCTGCCGCTGGAAGCCTTCCGGACCTTCCGCGCCGCCTCCGGCGATGCCCACAGTTTTCCGGTCGGGCTGGTCCACCTGGCCATCCTCGACCATGTGCAGTGGCGGCGCCAGATCGTCAGCTATGCGGTCCAGCGCGCCACCTTGCCGCGCAATTGTCCGACCCGCAAGGCGGACGGCTATCCCGAGATGAACGTGACCCTCTGCGCGCTGGGCCGCTGGTATTTCGGCGACGGCCGCCACCTCGAGGCCACGCCCATCTACCACGCCATCGACGCGCCGCACCGCGAAGTGCACCGCATCGGCGAAGCCATCGTCGCGCAGGTGCGCCAGGGCGCGACCCTGGCCGAGCTGGCCGGCCTGCTGAGCACGATGAAGGCGGTGTCGACGACTCTGGTCCGCCTGCTCGAGGACCTGGAGGACGCCGGCCTGCAGGAACTCTACAGGGAAGCCGAGATCGAAGCCGGGCCGGTGACGAACAATTCCTTGTAACCGGTTGCCGGATCCTGCTCGCGGCTGAAGCGCTGCGCCGGCAGCAGCATCACCAGCACCTCGGCCGTAGTGCGCACCACGCAGCCCGGCCCCATATGCCCGCCCGTCACCCGTCCTTGCGCATCCGACACCGCGATGTGCAGGTGCGGCCCATCCGGCGACAAGGAGCCGCCCAGGCTCAGGATTTCCAGGTCGCCGTACAGGTCCGTGCAGTCGGGCGCACCGGCAAAGCGGATCCGCGCCACGCTCAGGCTGCCGATGCCCTGCAGGACGAAGGCTGCGGCAACGCCATGTTCGGCGGGCAGGGCGGCCAGGGTCTCGCGCAGGTCGGCGCCGGCAGGAATACGCAAGGGAAGAGGGCTCATTGTGCTCATAATTTAACAACATTGTAAAAGTAACTAACAGTTGCCTTGCATCAATTCTGTTCATGTTACTTAGCAGCTTTTCGCAATACCAAATAACAACACATGTTGTGACAAAGCGATAATTTTCCGTAAAGTAATTACGTATAGTATTCGGCAGCCGCTGAGGAAACCAATTAAAACGATTAACAACTACGGAAAATGTTAACTAAATTCGAAATCATCGCCTGCATGAGCGTATTCCTGCCGGGCTGCGCCATGTTCACGCCTGCGACCGAAAGTCGCTATGTCAGCGCCGACGGCCAGCTCCGGATCCGGGGCGAGCTGGTCGACAGCACCAGCGTCAAGATCTTCGTCAACGAGAACCAGATCATCGACGAGCAAGTCTCGCTGATCCGCGGCGATGGCGAATTCGCCGGCACCTGGGCGGGCAAGCGCGTCAGCGTGATTGCTCGACCGCCGGCGGACGCAAGCTGCATGGCACCACCTGCACCGTGGCCTTCGGCGGCGAACGCGTGCGCCTCAGCCTTTAAGCTTCAGCCTCTGAGGCGCGCCAGCAGTTCCACCAGCTGGTCGATCTCGTAGGGCTTGGCCAGCACCTGCACCCCCGGCACCTTGGCGCGCTGGTCGGTGTAGCCGGTGGCCAGCACCACCGGCAGGCCGGGGCGGCGTTCGCGCAGGATGCCGGCCAGGTCGACGCCGCTGATCCGGCCCGGCATGACGATGTCGGAGAAAGCGACATCGACGTCCAGTCCCGCCTCGATCATCGCCAGCGCGCGCTCGCCGTTGGCCGCCACCAGCACTTCGAAGCCCGCTTCCTCCAGTCCCTGCACCACCGCCTCGCGTACCAGCTCGTCGTCCTCGACGAACAGGATGCGGCCGCTGGCCTGCAGCGTCTCGGCCGGTGCGCCGCGGCCCGGCACGGGTGACAGCGGCAGGGCCGAGCGCGGCAGCCACAGCTCGACCCGGGTGCCCTCGCCGGGCGTGCTGGACAATGCCAGCCAGCCCTGCGACTGGGTGGCGAAGGCATAGGCCTGGGCCAGTCCCAGTCCGCTGCCCTTGCCGGCTTCCTTGGTGGTGAAGAAGGGATCGAGGGCGCGCGCCAGCACTTCCGGCGGCATGCCGGTCCCGGTGTCGCTCACCGTCACCAGCACGTAGTCGCCGCCGCTGCGCTCGCGGGTCGGCTCGAGCGTGCATCTGCGGGCCGCGATGGCGAGGCTGCCGCCCTCCGGCATGGCGTCGCGCGCATTGATCGCCAGGTTGAGCAGGGCGAGGTCGAACTGCAGCGGGTCGATCGTCACCGGCCACAGCGCGTCCTCGCACTCCAGTTCGAGCGCGATCCCCTGCCGCAGCACGTTCCTGATCAACTGGATTGCGTTGTGCAGCTGTTCGCAGGGCGCCACCGTCAGCAGCTTGGCGTCCTGCACCCGGCCGAAGGAGCCGAGCTGGCCGGTGAGGGCGGTGGCGCGGGCGATGGTGCGCTTGCAGGTGTCGATCAGGTTCTGCACCTTGGGCTGCGTGGAGGTGAGCGCGGCCAGCTGCAGGGCCGTGGTCAGGGTCTGCAGCAGGTTGTTGAATTCGTGGGCGATGCCGCCGGTGAGGCGGCCCAGCGCTTCCATCTTCTGGCCGCGCATCAGGGCGGCCTGCGCGCGCTCGCTGGCCTCGACCGCCTCCCTCACGCGCTGCTCCAGTTCGGCCTGCGAGGCGCGGATCTGGCGGCTGGCCTCGGCCATGCGGCGCGCCACCGCGTCGATCTCGGCGATCTCTTGCTGCTCGTAGGCCACTTCGCGGCCCTGGCCCAGGTCTTCGGCGCCGCGGCTCAGGTATTCGATGGGGGCGATGGCGCGGCGGCCGAAATGGCGGGCCAGCAGCACGGCCAGCACCAGCAGCGCGGCCATGATCGCGGCCAGGAACATGGCCGCATGCTGGGGCACGCGCCGGATTTCCGCGGTCGGGATGTTGACGATGACCTTCCACTCGGCGCCAGGCACGGTACTGAAGAAGGCCTGCACCGGCAGGCCGGCCAGGTTCCGGCTATTGAAGACGCCTTCGCTGCCGGCGGTAAAATGGCGCAGGGCGAGGGCGCTCACCGAGCGTCCGCGGTACTGGTCGGCGTCGCGCGAGCGCGCCACCACCTTGCCGCTGCGGTCGACGATCGAGGCCTGCCATTCGGCTGGGAAACGCTGGCCGCCCATCAGCTCCTGCAGGCTGGCGGCGTTGATTCCCATGTTCAGGAAATAGCGGATGCTGCCGTCGATGCGGACCGGCACTTGCAGGACGAAATCGTAGCGGCCGCCCAGCGGCGCCTTGAAGAGGTCGGAGACCAGGGTGCGGTCGGCGCCGTATCTTTCCATCAGGGCGCCGATGTTCGAAAAGCGCCGCGCCGGCAAGGGCTTACCCAGCGGCACGCGGGTATTCAGCAGCTGGCGGCCGTCGGGCTCCATCAGGATGAGCGTGGTCTCCGGCGTCGGCGTCAGGCTTTTCGCGTGCTTGTAGAATTCTTCCAGGTTGCCCTGGACCAGGGCGGGCGAGCTGGCGAGCGCGTGCAGCATGCCTTCGTGCGCTTCCAGTTCATTCGCCACCAGCAGGGCGAAGGCCCGGGTGGTCTCCTTGACGCTGTTTTCCTGGGCGCGCCGTTCTTCCACGTAGACGTAGCCGACCGCCAGGCTTGCCGCCACGAGAGCGGGCACCAGGATCGCCAGGATGAGGATCAGCAGTCGGGTTCGGATGCGCATTGGTGCACGATGAATTCCGGGCAATCGTGCGCCGGCCGGCGTAGTCTACCTGACAATGATCGGCTTGTCGCTGGTATAGCCGACGGGTAAAGTGGCCTGGCCAAAAGCCTGGCCAGTCCCTGTTTTCAGTCCGGCCACAGGCGGTTGATCTCGGCCGCCTTGTCGATGTTCTTGATGAGCAGGTCGACGTAGTGCGGGTCGAGGTGCTTGCCCGCCACTTCGCGCAGGTAGTCGCGTACCTGCTTGACCGGCCAGGCCTGCTTGTAGACGCGCTCGTGGGTGAGGGCGTCGAACACGTCGGCCACCGCCACGATGCGCGCATACGGATGGATCTGCTCGGCCTTCAGGCCTTGCGGATAGCCGCTGCCGTCCCACTTCTCGTGGTGCTGGTGGGCGATCACGGCCGCCGCCTTCAGGATCGGGCGCTGCGAGCCGTCCAGGATCTGCAGGCCGACGGTCGGGTGCTGCTTCATGATTTCCCATTCCTCGGGCGTGAGGCGGCCCGGCTTGAGCAGCACCGCGTCCGGGGTCGCGATCTTGCCGATGTCGTGCATCGGCGCCGCGTGCATCAGCACCGCGGTTTCGTCGTCGGACATGCCGGATTCCTGGGCCAGCAGGTGGCAGACCTGGGCCATGCGGCGCACGTGGTTGCCGGCTTCGTTGGAGCGCGATTCGACCACGTCGCCGAGGCGCAGGATCAGCTCGGCCTGGGTATCGGTGATTTCCTGGTTCAGCAGGATGTTGTCGAAGGCGATCGCCACGCCCGAGCAGAACACGTCCAGCAGCTGGACGTCGATCTCGGAAATCTCATCGACGCCGCGCAGCACCAGCAGCGACGCCTTGCCGCTGTTGTTCGGGAAGTAGCCGACATAGGTGTCGCCGTGCAGCTTGGAGATGCGGTTGTGGCGCGCCTCGTCGAGCTGGGCCACCAGTTCCGGGCCGATGTCGCTTTCTCCCATGTCGCCGATGCGGGCCAGGATCTCGTAGCGGCTCTCGCCGGTGATGACGCTGGCGCCGGTCACGCGCAGCAGCATGCTCTGCTCGAGGCGCAGCAGGGCCACGACCTGCTGCAGCAGGCCGCTGGCGAAGTCCTTCAGGTTACGCTGCTGGAAGATGTGGGCCGAAGCCTCGATCACGCGCTCCAGGCCTTCGCGGTAGGTCAGCTGCACGCGGCGCGCATCCTCGACCTTCATGATGTCGCGGTAGGCGCGCAGGGCGGCGAAGGTGGTGGTGAACAGCTTGGTGCGGTCCAGCTCCGTCTTTTCCTTGTAGTCGTTGATGTCGTAGTCGACGATCACGCGTTCTTCCGGCGCCTGGCCCGGCTGGCCGGTGCGCAGCACGATGCGGGTGAACTGGTTGTCCAGCTCCTGGCGCATCCAGCGCGCCACTTCCAGCCCGCTGTCCTCGCGCTCCATCACCACGTCCAGGAACACCAGCGCGATGTCCTTTTCGCGCGCCAGCACTTCCTTGGCCTCGGCGCCGCTGTAGGCGTGCACGAAGCTCAGGCCGCGGCCGTCCAGGCGGAAGCGCGTCAGGGTCAGCTTGGTGATGTCGTGGATATCCGGCTCGTCGTCGACGAGCAGCACCTTCCAGGGGGCAAGCTTGGGCGTGGCGGCAGACAGGAATGACATGACAATGTCCAGTATCGTGATGACGAGGGAAATAAGAACAAATCTTGCGTTAAAGCAGTATTACTCGAAATCGATTGTAGTATGAGCAGTACCCATTAACAACAGGAAATATTGAATTGACCACGTAATAAGTCACAATGCCGCAACGTGATAATTTGATAGTTTTTGTCTACGTGTAACGCTTCTGGCAGCGCTCACACCAGAAGCTGCGGCGCATGGACTTGCCGAGCTTGGCCTTGTGGAAGGGGATGTCGCAGCGCGGGCAGATCTTCCTGGCGTGGGCCAGCCAGTGCTGCTTGAGGGTCCATTCCTTTTTCCAGGCCAGGAAGTCGAAACTGTACGCGCGCGCCTGTTCGACCAGGGCGCGCAGCTTGGCGGGCGGCAGGGCGCCGACGGTGGACAGCGGGTGCAGGCGGATGCGGAACAGCACCTCGTTCTTGATGATGTTGCCGATCCCGGAAAAGATGTCCTGGTCGAGCAGGGCGTCGCAGGCCAGCATGTCTGGATTGGCGCGCAGCTTCTTTCTGGCCTTTTTCGGGTTCCAGGCATCCGACATGACGTCCGCTTCCCAGTCATACAAGGCGTCGAGATCGCAGTCGACTTCCTTCACCGAGCAGGCGTAGAAATTCAGGAAGCTGCCGTCGGCAAAGTGCAGCGACAGGCGCGGCGGCTTGTCGCGCTCTTCGTCGATGCGGTAGGTGCCGAACAGCAGCATGTGGATGCGCACCGCCATGGCCGGCATCTGGATGAGGAACTGCTTGCCCCAGGTGCGCAGCGCCACCACCGGCTGGCCGATCAGGCGCGAGGTATCGATGGCCCAGGTATTGCCCTCGGCGCGCACGATGGTCTGGCCGACGAAGCGGGCAGTCTGTTCCTTCAGAATATAGAGCGATGGTCCTTCCGGCACGGCGGTCTCCCTTCGCCGCCATTCTCCGGCGGAAGCGCTTGCGACCGATGTGCGCGCACTAACAATCCATTACAAAGTGATGATGGAAACTGACGGACACAGGCGCTATATGAAGCGTATATTCATGGATAGAATATAAAACCACGAGAGGATAAGACGATGAAATCGCGGATGCAAAAAATGGCCCTGGCAGGCATGTTCGCGCTGGCGGCGGGCAGCGCCGGCGCCGCCACCACGGTGACCTATGTACAGCCCGACAAATTCAGCGACGTTCCCTTCGTGCCCTGGGACCGCGAGGAAACCCTGAAGGACTTGACCGAGCACTTCACGAAGCTGGGCGACAGCCTGCCGCCGGGCCAGGACCTGCGCATCGAAGTCACCGACATCGACCTGGCCGGCCGCCTGATCCCGAATGCGCGCGCGGGCCGCGACCTGCGCGTCCTGAGCGGACGGGCGGACTGGCCGCGCATCGAGTTGCGCTATGCCGTCGAGCAGAACGGCCAGGTCCTGAAGAGCGGCGAGGCGCGCCTGAGCGACATGAGCTATCTCGATCACACCACCCGCTACTTCGACGGCGAAGCGCTGCGCTATGAAAAGCAGATGATCGACGACTGGTTCGAGAAGACCATCGGGCCGCTGCCGCGCCGCGGCCGCCGCTGAGAGGAAAAAATATGAAAACGATCCTGCGACAACTTGCGCTGGCCGGCGTGTTTGCCCTGGCGGCAGGCAGCGCCGCCGCGGCCGTGACCGTCACCTGGACGGCGCCGGACAAGTACGCCGACGTGCCGCGCGACAGCAGCGCGCGCGAGAGCATGATGAGCGACCTGACCGATCACTTCACCTGGCTGGGCACGGCGCTGCCGCCGGGCCAGGACCTGCGCATCGAGGTGCTGGACGTCGACCTGGCCGGCCGCGAGGAGCCGAGCGCCCGCGTCGTGCGCGACGTGCGCGTGATGCGCGGCGGCGCCGACTGGCCGCGCATGCGCCTGCGTTATGCGGTGGAGGCGAACGGCCAAGTGCTCAAGAGCGGCGAAGCCCAGCTTTCCGACATGGACTACATGGCCAAGGTGAACCGCTATTCCGAAGACCAGCCGCAACGCTATGAAAAGCAGATGATCGACCGGTGGTTCGAAAAGAACATCGCCCCGCTGCCGAGGGGCGATCGCCGCTGAGTCGATTGAAATAAGCAATCGGGGTCTTAGAAATCATTTATGACCTCAACCCCGCATATGTTAGTGAACTAACCGTGGTGTCCTTGCCTGGTCGGCTATGTTGATCGTCCTATCAATGTAGTCAAACAGACGAGGACAGGATGACCGCCCCCAAGAAGACTTCCGGCGCAGATGGCGCCGGTTCGGTACTGAGCACCGTTGCCGGCCCGTCCGATGCCGCGCCGCCAAGCGCGCCCAAAGGCGCCAACCCGGTCGAGCAGCGGCTGTTCGACAAGGCCGCCGCGGAAAAGCAGCTGGCTGCCGACATGCCGTTCAACCCAAACAAGCCGGGCGAATACGGCGACGCCTCGCGCACCCCGGCCGAGGGCGACCACCACCAGCCTTCCACCCATGCCGCCACCGGCAGCACCAGCAGCGAGATCGTCAGCTCCGACAAGGTCGGCAGCGGCACGCCGCCGCAGGGCGAAAACCCGACCGTGGCGCCGCTCGACCGCGTGCGCGTCGACCCCGCCGACCGCCACCTGACCACCAACCAGGGCGTGCCGGTGGCGGACAACCAGCATTCGCTGAAGATCGGCCTGCGCGGGCCGACCGCGATGGAAGACTTCATCTTGCGCGAAAAGATCACCCATTTCGACCACGAACGCATTCCCGAGCGCGTGGTGCATGCGCGCGGTTCGGCGGCGCACGGCTTTTTCGAAGCCTACGACGATTTCAGCAGCCTGACCCGCGCCGCGCCCTTCGCCGCCAAGGGCAAGCAAACCCCGGTGTTCGTGCGCTTCTCGACCGTGGCCGGCGAGCGCGGCTCGACCGACGTCGCGCGCGACGTGCGCGGCTTTGCCGTCAAGTTCTATACCGACGAAGGCAACTGGGACCTGGTCGGCAATAACATTCCCGTATTCTTCATCCAGGATGCGATGAAGTTCCCGGACCTGGTCCATGCCGCCAAGCCGGAACCGCACCACGCCATGCCGCAGGCGGCCACCGCGCACGACACGTTCTGGGATTTCGCCGGCCTGTCGCCGGAAATCGCGCACATGCTGATGTGGGTCATGTCGGACCGCGCGATCCCGCGCAGCTACCGCACCATGCAGGGCTTTGGCGTGCACACCTTCCGCATGATCAATGCCCAGGGCGAGTCGCGCTTCGTGAAATTCCACTGGACGCCGCTGCAGGGCACCCATTCGTTGGTGTGGGACGAGGCGGTGCGCATTTCCGGCGCCGATCCCGATTTCCATCGCCGCGACCTGTGGGAAGCCATCGAGTCCGGCAATTTCCCCGAATGGGAACTGGGCCTGCAGATCTTCACCGAGGAGCAGGCCGCGTCCTTCCCCTTCGACATCCTCGACGCCACCAAGCTGGTGCCGGAAGAGCTGGTGCCGCTGACGCCGGTCGGCCGCCTGGTCCTGAACCGCAATCCGGACAATTTCTTTGCCGAGACGGAACAGGTTGCCTTCTGCACCGCCCACATCGTGCCGGGCATCGACTTCAGCAACGATCCGCTGCTGCAGGGCCGCAACCACTCCTACCTGGACACCCAGATCACGCGCCTGGGCGGCCCCAACTTCCATGAGATCCCGATCAATTCGCCGGTCGTGCAGATCCAGAACAACCAGCGCGACGGCTTCCACCGCCAGGCGATCGCGCGCGGCCGCGTGAACTACGAACCGAACTCGCTGGGCGGCGGCTGTCCGTTCCAGGCCGGCAAGCGCGGCTTCACCAGCTTCCCCGAGCGCTTCACCACCGAGGACAAGGTGCGCGGCAACCCCGAACTGTTCGCCGAGCACTACGGCCAGGCGCGCCTGTTCTACAACAGCCAGACCCCTGCCGAGCAGGCCCACATCGCCAACGCCTTCCGCTTCGAGCTGACGCGCGTGCAGACGCCGATGGTGCGCCAGCGCATCCTGGCGCTGCTGGCGAACGTCGACGATGCACTGGCGGCCAAGGTGGCTGAGGGGCTGGGCATGGACGTGCCGGAACCGCTGCCGCGCGACTACCAGGGCGAGGTGCCGGAGTACGCGCCGTCGCCGGCCCTGTCGCTGCTGAGCCGTCCGGGCGAAACCGGCGTGCGCACCCGGCGCGTCGCGATCCTGGTGGCGCCGGGCGTGGACGGCACCCAGGTCGGCAAGCTGTACGCGGGCCTGCTGAAGAGCGGCGCGGTGCCTCGCCTGGTGGGCAATATGCTGGGCAAGGTGAAGGCGGCGGACGGCGCCGCGCTCGACGTCGAGATCTCGCTGGAAGCCGGGCCGTCGGTGATGTACGACGGCATGATCGTGCCGGACGGCGCGGCGGATGGGCTGGCGCGTAACGCCCATGCGATCGACTTCGTGCGCGAGCAGTACCGCCACTGCAAACCGATCCTGGTGCTGGGCAGCGGCGCGGACCTGCTTTCCAAGGCGATGATCCCGACGGCGCTGCCTGACGGCTCGCCCGACCCGGCGCTGCTGGTGGACGGCAAGCTCGATGCCTTCGAGGCGGCGCTGGCCGGCCATCGCGCGTTCGTGCGCGAGACCGATCCGCCGATGGTGTAAGCGACGCAAAAAAGGCCCGGCGCAGGCGCCGGGCCTGAAGCGGAGGAGAGTTCCCGCATCCCAGTGAAAACTGTATACGCCGGCCCTTGCCGGCGTTTTACTTACTGCGCCTTGCCGGCCTTTTCAGCCTTTTCGGCCAGTTTGGCCAGCGGCTCCTTGACCGTGTAGTCGGCCGGCACCGCGAACAGGCTGGCGGCCGGTTCCTCGCGCTTCAGGCTGTCCAGGCGGAATACGGTGTCGCCGCTGCGCGGGTCGCTGTGCCTGGTGTAGACGGTCACTTGCAGGTCCGGCGCATACCAGGTCTCGTCCGCCACCACGATGGGGTTGCGGTTGCCGATCTCGCCGGCCGGGATCTCGTAGCTGCGCAGTTTTCCTTCCGCCTTGACGCCGTTGAAGTCGCGGCTGCCGAGATCCTTGGTGTTCGCCTTCGAGGCCCATTTCATGTCGCCGAAGGCGCCGGCGGTGAGCGGCGCCAGGCGCACCTGCATGTCGCGCAGGGCGGCGCCATGCGCCTCCATTGCCTTCGATACCTGCACGCGCACGTTCTCCTGGATCTCATGACGCGCACCTGCATCGGCGCGCACGACACGCTTGACGATGACCTCTTCCGAGCCGTCCGCCAGCTTGTGGCGCTCGATGGTGGGAAGGGTGCCATCCTTGCGCATCTGTTCGATGCGGGCGCGGGCCTCCTCGCCTGCCTTCCGGCCTGCCTCGCCTGCCTTGCGCGCCGCTTCCGCCGCCTGGCGGGCGGCCAGCCGCTCCGCCTCGCCGGGACGGGCGATCTTCGTTGCCGTACGGTCCTGCGGTTTCAGGATCCAGGTGGCGCCGGCGACCGGATCGTGGATCGTGACGACTTTCAGCTCGCCTTTGGCATCCACCACTTCCTGGCGCGTGCGGCCGGCACTGTCACGGTAAGCCATGGTCGTGTGGCGCTCCGCGATCTGATTGCCGTCCGACAGGTTCTGCTGGCGCTCGGTCACCATCTGGGCGCTGTACGGCGCGTTCTTGATCGCGCCGACGTGCACGCCGGGGGCGATGAACATCGTGCCCAGGCCGTCGACGCGGTAGCCGCCGTCCGCGCCGCGGGCAATGATGCGCGTGGTGGTCCCTGCCTGTTCGGCCGGGCCTTCCTCGGCCAGGGCGGGGAGGCCCAGGCTGGCCAGCAGTGCGGCAATCATCAGTTTGTTGGTCTTCATGGCATCCTCTGTTTCATTCAATGATTAATCGATGGAAGTCAGTCGCACGGCCAGCGGCTGGCCGTCGGCGCCGAGCAGCATCTCCGCCTTGACGGTATCGCCGGCGTTTTCCGGCGTGAGGGGGATCCCCAGCGGCGCAAGGCTGCTGCGGGACACTTCGGTTTCGACCACGCGCGGCGCCGGTTCGCTTTCGATGCGATCAAGCGATTCGAGGGCGATGAACAGGCCGCCGCCGCTGCGCGCTACCAGGGCGCGGCTGCCGGCGTCCGGATCGGCGCCCAGGCGCGGGTTGTGCAGCACCAGGCTGAACACGGTGAGGGCCGTGACCGCGGTCGAGAGGCCGCCGGCCAGCGCCCAGCGCTTGAGCGCCAGCGTTTGGTACCAGCGCTTCTTTTGCGGAAACTGGCGGGCGAAAGCCTGCAGCAGCTCTTTCTCGACGCCGCGCGGGGCGTCCAGCTTCGCCATCTCGCCGCGCAGGGCGTCGAACAGCGGATCTAGCGGGTCTCGGTTGTCCATGGTTTGGATCCTTCTCATGCTTGCGCCAGGTCGGGCGCGGTGCGCCATCCGGCCAGGCGCTTGGCCAGGGCTGCGCGGCCGCGCGACAGGCGCGAGCGCACGGTGCCGATGTCGACCTGGCAGATGTCGGCGATCTCGGCGTAGGAAAGTTCGTGCATTTCGTACAGGATGACGACGTCGCGGTAGTGCGGCGCCAGCTGGGCCAGGGCGCGCCGCACCTGCTCGGCGGCCTCGTTGTCCAGCACGCGCGCCAGCGGCCCGCCGTCGTCCAGCGGCAGATCCAGCTCGGCATCGTCGTCGCCGTCCTGCGCGGCCTCGATCGCGGGCAGGGCGACGTGGCGCTGGCGGCCTTCCTCCAGCTTCAGGATCAGGTTGCGCGCCACGCCGAACAGGAAGGCCTGCAGGGGACCGCGCAGCGGATCGAAGCGGAAGCGTTCGGTCAGCAGGCCCATGAAGGCTTCCTGCACCACGTCGGCGGCGGTGGCATCCGAACCGCAGCGCAGCAGCGCAAAACGGTACAGCGGACCCTGGTGGCGCCGATACAGCGCCGAAAAGGCGTCCGCAGCGCCGCCGCGCATGGCGCGCAGCAGGTCGGTGTCGTTGGTGGTGGCGGTCGTGTTCATGGGTGTCGGTATTTACCCATATTCCGCCCAGGAACCAGAAAAGTTCCAGCTATTTCTGGATTTTTTAATCGATCCAGTTCACGCGGTCGAATTTCGCCTGGAAATCCTCCTGCATGGCGACCACCTGGCTGGTCTTGTAGTTAAAGAAGACGAAGCCTTGCTTGGCCATCGCCACCAGCTTCTTGTCCTTCGGACGGCTGATGCGGAAGATGATGTCGCCGCCGTACTTGTTGAAGTCCATGACGCCGACTTCGAACAGCAGCTGGTCGCGCGCATGCGCTTCGGCGCGGTAGGTGGTGGCCAGGTCGGTGACGATGATGCCGGTGCCGTCGCGCTCGGTTTCGGGGACGCCGAACTCGAACAGGAAGCGGGCGCGCGCCTCGGAGATCATCGAGATCATCGAGTCGTTGCCGAGATGGTTGGCGGCATTGATGTCGGTGACGCGCACCGTCAGCAGGGTCGTGTAGTAGTACTGGTCTTCGGGGAAGTCTAAATGTAGGCGTGCCATAGTCTTGAAAAATCAGTCCTGGCGTGTCAGGCGATAAATGAGGAGTGCCGCACGGATCGCGCTGCGCTCGATGGATGCCACTTCCAGGCTTTCGTTGGGCGAATGCGCGCCGCCGCCGCTGGCGCCCAGGCCGTCGAGGCTGTCGATGAAGGGCGCGACGAACTGGATGTCGCCGGCGCCGCGCGACTCCGGCGGCACCGCGCCGATCGGGCCCAATCCGGCGTCCTGGCTGGCCCGCGAATATTGTTCCAGCACCTTCAGGTTGCCGGGCGTGACCGCCATCGGCGGGTAGGAATCGCGGAAGTTGATGCTGGCGCTGGCGCCGGGCAGGCTCTGGGCGACGATCTCGCGCATGCGCGCCTGGGCGCGGTCGCGCTGGGGATAGTCCAGGTAGCGCAGGTCGCCTTTCACGGTGACGGTATTCGCGATGACGTTGGTCTTGCCGAAGGCGGTGCCGCGCGAGTGTTCGTCGTCGAAGGCGACTTCGGTGCCGCCCAGGATCACGCCGGGATTGAAGGTCAGGCCCGGCTCCACGACCTGCTGGCGGAAAGCGTCGAGGATGCGCGCCGCCTCGTACACGGCGCCATAGCCGCCCGGGCCGAACACGCCCATCGAGTGCGCCTGGCGTCCCTTGACTTCCAGCTCGAAGAAGGCGGTCGAGCGGCGGCCGACTGTCGCGGCCGCCATGCCGTCCTTGTTGGTGATGCTGCCTTCGAAGCTGAGGGCGACGTCGCTGCGCTTGGCCAATTCGACTGCGTCGCCGCGCGAGACGGTTTTCGGGTTGCCGGCTTCTTCCTCGTCGCCGGTCAGCATGACGGCGATGCGCCTGCCCTCGAGCGCGCCCACCCGCTTCAGCGCACGCAGGGCTTCGACGATGACGACGTCGCCGCCCTTCATGTCGGACACGCCCTGGCCCTTGATGCGGCGGACGCTGCCGTCGGCCTCTGTTTGCGGCTCCCAGGCCGGCGTGGTGTTGCCCGGCTCGAAGACGGTGTCGAGGTGGCCGAGCAGCATCAAACGCTTGCCGCGGCTGTCGCGATTCGCGGGGAGTTCGGCCAGCAGGTGGCCGGCGCGCTGCATCTCGGGCGGCAGGGCTATCCAGCGGGTCTTGAAGCCGAGTTCGTCGAACTGGTCGCGGAACAGCTTGCCGACGGCGCGCACGCCCGCCTGGTTCATCGTGCCGCTGTTGATGAGCACGCTTTGCCGGAGCAGCTCCAGGGCTTGCGGGGCGTGGGCGTGGATTTCGGCCACGATCTGCCGTTCTACCGGGCTCAGCTGCTGAGTTGCCGGCTGGGCGGGTTCCTGTGCTCCCGCCAGCTGCACCGTCATGGCCGCGGCCAGGGCCAGCATGGTCTTTACGCTCCCGCGCATCGGATCTTTCCAGAAATAAGGATGCTCAACTGTACACCGATTCGCGTCCGCCGGCTGTATGGACAGGGCCGGTTCAGCGCGGCTTGTCGGTCGGGTAGGCCGGCCGGCGGCGCATTTTCTGGACGGTGCCGGCGCGGTCCAGCAGCAGCACCAGCTCGGTGTGGCGGCCGCCGCCGGCATCGGCTTCGTACAGCCAGGCTTCCATGCCGCTGTCGAAGCCGACCGTTTTGGTGGGACCAAAGGCGGCCAGCAGCTCGGCACGCGTGGTGCGGCCGGGCACGACCAGCTGGGCAAAGCGGTCCTCGGCGACGATCTTGCCAGGTTCATTCGAGCCGGTGGCGCAGCCGCCCAATGCCAGCGCCATGGCGGACATCGCGAGCAGGTGCCTCATGGCTTCACCTCCGCCGAAGGCTCATCCATGTACTCGAAGCTGACCAGGGCGTCGTCCGGCCAGCTGCGGTCCCAGATCGGCGCGTAATAGGTGCGGTCGAGCAGGACCTGGCAATCGCAGAAGGGCAGCATCTCGCGGGTCTGCTCGCCGCCGGCGTAAAGCATGCGGAAGGGCAGGATCTCGCTGCGCGCGCCGGCGCGCAGGATCACCGAAAAAATGGGGCGCTCGCTGAAGAACAGGAAGTTGCCGTCCGGGCTGTTGCAAACCTGTTCCGGCGTCGTCAGGGCATTCGAGATCCAGCCGAACAGCGGCGAACTGTTCGACACCAGGCCTGCCTCCATGCCGACCAGGCATTCCAGCCGCAAGTCGCCGAGGCGCCGCGTACCTGGCGGCAAGCCGGGCGTGATGACCTGGGCGCGCCAGGTCATGCTGGTGGTCTTGCGGTTGGCAATCACGGCGGCGTCTTCACGCAAGGCCTGCTCGTTGCGCGGCAGGGTGAAGGTATTGTCGTCGGCGACGGGAATCGGCAGGGCAAGGTGGTCGCCGAGCGCACGCAGCGTGATGCCGTGCATGTTCACGCCGGGCGTGCGTGGCAGCAGGTGGAAGCGCAAGCCGGCCTGGGGCGCCAGCGCGTGCTCGCGCTCGAAGCGTTCCATGCCGCGGATCATCTTGCGATAGGACTTGTCGACCGGATCGCGGGTCGAGGTGACCGTGACGGTTTGTGGCTTCGGTTCAGCCGAAGCCTGAGGCTGCGCCTGCTGCGCCAGGGCCATTGCTGGCCAGGCACAACAGAACAGGACAGGCAGAAGACCGCGCAGCCGCCGCATGGGTGCACCGGCTTACCAGTGACGAACGCGGCCGACGTCCATGTGGACGAATTGCGAGTCCGGGTAATAGCCGACCCCGCCGGCTTTTTGCAACATCGCGATTTTGTGCAGCTTTGCAATGTCCTGGCCCGGCACGCGGACGTCGATGGCCTTGCCTTCCATGTGCAGGCTGTGTTTCGCCACACCCGGCGTGTTCTCGTGCAGCTTCTCATTCGTTTCCGGCGAACGGTAGCCCGAAATCACGTGCAAGGTCGGATGGCTGCCGTACTGGGCGCTGATGCGGTCGAGCAGCACCAGCAGCTGCGGATCCATGGCCGAGATCTTGTTGTTGCGGTGGTCGCGCAGCAACTTGTTGATGTCCTGCAGTGCTTCCGGAATGAACTGGCCTTCCGCCCAGAAAATGCTGCGCAGGCTCTCGCCGGTGTGGGTGTTATAGAGGCGCAGGATGCGCTCGTTCGGAGGCGCCGTACCCGGAACGGTGGCGGCCCTGGCGGATTTGATGACTGCCGGTGCACCGATCACGGAAGCCAGCATGGCGGAGCTTTTGAGGAAGGAGCGTCGTTGGTTCATGAGCTTTCCCTTGTGCTGTTCGTCAAGGGGACATCATACGCCTCATGCGCAGGGGATGTAGCGGATAAGTTCCCCAAGGGGTGTCAGCCTAGAACTACAACTGTCGAAATTTTTTACATATGGAAAAATTTCACTAGAAAAAACATAAATAGGGCTCTTTGCAACATCGCCGCCGGTCTCAGCATGGCAGCCGCCATGGCCAGTGCGCACGCCAACCGCATCGTCAACGGCGGCTTCGAGCAGGGCATGAGCGGCTGGACTTTGCCTACACCCAATCGAGCGGCAGCTTCATTGCGACCGGCAAGCTGACGCGGCTAGCGTTTTTCCTGGCCACCGATGTCAACAGCGGCGCCTTCTACATCGATAAGGTTTCGCTGGAACAGACCGCCACGCGCGTCCACTGCGATTTCACGCCCGCCTCGGCGCAGCGCATGGCATGCTATGCGCCGCACGCCGCGTTCGCGCATCCGGCCACGCCGCCAGGGACGCCGCCGCGCGAGAGCATCGAGATCCGCTGCCTCCTCATCTACGACTGACAGGAACAGAGCCCATGCAGACCATCGAATTCTGGTTCGACTTCGGCAGCAACTACAGCTACCTGAGCATGATGCGCATCCAGCGCCTGGCGCAGGAAGCCGGCCTGCGGGTCGAACTGAAACCTTTCATGCTGGGCCCGATCTTCAAGACCTTGGGATGGGAGAGCTCGCCCTTCGTGCTGCAGACCATGAAGGGCAACTACGTGTGGCGCGACATGCAGCGCCAGTGCGCCAAATACGCCCTGCGCTGGCAGCGTCCCTCGGTCTTCCCGCGTAATGCGCTGCTGGCCGCGCGCGTCGCGCTGCAGGGCGAAGGCGCGCCCTGGCTGGCCGGCTTCTGCGAGCGGGTCATGCTGGCCAACTTCGCGGACGACCGCGAGATCGGCGACGAAGCCCTGATCGCCGGCATCCTCGACGGACTCGGCGCCGGCAGTGCGGCCATCATCGCCGCAGCGAAAACCGACGCCTGCAAGGCCGCGCTGCGCGCACGCAGCGCCGAAGCCCAGGCCCGCGGCATCTTCGGCGCGCCGATGTTCTTCATCGGCGACGAGATGTTCTGGGGGAACGACCGTCTCGAAGACGCCATCGCTTACGCCACAACCACGACAGGAGATAAAGCAGGTTCAGTCACGTCATGATCGGCACGAACGACATCGACAAATCCAGGCGCTTCTACGACGCCGTGCTCGGCGCGCTGGGCGCGGGCGAAGCCTTCCGCAGCCGCGCGCCTTCGGGCCACACGCGCCTGTTCCACCGGCACGAGGGCAGCACCTTCTGCGTGAGCGATCGCGCATGGCGGCGTCTCGATCGAAGAGCCGCCGGGCATGCGCGACAATGGATTCGGCCCGCTCTACCTGGCCCATGTGCGCGACCCGGACGGGAACAAGCTGTGCGCGCTCCATCGCGTCAAATCATGAAACAAGGCGGAAGCGCTGGTCCGCGCAAGCGCCCGTCGTCGTCCTCATGCTCGCCAGCGGCGTCGACCTGAACGTGTTTCGCGCCATCGTCGATGCGGTGGCGGCGCATCGATCACATCTGGATGACGTCACGGACGATTCATTTATCGGTAATTAAGGTAGTCAATTTACCTGAATATAATTCGTACCATACGCCGCCTTTGGCCATATCGACGACCCGGATTTCGTAGTCAGACGCTTCCTCTTCGGGGACATCTACCCGAAAATAGATACGCCCGTCCGGCAGCTCCTTGTAGGCAAGGTCGACCTGAAAAATATTGGGATACGCACCGCGAGTCAGCCTGATTTGCAGCCCTGAAGGAACATACGAGAGCGGGCCTGCCGGGCGGGTCAAGTAAAACTCGTGGACGCCGTACTTGTGAACCTGGATTTCCACCGATGCCGGCGGACCTTTAGTCACGGTAACCGGACTCATGGCGAAGCAATGAGCCGATACGGACGCTGCGACGACGAAAGCTGCTGTAAAAGCATGTCTCATTCGGGAGCCTCTTGATCTTGTGATTTTCACATGGTATCAAGACTCGGCTGGTACAGCTGGCTTTATTCATTGCGCCGCAGGCTCCGGCAGCCACAAATGCAGGGCCAGGATCGCCACCGGCACGATCAGCGCCACGAAGCCCACCGCCAGATAGGCAAACGCCGCCGCCCCGCAGCCCAGCGCAAACGCCAGCACCGGCCAGAAGAATTTCGCACAGCGGGCCCTGGTCGCCGCATCGGCC
This sequence comes from Massilia aerilata, assembly GCF_042656905.1. Classification (NCBI taxonomy): domain Bacteria; kingdom Pseudomonadati; phylum Pseudomonadota; class Betaproteobacteria; order Burkholderiales; family Oxalobacteraceae; genus Massilia; species Massilia aerilata. Next base: position 238,582 of record NZ_JBHSMZ010000010.1, read on the forward strand.
GCGCCGCGCAGCCGGTCGACCGTGTCGATCACCAGCTGGGTCACGTTCCCGGTCATCATCGAGGTCGGCGCCAGGTGGGTCAGCAGCAGCTTGCTGGCGGCGCTGTGCGCGCCCATCGCCGCCGCGCCGAACAGGCCGGCCGCCATCGCCAGCGCGCCGACCTGGCGGCTGACCGGCTCGGCCAGCATGCCGCAGACCATGAAGCCGATCAGCAGCACCAGCTGCAGCAGGTAGGACGGCTTGACGGCCGGCCTGCCGCGCCGTTCGCAGCTGGCCACCAGCAGCCGGGCCGCGGCCACGCCGAGGATGAAGGCGGGGAAGGCCAACAGTTTCAGTAGCGTCGGCGTCTGGCCAGGATCGGCCAGCGCCACCGCGATCAGCACGAAGTTGCCGGTGACGTGGGCGGTGAACAGGCCGAACAGGGCGGCGAAGCCGAGGGTGTCGACGTAGCCGGCCAGGAAGCCCATGCCGACGCCTTGCAGGCGTGCGAAGTCAGGCGCCGTCATGATCAGAACGCGAAGCAGCTGCAGCCGAAGGCGCCCCAGAAGCCGCCGAAATCCTGCACCGGCACGGTCGACTTGCGGGCCTTGTCGTGCTGGTGGGCGTGCACGCCGCACGGGCCGCTGCACTGGTGCGGCATCGCCACCTGCGCTTGCGGCGGCTGCGGTGCGGCGCGGCGCCAGTGGCCCGGCACCTTTTGCACCGGCGACCACTCGGGCAGCACCGGAATCGGCGGCGGCCCCAGGCTGGTGAACTCGGCCGCGCCGTAGACGATCGCGCCGCCGACCACGGTCAGCACCGATTCGAGCGCCTTGATCGCATCGATGGGCACGCTGAAGAAGTCAGCGGACAGCACCGCCAGGTCGGCCAGCATGCCGGCCTGGATGCGGCCCTTGCGGCCTTGCTCGTTCGAGAACCAGGCGCTGCCCGAGGTCCACAGATCGAGCGCGATGCTGCGCTCGAGCAGGCCATTCTCGCCATACAGCGGCAGGCCGCCGACGGTGCGTCCGCTCACCAGCCAGTACAGCGCGGTCCAGGGGTTGTAGCTGGCCACGCGGGTGGCGTCGGTGCCGGCGCCGACCGGCACGCCGGTCGCCAGCATGTGTTTCACGGGCGGCGTGGCGCGCGCGGCGTCGGCGCCGTAGCGCTCGACGAAGTACTCGCCCTGGAAGGCCATGCGATGCTGGATGGCGATGCCGCCGCCCAGCGCCTTGACGCGCTCGATGTTGTGCTGGCTGATGGTCTCGCAATGGTCGAACATCCAGTGCAGGCCGTCGAAGGGGATCTCGCGATCGACCTTCTCGAACACGCCCAGCATGCGCGTGATGGATTCGTCGTAGGTCGCATGCAGGCGGAAGGGCCAGCGGCTCGCCACCAAATGGCGCACCACCTTTTCCAGTTCGTCTTCCATGCCGGCCGCCAGTTCCGGGCGCGGTTCCAGGAAGTCTTCGAAGTCGGCCGCCGAGAACACCAGCATCTCGCCGGCGCCGTTGTGGCGGTACCAGTCGCTGCCCTGGCCCGGCGTCACCATTTTCGTCCAGCGCTGGAAGTCTTCCAGCTCCTGGCCCTTGTTCTGGGTGAAGAGGTTGTAGGCGATGCGGATCGTCAGCTGCCTTTTGCGGTCGAGCTCTTCGATGACGGCGTAATCGTCGGGATAATTCTGGAAGCCGCCGCCGGCGTCGATCGCACTGGTGATGCCGAGGCGGTTCAGCTCGCGCATGAACTGGCGCGTCGAATTCACCTGCAGGTCGTAGGGCAGCTTCGGGCCTTTCGCCAGGGTCGCGTACAGGATCATCGCGTTGGGACGGGCGATCAGCATGCCGGTCGGGTTGCCGGCGGCATCAACCTGGATCTCGCCGCCGGGCGGATTCGGCGTGTCCTTCGTGTAGCCGACGGCGCGCAGGGCGGCGCGGTTCAGCAGGGCGCGGTCGTAGAGGTGCAGGACGAAGACCGGCGTGTCCGGCGCGGCGGCGTTGATCTCGTCCAGGGTCGGCATGCGGCGCTCGGCAAACTGGAACTCGCTCCAGCCGCCCACCACACGCACCCACTGCGGATGCGGGGTGCGGTCGGCCTGCTCCTTCAGCATGCGCAGGGCGTCGGCCAGGGAGGGCACGCCTTCCCAGCGCAGCTCGAGGTTGTAGTTCAAGCCGCCGCGGATCAGGTGCAGGTGGGAGTCGTTCAGGCCCGGGATCACGGTGCGGCCGTTCAGGTCGACGACCTGGCTGCCGGCGTCGCGGTGGCGCATCACTTCGTCGACGCTGCCGACGGCGAGGAAGCGGCCGTCGCGGATGGCGACCGCGCTGGCGTCGGGCTGCTCGCGGTCGAGCGTCGCGAACTTGCCGTTGATGAGGATGAGCGTTGGCGACTTGGCCGCGGTCGATGATGCCTGCATGTCGGACTCCCTGTTTTTGAAGATGGTATCAGCGAACCGGGGCAGGCACCGGCGCCAGCACCTCGTTATGGCCCTGGTTGCGCGCCGCGGCCTTGTGGACCATCGTGCAGGCGTAGTCGACGCCCATGCCGTAGGCGCCCGAGTGTTCGGTGACGATCTTCATCACGGCCTTGGCCATGCCGACCACGTTGTTCTTCATGGTCTGGCGGTCGATCGACTGCACGCCGAAGGCCATCTGCGGCTGGTGGTCGATGATGATCAGCTGCGAGTTCTGCGGGGTCAGGACTTCCAGTTTCGGGTTGTTCATGATGTGCTCCTTCAGTTTGGGTCCAGCAGGCCATGGAAAAAATTCGTCGATCCCTTCGAAGCTTCATCCTGCTGTGTGTTTCGCTGCGATGGAAGCATTATGCGATGCCGGATTGGCAATGAAAAACGGATTATTTGCGCATGTTTCATCGAAATTTTCGAATGCTCACCGGCTGGCCATGATCCGTGCGGGCGGCGCTGCGGCTTAGAATGGGCGCCCCGGACTCCAGGAGGTAGCGCATGCGCCCGTCCATGCTTCTGGCCCTGCTGCTGGCCATGCCGATGCCGGTCCCGCCGGCCGCGGCGCAAAGTGCCGTCGACATCCCCATCCCCGACATCCCTTATACGAAATTCGTGCTGAAGAACGGCCTGACCGTACTTGTGCATGAGGATCACAAATCGCCGGTGGTGGCCGTCAACACCTGGTACCACGTCGGCTCCAAGAACGAGAAACCGGGCAAGACCGGCTTCGCCCACCTGTTCGAGCACCTGATGTTTTCGGGCAGCGCCAACTTCGACAAGACCTTTCTCTCCGCTTTGGAAGGCATCGGCGCGAGCGACCTGAATGGCACCACCAACAAGGACCGCACCAACTACTTCGAGACCGTGCCGGCCTCGATGCTGGACTACGCGCTGTTTGCCGAAAGCGACCGCATGGGGCATTTATTAGGTGCGCTGGACCAGAAGAAGCTGGACCTGCAGCGCGGCGTGGTGCAGAACGAGAAGCGCCAGCGCGAGAACCAGCCCTATGGCGTGGTCGAGCAGATCGTCACCGGGAACACCTGGCCGGCGAACCATCCGTATTCCTGGACCACGATCGGCGCGATGGAAGACCTCGACGCCGCCTCGATGAAGGACGTGACCGACTGGTTCCGCGGGAACTACGGCCCGGGCAATGTGGTGCTGGTGCTGGCCGGCGACCTCACGCCCGCGCAGGCGCGCGAGAAGGTCGAGAAGTACTACGGCGACATCCCGCCCGGCCCGCCGGTGGCCAGGCAGCGGGCATGGATCGCCAAGCGCAGCGGCACCCACCGCGGCAGCGTGCAGGACCGCGTGCCGCAGACGCGGATTTATCGCGTGTGGAACGTGCCGGGCGCCGACACGCCGGAAGAAGCGCTGCTCGACCTCGCGGCCCATGTACTGGGCGGCAGCAAGACCTCGCGCCTCTACCAGCGCCTGGTGGTGAAGGAGCAGCTGGCCACCTCCGCGTTTTCCAGCGACGACTCGAGCGAGATCGCCGGCCAGTTCGGCGTCAACCTCACCGCCCGTCCCGGCGCCGACGCCGCGCGCATGGAACGCATCGCCGATGAAGAGCTGCGCGTCCTGATGAAGACCGGGCCGCGCGAGGACGAGCTGCGCCGAGCGAAGACGGCGATCCTGGCGCAGTACGCGCGCGTCGTCGAACGCGTCGGCGGCTTCGGCGGCAAGAGCGACATGCTGGCGCGCTGCATGACGTTTACCGCTGACCCGGACTGCTACAAGACCTACCTGAAGCGCATCCAGGCCGCCACGCCGGCCATGGTGAAGCAGGCCATGCTCGCCTGGCTCGGCGACGGCGACTATGTGCTGCAGGTCGATCCCTTCCCGGCCGGCCTCGCGCCAACGCTCACCACGCTGGACCGCAGCAAGGGGCCGCCGCCCGGCCATCCCGAAAAGCTGCACCTGCCGCCCATGCAGTCGGCGCAGCTGTCGAACGGGCTGAAGGTGGTGCTGGCCGAGCGCCACGCTGCGCCGGTCGTGAACCTGTCGATGATGATCGATGCCGGCTTCGCCTCCGATTCGCACGCGCTGCCCGGCCTGGCCAGCCTGACGCTGCGCATGCTGGAAGAGGGCACGCGCACGCGGTCGTCGCTGCAGATCGGCACCGAACTGGAAGCGCTGGGCGCCTCCTTCGGCGCCGCGACCAACCTGGACGGCGCCTTCGTCAACATGAACGTGCTGGCGCCGACCCTGCCGCGCGCGCTGGGCCTGTACGCCGAGCTGGTACTGGACCCATCCTTCCCGCAGGCGGATTTCGAGCGCCTGCAGCGCGACCGCATCGCCGCCATCGCCCGGGAAAAGACGGTGCCGCGGGCGATGGCGCTGCGCGTGCTGCCGGGGCTCCTCTACGGCAAGGACCACGCCTACGGCCTGCCGCTGAGCGGCACCGGCACCGAGGCCGCGGTGGCGCGCATGACACGGGCCGACCTGGTGCGCTACCACCAGGCCTGGTTCAAGCCGGGCAACGCGACCCTGCTGGTGGTGGGCGACACCAGCATGGCGGCCTTGAAACCCCTGCTGGAAAAGGCCTTCGCCGGCTGGCGGCAGGGCGCGGCGCCGTCGAAAAACGTGGCGCAGGTGGCGCAGCCGGACAAGACCGTCATCTACCTGATCGACCGCCCGGGCGCGCTGCAGAGCGACATCGTGGGCGCCCAACTGGCGCCGCCGCGCAACACGCCGGATGCGGTGGCGCTGAACCTGCTGAACGACGTCTTCGGCGGCACCTTCAGCTCGCGCCTGAACATGAAGCTGCGCGAAGACAAGCACTGGTCCTACGGCGCCGGTTCCTCGCTGGTGGCGGCAAGGGGACAGCGCATCCTGTTCAGCGGTTCGCCGGTGCAGACCGACCAGACCGCGCCGGCCCTGCGCGAGCTGGTGCGCGAATATGCCGACATCGCCAGCGCGCGCCCGATCACCCAGCTTGAACTGAAGGCGGCCCAGGACAACGAGACCCTCGGCCTGCCGGGCGCCTTCGAGACCATCGCCCAGCTCAGCAACGGCTACGCCACCATCCTGCAGTACGGCCTGCCCGAGGACTATTACGACACTTACACGGACAAGGTGCTGGGCCTGGGCGCGGCCGCGCTGAACGCGCTGGCGGCGCGGACGATGCTGCCGAAGCAGCAGCTATGGATCGTGGTGGGCGACATGAGAAAGGTCGAGGCCGATGTGCGGGGCCTGGGCCTCGGCGAGGTACGCAAGATCGATGCCGATGGAAATTTGCTGCCCTGAGCGGCCGCGTTTGCAAACAGATGTAACCGGACTGCGTGCGCTGCCTCACGGAAGATGATTTTTTGTTACGGTTTGGCACAATTGGCAATCGTGCGCGGGGTTTTGGGCGTGTAGGATACGTCCATACACTTTGTTTATTTAATAACAACAGGAGCCCACCATGAAGACCACGACCATTTCTCTCTCGAGCATCGTTCTTGCTGCTGCCGTGCTGATGACCGGCTGCCACAAGGCCGAAACGACCACTACCGACGGCATGGGGCCGGCCCAGGCCGCGGGCAAGGCCGTCGACGATGCGGGCGCCAACGCCGCCGCGACGACCCGTGAAGCCGCCGCCAATGCCAACGCCGCCGCCGACCGCGCCGGCGAGAAAATCGACGCCGCCACCGACCGCGCCGCCGTGAAAGTCGACGCCGCTGCCGATCGCGCCGCCGCCAACATGCACGAAGCCGGCGCCGAAGTGCGCCAGGAATCGAAGGAAGCCGCTGCGAACGTGAAGGAAGGCGCGAAGGATGCGACCGCCGCAACCGGCCGCGCGCTGGAGCGTACTGGCGAGAAGATGCAGAACGCTTCGAAATAATTCGTTAGCGTAAGCAAACGTTGTTTGCTTGAAGACCGTCGTTCCCGCGCAGGCGGGGCCCCAAGTTTTGCGCGTACCACTGACGTCAATCGCTAGTGGTATTCGACGAGCTTGGGTTCCCGCCTTCGCGGGAACGACGTTTTACGAAGCCTTCTCCCGCTTCTTCTTCATCTCCTCCTGCCACTCGTGGTAGCGCTCGACATGCTGCTCCCTGCGCAGGAGCTTCGAATGCGGATCCAGCGTATAAGCCATTCCTTCCGCCAGCGCAATACTGCCGCGACCATCCGTCATCGGCACGCTCACCACGCGATCCCCGACCTTCACCTCCACCGGCATCGGGAAGGGCGTGTTCTTTTCCGTCTTCCACGCCAGCTGCAGCGAAGAACCGCTGCGCGTCGCCTGCAGTTCCGGCAACGCCTTCTGGTACAGGTAAGCCTGGAAGAACCAGTCCAGGTCGCGGCCGCTCACGCGCTTGACGATGGCCATGAATTCCGGTGTCGTGCCGTAGCGCGGCGCGAAGTTGCCGGGGCGCGGGTCGGGCGTGCCGTAGACTTCTTCGCGCACAGCGCGGAAGAAGGCTTCGTCGCCGATCAGGTTGCGCAAGGTGTGCATGACCAGCGCGCCCTTGTTGTAGATGTCCTGGCCGGGGCCGCCGCGTTTGGTGTCGTAGACGTCTTCTTCCAGGCGCGGCTTGCCGGACACCATCGGCGCCTTGTTCTCGATCAGGCCGCGCTGGCGCATCAGCCAGGCGAAATATTCGAGGTCGCCGCGCAGGCTCTGCATGTACAGCGGCTGCATGTAGCTGCCGAGTCCCTCGTGCAGCCACATGTCGTCCCAGGTGGCGTTGGTCAGCTGGTTGCCGAACCATTCGTGGGCGAATTCGTGCTGCAGCAGCTCGTCGTAGCCGTAGGCCGTCTTCGCGTATTTGTTGCCGTAGGCATTGATGGTCTGGTGCTCCATGCCCAGGTGCGGGGTCTCGACCACGCCCATCTTTTCGTCGCCGAAGGGGTAGGGACCGATCGTGCTCTCGAAGAAGTCCAGCATGGGCGTGAACTCGGCAAACAGTTCCTTTGCGCCTTTTTCGTTTTGCGGCAGGTACCACATGCGCAGCGGAATGACATTGCCGTAGCGGCTGCGGTATTCGCCGGACAGCAGCTGGTAGGGCCCGACATTGACCGAGATGCCGTAGGTGCTCGGGTTCTTCGTGCGCCAGTGATACGTGCGCCAGCCATCCTTTTCGTCCATGCCCATGGCGATGCCGTTGCCGGCCGCCACCAGCGGGGCCGGCACGGTGATGTGTTCGTCGACGAGTTTCGCTTTCCCGGTCGGGTGGTCGATGCAGGGCCAGAACAGGTCACAGCCTTCGCCCTGCACGGCACTGGCCACCCAGGGCTGGCCGTCCGGCGTCCGCGACCAGACGAAACCGCCGTCCCAGGGCGCCTTCTTGGCCACGTGGGGCTTGCCGTGGTACTGCACGCGCACGGCGACCTGCTTGCCGGGTTCCAGCGGATGGGGCAAATCGATGGTCAGCTTGCCTTCCGGATTGCGCCAGCCGGTGGCGGGCAGCGGCTGGCCGTCGACGGCGATGGCGTCGATCGGCAGGTTGCGGTCGAGGTCGAGCTCGATGCTGGACAGCTGCGCACGGGTGCCGAAGGTCAGCGTGACGTCGCCGGCGATGCTGCGGGTAGCGGGCTCGATGCGCAGCTTGAGGTCGGCCTTGTCGAATTCGAGGGCTTGCTGGGCTTCGCTGCGGGCGGCGCCGGAGCCGGTGCTGTAATCGGTGAGAGGAGGCTGGGTGGTGCTGCAAGCCGCCAGCAGCGCGCTGGCGCCGGCGATGGCGATTTTCTTCATGGTGTGCGGCGTTTGCCGTCTCTATTGTTGATCCCGGGGCAATTTATCACAGAGACTCTGGCCGGTCTGTATTAACGGCGGGCGCAGCGCGCGCCGCTTGCCGCGCGTCTGGTGAATACTTTGGTCAAGGAGGAATCAATGGACAAGAACCTGAATATCGACATCGGCCGTACTGCCCTGGTGCAGATCGACCTGCAGAACTTCAATGTACAAAGGGAATTGGCCCCGCATCCGGCCGAGCGGGTGGTCGGCAATTGCGTGCTGCTGGCCAGCGAAATGCGCGACCGCGGCGGCATGGTGATTTTCGTGCGCGTGCAGCTGGACGAGCTGCGCTTGCCGCCCGCCGACAACCCGATGTTCAAGCCCGGCACGCCGGCCCCGCCGCCGGAAGCATCGCACATGGCGGCGTCGGCCCAGGTGCAGGCCCAGGACCACGTGGTGACCAAGCGGACGTGGGGCGCCTTCTACGGCACCGAGCTCGACCAGCTGCTGCGCCGGCGCGGCATCAAGACCATCATCATGGCGGGCATCGCCACCAACTACGGCGTCGAGTCGACCGCGCGCGCGGCCTTCGACCGTGGCTACGAACTGGTCTTTGCTGAAGATGCGATGAGCAGCGGCAGCGGCAGCGGCGACGCGCACAAGAACTGCTGCGAGAACGTGTTCCGCAACATGGGGCGCGTCAGGTCGACGCGCGCTCTGATCGACGCGTTGCAAGCAGGCACCGGCGACGCCTGAGCCTGAGCGCCTGCAACGGCCTCATGGCGGCGTTGCACCGGCTCGCCGTACTAGCGTACTGTCTTCGCCGATGCGCCTTGCCCTGAGCCCGTTGCAGGCGCTCAGAAATGCGCAGTGTTAACGGCGGGCAGCCGGCGCCTGGCCGTTCTGCGCGCGGGCGTTGGCGTCCGCCTGAGCCTGGGCATTCGCCCGAGCCTGCGCCTGGGCCTGCTCGCGCTCCTGCTTCTTGGACATGTGGTGGCCCACGGCGCAGCCGACGGCCGCACCGAGCACGTGGTGCTTGCCGAGGAAGTGGCCGCCGACGGCGCCCGCGGCCGCCCCTTTCAGGCAGCTGGGCTTGGCGTAGGCGACGCCGGTCGAGGCCAGCGAGAGGACGAGGGATGCAGCAATCAGTTTGGCGTTCATGACAGGACTCCATTAGTAGATCGATGTGGCTAGCCTAGGCCTGGTGGTCCCAGCCGACTGTACGCCACCCAACGAAAACAACGATCCCGGCCCCACTCCGGTTGACGAAGAGCAGTTTCCAAAAACCGGGGTCAGACCCCGATTTTTGGAAATATCTACTGAGCAGTTGCCAAAATTCGGGGTCTGACCCCGGTTTGAGGAAGATTAAGAGCCGCGGGCGATGTCGGCCGTGATTTCGTAGGAGCGCAGGCGGGCGGCGTGGTCGAAGATCTGCGAGGTGACCATCAGTTCGTCCGCGCCGGTGCGTTCGATGAAGGCTTTCAGCTGGGCCGAGACGGTGGCGGGCGAGCCGATGGCCGAGCACGACAGGACCGAGTCCAGCATGGACCGTTCCGGCGGGCTCAGCAGATCGAGGTAGCCCTCGACCGGCGGCTTGAGCTTGGTCGGGCGGCCGCTGCGCAGGTTGATGAAGGCCTGCTGCATCGAGGTCGCGCGGAAGTGCGCTTCGGCATCGGTGTCGGCCGCGAACACGTTAAAGCCGAGCATCACGTAAGGTTTGTCGAGCTGGGCCGAGGGACGGAAGGTGGCGCGGTAGAGCTCGATCGCCTGCAGCATCATCTGCGGCGCGAAGTGCGAGGCGAAGGCGTACGGCAGGCCGAGCGCGGCCGCCAGCTGGGCGCCGAACAGGCTGGAGCCGAGGATCCAGACCGGCACGTCGAGGCCAGCGCCGGGCACCGCGCGTACTTGCCTGCGCGGCGAATCGGCAAAGTAATCCATCAGCTCCACCACGTCCTGCGGGAACTCGTCGGCATCGGAGGCCAGGTTGCGGCGCAGCGCGCGCGCGGTCGTGTGGTCCGAGCCGGGCGCGCGGCCCAGGCCGAGGTCGATGCGGCCCGGGAACAGCGAGGCGAGCGTGCCGAACTGTTCGGCAATGACCAGTGGTGAGTGGTTCGGCAGCATGATGCCGCCGGCGCCGATGCGGATCGTCGAGGTACCGTTGGCAACATGGCACATCAGGACGGACGTCGCCGCACTGGCGATGCCCGGCATGCCGTGGTGTTCGGCCAGCCAGAAGCGATTGTAGCCCCAGCGCTCGCCATGCTGGGCAAGGTCGAGCGAGTTGCGGAAGGAATCGGAAGCGGTGCCGCCCTCAACGATGGGGGCGAGGTCGAGTATCGAGAGAGGAATCATGGGGCCATGATACGCCGATCGTTTTTTTCTCGCAGACGGCGCCCCGCTTGACCCCGCCTGGGCGCCTGCCTATGATGCATTGCTTCACCCCGCAAGCGAACGCCTCATGATCCGATCCGCCTTTCGTCCTCCCATCCGTTCCCTGATTGCCGCCGCCTGTGTTGCCATGCTGGCCACAGGCTGCGTCCACGGCCGCCTCGACGCGCCCGCCACCCCGCAAGGCCGGCTGGACGCCGCGCGCCTGCCGCAAATCGACGCCGCCGTCCAGGAAGCCATCGCCGCGCACAAGCTGCCGGGCGCCGTGGTGCACGTCGAGCATGAGGGCGCCGTCTACGAGCAGGCGTATGGCAAGCTCAGCTATGAGCCCGATGCGCGCGCCGTCCATACCGGCACCCTGTTCGACGCGGCTTCCCTGTCCAAGGTCTTGTCGACCGCGCCCTCGGTCCTGAAGCTGGCGGAAGAGGGCAGGATCGCGCTCGACGCCAGGCTGACGGATTACTTCCCGGAATGCGCGAACGGCGGCAAGGAGACGATCACGATCCGCCACCTGCTGACCCACAGCTCGGGCCTGCCTGCCGGTCTGCCGGCCAAACCCACCTGGCACGGCGATGCCGCCGCCCATGCGCTGGCCTGCAGCCAGGTGGTGACGCATCCGCCCGGCACTTTCTTCCGTTATTCGGACATCAACTACATCCTGCTGGGCCAACTGGTGCACAAGGTGTCCGGCATGCCGCTGGACGAATTCGCGCGCACCCGCATCTTCGAGCCGCTCAGGATGCGCGATACCGGCTACCTGCCGCTGCGCCGCCCGGGCAGCGACGCCGCCCTGATCGCCCCGACCCAGAAGGGCCGCGAAGGCGAGGGCTCGGCCCACGGCGACCTGGCGCCCGGCCAGTTGCTGCAGGGCGTGGTGCACGATCCGACCGCGCGCCGCATGGACGGGGTGGCCGGCTCGGCCGGCGTGTTCACCACCGCCCATGACATCGCCCGCTATGCGCGCATGTTGCTGAACAATGGCGAGCTGGACGGCGTGCGCATCCTCAGTCCGGAAAGCGTGCGCCTGCTGACGACCGTGCAGTCCCCGGGCGGCATCGAGGCCTTGCGCGGCCTGGGCATGGACATCAATTCGCCATATGCCGTGCGCCCGCGCGGCGCCGTGTTCCCGGTAGGCAGCTATGGCCATACGGGCTTTACCGGCTGCGTGCTGTGGATCGATCCGGGTTCGCGCAGTTTCTACGTGCTGCTGTCGAACCGGGTCTATCCTGACGACAAGAGCAATGTGCTGGAGCTGTACACCAGGCTGGGCACGCTGGCCGCCGAAAGCGCCGGGGTGGCGAAGCCGCCCGGCTCACCGGCCGTGGCCGCTACGCACTGATCAGGACGCCGGCTTGCCCGGCGTTTTTCTTGTCATATTTTGCCGCACGGCTAACGCGCGCACCCTTTGCCATGAGGGCCTTACACTGCGGGTCCGCAACGTATCTAGTTGATATTGTTGAGTTTTTCTTGCCCCATATACATTAGGAGATCGACATGAAAATGAATAAATTGCTGAAAGGCCTATTGGGTGCTTCGGTTGCAATGGCAATGTTCGGTACCATGAATGCACAGGCGCAGACGAGCGGCAGTTCCTCGACCGGCGACACCACCAGCGCGAGCTCGCAGTCGGACCAGACCACCGGCAAGTCGACGACCCACAAGTCGAGCAAGAAGAAAGCGAAGAAACATAGCAGCAGCTCGGGCTCGAGCAGCAGCGGCAGGACCGGCTCGTCCAGCGGTTCGAGCATGGACAGCAGCAGCGGCTCCTCGAGCAGCGGCAGCATGGGCACCAGCGGTTCCTCGGGCTCGAGCGGCACCATGGGCAGCGGCAGCATGGGCACCGGCACCTCCGGCAGCAGCGGCAGCATGGGCACCGGCACCGGCACCTCCGGCACCTCCGGCACCAGCGGCAGCATGGGCACCGGCACCGGATCGTCGGGCAGCAGCGGCAGCAGCGGCAGCATGGGCACCGGCACCGGCTCGTCCGGCACCAGCGGCGCCACCGGCACCATGGGTTCCGGCTCGACCGGCACCAGCGGCATGAGCGGCAGCACCGGCACCTCGGGCACCAGCTCGTCCGGCATGAGCGGCACCGGTTCGGGTTCGGGCAGCGGCACCAGCGCCACCGGCACCACCGGCACCGGCACCGGCACCACCGGCACGGGCACCACCCCTGCGCCGACCTCCGGCGGCCGCGGCTACTGAGCGCGTCCGGTCAGCCAGCAGCATCGAAAGCACCAGCCTGCGGGCTGGTGTTTTTTTGCGTTCAGTTCCGCTTGAAGAAAGCCGCCAGCTGCGGATCGGTCAGCGCCGGCGCCTCGACCACCGGCAGGTGGCCGGTCGCGGGCAGGGAGATGAACTGTGCCTGCGGGATCGCGCGCTGCACCGCGGCGTGCTGGACGTACGGGACCGTTTTGTCGGCCTCGCCCCATACCAGCAGCACCGGCAGCCCCGTCTTGCCGACCTGCCGGAAATCCGGCAGCGAGGATTCGGGGATCACATGGCGCATGGTCGACAGGATCGCGCGGCCGAAACCGTCGTAGCGCATCTGCGGCTGGAAGCGCTCGGCCCAACCGGGCACGCGCTCGGGGTGCGGGAAGTCCTCGAGCTGGCTGGCGGCCAGCTTCGGCAGATACCAGGTGCGCATCAACCATTCGCCGACGCCCGGCCAGGCCATCACGCTGATGTCCTGCGGCTCGGTCAGGGGCGCCACCAGCGCCAGGCTGCGCACCCGCTCCGGGTGCTCGGCGGCGAAGCGCCCGACGATCGCGCCGCCCATCGACAGGCCGAGCAGGTCGGCCTTCGGTAGATACAGCGTATCCATCAGTTCCAGCAGCTGGTTGGCGAACAGTTCGCGGTCGTAGTCGAGCTCGGGACGGTCGCTCCAGCCGCGCCCGTACAGGTCGAAGCGGATCACGCGGAAGCCGTTCGCGGCCAGGTCGGCGCTGGTCTGGTCGAACACATAGTTCGGCACCGAAAAGCCGTGCACCAGGATCACCGGGCGGCCCTGTTCGGGGCCGGCCATGCGCACGTGGACGATGCCGTGCGAGAGCGTGAGGAACTGGCCGGGCGCCTGGCGCCGCGCCGAGGCGTCGAGCGGGGCGTGTTCCAGGTTGCGCGCCAGCGGCGGGACGATCAGGGCGGCCAGCAAGACGCCGGCCACGGCGGATAGCATCACCCGCAGGCGACGCTTCGGTTTGGGAGTGGAGGGTGCGGTCATGGTTTCGTATTCCACACCAGACCGCGGGGGCGCGTCAATCCTCGGCCAGCATGGAGCCCGTTTCGCGCCAGCGCTGGTGCCAGGAAAACGCCTTCTCCAGCACGTGCGGGGTCTGGCCGCCGCGCTGCCGCGCTTCTTCCACGTACGCGTGCAGCATGGTTTTATACGGCTCGGCCACGCAGCGCTCGATGATGACGCCGGCGCGTTCGCGCGGGGCCAGGCCGCGCAGGTCGGCCAGTCCCAGCTCGGTGACGATGATGTCGACGTCGTGCTCGGAATGGTCGACGTGGGTGACCATCGGCACGATCGACGAGACCTTGCCGCCCTTGGCCGTGGACTTGGTGGCGAACACGGACAAATACGCGTTGCGCGCGAAGTCGCCCGAGCCGCCGATCCCGTTCATCATGTGGGTGCCCGCCACGTGGGTCGAGTTGACGTTGCCGTAGATGTCGGCCTCCAGCGCGGTGTTGATCGCGATGATGCCCAGGCGCCGCAGCACTTCCGGATGGTTCGACACTTCCTGCGGGCGCAGCACCAGCCGGTCCCTGTAGCGGGCGAAGTCGCGGAACACCTGCGCGCTCTTCTCGGGCGAGAGGGTGATCGAGGAGCCGGACGCGAATTCCAGCTTGCCGGCGTCGAACAGGTCGAAGGTCGAGTCCTGCAGCACCTCCGAATACATGGTCAGGTGCTGGAAGGGGCTGTGGACGAAGCCGGCCAGCACCGCGTTGGCGATGCTGCCGATGCCGGCCTGCAGCGGCAGCAGGCTGCTGGTCAGGCGCCCTTTGAGAATCTCGTCTTCGAAGAAGCGCACCAGGTGGCCGGCAATCGCCGCGGTGTCCTCGTCGGGCGGCAGCACGGAGGAGGTGCTGTCCGGCTGGTCGGTGATGACGATGGCGGCGATTTTCTCGGGCGGGATCTCGATCCAGGGCGTGCCGGCGCGCTGCTCGACCGACATGATCGGGATCGGCTCGCGCATCGGACGCTTTTTCGGAATCCAGATGTCGTGCAGGCCTTCGAGGCCGGTGGGCTGGGCCAGGTTGATCTCGACGATGACCTTGTCGGCCAGGATCGCGAAGCTGGCGCTGTTGCCGACCGAGGTCGTGGGCACGATCGCGCCGCTCTCCGTGATCGCCACCGCTTCGACCACCGCCACGTCGACCGGCTTGATGTGACGGCTACGCAGCTGCTCGACGGTCTCGGACAGGTGCTGGTCGATGTACATCACCTCGCCGCGGTTGATGGCGGCGCGCAGCACCGGATCGACCTGGAAAGGCATGCGGCGCGAAAGTAGCCCGGCTTCGGTGAGCAGTTTGTCGGTGTCGTTGCCGAGCGAGGCGCCGGTCAGCAGGGTGATCTTGAGCGGTTCGCGGCGCGCGCGTTCGGCCAGCGCGGCCGGGACCAGCTTGACGTCGCCGGCGCGGGTAAAACCGCTCATGCCGACGGTCATGCCGTCCTTGATCCAGCTTGCTGCTTCGGCGGCGCCGGTGACGCGATTGCGCAGCCGGTCGCAGCGGATTCGATCCAGGTATTCAGTCTTCATGTGTCCAGGTGGTTAGCTGAGCCGGTAGTCCACCGGCAGCAGGGGTGGGGGAAGCTCGGTGTCGCCGAGGGCGGCGCGCAGGTCGATCTCGATGGTGCGGCATATGGCCTCGAGCGGCAGGTCGTGGTCGGAGGTGCCGAAGGGTTCCTCGATCTCGTCGCCGAGGGCATCGAGGCCGAAGAAGGTGTAGGCGACCAGCAGGGTCACGACCGGGGTCAGGTCGCCGATCGAGTCGACCAGGCCGAAGGGCAGCAGCCAGCAATACAGGTAGGCGGTGCGGTGCAGCAGCAGGGTGTAGGAGAAGGGGATGGGCGTGCCGCGGATGCGCTCGCAGGCGGCGGCCGCGCCGTTCATCGCCGACAGGCTGGCGTCGAGGCTAGTCGCCAGCACGGGCTCGATGCGGTGCTCGCGCAGGCAGCGGCTCAGGTCCGCGCCCATCTCCAGCATCAGCGCGTGGTTCAGGTTGGGCAGGCTTTGCAGGCGCGCCCATTCTTCCTTGCCGAGCCAGGGCTGGACGTCGGCCGCGGGATCGCTGCCGCGCAGGCGGTGGCGCAGGGCGTGGGCGAAGGCGATCGCGCGCCGGATCATGCGTTCGCGCGCGGCGCATTCATCGACCAGGGACAGGCACTGGCGCGCCAGGTTGCGGCTGCGGGTCACCAGTTCGCCCCATTGCTTGCGGCCTTCCCAGTAGCGGTCGTAGGCGGCGTTGTTGCGGAAGCCGAGGAAGATCGCGAGGGGCAGTCCCATCAGCGTGAAGGGGATCGCGCCGAGCGCGATCTTGTGGCCCCACAGGCTGCCGTGGGTCCAGGTGACGGCGGCCGCCAGCAGGGTGGTGCCGAGCAGGCTTTTCCAGATGTTCGGCAGGACCGACCCGCGCATCACCAGGAACAGGCGCAGCGGCGAAGGACGGTCGCGGACGATCATGTTCTATCTATCTCTGCATCGGTAAGCAATAGCAGGGCCATTCTGAACCTGGCATGCCGGCTTGCCCAATTCCGATTCCTGATGGCCGCCATGCGGACGGTGAATGGTGCGGCGCAGCGTGGCCGTTCGTTAATGCAGCCATCCGCGCAGCCCGGCGATCGCTTCTTCCTTGTTCTTGGCCTCGATCTCGATCCACGGCGCCTGCGCATAGGCCGAGGGCATCACCGCGATCAGGTCGGAATGCTGGCGGTCGTTGAAGCCTTCGCGGCCGTTCGAGATATGGACCATCTGATGCGCCGGGTCGGGCCAGGTTTCCCTGGCCTTTGCCAGCATCGCGGCCACGCTGGGGTCGTCGTAGCTGGACAGCTTTTCGCTGACGATGTGGTGGTGGGCGTCGAACACCATCGGCACCTGCGCGCGCGTGCAGACATCGAGGATCTGTTCGGCGTTGTACGAATACTCGTCGTTCTCGAGGCAGAGGCGGGAGCGGATCGGGTCCGGCAGTTGGCGGATGCGTTCGACCAGCGCATCGCTGCGGTTGGACTTGCCGCCGTGGATTTCGAGCACGGCCCAGGGCGATCGTGGCTGCTGCAGCAGGTCCATGATATCGGCGTGCATCTGCAGGATCTTGACGCTGTTGGCGACCACCTCCGGCGAATCGGAGCTGAGCACGACGAACTGGTCGGGATGCATCACCAGGCGCAGCCCCAGTTCGATGGCGCGGCGGCCGGTGTGGGCCAGAGACGGCGCCAGGTCGCGCATCACTTCGCGGCCGACGTCGTCGTCGAAGAAGGGGAAGATCGAGGACGGCATGCGGTACAGGCGGATGCCTTCGCGCTTGCAGTACTGCAGGGCGCCGGCCAGGGTCTGGATGTTGTCGCGGTAGATATCGTCGAGCAGCTTGCGCTGGCCCTCGTCCGAATGTTCCAGCAGCCGCTTGCGCGTGACGGTGCGGTAGCGGACGTCCTTCGACACGGTAATGCAGACCAATCCAAGCTCAGGAACCATAGCGCACCAGAATCGTTGATGGGCATGCCATATTCCAACGAAACGCCCGCCCCGTCAAACCAGTACCGTGCCGCAATTGCCTAAAACCGGGGTCTGACCCCGGTTTTAGGCAACAAGCGGCAGCGTGACGGTGAAGGTGCTGCCCTGGCCCTGGCCGGGGCTGCTGGCGGTCACCTGGCCGCCGTGCAGCTCCACCAGTTTGCGCACCAGCGCCAGGCCGAGGCCGAGGCCGCCCTGGGCGCGGTCGAGGGTGCGCGAGCCCTGGGTGAAGAGGTCGAACACCACCGGCAGCAGGTCGGGGCCGATGCCGGTGCCGTTGTCGCGCACCGCCAGGCGGGCCTGGCCGGCGTGCGCGTCCAGGGTCACCCGGATGTGCCCGCCCTCGTGCGTGTACTTGGCGGCGTTGTTGAGCAGGTTGGCGGCGACTTGCACCAGGCGCGTGTGGTCGCCGTCGACCATCACCGGCGCCTCCGGCAGCGCCACCTCGAGCCGGTGGCGGCGCGTCTCGACCAGGGGCCGCGACTGCTCGACCGCTTCGCCCACCACGCGCCGCAGGTCCACCGCCTTTCGGCTGAGCGTCACCAGCCCGCGCGTCACCCGCGAGACGTCCAGCAGGTCGTCGACCAGGTGGCGCATGTGGGCGACCTGGCGCGCGACGATGTCGCTGATCTGCTTCACGCGCGGCTCGCCGGCATAGGCGATGCGCAGCATGTCGGCCGCGCTGCTGATCGGCGCCAGCGGGTTCCTCAGCTCGTGCGCCAGCATCGCCAGGAATTCGTCCTTGCGGCGGTCCGCCAGCTGCAGCGCTTCCTCGGCGTGCTTGCGTTCCGTGATGTCGATCGCCACCGCGTGCACCACCGTGCTGCGCCCGTCCGGACCCAGGCCGAGGCGGCCGCGGATGTCGATCCAGATGGTGCGGCCATCGTCGGCGCGGCGGATGCGCGGCGTGGCACGGTATTCGCCGGCATCCAGGCCTTCGCTGATCGCGGCCTTGACGGTCTCGCGCAGGGAGGCCTGGTCCTCGGGATCGACCAGCGCCCATAGCTCGTTCACGTTGGTCCAGTGCATGCCGAAGACGCTGTGCAGGTTGGCCGAGAAGCTGACGGCGCCGCTCAGGGGATCGCGCTCCCACACCGCCATGCGCGCCGCCACCAGGCCCTGCTGCAGGCGCTCTTCGCTGTAGCGCACCGCGCGCTCGGCCTCCTCGAGCTGGCTGACGTCGGTGCAGGTGCCGAACCACTGCAGGATGCGGCCGGCCGCATCGCGCAGCGGCGCGATCGAGCAGAAGAAGCTGTGATAGCGGCCGTCGAGGCCGCGCAGCGGGAAGGTCATCTGGTCAGGCCGGCCGCTGAGGATGGCCTCGCGCCAGCGCCGCATCACCTCGGGCAGGACGTTCGGATCGTGCAGCTTCTGCCAGTCCTCCGCCGAGATGGCGCCCGCTTCGGCGCCGGTGAATTCGTACCAGCGATCGTTGAACCAGAGGATGTTGCCGTCCGGGTCGGCCATCCACACCAGCTGCGGGATGTTGTTCGACAGCTGGTGGAACTTGCGGCGCTCGGCTTCCAGGTGCGCGTGCTGCTCGTACAGGCGGTCCAGCATGCGGTTGATGGCGCCGGCCAGGCTGACCACTTCGCGGCTGCCGGCCAGCGGCGCGCGCTGGCGCTTGATCCCCGCACCGCCCAGGCTGGCGGAGAAGGCTTCCAGCAGGCGCAGGTCGCGCGTCAGGCCGAAGGCCAGGCGCTGGGCCAGCAGGAAGACCAGCAGCGCCAGCGCGGCGGTGATGGCGCCGATCAGCAGGTATTGCGGGGCCGGCGTGTCGAGCGGCGCCGCCAGCTTGCGTTCGTCCTCGCGCAGCGCCAGGTCCAGGTGCGCGAGGCCGGGCGGCAGCGGCACCGGGGCGCTGATCTCGCGCGCCTGCGGTGTGCGCGCGCCGGCGGGTTCGAGCACGGCCCAGGGCGCCGGCTTGAGGTCGTCCAGGCGGATCTTGTACATCAGCGCGCCTTCCGGCGTGCGGGTGCGCGAGTAGCGCAGCAGGTAGACTCCGAACAGTTCGCCCTTGTGCAGCGTCGTACGCTCGATGCCGCTGGCCAGGCGCTCGCGCAGCCAGGCATATTCGGGCTCGCCGAAACCGGTGCTGCCGTTGTCGGCGATTTTCTTGCCTTCGAAATCGGTGAACAGCACCTGCACCGGAATCCCGTTCATCTGGCGCAGGCCGTGCAGGTAGGGCGTCAGATAGGTTTCCTTGCCGGCGCTGTCGACCAGGGCGTTGGCCAGGATCGGGCTGGCCGCGACGTCCGCCAGGCGGGTCGTCAGCGCTTCCAGGTTGTGGCCGGCGGTGCGCGCGTGGAAGGCGACCTCGCGCTGCTGCAACAGGTCGTTGGCGTGCCCGCGCTGGCGGTCGATCAGCCAGAACGAGACGATCGAGATCAGCAGCATGGCGGCCGCGGTCAGGATCGCGGCGGCGATCGCGAATTGCCGCGACAGCCGTGCGGGAGGAGAGGCGGGCGCCATCCTCACTCCCGCGCCGGCACCAGCGCGCCGTCGGCCCGGTAGCGCGCCATCAGCAGCTCGTCCGGGCCCAGCGCTTCATGGCGGGCAGGCGTGAAGGGCGGCGCGTAGTTCTTGATCAGGCCGCGCCAGGCCGGCAGCTTCTCGAGCGCGTCGCGGACCGCCTTGCGGTCGGTGCTGCCGGCGCGTTCGATGGCCTGCGCCAGGATGTGTGTCAGGTCGTAGGCGTGGGCGGTGCCGACCGGTCCTTTAATGTCTTCGATGCGCCTGACGCTCGAGATCTTCCCTGCGCTGGCCAGGAAGCGCCGCACGCGCGCCGGGTCGGCCTGCCAGAAGCTGAAGGTCTGGATCACGGAAAAATCGACCTGTTGCAGCGCCGAGCCGGCCTGCTTGACGAATTCGCCGCCGGTCACGCCCCAGTGGCTCAGGATCGGCAGCCGCTGCGCTTTCGGCAGCGCGGCCACCTCGCGCACCAGCACCGCCGCTTCGTCGTCGTTCGCGACCAGCACGATGGCCTGGGCGCCGGCCTCACGCAGCTGCCGGTACTTGCCGATGAGAGTGGTGTCGCGCCAGTTGTACCAGGAGGTGCCGACGATGCGCATGCCGCGGTTGGCGGCCACGGCGCGCTCGGCCGCCTCGGCATTGCTGCGGCCCCAGGAAGTGTTCGTCAGCAGGAGCCCGACCCGGTCCAGCCGGCGCCGGTGGGCCGATTGCAGCAGCCGCGGCATGGCCAGCGAATCGCGCAGCGACAGGCGGTAGACGTAGTTCGGCTGCATGCCGTTGTCGACGATCGCATCGGCCGAAGACCAGGGCGCCATGAACAGGGTCTTCGTCGATTTGAGGGTCGGCAGCTCCTCGATGATGACGGGGCTGAAGCGGCCGCCGAACACCGCCACCAGGCCGGGCATGCGCGCGAATTCCTGGATGTTGCGGATGCCGCGCGCCGGGATCGAGCGATGGTCCTTGGTCACCAGTTCGAGCCGGCGCCCGCCGAGCACCCCGCCGCCGGCATTGATTTCGGCGATGGCGGCGCGCATGCCCAGCTCGACGGCCTGGGCCGAGGTGCTGTTGTCCAGCCCGAATTCGCCGTCGATCCCCAGCAGCACCGGCTGCGGCGCGGCCGCCTGCGCCAGCCCGCTGGCCAGCATGGCCACGGTCAGCAGGCGGCTCAGCCGGCGCAAAAAACGGGAGGAAATGCGTGGGTTCACTGGACTCGGTATCAACTTAACAATCGAAAGAGAGCATTTTAGCTTTTCCGCTCTTCGGACCAGTTTTCTTCTTGTTCACAGAATGTTGCGACGCCGCAACCAATTGCTCCACGGATAGTAAATATGCGTATCATGAATATTGTTAACCGGCGCTCTTGACACTTCGACACAATTGCCGATGCGCCATCCGGAGGAGAGATGCAAGTCCGTAATTTGAAGATAGGGGTCCGGCTCGGCTGTGCGTTTGCCCTCGTGCTGGCATTGGCCGTGGCGTTGACGGCGATCGGCGCGCAGCGCCTGCAGCAGGTGGTCGACGCCACCGATGCGATGGACGCGGCGGCCCGCAAGAACCGCCTGGCCGACCTGTGGCACGCCGACAGCCGCGTCAACCGCGCCTTGATCGACGCCCGCCTGCGCGCCACGGATGCCGCGGACCTCAAGGAAATCAACGCCAGGATGAAGGCCAACAGCGCCGAGATCAGCAGGATCCAGCAGGAGATCGCGAGCCTGGTGGCCTCGGCCGACGGCAAGGCCATGCTGGCTGAGATCGGCGTTCGCCGCAAGGTCTACGTGGCGGCGCGCGACGAGGTGTTCGCGCTGAAGGATGGCGGCGCGGCCGGCCAGGACGAGGTCCTGCGCCTGGCCGAGAGCAAGATGCTGCCGGCGGTGCTGGCCTATGACGAGGCGGTGCGCCGCCTGTCCGCGCACCAGACACGCATCTTCGACGGCGTCAGGACGCACGTGGCCGAGATGGCCGGCAGCGGACGCCGGCTGCTGGCGGCGTTTGGCGCGCTGGCCGTGCTGCTCGGCGCCATGCTGGCCTGGTGGCTGACGCGCAGCATCACGGTGCCGCTGCGCCAGGCGGTCGCGCTGGCGAACGCGGTGGCCAGGGGCGATCTTTCGACCCGCGTCGAGGTGGCGTCAAGCGACGAAGCGGGCGAGCTGATGGCCGCCCTCAAGGTCATGAACGACAGGCTGAATGCGCTGGTGACCCAGGTGCGCGGCGGCGCCGACAGCATATCGACCGCCGCCGTCCAGGTCGCCGCCGGCAACCTGGATCTTTCGGGCCGCACCGAGCAGCAGGCCGGCGCGCTGGAAGAAAGCGCCTCCGCGCTCGAGCAGCTGACCGGCACCGTCCGGAACAATGCCGACAATGCCCGCCAGGGCAGCGAGCTGGCGGCCGGCGCCTCCGGCGTGGCCGTGCGCGGCGGCGTGGTGGTCGAGCAGGTCGTCGCGACCATGGGCGAGATCGACGACTCGGCGCGCAGGATCGTCGACATCATCGCCGTCATCGACGGCATCGCTTTCCAGACCAATATCCTGGCCCTGAACGCGGCGGTGGAAGCGGCGCGCGCCGGTGAGCAGGGGCGCGGCTTCGCGGTCGTGGCCGGCGAGGTCCGCACCCTGGCCCAGCGCTCGGCGCTTGCGGCAAAAGAGATCAAGGCCCTGATCAACGCTTCGGTCGAGAAGGTCGGCAAGGGCAGCCGCCTGGTGGGCGAGGCCGGCGCCACCATGCAGGAAGTGGTCGCGAGCGTCCAGCGCGTCACCGGCATCATGAGCGAAATTTCCAGCGCCTCGCGCGAACAGAGCATCGGCATCGAACAGGTGAACGGCGCGATCGCGCAGATGGACCGGGTCACCCAGCAGAACGCGGCCCTGGTCGAGCAGGCCGCCGCCGCCACCGGCGCGATGCAGGAGCAGGCCCGCAGCCTGGCGCAGTCGGTCAGCGTGTTCAAGCTGGATACCGGCGCCCGTCCCGCCCCCGCAAGAATCCAAGTCCCGTAATCCAACCCTTTTTTCCGACCGAGCCGCATCATGTTCAAGAACATCAGCATCAAAGCCCGTCTCATCTTCCTCACCGCTTTGCTGAGCGCGGTGGCCATCGTCGTCGGCCTTACCGGCCTGTCGAACCTGAGCGCCACCAATGCGTCCCTGCAGACCGTCTACAACGACCGCCTGATCGCACTGGCCGACCTGAGCAACGTGCTGAGCCTGATGCAGCGGAACCAGAACGCCCTGCTGCGCGCCACCCTCGAAGGCGGCGATGGCCGCGCCTCGGCCGATGAGGTCGAGGGCCGCGTCAAGCAGATCTCCGAACAGTGGGGCAAGTACATGGCCACCTTCCTGACCGGCGATGAAAAGGCGCTGGCCAAGACCTTCATCGACAGCCGCACGCAGTTCGTCGAGCTGGGCGTGAAGCCGGTCATCGCGGCGCTGCGCGCCCAGGACGCCGAGGCCGCGAAGGCCGCGGCCACCGGCCCGCTGGTGAAGCTTTACCTGCCGGCGCAGCAGAACATGCAGGCCCTGATCAAGCTGCAGATCGACGTCGCCAAAAAAGAATACGAAGCCGCCCTGGTGCGCTATGAGCATGCGCGCAACGTGGCGATTGCGCTGAACGTGATCGGCGGCCTGCTTGGCGCGGCCGTCGCCTGGTTCCTGATCCAGGGCATTGGCCGGGCGATCGCCCAGGCCCTGCATCTGGCGCAAAGCGTGGCCGACGGCGACCTGACGCAGACGGTCACCGTCGAATCCAACGACGAAGTCGGCCAGCTGCTGGCGGCGCTGCAGAAGATGAATGCCTCGCTGTCCGGCATCGTGTCCGAGGTGCGCATCGGCAGCGATGCGATCGGCACCGCCAGCCAGCAGATCGCGGCCGGCAACCAGGACCTGTCCTCGCGCACCGAGCAGCAGGCCAGCTCGCTGGAGGAGACCGCGGCGTCGATGGAAGAACTGACCTCGACGGTCCGCCACAACGCGGATAACGCGCGCCAGGCCAACCTGCTGGCGCAGACCGCCTCCAGCGTGGCCGTGCGCGGCGGCGCGGTGGTCGAGCAGGTGGTCGGCACCATGCAGGACATCCACGCCGCATCGGGCAAGATCGCCGAGATCATCGGCGTCATCGACGGCATCGCCTTCCAGACCAATATCCTGGCGCTGAACGCCGCCGTGGAAGCGGCGCGCGCCGGCGAGCAGGGCCGCGGCTTCGCGGTCGTCGCCGGCGAAGTGCGCAACCTGGCGCACCGCTCGGCCGCCGCCGCCAAGGAGATCAAGGCGCTGATCGGGAACTCGGTGAGCAGCGTGTCGGCCGGCAGCCGCCTGGTCGCCCAGGCCGGCGACACCATGCGCGAAGTCGTCAGCAGCGTGCAGCGCGTGACCGACATCATGTCCGAGATCACCGCCGCCAGCACCGAGCAGACCCAGGGCATCGAGCAGGTGAACGTGGCCGTGGTGCAGATGGACCAGGTGACCCAGCAGAACGCGGCGCTGGTCGAGGAAGCGGCTGCGGCCGCGGAGGCGATGCAGGATCAGGCCGGAAGGCTGGCGCAGGTGGTCAGTGTGTTCAGGACCGGGCAGACGGGTTCGCGTTTGCCGGTGCTGATCGGCTGATCGCGCGCCCGCGCAGGCGGGAATGCAAGTTCGTCGCGTACCTGTAAAATCAGCTACGGACGCCTCACGCAAACTTGGGTCCCCGCCTCCGCGGGGACGACGTTTCAGCGCTGCGTGCCAACGCATATGCAACGACTCCTCATCACCCTCGGCCTCATCCTCCTCATCGCCGGCCTCGCCTGGCCCTGGCTGCGCCGCCTCCCTTTCGGCCGCCTGCCGGGCGACATCCACATCGTCCGCGAAGGCTTCTCGTTCAGCTTTCCGATCGTCACCTGCCTCATCGTCTCGGTCGTCCTGACCCTGCTGCTCTGGTTCTTCCGCCGTTGAATTTCGCTAGCACGGCTGCGTGTCAAAAAAATGACGCACGCAATCGCGATAGCAAGATTTGACAAACATGGCCAAGAAATCAACGACACAATGCGCCCCATACGAAGAAGAGCTTGATCCACAATTTACGGGAGATGACATGAACGAGGCTAAGGCAGGCAGGGTGATCGCACGCACCGCGATCGCAAGCGCGGTATCGGTACTGGTGCTGGGCATGACGGTACAGGGTCAAGCCCAGGCCCAGGAGCAGCAGGGACAGGAAGCGCAGCAGGTGATCGTGACCGGCGTGCGCGCCGCGCTCGAGCAGTCGCTGCGCCAGAAGCGCAACGCCGATTCGGTGGTCGAAGTCGTGACCGCCGAAGACATCGGCAAGATGCCCGACAAGAACGTGGCCGATGCGATCCAGCGCCTGCCGGGCGTGAACACGCAGTCGTCGGCGGGCGGCGAGGGCGGCTTCGGCGAGAACGACCGCGTCAGCCTGCGCGGCACCAGCCCCAGCCTGCAGCAGACCCTGTTCAACGGCCACGCCATCAGCACCGGCGACTGGTTCGTGCTGAACCAGATCGGCGGCAACGTCGGCCGCTCGAGCTCCTTCTCTCTGCTGCCTTCGGAGCTGGTCGGCTCCATCGTGGTGCAGAAGAGCGCCACCGCCGACCTGGTCGAAGGCGGCGTGTCCGGCGCCATCAACGTGATCACGCGCCGTCCGCTCGACTTCAAGCAGCCGCTCACCGTCGAGGCTTCGCTGCAGGCCAACTACAACGACCTGTCGAAGAAGACCGAGCCGCAAGTGTCGGCCCTGGTCGGCTGGAAGAACCCGGCCAACAACTTCGGCGTGCTGCTGCAGGGCTTCTCGGAGAAGCAGAGCGTGCGCCGCGACGGCCAGGAAGTGCTGGGCTATACCCCGATCAGCGCCGGCAGCGCCGCCGCCATCGCGAATCCTGCGCTGGCCGGCGTGGCTGTGCCGACCTTCATCGGCGCCGCGCTGTTCGAGCAGAAGAAGAAACGCGAAGGCGGCGCCTTCGACATCGAAGCGAAGCCCTCGCGCGACTTCGGCGTCGACCTGAACGGCTTCTATTCGAAACTGCAGGCGCCGCACCAGAACACCAACTGGCTGGCCGCGCCCGCGAACTCGATCAACAGCAGCGGCCTGATTCCGCAGAACCCGGTGATCCGCAACGGCACCCTGGTCGGCGCCGGCTTTGTGAGCAACTCGGGCGAGGTCGACAACATCTACCGCCCGAACGCCGGCGGCGAATCCTGGTACCTCGACCTGAACGGCCGCTTCCGCGCCAGCGACGACCTGAGCTTCACGGGCCGCGTCGGCAAGACCCACGGCGTCGGCTACGACCGCGACGACGTCTATTACCAGAACAACGTCGACGGCGGCATGGTCTATGCGCTGAACGGCCTGACCCCGGCCAGCGTCAGCTACCCCGGCGGGAACACCGCGAAGCCCGGCAGCACGGCCTGGGCCGGCGGCGGCGAGGCGCAGTCGGTGGACCAGGAAAAATACGGGCAGATCGACGGCGTGTTCACCGTGCGCGGTGAAAATGCACTGAGTGCCTGGCTGAGCGCGGTGCGCTTCGGCGCGCGCTTCACGGACCACGCCCGCACCGCCGAGCACCCGCTCGAAACCCGTCCGGGCCCGAACGGCTTCAGCAACCCGGGACCGGTGTGGAACGGCACGATGTATCCGGGCGATTTCGGCTCGGATCTCGGCGGCAGCGTCTTCAACGGCTATTTCAAGTACGACGGCGCGGCCCTCGGCACCTGGGGCGCGGTGCCGGGCAACCGCCTGCTCGACTACACGCTGCGCCACAACTGGCTGGACGAATTCAAGGTCGGCGAGAAGACCGCGGCCCTGTACGGCATGGCCGAATTCGGCGGCAACGGCTGGAGCGGCAACGCCGGCCTGCGCGCGGTGGAGACGCGCCAGACCACGATCGTGAACCTGCCGGGCGGCACGGCGCCGATCACCGGCTCGGCCTTCGGTCCCTACACGCCGACGGAGTTCAAGCGCACCTACCGCGACTACCTGCCGAGCGTGAACGTCAAATTCGACGTACGCCCCGACCTGGTGGTGCGCGGCGCGGTCGCCAAGACCGTGGCGCGTCCCGACTACAGCGCGCTGGGCGGCTCGGTATCGCTGAACGACGACGCGCTGTCCGGCAGCGGCGGCAACGTCAACCTGGACCCGGTGCGCTCGACCAACTTCGACCTCTCGGCCGAATGGTATTTCGCGCCGAAGGCGGCGCTGTCGGCCGGCCTGTTCTACATGGACTTCGGCTCCATCGTGGCCCAGGGCACCAGCACCGGCAGCTACTACAACAACAAGCGCGGCGTGTTCACCGATTACCAGATCACGTCCCCGTACAACACCGGCGCCAAGAACAAGGGCGTGGAGTTGAGCTGGCAGCAGCCGCTGATGAACAACTTCGGCTTCCTGGCCAACTACACCTATGCGGACGGCGAACTGGATGACGGCGGCGAGATGCTGAACTCCTCGAAGAACACCTACAACCTGACCGGCTTCTACGAGGACGAACGCTTCAGCGCGCGCCTGGCCTACAGCTACCGCTCGGCCTATAAAGCCGGCGTCGACCGCGGCGCCAGCCAGCACGTGGACAGCATGCCTTCGCTGGCGGCATCGGTGAACGTCAAGCTGACCGAGCACCTGACGCTGACCTTCGATGCGCTGAACCTCACCAACGAGACCATCAAGATGTACGCCGAGAACAAGGACCGCCCGCGCGCCTTCTACTCGAATGGCCGCACCTTCTACCTCGGCCTGCGCGGCAAGCTGTAATCCCATGGCAGCTGTTGGCATCACCTGGGAGTGCCTGTCCAACCTGGTCGGGGAAGAAGCCTTCTCCGCCAGGCTGTCGATCCGGAACCTGTCGGACAAGCCTGTGGCGGCAGGGTGGGCGCTCTACTTCAACACCTGCCGCCGGGTGCTGGCGGACACGGTCGATGCAGGCTATCGCATCGACCACCTGAACGGCGACCTGTTCCGCCTGCGCGCCCGCACCGGCGCGGACTGGCTGCCCGGCCAGGCGCTCGAGATCGGCTACGTGGCGCAGTTCTGGGCCATCAGCGTGACCGATGCGCCGCTGGGCTTCTACCTGATCGAGGCGGACGGCGAGGTCAGCGACCTGGGCGACCCCGAGATCCTGCCCTTCGCGCGCCCCGAGCAGCTGCACCGCAACGCGCGGGACCTGCTGCCGCCGGCCGATGCGGAGCGGCGCTATCGCGAGAACGCCAGCCTGCGCCTGCTGCCGCGGGACGACATCGGGCGCATCACGCCGCGGCCGCGCGATGCCTGTTTCAACGGCGCGCGCTGCATGCTGGCCGCAGGCAGCGAGCTCGCCGCCGGTCCCGCGCTGGCTGGCGAAGCCTCTTTCCTGCATGGGCTCCTGCAAGGCCTGTATGGGGGCGCCGGCGCGCGTATCGAGCTGGCCATCGGCGCCGTCGACGCGCCCGGGCCGGAGGCCTACTTGCTCGATATCGGTCCGGCATCGGTGCGGATTTGCGGCGCCAGCGCCCACGGCGTCTTCAACGGCATCCAGACCCTGGCCCAGCTGATGGCGCCGGACGGCACGCTGCCCTCCGGCCGCGTGCTGGATGCGCCGCGCTTCGCTTACCGCGGCATGATGCTGGACGTGGCGCGCCATTTCTCGTCCAGGGAGACGGTGCTGCGCCTGCTCGACTGCATGGCCTGCTACAAGCTGAACAAGCTGCACCTGCATCTGACCGACGACGAAGGCTGGCGCCTGCAGATCGATGCGCTGCCGGAGCTGACGGCGATCGGCTCCAAGCGCGGCGTGACGAAGGATGGGCAGAGTCTGCCGCCGTCCTTCGGTTCCGGCGCCGACGTCGTCGGCTCGGCCGGTACCGGCTATTACGACGCCGCCGACTTCATCGCCATCCTGCGTTATGCCCATGCGCGCCACATCGAGGTGGTCCCGGAATTCAACATGCCGGGCCATGCGCGCGCCGCCGTCCTGGCGATGCGCGCGCGCCACGACCGCCTGCGCGCGCAAGGCGACATCGAAGGCGCCGAACGTTATCTGTTGAGCGATCCGGACGATGCCTCGGTCTACGAATCGGTGCAGATGTGGCGCGACAATGTGATGTGCATCGCGCTGCCCTCGGTCGACCGCTTCTTCGACACCGTGGTCGCCCACGTGGCGGCGCTGTACCGCGAAGCCGGCGTGCCGCTGCGCGCCGTGCACACGGGCGGCGACGAGGTGCCGCTGGGCGCCTGGCTCGGTTCGCCCATCTGCCGGCGGCTGATGCAGGAGCGCGGCTGGAGTGAAGTCAGCCAGCTGCACGCGGACTTCGTCGAACGCTGCCGCGCGATCCTGGCCCGGCACGGCCTGGCCTTCGCCGGCTGGGAAGAGACGGCGCTGAAGCACGGCGCCGCCACCGCCGAGGGCTGCGCGCCGGCCCAGCACGAGAACACGCAAAAGGTCGAAGGCGCGCCGCTGCCGCTGCCCAAGCGCGACTTCGACGGCCCCGGCTTCCAGGTCTACGCCTGGAACAATGCCTGGGGCTCGGGCAAGGAAGACGTGGCCTACCGCCTGGCGAACGCCGGCTACGACGTGGTGCTGGCGAACGCCGCCAACCTGTATTTCGACCTGGCCTATGCCAAGGACCCACAGGAGCCGGGCTATTACTGGGCCGGCTTCGTCGAAACCAGGCACGCCTTCGTATTCTGCCCGCTGGACATGATCGCCAGCGCCGCCAGCGACCCGATGGGCCGCGACATCCCGGCCGAGCGCCTGGCGGCGATGGCGCGCTTGTCCAGTGAAGGACGCGCGCGCATCCTCGGCCTGCAAGGGCAGCTGTGGGGCGAGAACGCGCGTTCGCGCGCCCGCGTCGAATACCTGGCGGCGCCGCGCATGGTGGCGCTGGCGGAGCGGGCCTGGGCGCCGGACCCCGGCTGGTGCGCGATCGAGGACCCGCTTGAGCGCGCGGCCGCCATCGAGACCGACTGGAACGCGTTCGCCAACCGCCTCGGCCAGCGCGAGCTGCCGCGCCTGGACCGCGCGCCGCTGGCCTATGGCTACCGCCTGCCGCCGCCGGGCGTGCTGCGCGAGGGCCGGACCATCCACGCGAATGTCGCCCTGCCGGGCCTGCCCCTGCATTACACTCTGGACGGCAGCGCGCCGACCGCGGCCAGCCCGCGCCATGCGGGTCCGGTGGAGGCGCCGGCTGGAGCCTCGACCTACAAGGTGGCCACCTTCGACACCCGCGGGCGCAGCAGCCGCATCGTCACCCTCGACCTGGAGCAGGGCAGCTAAGCATGGACAAGGCAGAACCGCATCACCTGGCGCCGCACACGATGCGCCATCCGCTGGCCTGGGTGCCCAGCCTCTACCTTGCGCAGGGCCTGCCGTTCTACAGCGTGGCGCTGGTGGCGGGCCTGATGTTCAAGAGCATGGGCGTGCCCAACGAGCAGATCGCGCGCTGGACCGGCGTGCTCGGCCTGGCCTGGGTTTTTAAAGCCTTGTGGAGCCCCTTCCTCGAGCTTTTCCGCAGCAAGAAGCGGATCGTGGTGGTGCTGCAGATACTAGGGGGCGTGGCGCTCGGCGCGCTGGCGCTGGGCCTGCAGCTGCCGGCCTGGTTCGCGCTGGCGATCGCGCTGCTGGGCGTGGTGTCGCTCGCCTCCGCCACCCACGACATCGCCGCGGATGGCTTGTACATCGCCAGCCTGTCGGCGAAACAGCAGGCGGCGTATGCCGGCTGGCAGGGCGCCTTCTTCAACGGCGCCAAGTTCCTGTCGCTGGGCGGGCTGGTGATCCTGGCCGGTTACCTGGAGCAGAAGGCCGGCCCGCAGCTGGCATGGGCCACCGTGTTCGGCCTGCTGGGCGCGCTGATGGCGGGGCTGGGCATCTACCATGCATGGGCGCTGCCCGGACCGTCCGGCATTCCGGCGACAAGGGAGCAGGCGGCCACCATGCGCGGCACCGTGGACGTGCTGGCCGACGTGATCCGCGCCTTCTTCGCCAAGCCCGGCATCTGGCTCGGCATCCTGTTCATCCTGCTGTTCCGCACCGCCGAGGGCCAGGTCCAGACCATCGGCCCGCTGTTCCTGCGCGACGCCCGCGCGATCGGCGGCATGGGCCTGTCGACCCAGGAAGTCGGCGCGATCTACGGCACCGCCGGCACCGCCGCCTTCCTGGTCGGCAGCATCCTGGGCGGCTATTTCACGTCCTGGATCGGCCTGAAGCGCGCGATGCCCTGGCTGATCCTGGCGATGAACGTGCCGAACCTGGTGTTCTATTACCTCAGCATGACGCAGCCGGATTCGCTGGGCGTGGTCACTGCGTCGCTGGCGGCCGAGATGTTCGGCTACGGCTTCGGCTTCGTCGGCATGATCCTGTTCATCATGCAGGTGATCGCGTCCGGACCTTACCAGACCGCCCACTACGCGCTGGGCTCGGGCTTCATGCAGCTGGGCTTCGTGCTGTCCAAGGTGGTCAGCGGCGACATCCAGCAGGCGCTGGGCTACCGGCATTTCTTCCTGTGGGTTGTCTTGTCGGCAATTCCGGTGCTGGTGCTGACGCGGTTCGTGCGACTGGAACCGCTCGAAAATTCTTGAAAGCCTCTTGAAATACTCTCCTTATACTCCACATGGAGTATAAGGAGAGTATATTCATGAAGCTTGTCGAAGCAAAATCCAAATTCCCCGACACCGAAAAGGTGACGATCAACCTCGGCCTAGTCGACCTCGCGCAGATGGACCTGCTGGTCGAAGAGGGCTTCTATACCAACCGCACCGACTTCGTGCGCATGGCGATCCGCAAGCAGCTGGAGCAGCACGGCGAAGTCATCCGCCAGACCGTCACGCGCAAGCGCTACGTGATGGGCATGCAGCGCTATTCGAAAGCCGAGCTGGAAAAGACCGTCGCCGCCGGCGAACGGCTGGAAATCCACGTGCTCGGCCTCGCCTCCATCGACGACGACGTCCCCCCCGAACTGGCGCGCGAGGCGATCGTCTCGATCCACGTGCTGGGCGCCTTTCTCGCCTCGAACGCCGTCAAGGCGGCGCTCGCGGACCGCATCGAATCCTGAAGGAATACCCATGAAACCCTATGAAAAATTTGTCGAGAACATCCTCGGCGCGGTACGCAATGGCCAGGGCAAGGACCCGGCTGCCGCCACCGCGATCATCCAGGAAGCCCTGAGCGCTGCCGGCTTGATGGGCGGCCGCGCATCGCCCGCTTCGTCGTCCGCATCGCCGCAGGAAAAGGCGGCGCCCTTCGTCGACCTGAACCCGCCGCCGGCGTGGTCGGCCAAGTTCCGCCAGCAGGACGCTGGCCCGGACAAGGCCGGCACGGCGATGCCGGACTGGATGGCGCGCTTCGCCTCGAACCTGCCCGGCCAGGCGGCCGGCAGCAGGGCCGTCGACCCGGCCACGCACGGCCCCGGCCAGTTTTTGGCGGGCAGCTTCAGCAACGAAGCCGGCACGCGCAACTACCGCCTGTATGTGCCGCGCAAGCCGGCAGCCGGGCCGCGTCCCCTGGTCGTGATGCTGCATGGCTGCAAGCAGAATCCCGAAGACTTTGCCGCCGGCACGACGATGAACCTGCTGGCCGAACAGCAGGGCTGCCTGGTGCTGTACCCGGAACAGGCGGCGGGCGCGAATCACTCGCAGTGCTGGAACTGGTTCGAAGCCGGGCACCAGAATCGCGACCAGGGCGAGCCCTCGCTGATCGCCGGCATGACGCGGCAGGTGCTGCGCGAACACGATGGCGATGCTCGCCGCGTTTATGTGGCGGGCCTGTCGGCCGGCGGCGCGATGGCGGCCGTGATGGCGGCCGGCTACCCGGAACTGTACGCCGCCCTTGGCGTGCACTCCGGCCTGCCGGCCGGCGCCGCGCATGACCTGATGTCCGCGCTGAACGCCATGAAAGGCGCCAGGAAGCACAAGAGCGCAACGGACATCGCGCCGGCGCGTGTGATCGTCTTCCACGGCGACAGCGATGCGACCGTGCACGCGTCGAACGGACAGGCCGTGTACCGGCAATTCACGCAAGGCGCGGTGAAGGAAACCGAGGAGCGCGGCCAGGGACACACCCGGACCGTGGCGCTGGACGCCGGCGGACGCGCGGTGGCGGAGCACTGGACGCTGCACGGCGCGGGCCACGCGTGGTCGGGCGGCAGCACGGCCGGCTCGTATGCGACGTCGTCCGGCCCGAACGCCTCGGCCGAGATGTTGCGCTTCTTCCTTTCCCACTGAGTTCCCACTGAGCGGCGGGTTTGCTATGCTTGCGGCTTCACACACATGGAGTCACAAGATGGTTTCCCTGCAAGAGCAGCTGCTCAAGGCCGGCCTGGTCGACAAGAAGAAGGTCAAGCTGGCCAACCAGGAAAAGAGCAAGCAGCACAAGATCGAGCTGCGCACTGGCGTCGAAAAGCAGAACGCGTCGCGCGAGGCCGCGCTGGAAGCACAGCGCAAGAACGCCGAGCGCGCACGCGAGCTGAACGCCCAGCGCGACGCCGCCGCGGCGCAGAAGGCGGTCGCCGCCCAGATCGCGCAGATGGTCACGACCAACCGCCAGCCCAAGGGCAATGGCGACATTCCCTACAACTTCACGATGGGGACCAGGATCGAGCGCATCCACGTGTCCGGGAAAGTGCGGGATCACCTGGTGGCGGGCCGCCTGGCCATCGTCGCCCACGGCGGCGGCTTCGAGCTGGTGCCGCGCGTGATCGCCGAGAAGATCGCCGAGCGCGCGCCGGAGAGCGTGGTGCGCGTGACCAAAGCCGCGCCGCAGGCGGTCGAGGAAGACGATCCTTACGCCGACTTCAAGATCCCGGACGACTTCACCTGGTAAAAGCGCATAACAGAACCCTCATGGCGGCGTTGCATCGTCTCGCCGTACTAACGTACTGTCTTCGACGACGCGCCTTGCCCTGAGGGCCCTGTTACGCGCTTTTAGCGTTTCTTGATGGGCAGCGCCAGCCAGCCGCGCCAGCGGCCGTCGAGGCTGCGCTCGACCATCTGGATGTGCGGCCGGGTGCTGTCCAGCCGCCACAGCGACTGCTTGTCGAGCCAGTCCTCGTACATGGAGCGGAAGCGCGGCCATTCCTGGTGGAAGTCCAGGCAGGCGTAGCTCCCGGCCGGCAGCACGCGCATGCCCATGCCGGGGTCCGCGCCGGCATCGTCGGCGTGGCCGAAGTCGTAGCAGTATTCGCTTTCTCCCGTAAAACCGGGATCCTCGTCGAACACCCCGTACCAGGGCCGGCCGCCAGGCGCGCCGGCCGCCGCGTCGCGCCGTTCGCGTTCGCAGACCACATCGTTGCAGGCGATCGACAGCGCCGCGCCGGACTGGCCGAAAAAGCGCTGGTAGCGCAGGGTCACGGCCGGCAGCATGCGCACGGCGATGCGCGCGGCGATGGTGCCCGGCTGCGGCGGGCAGTAGGGCGCCAGCAGCGCCTCGAGATTGTCCGGCTCGGCCACGAAGAAACTGACGTCGCTTTCGCGCCCCACCTGCTGGTCCATGTATTCGCGCCAGCCGCCTTCGCGCCAGGCCTTGGCCGACATCGAGAACTGCTGCTTGAAGGCCTTGGCGAAGGCCGCGTTGGATGGGAAGCCGCAGTCCTGGGCGATGCGCACGATGGCGACGTCGGGCTCGTGGCGCAGCAGGTGGGCGGCGCGGCGCAGCCGGCGCTTCCGCTGGTATTCGACGGCCGAGAAGCCGGTCAGCTCGCGGAAGATGCGGTCGAAGTGGAAGGACGAATAGCTGGCCGACGCCGCCAGGCTTTTCAGCGCGAGCGGGTCGCCGACCGAGTCCAGCATCAGGTCCATCACTTCGTACAGGCGCGATACGCGCGAGGGCGGCTTCATCCGGGTTTGTTTACGAAATAATTACAAATATGAAATAAGTATATTCCGTAAATAACCCGCCTTTGGCAAGCATTTGCCGCGTATGCATGGCTGAAGTGTTGTCAACGTGCTTGTTTGGTCGCTTCCAGCTTGTTGATGTCGAAGCCCTGGCGCGCCAGGCGGTCGAGCAGGCCGGCCATGGCCAGGCGCGGCACGGTGGGTGTGCGCGACAGGATCCACAGGTATTCGCGCTTCGGTTCGCTCACCGCCGCCAGCTGGTAGTCCGGATCGAGGTCGATCACCCAGTAATCGCCCCACACCATCGGCAGGAAGGACAGCCAGCCCGGCGCGAAGCGCACTTCGAGCTTCGGCGAATCGGCCGGGCCGATCTGGCGCGCGCTGCCCACCGCCTCGTCGATGCGGCCGTCGGCGCGGCGGCAGCGGTTGATCACCTGGATGCCGCCGCCGGGCTGCAGGCTGTAATGCGCGGTGGTGTCGCGGTCGCACTGCTTCTGGAAGCGGTTCGGGTATTTGGCGATCTCGTACCAGGCGCCGAGGTAGCGCGGCACGTCCAGGGACGCGATGGGTTCGAGGTCGGAGCCCTCATGGCGCTCGCGCGCTGCGGCCAGCACGGTCATGGTGGCGCCGAGCAGGCCGAGGGCGATCAGGGCGAGGCGGGAAACGGGGAGCGGCATGGTGTTTATAAGATTTCTCGTTAAGAGCTCATCCTATCAGCCCAGATCCATAAACGCCGTTTTGTTGAGAATAAACAATATGTTGCGCTTGAGGCAATTTTCTTATACTGTAAGTAATACGTGCTGAACTTCAATTAGTACGTATTTATATGTGTAAAAACTAAAGAGACCACATGAAAAAATTATTAGTAGTCGGGGGAGTCCTGATCAGCAGTATTTTGGTCACGGGTTGTGCCAGCGTCGGTAACGAATCGCTGCGTAAGGAAAGCGAAGCGAGCGTCAGCCAAAAGATCGTGCAAGGCAAGACGACGAAAAATGATATTCGATCGATGTTTGGTTCGCCAACTAAGACCACGTTTACCGATGGTGGCCTGGAAATCTGGAATTACGATTTTTCGAACGTCTCGGCTGACGCCATCAGCTATGTCCCAATCGTAAATCTGTTCGGCGCCAGCGCCAGCGGCAAGAAAAAAGAACTCGTGGTCATGTATGACCAAGCCGATGTCGTTAAACGTTTTTCGATGAGCGAATCCGACGTGACACACAAAACCGGCTTATTCAATAACTGATAAAAAACGCTACCCGCGGGTGGCGTTTTGCATGATGCAAGGGTGCGCTGGTCTACTTCTGGCGCCGTTCGACCGCGGCAGCCCCGGTCGCCAGCGCCAGGATCAGCAGCACCAGCGCCATCAGGCCGATCACGCTGGACAGGTGCAGCACGGTGGCGGCCGGGCCGGCGGGCGGGGCGGCGATCGCGCCGGAGCGGTCGAGCATGAACAGGGCGACCAGCACCACGCTCACCAGGGCGCTCCACAGCAGCGCCGGGCGCAGGCCGCCGAGCAGCATCGCCACCGCCGGACACAGCACGAACCAGGGCGTGGTCGGGGCGGCCAGGCCGCCCAGGTAGACCGCCATCCAGACCTTCAGCAGGAACAGCGCGCCGACGAACAGGTCGCGCGCGGCGGCGATCGGCAGGCCGGCAGCCAGCGTGAACGGCGTCACCATCATGACCACGCCGGCCGTCAGCACCACCATGCCGACGGCGTCGAAGCCGAGCAGGTGGTACATGGTGGTCAGCAGCGGCACGCTGACCGCGGTGACGGCCGCCAGCACCGTCAGGTTGCGCGCGGCCTGCCATTGGCGGGTATCGGCGCGCATGGGCGCCGGAAGAATGCTGTCGAACAGCTTGATCATGCTATGGGGAGGGTGGGTGATCATTCTGTTCTCCGTTGGCGTTCCAGGAAGCCTGCGAGTTCGTTGACGCTCTGGTAGTCGAACAGCAGCTCGGGCACGATGGGCATGCCGAGGCGCTGCTCGAGTTCGACCGCAATCGTTGCGGTGGCCAGCGAATCCATGCCCAGCGCCGCGAACGGGGTATCGGGGTCGATGCGGTCGACGTTCTGGCGGCCTTCGGTGCGCAGCCAGGCCAGCACGCAGTCGTGGACCGCAGCGTGGATGGCGCTGTCGCCGCCAATGTCAAAAGCGGGCGCAGGCGCTTCGCCCGGCGCCTGTACCGGTGCGGCCCGCGGCATCGCAGCGGGTTTCGCGCCGGCGCGCAGCAGCAGCGCGTCCGGCTGCTGGTCTTCGCCGGCCAGCTGCTGGTCGACGTCGCCGATCTCCTGGGCGTAGCCGGCCACCAGGGCCAGCAGGTCGCCGGAAGAACTGTAGGGACGCTGGCCGGCCAGTTCCGCCAGCAGCGCCTGCAACTGATGATTGAAGCGGCGCCGCGCCCACACCACGGCGTTGCTGGCCGCTTGCGCGTCGCCGCTCTGCGACTGCTGGCGGCGCTCGGCGGCGCCCAGCAGGAAGGCGCTGGCCGATAGTTCGCCGAGCTTGTAGTCGGTCCACTGGCGCGCCGCGATCTTCGAACCGAACAGGCGCTGCGCGCCCTCGGCCAGCGCGCCCACGCGGGCCATGGCGGCATCCAGCTCGGTGCACAGGGCGGACCTGCCGAGGGCGTCGGCCAGGAAGGCGCGCCCGGCGCCGCCCGGCTTGGCCAGCGCCGCGCCGAGGTGGGCGTACAGGGTCTCGGTCGGGCCTTCGAGGATGCGCAGCACGCGCGCGTCGCGCAGGATCTGCGGCGCGCCGTTGGATTCGATGTAGCCGCGCCCGCCCAGCATCTGCACCAGCAGGTCGGCCGCTTCGCCCAGCGCTTCGGTGGCGGCGGCCTTGCAGGCGATATAGGCTTCGGCGCCCGGCGCGCGGCCGGCGTCGACCTCCGCCGCGATCGCATACACCAGCGCTTCGCTGGCCTGGATCGCGGCGGTCAGTTCCTGCAGGCGCACCACGCTGACTGCATTCTCGGCCAGCAGGCCGGTGGCGACCTGGCGGCGCGAGGCGTAGCGCGCGATCAGCTGGGCGCAGCGCTTCATGGCGCCGACGCAGATCGCGCCGATGCCCAGGCGCGAGAACAGCATCGCATCGTGGGCGGCGTCCATGCCTTCGCCCGGCGCCAGCAGCACCGCGTCGTCGGGCACGAAGGCATTCTCGAGGAAGAGGGTGTTCTGGACCATGCCGCGCATGCCCATGGTCAGCGATTCCGGACCCTGCACCAGGCCCTCGTTGTCGGCGTCCACCAGCAGCGAGATCATGCCCAGCGGCGCGCCCTCGGCGCTGCTGGCCTTGGCGAACACGGTGGTCAGGCCGGCCCAGGAGGCCAGGCCGATCCATTGTTTTTCCGCGTTGACGCGCCAGCCGCCCGGCACCTTGACGGCGCTGGCGCGCAGGGCCATCGGATTCGAGCCGGCGGCCGGCTCGGTCAGCGCGAAGGCCGCCAGCTGGCGCCCGGTGGCGAGCTGCGGCAGCAGGCGTTCGCGCTGGGCATCGCTGCCGAAGCGCAGCAGCGGGCGCAGGCCGAGGCCATTGTGCACGCCGACCATGGTGGCGACCGTCATGTCGACCGCCGCCAGCTGTTCCAGCACGCGCATCAGGTCGACGGTGGCCAGGTCCTTGCCGCCGGCGCTGCGCGGCGCCTGCAGGCCGAAGAAGCCGGCATTGCCGAGGTCCAGCACGACGTAGGGCGGAATGGTGCGGCGTTCGTCGATCGTGCGCGAATTCAGGCGCCGCTGCGCGTAGCGGCGCAGCCAGAGGATCATCTGGTCGGCGGTGCTGCGCGACAGGGCGCGCGCGGCGTCGGCGCTGGCCGGGGCGGGCGCTTGCACCGCTGGCGTCACAGCCGCTACGGAGGCTTGCGGCGTGGCCGGCGCAGATGCCGGCACGGCAGCGGGCGCAGGCGCCGGCGCCGGGCCGCGCGGCGTACGGCGGTCGAAGATCGAACCCGGCATCACGTAGACCAGCTCGAGCTGGCCGTTCAGCGCCAGTTCCTTGCAGCGCGAACGCTGCACCTTGCCGCTGGTGGTGCGCGGGAAGGCGCCCGGCTTGACGAACACGATCGAGGAGACCGACACATCGAACTGCTGGGCGACCGCCTTGACGATGTTCTGCGCCATCGCTTCGATGCGCGCCAGGTAGTCGTCCTTGGCCTTCTGCTGCTCGCCGCTCTGGGCCAGTTCCTTTTCCAGCTGCTGCGCCGCGCGCACCAGGCCGCGGTTGGCTTCGGCGACGATCGCCAGCTTTTCCTGGCCGCCGATCTCCACCGAGAACGCCGCGCACATGTTCGGTTCGATGAAGTCGATCGTGTGTTCGATCACTTCCTCGATGTCCTGCGGGTAGACGTTGCGGCCGTTGATGATGATGAGGTCTTTCAGGCGGCCGGTGATGAACAGCTCGCCGTCGCGCATGAAGGCGAGGTCGCCAGTGCGCAGGAAAGGGCCCTCGCCGGTCTTGGCCAGGCGCGCGCCGAAGGTGGCTTCGGTCTCGAGCGGGCGGTTCCAGTAGCCGTGCGCCACGCTCGGGCCGCTGACCCAGACTTCGCCGACGCGGTGGCTCGACACCGGCAGGCAGGTTTCGGGATCGACCACCAGCACCTTGCTCCCCAGGCCGACGCGGCCGGAGCTGACGATCTCGCGCGCGTCCGCATCGCCCGGCGCCGCGTCGCGGATCTGGTTCCCTTCCAGCAGGGACTTGCTGACGGTGCGCACCAGCGGGCCGCGGCCGCGCGGGCCGCCGGTCACGAACAGCGTGGTCTCGGCCATGCCGTAGCAGGGGAACAGGGCGGTTTCACGCATGCCGGCGCCGGCGAAGGCGTCGGTAAAGGCGCGCAGCGTGCTCGCGCGCACCGGCTCCGAGCCGTTGTAGGCGACGTCGAGGCTGGACAGGTCCAGCTGCGCTTTCTGCTCGTCCTTGACCTTGGCGGCGCAATAGTCCCAGCCGAAGTTGGGCGCGCCGGCGCAGGTGCCGCGGTAGCGCGTGATCGCGTCCAGCCAGATCGTCGGGTTCTTCAGGAAGGCGGCCGGCGCCATCAGCACGCAGTGGAAGCCCACGTGCATCGGCGAGACCACGCTGCCGATCAGGCCCATGTCGTGGAACAGCGGCAGCCAGCTCACCATCACGGTGCTTGGGGCGAAGCCGAAGCCTTCGCGGATCGACTCGACGTTGGCGGCGATGTTGCCGTGGGTGATGCACACGCCCTTGGGCAGCGAGGTCGAGCCGGAGGTGTACTGCAGGAAGGCGGTCATGTCCGGCGTGATGGCCGGCAGCGCGGACGGGTCCCCGGATTCTTCCAGCATGTCGGTGCACATGCATGCGCGGTTCGAGGCGTCCACCAGCGACAGGCTGGCCTTGATCGCCGGCTCGACGTCGCTGCGGGTCAGGATCAGGGCCGGGTCGGCGTCGTCGAGCAAGGCCTTCAGGCGGCGCGAGGCGCGGCTCTTGTGCGGGATGGTGGCCGGCACCGCGATGATCCCGGCCAGCAGGCAGGCAAAGTAGACGGTGATGAATTCGAGGCCGGCCGGGTAGAGCAGCAGCGCGCGGGCGCCCGGCGCCGCGTGCTTCGCCAGCGCCGCGGCCAGCGCGGTGGCGCGGCGTTCGAGCTGGCCATAGGTCAGCTCGTCGATCTTGCCGTCGTCACGCAGGAAGGTATAGGCCAGGCGGTCGGGCGTCTGCCGGGCATGCTGGCGCAGCCGCTCGTGCAGCAGGATGCATTCATTGTTGACCGTGTCGATATCGTCCCGCATTTGTCCCAAGCTAGCTCCTGATTACTGCCGGCGGCGTGCTTCTCCGGCAGCGATGGCGTCGCGCGCCCGGGCCACCGTTTGGCCGATGATCGGTGCAGCGCGTTTAATTTGCTGCATATTATGGTTGGACATCAGCTGCAGGCGCAAGCGCGAAGCGCCGACCGGCACCCCGGGGAACTCGACCTGGTTCACGAACACCGACTGTTCAAACAGCAGTTTGCCGGTCAGGCGCGAGACTTTTTCGCTGCCGATCAGCACCGGCACGATGGCCGAGGGGATGCCCATGCAGTGCAGGCCTTCGGCCGCCAGGTGGGCGCGCAGCCCGTCCACGTTGCGCATCAGGTCGGCGCGCAGCGCATCGCCTTCGTCCGAACGGATGATCTGGATGCATTCCAGGATCACGGCCGACTGCACCGGCGACAGCGCATTCGAGAACATGTGCGGCCCGGCGTACAGCTGCAGGTGGCGCTTGACGGAACGCGATGCGGTGGCGACGAAGCCGCCGTTCGAGGCGAAGGATTTCGAGAACGCGCCCATCACCAGGTCGATCCGGCCCAGCATGCCCTGCTGGGCGATGCAGCCGCCGCCGCCCGGGCCCATGGCGCCGAGGTCGTGGGCCACGTCCACCAGCAGGGTGGCGCCGAATTCGTGGCATACCGCCTGCAGCGCGGCCAGGTCGGGCGTGTCCGAGTCCATGCTGAACAGGCCTTCGGTGACGACCAGGATGCCGTGCGCGGTGTCGCGCGCGCGGATCGCGCCCAGCAGTTCGCGCACGTGGCCGACGTCGAGGTGGCGGTTGATGCTGACGTTCGGCGTGGCGGCGCTGGCGCCCTGGCGCAGCGAGGCGTGGGCGAACTGGTCGATGACGATGTGGTCCTGGGCCTGCACCAGCGCGGTGATGGCGCCGAAGGCCGCGCCCCAGCCGGTCGGGAACAGGGCCACGTGCTCGGTCGCGACCAGGCCGGCGATGGCTTCCTCGAGCGCCAGCGAGGTGCGGGTATTGCCGAGCAGGACAGCCGAGCCGGCGCTGTGCGGGCCGGCTTCGCGCAGCGCGCGCGCGGCGGCGTCCGCCACTTGCGGGTGCGAGGCCAGCGACAGGTAGTCCTGGGACGCGAAATTGATGCCGCGCGCGCCGTTGCCGGCCTCGTCGCGAATGCTGGCGATCGGGTGCGGGGCGCCGTCGAGCGAACGGGCGTACTGCCACAGGCCGTCGGCGCTGCGGGCCTTGTGCCAGGCCTCGACCGGCTCGGTGCGGCGCAGCAGGTCGGCGCCGCGCGGCTGCGCGAACTGCGCCGCGGTGCCGCCGAGCGAGCCGTTGTCCAGCATGGCGTCGACCTGGCGCGCGAGTTCGCGCTCGGCCGCCAGTTGCGGATCCTCGTCCGTATCGATCGCCTGGTGGTCCTGTATCGTTGGAGTAGACATGTGTATTCCCTGTTAGGCGACCTGCAGGGCCTGGCCCTGGTCGGCAGCGGCTTGCTGGCGCAGCAGTTCGGCCACTTTGTCGGCCGCCAGCGGACGGTGGAAGTAGTAGCCCTGGGCGTAGTCGCAGCCCATGGCCGTCAGGTCGGCCAGCTGCTCTTCGGTCTCGACCGCTTCCGCGATCACCGCCAGCTGCAGGCGGTGCGCCATGTGGATGATGGATTCGGCCAGCGC
This sequence comes from Massilia aerilata, assembly GCF_042656905.1. Lineage (NCBI taxonomy): Bacteria > Pseudomonadati > Pseudomonadota > Betaproteobacteria > Burkholderiales > Oxalobacteraceae > Massilia > Massilia aerilata. The sequence goes on from NZ_JBHSMZ010000010.1 coordinate 280,452, forward strand.
ATAGCCGCGCGCGCCGGGTTCTCCCTGGCCGAGGCGGGTGACGAAGCTGCGGTCCATCTTCAGGATATCAGCCGGGAGCTCGGTCAGGTAGCCCAGGCTCGAATAACCGGTGCCGAAATCGTCGATCGATACCTGGACCCCGGCCTGGCGCAGCGTCTGCAGGCCCTGGCGGTTCATCTCCATGTTGTCGATCAGGATGCCCTCGGTGATCTCGAGGTCCAGGCAGGACGGCGCGATGCCGGTCTCGCCGATGATCTCGAGCACGCGGTCGACCAGTTCCGGATGCTTGAGCTGGCGCGCCGACAGGTTGACCGCCGTCTTCAGCGCCGGCAGGCCGGCGTCGCGCCAGGCGCGGTTCTGGGCGCAGGCGCTGCGCAGCACCCATTCGCCGATCGGCACGATCAGGCCGGTCTCTTCGGCCAGGGTGATGAAACGGCCCGGCTCGATGCGGCCGTACTGCGGATGGTTCCAGCGGATCAGCGCCTCGACGCCGACGATGCGGCGGCTGGCGATGTCGACCTGGGGCTGGTATTCCAGCAGCAGCTGGTCCTGGGCCAGGGCTTCGCGCAGGTGGTTCTTGAGGATCAGGCGTTCGCTCGGCGGCAGCGGCGCATCCGAGGAGTAGACCTGCACGCTGTTCTCGCCCCACATCTTGGCGCGGGTCATCGCGGTGTCGGCGCGCTTGAGCAGGGTGTCGATGTCGCAGCCGGGCGCCGGGAAGGTGGCGATGCCGACGCTGAGGCTGACGAAGGATTCGCGCTCGCCGGCGCGCAGCGGCAGGGCGAAGCGGTCTAGGATCTTTTCCGCCACCTGCTGGGCGTCGCCGAGCTGGGCCAGGTCTTCCAGGATCACGATGAATTCGTCCCCGCCCCAGCGCACCACGGTGTCGGAATCGCGTAGGCAGTCGCGCACATTGGCCGCGATCTGGGCCAGGATCGCGTCGCCGGCTTCGTAGCCCAGCGCTTCGTTGATGTCCTTGAACTTGTTCACGTTCAGCAGCATCAGGCCGACCAGGCGCTCGTTGCGGATCGAGCGCGACATCGCGTGGTTCAGGCGGTCGCGCAGCACGCGGCGGCCGAGCAGGCCGGTGAGCGGGTCGCACTGGCTGGTATCGGTCAGCTCCAGCGGCAGCAGGCTCGGCGCGGATTCGGCTTCGGCCTGGGCTTCAGCCTGCTCGCGCGTCATTTCGACGGTCTGGCCGTAATTGATGACCCGGTTGCGGCCGCTCGACTTGGCGGTGTACAGGGCCTCGTCGGCGCGGGTGACGGTCTGGCCGATGGTCTCGCCGAGGCGGAACTGGGCCACGCCGATCGACACCGAGACCTTCAGGTCGCTGGAGATGTCGCGAAACACCAGGCGCTCGATGCCCATGCGGACGCGCTCGGCGAACTGCATGGCGTCTTCCAGCGTGGTCTCCGGCAGCATCAGCAGGAATTCCTCGCCGCCGTAGCGGCCGAAGGCGTCGCTTTCGCGGATCTGCTTCTGCACCGTGACCGCGAAGCTGCGCAGCACCGCGTCGCCGGCGGCGTGGCCGTAGGTGTCGTTGATGCGCTTGAAGAAGTCGATGTCGAGCAGGCAGACGCAGAAGGCCTGCGCGCCTTTCACCACGCGCTCGCGCTCCTGCTCGATCAGGCCGATCAGGTGGCGGCGGTTATGGCTGCCGGTCAGTTCGTCGCGGATCGCCAGCTCGTTGATGACGTTCAGCGCCTGCTCCAGCTTGATGAAGCCCTTGGTCTTGGTCAGTTCGAACAGCAGCACGAACACGACGATGACGAGGTAGAGGCCGAGGTCGCACAGCAGGTAGAGCAGGTCCATGTCCTTGACCGGGTGCGGCGGCAGCGCGATGCCCACCATCGGCAGGGTATAGATGGCCGCCACCGCACCGCAGCTCATGGCCAGCCAGAACACGGCGGTAGCAACGCCGCCCAGGAACATCGCCACCACCGGCGCCGTGATCAGCCAGCCGGCGGTGGGCGCGTTCACCCCGCCCAGATTGAAGGTCAGCCAGGTGAAGTTGAAGAACACCGCGCACAGGAAGACTTCGCGCGCGATCGCGATGCTGCGGGTCGCGCGCAGCAGGAAGGGCGCGATGAACATGAAGGCGCAGCAGGCCAGGATTTCCTGGGCCGCGGTCGGAAAGCCGAGCAGGTAGTAGGCCAGCGAATAGAAAGGACCCGACAGCGCCGACAGCAGCACGGCGTTGACGACGTTCTGCGCCCGCGTCAGCTGGGCCGCGTTCTGCTGGGCCTCGGCGGGAATGAACCAGTGAATCGCCGTGATGTAACGGTCAATCAACCTGGAACCGATATTTTTCATGGAGTCTCTCGGCTTTATTGCCGGTTAATTATTGTTATCCGCAGCAACGATACGTCTTGAAATGTTTCCGGAGGGAATTTGCTGATGGTAGCATGTTCGTGTACTTGCGCTATACCAATTTGATGACTATGCGTATAGACCAGATTCAGTTGTTGTGCAGACGCCAGCAGGAAAAGTAATACCGCCAATCTCGCACCATGATGGTGCAAAAAGTTGGCGGTGTATTATTGAATTTGAGTCCGCCCGGCTCAGGCTCAGGCGGCGCGCAGGCGCGGCAGGGCAGCAGGCTGGGCGGCAGGACGGCGTGCGGCGCCGGCTTGCGGGCTGCCGATCTGGAACACGGCCATCATCGCTTCCAGCGCGGCAGCCTGCTCGCGTAGCGCGGTGGTGGCGGCTGCCGCTTCTTCGACCAGCGCCGCGTTCTGCTGCGTGGTCTGGTCCATCTGCGACACGGTCTGGCTGACCTGGGCGATGCCCGTCGACTGCTCGCGGCTGGATTCGACGATGCCGCGCATGATGCCGGTGACGCGCTCGATGCCGCCGACGATGCCCTCCATGGTGGCGCCGGCCTGCTGCGCCAGTTTCGCGCCGCCATCCACGCGCCGGGTCGAGTCGCCGATCAGGTCCTTGATCTCCCTGGCGGCGCCGGCCGAGCGCTGCGCCAGCGCCCGCACTTCGGCGGCCACCACCGCGAATCCGCGTCCCTGTTCGCCGGCGCGCGCCGCTTCCACCGCCGCATTCAGGGCCAGGATATTGGTCTGGAAGGCGATGCCGTCGATGACGCCGATGATGTCGCTGACGCGCTTGGACGATTCGTCGATCTGGCCCATGGTGTCGACCAGCTGGCCGACCATGTCGCCGCCCTGGCGCGCGATGCCGCTGGCCTGGGCCGCCAGTTCGCTGGCCTGGCGGGCGTTGTCCAGGTTGTGGCCGACGATCTGGGTCAGCTCTTCCATCGACGACGCGGTTTCCTCCAGCGCCGCGGCCTGGCGCTCGGTGCGGCTCGACAGATCCCTGGCTTCGCTGGCAATCACCTCGGCCGATCCGGCGATCGCGTGGGTGCTCTCGCGCACCTGGGCCACCATGCTTGCGAGGCTGTCGCGCATGCGCTGCATCGCCGCCATCAGGCTGGCGTCGTCGCCCGGCGCCACGTCCACCTGCACGCGCAGGTTGCCGGCCGCGATCTGGGCCGCGACTTCGACGGCGCGCGCAGGCTCACCGCCCAGGCGGCGGAACAGGGCGCGCGAGAACAGCAGGCCGGCCACGATGCTGGCCGCCAGGGTCGCGAGGCTCAGGGCGATCAGCACCGACTGGCTGCGCGCGGCGCTGGCCAGCACGGTGCGGGCCTGCTCGTCGATGGTTTTCTGCTGCAGCGCCAGCAGTTCCTGGGTCTTGGCGATGTATTGGTCGGTGGCCGGCTTGAATTCGCGGTCGAACAGGGCGCGCGCTTCCTCGTGCTTGCCCTCGGCCTTCAGCTGGGTGACACGGTTGCGGCTGCTGGTGTACAGCTGGCGCACCTGGCCGATCTCGTCGAACAGGGCTTTTTCTTCCGGCGTCGCGAGCAGGTCGCCGACTTTCTTCTGCAATCCGGAGGAGTCGGCGGTCGAGGCCTTCGCCTCGTCGGCGAAGAAGGTCGCCAGTTCGGGGTCCGACGAGCGCACCACGGCTGCGGTGCGCTTCGCCCCCACCGACATGTTCAGCAGCCACTTCGAGATCAGGCGCTCTTTTAACAGGGGCTGCTCGGTGAGGGCGCGGGTGTCCCCGGACAAGGTCTGCAGGCGCCAGATCGCCAGGCCGCTGGACAGGAAGGAAATCGCGATGACGATCGCAAAGGCTAGTCTGAGTTGATGGCGCACGCTGGCGCTGACTGCTTGAATCACATTGGCTCCGCTACAATAATTGCAAAGTGACAATGAGTATTGCCACATAGAAAAATCGCAAGAATACCAGTGTGATGGGAAAGCGGATATGCTTTTTGGATAGAAAATCGAACAGGCGTGCGGTAAACGCCACATATAAAAACGCCAACCTTAGAGGCTGGCGTTGTCCTGGACAGGAAGCAGGGACTTACTGCAGCCTGTTGGCGCGCTGGGCTTGCAGCTGCTCGCGGATCTGTTCGCGCAGTTGCTGCGCGTTGGAGTGGGTGTAGTCCTTGTTGACCTCGAGTTTGATCAGCGGCTTGATGTGCGAATCGAGGTAGCTGCGCAGGGCGCCCAGGAATTGCGGCGAGGCCGAAATGACCAGTTGCTGGAAGCGGCCTTCCTGGTGCGCGTCCATCAGGTATTTCGAGATCTCCTTGGCAAACTGCTCGGCCTCGTGCTCCTGCGGCGTCTGGGCCGGCTGGTAGGACTTGGTCGGCGCGCCGGCCTTGGCGTTGTGGGCGAAGCCCGCGGCCTCGTTGCCGCCGATGCCATGGCGGCTGCTGCCGGCGGCGGTGCGGCCGATTTCGTCGGTATTGATGTCCGCGTCACGCAGGCGCGCGGCGCTGCTGACCATGTCTTCGATTTCCTCCAGCGGCTCCGACGGATCGGCTTCCGAAAAAATCCTCGCGCGGCCGGCGTTGGCCGACACAATCCAGGTCGTCTGCATATTACCCCCTGTAGTCGATGAAACGTGATGGATGGATCGGCATTGCGTGCCGATCATGGCTTGAATTCAGTATAGCCAAGGTTCCGAATGGCTGGCGTCACGTATCCAGCAGGTAAGGAACGCTGCGGGGCAGGGGGCTGTGTTCAAATATCTGTCCAGGACAAGGAGGGAATCATGACCCAGGCTTTCAAGGCAGGCGACAAAGTGGAATGGCACGCATCGCAGGGCGCGGTGCGCGGCACGGTCAAGAAGAAGCTGACCGCGCCCACCGAGATCAAGGGTCACCACGTGGCGGCGTCGAAAGCGAATCCGGAATACCTGGTCGTGAGCGACGAGACCGGGGCCGAGGCCGCGCACAAGCCCTCGGCGCTCAAGAAGATTTAGGGGCTGCGCCCAGCCAGCGTAATGCGACGACATTCGCTTGCTTGCAATCAGTTACTTTTCGCTGTCAACTGGCCGATTGCGCTATCGTTATTTCGTGATGCACGTATGTTCGTGTCGTCCCTATTGGAACCATCATGAAAAAGCTCTTGTTCAGCGCCACGCTCACCCTCTTAATGGCAAATGCAGCGTTCGCCCAGACAACGGTGCCGAATCCGCTTGCCCCAACGACTGCAACTGCGCCGTCGAAAGCAGCCACCGGCGCCGCGGCAGCGAACCCGGCCAAGACTGACGCTGCAAAGCCCGGCAAAGCAAACAAAGCGCAGATGGAGCAGGCTGCTGGTGGCGGTGACGGCAAAGTGTGGGTGAACGAATCCAGCAAGGTCTACCACTGCGAAGGCGACAAGTACTACGGGAAGACCAAGAAGGGTTCGTACATGGTGGAAGCCGACGCGAAAGCGAAAGGCTTCCATGGCGTGAAGGGCAAAACCTGCGCCAAGTAGTTAACGCCGGCCTATCCGGCCGGTTTTTAAGCCGGCCGTGTTCGTTATTAGCTTGTCGATCGATCCTTACATCAACAGTCAAAATCAAGCTTGCAGACACGGCGGCCGGCTGCAGTCGACCGATTGAATGCACACGCAAGAGCAGACCTCAGGGCTGCCAAAAATAGTCAGCCTGGCGCATGCACCACTGCTTTTAAAATTTTCGGCTAATAACATCTCCGGAAAACGCCAAGCAGTCGGCAACGCGTGTTCGCTGCACTTCGCTTAAATTTTCCAACGTGAAGAATCTTGAAGCAGAATGTTCGGCACTCAGAATAATCTGCGGGGTATCGTCAGCGATCTTGCAGCGGAATATAAACGCTTGGGAATTGTAATTTTTATGGAAATACACCCCTGTTAAGCGTGCTTCGCTAAGACGCACGCCCATTTCCTCGAAACATTCACGATGCAAGGCATCATGTATGGTTTCACCAGGCTCAAGCGCCCCACCAGGTAGCCCCCATGAAAAAGCGCCATAAGATGCTTTAAGCATTAACACTTCGTTGTCAGAATTTAAAATTACTGCGTGCGAACTTAAGCGGAAAGTATCATCAAAAGCCATAAATCTGATTCTATTCAAGCGTAGCCCTGGAGCGTCCACTACGCGTATAAGGTTCATGGAATAAGCCAGATATTAATACATTCGAGTATTTTACAAAACTACTACTTGTCATCAGGGAAAATTGCGCCGTACACTAATCTGTGAAAGCCGATTTTAGGCAGAAATGGCCGAGCTTGGAGAAGCGCCTAAGGAATGCGTTGAGCGCGAGATCAGTGAGGAATTGAACCTGCCGGTAAACGCCGATGAGTTACTTGACACTGACCTTTCCTCAACGCCAGTTGGCGTGTTCAGAAATCTCTGAATGACCGTGAATGCAGATCCAAAGAGCACCTGAACTTCTGCTATTCCCGATGTTGGTCGAGCCCGGCCAAAAGCGTATTTAGTCAAATATCAAGAATGGATCTTATGTCCCCCCTCTTCGCCCTGTTGCCATTGTCGTTTGCCTTGAGTACGGCCATGGCTGCCGTCCCAGTGGACATTCACGCTCCAGCCGGTATCCAAGCCTGCACTCCTGCGAAACAATGTCCAATAGCGATCCTCAGCCCGGGATATGGACTTGCCGGCTCGGACTACTCCTTCGTCACCCAGCATCTGAACCGGATGGGTTACCTGGTCGTCGCTCTCCGGGACAGTGCCGGCGGCGCAATATTGGACCGGGATGCCCCGGTTTCGCCGCAAGTACAAACAATGGCCCGGGTGACTTCGCAGTCGATCTCCGCCGTGATCGACGAGGCCGCAGTACGTTATCCTCAATTCGATTGGCAGCATCTCCTGCTCGTCGGGCACTCCCTCGGCGGGGACAGTTCAGCGCAGTTTGCTGCTGACAACGCGAACCGCGTTTCCATCCTTATCAGCCTCGACAGTCGGCGGGTCACATTGCCCCGCTCGGCCAATATCCACGTCCTGACAATTCGTGCCAGCGACACAACAGCGGACCCAGGTGTCCTGCCGAACCCGGAAGAACGAAGCCGCTACGGTACCTGCGTGGTGCACATCGAAGGCTCCCGCCACAACGATATGCAAGATGGCGGCAGTGAACAACTCAAGGCCAGAATTACATCCGCCATCGATACCTTTCTCGCTCCGGCGCTGCATCCGAAATACGCTTGCGACCGAGACTCAAGATTGGAATGACGGACCTCGGTGCGTTGTACTCCAAAGCCCGGCATGACTCGCGTCTCCTCATCTATTGGTGGCAGGCCGTGCCCGAAAACGCCCAGGTAAGCTGCATGCCGATCGAGCATTTGCTTCGAGAGCCCATCGGGCTTGGCTGCGCCGTCGGGGCATTGCAGCTCGAATCGCGCGCTACGGCATGAGCGGCGAGCAGACATCCCCGCGCGATCCCTATCCATCCGCCCTGTTTATGAAACACGGGTAAGCCCATCGCTGCGCCTGTTCATCCCGATCGCATGCCGGAACAGCGCATGTTTACGAAAACACGGCTAAACTGCGCGCCGTTTTTCAAATCTTGTTGAGCCCGCAAAACCAAGTTTGTATAACTCCACTAGGGCGCAGTGCGATGCCCCACGGCGCAGGGACGCTGGAACAGCCGTTTAGTAAATGGCCTCGGTAGCGTCAGATAAAAGAAGCCCACCCATAGGGCACACAAGGAGATTTCACATGATGTTCAGGAACACCCCGATTGCCGCGGCAGTCGCCCTGGCCCTGTTGAGCATTGCCAGCGCGCATGCGCAAACCACCCCCGCCGACACTTCGGCTGATACGAAGGCTGATGCCAAGCAGCCGGAAAAAGTGATCGTCACCGGCTACCGCTACTCGATCGAAAAGAGCCTCGACCAGAAGCGCAACGCCAATGCCATCGTCGACGTGGTCACCGCCGAAGACATCGGCAAATTCCCCGACAAGAACGTGGCCGACGCGCTGCAGCGCGTGCCGGGCGTGATCATCGACCGCAGCGGCGGCGAAGGCAAGAACGTCAGCGTCCGCGGCCTGTCCTCGGAACTGACGCTGACCCAGTTGAACGGCAACTACGTCGCCACCGCCGAATCGAACGGCGATCCTTCGCGTTCCTTCAACTACATGCTGATGCCCTCGAACATGCTGGGCAGCGCCGAACTGTTCAAGACGCCGGAAGCGCGCATCGACGAAGGCGGCATCGGCGGCACCGTGATCCTGCATACCCGCCGTCCGCTGGACGTGAAGTCGGGCAGTGGCTTCGTCAACGCCGAAGGCACCTGGGCCGACACGAGCAAGAAGGGCGATGGCCAGTTCTCCGGCCAGTACGCCTGGCATGATGAAAGCAACCGCTTCGGCGTGCTGGTCGGCTACACCCAGCAGAAGCGCACCACGCGCACCATGAGCGCCACCACCGAAAACTGGAGCTGGTATGGCGACGATTACGACGCCCATCCGGCCACCGACGTCAACGGCAAGCCCTCGGACATGACCAGCTACTGGTGGGGCCAGTCGGGCTTCTACGACCAGTCCGGCAAGTACTATACCAACTTCATGATGCCGACTTCGGTCAACTTCAACGTCAAGGAAGAGCAGCGCGAACGCAAGGGCGGCCAGCTGACCCTGCAGTTCAAGCCGATGCGCAACCTGAACCTGACCGCGAATTACTTCCGCTTCGACCTGTCGCAGAACTCGCAGACCAGCACACTCAAGGTACCGGAATGGAACCTGGCGCGCTACAGCGGCGACGGCAACTGGCCGGGTGGCCGCATGCTCGATGGACTGACTTTCGACCCGAGCGGCACCATCGTCACCGGCGCCAACTACAGCGCGCATGCCGGCAAGACCTATTACTGCAGCGAAGACCAGGCCAAGGCCGCGGGCCAGAAGCCGGGCGGCTGGGGCCCGGACGACTGCACCATCCCGACCCCGCAGATCACCGGCAGCTACAACCGCGAAAAGGCGAAGTCGCAGACCTTCGACATCGGCGCCGAATGGAAGGGCGAGTCGCTGGACGCGAACTTCCTGGCCGGCCGCACCTGGGCCGGCGGCGGCCCCTCGCTGCAGTTCTCCATGCCGATCAAGCCGCGCGTGCAGAATGCGGACGGCAGCTGGACCCTCGGTAACTACGCCAGCAGCTGGAACCTGAGCGGCACGCCGACCATGAACTTCTCGCCCGAGCTGATGGCCAACCTGGCCAAGGGCATCGGCGAGATCGACCTCGGCTCGACCTCGTCCTCGTGGACGAAGAACAGCACCAAGCAGAATTATGCCCAGGCCGACTTCACCTGGCATAACGACGGCAGCAAGTGGCTGGATTCGCTGCAGTTCGGCGCCAAGTACCGCGACGGCGGCACCCACCGCAGCACCGGCAACAACTACTGGGTCTGCCCCGGCAAGGACGCCAGCAACTACGACAACCGCTACCAGGCCGGCTGTGACCCGACCGCCAACAAGTTCCAGCCCCAGTTCCTGTACGGCCAGTCGCTGGACAACATCGCCGGCGGCATCAAGGCCAGCGCCTTCCCGGCGATCGACTACGCGACCTACGTCAATTACCTGAACAAGACCTACGGCCAGATGCAGACCCGTAACGAAGACAACTTCGTGTACAACGTCGGCGAGAAGATCACCTCGGCCTACCTGCAGGCCAACATCAAGACCGACCGCCTGCGCGGCAACCTGGGCATGCGCCTGGTGCGCACCAAGCAGCATGCCGATTCGACCGACCAGGTCGAGAACTACAAGGACTACTTCTTCAACGGTCCCAACGGCACCCCGGCGCCTTGCCTGGCGGGCGGCGCCCCGGCTGCCGGCGCGCCCGCAGGTTCGGGCTGCGTCAGCGGCTTCACGACCCTGCCGGACAGCATCGCGCGCACCCAGTCCTTCGTCGTCAGCTCGCTCGACCGCACCTACAACGACGTGCTGCCCAGCCTGAACCTGGCCTACGACCTGACCGACACCCTGCTGCTGCGCGCCGCCGCATCGAAGGTGATCTCGCGTCCGAGCTACGGCGACATCGCTTCGCCGGGCGGCCTGCAGAACTTCAGCCAGGAATACGTCAACGACCGCCGCCTGATCGGTGGCGGCGGCAATCCGGGCTGGTTCGGTTCGGGCAGCAACAAGAACCTGCAGCCGTACAAGGCCACCCAGTTCGACCTGGGCCTGGAGTGGTACTTCCAGCGCGGCTCCGTGCTCGGCCTCGACGTGTTCCGCAAGAACGTCAGCAACTTCTCGGTGCCGGTGGTGATGGACGTGGTCCTGAACGTCGGTGGCCAGAACGTGACGGTGCAGAACTACTCGACCAGCGCCGGCGGCCGCAACGGCGTGTCGCAGGGCGCCGAGCTGTATGCCCAGCACACCCTGTCGAACGGCATCGGCTTCCAGTTCAACTACACCTACAACAAGACCAACCAGGCCGCCATCACGCTGGAAGACGGCACCGACATCGGCTCCTCGCCGCTGGTCGGCAGCGCCCGCAACCAGGCCAACCTGACCGTGTTCTACGAAACCGACAAGCTGCTGCTGCGCGCTTCGTACAACCGCCGCGGCGAGGTGGTGGACGGCCTGCAGAACGGCCTGAACGTGTATGAGGATCCGTACAGCCAGATCGACCTGAACGCGGCCTGGAACTTCACGCCGCAGCTCAGCCTGACCGCATCGGTGCTGAACCTGACCCGCCAGGAGACCAGTTCGCATCTTGGCAACGACACCAAGGACCGCTTCTACTCCAACGGCTACGCCGGCCGCATCGCGTACGTCGGCCTGAACTACAAGTTCTGAGTTGCCCCTTGCTCCCCGGCCTGCCTGGCCGGGGAGATCTTTTTTGGAGGCTGCAATGAACGCGGACAATCGCATCAAGAATATCGTCGTGGTCGGCGGCGGCAGCGCGGGCTGGATGGCCGCCGCCGCCCTCGCCACTTACCTGGCCAAGGGTGCCACCATCCGCCTGGTCGAGTCCGAGGAAATCGGCATCGTCGGCGTGGGCGAGGCCAGCGTGCCGCACATCCGGCTGTTCAACGGCCAGTGGCTGGGCATAGCCGAAGCGGAATTCGTCAAGCGCACCCAGGCCACGGTCAAGCTGGGCATCGAATTCAAGGACTGGAGCCGCATCGGCGACAGTTATATCCACGGCTTCGGCGCGATTGGGCGCTCGCTCGGGCCGCTGCCTTTCCACCAGTTCTGGCTCAAGCTGCGCCAGGCCGGACGCGCGGGACCGATCGGCGACTACTCGCCGCAGACCGTGATGGCGCCGCGCGGAAAATTCGCGCCGGGCGACCGCAAGGCGGCGCCGAATTCGCCGCTGGCCGACATCGCCTACGCCTACCACTTCGACGCCACCCTGTACGCGCGCTACCTGCGCGAACTGGCGGAGCAGCGCGGCGCACAGCGCATCGAGGGCAAGGTCGTGCGCGTGAACCAGCGTCCTGACAACGGCTTCATCGAATCGGTGACGCTGGAAAGCGGCCAAGTGGTGGAGGGCGAGCTGTTCATCGACTGCTCGGGCTTCCGCGGGCTGCTGATCGAGCAGACCCTGAAGGCCGGTTACGAAGACTGGTCGCACTGGCTGCCCTGCGACCGCGCGCTGGCCGTGCCCAGCGCAAGCACCCATCCGGTCACGCCCTACACGCGCGCCACCGCGCGCAAGGCGGGCTGGCAGTGGCGCATTCCGCTGCAGCACCGCACCGGAAACGGCCATGTGTATTCGAGCCGGCACATCAGCGACGACGAAGCCGCCGCCACCCTGCTGGCCAACCTCGACGGCGAGGCGCTGGCCGAGCCAAGACAGCTGCGCTTCAGCGCCGGCATCCGCAAGAAATTCTGGGATAAAAATGTGGTGGCGATCGGGCTGGCCAGCGGCTTCCTGGAGCCGCTCGAATCGACCAGCATCTACTCGGCGCAGTCGGGCATCACCCGCCTGCTCAGCCTTTTCCCGACGCGCGATTTCAACCCGATGCTGGCCGAGCGCTACAACCGCGAGGCCGCCTTCGAATACGAACGCATCCGCGACTTCATCATCCTGCACTACCACGCCACCGAGCGCGCCGACACGCCGTTCTGGGAGCATTGCCGCATGATGGACGTGCCGGACACCCTGCGCGAGACCATGGATCTGTTCCGCGTGGACGGCCGCTACTTCCGTAACGGCGAGGATTTCTTCGCGCTGCCGAGCTGGGTGCAGGTGATGCTGGGCCAGCGCATCGTCCCGCAGGGCTACCACCCGATGGTGGACGAGATGCCCGAGGACAGGTTGATCGAGCTGGTCGAGGGCATGCGCGGCACGCTGGCGCATGCGGTGGCGTCGATGCCGACCCACGAGGAGTGGATCGAACGTTACTGGAAGGCGCCCGCCGCATGAGCGCGCGTCCGTTTGCGAAGCTGGTGATCGGGCTGGCGCTTGCCGCCGCCGCGGTATCGGCGTTGGCCGCCGCGCCCGATGGCGTCGTGATCGGCAAGGGCTGGCAGTTCCGGCTCCTGCCCGGTAATCCGCAGGGCGGCGCCCATCCCGAAGCAGCGCCGTGGCGTGCCGCCACGGTGCCGGGCACCGTGCACACCGACCTGCTGGCGCATGAACTGATCCCCGATCCCTATGTGGGCGCGCCGGAAGCGGGCCTGCAATGGATCGGCCTGGGCGACTGGGAATACCGGACCCGTTTCGACGCCCCGCGCGCCGCGCTGGCCAGCGCCCGCAGCGACCTGGTCTTCGACGGCCTGGACACCTACGCCGAAGTCTGGCTGAACGGCGCCAAAGTGCTCGACGCCGACAACGCCTTCCGTACCTGGCGCGTGCCGGTGCAAGGCAAGTTGCGCTCCAAGGGCAACGAACTGCGCATCGTCCTGTATTCGCCCATCGCGAGGCTGCTGCCGCAGGTCCAGGCGATGCCGCACAAGCTGGCCGGGAATTATCCATCGCCCTACGGCGACGAGCCGAAAGAGGCGATGACCGCCAACTTCGTGCGCAAACCAGGCTACCACTATGGCTGGGATTGGGGTCCGCGCTACGTCACCGCCGGCATCGTCAAGCCGGTGCTGCTGCAGAGCTGGGACGCGGTCCGCATCGACAATCTACAGCTGCGCCAGGACCATGTGGACGAAGCGCGCGCCGATGTGGCCGCGGTGGCGTCGCTCGATGCGGTGCGCGACGGCGGCGTCGAGGTACGCTTGTGGCAGACCGCGCCGGACGGCAAGCGCTCGCTGGCGGCGCAGCAGCGGGTGGCGCTGCATGCGGGCGACAACCGCATCGAGCTGCCGGTGCGCGTCGAGCGCCCGCAGCGCTGGTTCCCGAACGGCTATGGGAAGCAGCCGCTGTACCGCTACGAGCTGGAAGTCGGCGACGGCAAGGCGACCATCGCCAAAGCCGGCGCGCGCACCGGCCTGCGCACGATCGAGCTGCGCCGCGAGCCGGATGCCAGGGGCCGCAGTTTTTATTTTGCCGTCAACGGCATCCCGGTGTTCGCCAAGGGCGCCAACACCATCCCCTTCGACATGTTCCAGCCGCGGGTCACCAAAGCCCAGCTGCGCCGCGTGCTGCAATCGGCGGCGGACGCCAACATGAACTTCCTGCGCAGCTGGGGCGGCGGCTATTACGAGAGCGAGGACTTCTTCGACCTGGCCGACGAACTGGGTCTGCTGGTGTGGCAGGACTTCATGTTCGGCGGCGGCATGCAGCCGGCCTATGACGAGGCCTTCCGCGCCAACGTGGTGCGCGAGGCGCGCGACCAGGTGCGGCGCCTGCGCAATCATCCCAGCATCGCCCTCTGGTGCGGCAATAACGAGGAAGAGATCGCGTGGAAGTACTGGGGACCGGGCAAGGAGATGACCGCGGCCGCGCCGGACTTTGCGGATAAAGTCTGGAAGGGCTATGTGCAGCTGTTCGGCGCCGACCTGCGCAAGGTGGTGCTTGATGAGGGCGGCGGCATCGCCTACTGGGCCAGCTCCCCCGGCGACGACCTGGCGGAAGCCGCCAACACCCCCGCCAGCGGCGACATGCATTACTGGGAAGTCTGGGGCAACCCGGCGCACCCTCCCGTCAAATACCTGGAAATCACGCCGCGCTTCATGTCCGAGTACGGGCTGCAGTCCTGGCCGGTGCAGCGCACCATAGCCGCTTTCGCCAAATCCGACGAGCAGGGCATCGCCACGCCGGTGATCGAGGCGCACCAGAAATTCCTGGCCGGGAAGGGCAACGAGCGGCTGATGCAGTACGTGGCCTACGAATTCGGCGAAACCGCCGACTTCCCGACTTTCGTCTACCTGAGCCAGGCCGCGCAGGCCGAAGGCATCGCACTGGCGGCGCTGCACCACCGCGCCAGCCGTCCCTTCACCATGGGTTCCCTGTACTGGCAGCTGAACGACGTGTGGCCGGGCGCCTCGTGGTCCAGCGTGGACTGGTTCGGGCGCTGGAAGGCGCTGCAATACCACGCGCGCCGCTTCTATGCGCCGGTGGCGGTGGCGGCCTTGCGCGATGCCGCGGGCAAGACCACGGTCAGCCTGCTCAACGACCGCACGCATCCGGTGCGCGGCGAGCTGCGCCTGCGCGTCATGCGCCTGGACGGCAAGCTGCTGCGCGACGAACGCAAGACCGTCACGCTGGCGCCGCTGTCGGCTTCGAGGGCGGCGGATTACGTCGATGCGGACCTGCTGGGCGGCGCCGATCCGGCCTCCACGGTCGCGGTGTTCGAGCTGCGCGCCGAGGGCGAGCCGGCGTCGCGCGGGCTCGTGTACTTCAGGGCGGCCAAAGACATGCGATGGCCGGACGCCGGGCTGCATGCAGCTCTGCACCGCGATGGCCAGGGCTATGTGCTGGATCTGCGCGCGGACAGGCTGGCGCGCGCCGTGTGGATCGATTTTGGCGCTCTCGACGCCGAGCCGGC
This sequence comes from Massilia aerilata, assembly GCF_042656905.1. Lineage (NCBI taxonomy): Bacteria > Pseudomonadati > Pseudomonadota > Betaproteobacteria > Burkholderiales > Oxalobacteraceae > Massilia > Massilia aerilata. Next base: position 295,631 of record NZ_JBHSMZ010000010.1, read on the forward strand.
CGACAATGCCCTGACCCTGCTGCCGGGCGAAAGCCTGTCGCTGCGGGTGGCGTCGCGGGCCAGCCTGGATGCGCTGCGCAAGTCGCTGCGGGTGCGTTCGCTGGCCGAGGCGCTCGAGGGCGGGAAATCGTTTACTAAAACGCGCTAAAAAAAGCACGGATCGTGCTTCTTCGATTGACGCTCCGAAGCCTGCTGGGATAAAACTCGTTTAATAAACATAAGAATCTTGGAGGCCTTTCATGTACTGGATATCGCCGCGCCGCCCGAAGGTGCAGCCGTGAGCATGGTCACCCTGCGCGACATCGCGCAGACCACCGGGCTGTCGATCGGCACGGTGTCGCGCGCGCTGAAGAACCAGGCCGGCATGACCGAGTTCACCCGCAACAAGGTGCGCGACGCCGCGCTGGGACTGGGCTACGATTTCGGCCAGCTGAAGAAGGGCCGCATCCGCCGCATCGCCTTCCTGCTGCACAGCCAGCACAACACGCTGGCGTCCAGTCCCTTCTTCTCGCCGGTGCTGCAGGGCGCGGAAGCCGCCTGCCGGCGCGAGGGCGTGGCGCTGTCCTTCATCACGGTCGATCCGGCCGAGCCGGTGCTGGCGCAGATCCGCGTGCACCAGCCGGACGCCTTCGTGTGCGCCGGCTTCTTCGAGCCCGAGGTGCTGGACGCGCTGCAGCATGCCGGCAAGCCGATCGTGCTGGTCGACATGCACAGGCGCGGCTTCACCTCGGTCAACCCGGACAACCTGCGCGGCGGCTACCTGGCCACCCAGCACCTGCTGCGCTGCGGCCGCAAGCGCATCGCCATGCTGTCCGGCTCCCTGGCCCACTACAGTATCCAGCAGCGCAACCGCGGCTTCCGCCAGGCCCTGTTCGATGCCAAGGTCCATGCCGACCCAGGCCTCGAAGTCGTCGTGCCGTCCATGGGCGAGGGCGAGGAGGGCGTGGCCGAAGCCATGCGCAGCCTGCTGGACCTGCCGAAGCGGGCCGACGCGGTGTTCTGCTACAACGACAGCACCGCGCTGGCCGCCATGAAGTTCTGCCTGAACGAAGGCATGAAGATCCCGCATGACATCGCGATCGTCGGTTTCGACGACATCGCCGCCGCCGCCGCCGCCATTCCGCCGCTCAGCACCATCCATGTGGACAAGGAAGCGCTGGGCGGCGCCGGCATCGAATTACTGCTCAACAAACCAGACGAAAACCCATCCCAGATAACCGTGCCAGTCGAGATGGTCGTGCGCGAAAGCAGCTGCGACGACTAGAGCACACCTGACCCAGACCACCATGACCACTTTCCCGAATTTCCGCAGCCCGGCCGTCCTGCTCGATCACGCACGCAACACGATGCGCTTCTACCACCCGCGCGCGATCGACCCCGCCGGCGGCATGTACCAGTACTTCAAGGACGACGGCACGGTCTACGACCCGCGCCACCGCCACCTGGTCAGCAGCACCCGCTTCGTGTTCACCTATGCGATGGCGTGGCGCCACTTCCAGGACCCGGCCTACCTGGACGGCCTGAAGCACGCCGTGCGCTTCCTGCGCGAGGCGCACCGCCAGCAGGACGGCAGCTACGCCTGGATGCTGGACGGCCGCGACATCGAGGACGGCACCCAGCACGCCTACGGCGAAGCCTTCGTGCTGCTGGCCTATGCGCATGCCACGATGGCAGGGGTGGAAGAGGCGCGCCCGTGGATCGCCGAAGCGTTCGAGCTGATGGAACAGCGCTTCTGGAACGCCGCCGACGGCCTGTACGCCGACGAAGCGAGCCAGGATTGGCGCACGCTCTCGAGCTACCGCGGCCAGAACGCCAACATGCACGCCTGCGAAGCGCTGCAGGCCGCCTGGCAGGCCACCGGCGAGCGCCGCTACCTGGAGCGCGCCTGCCTGGTCGCCTTCAACATCACCCAGCGCCAGGCCGGGCGCTGCGGAGGCCTGATCTGGGAGCACTACGACGAACAGTGGCAGCCGGACTGGAAGTTCAACATCGACGATCCGGAAAACCTGTTCCGCCCCTGGGGCTACCAGCCCGGCCACTTCACGGAGTGGGCCAAGCTGCTGGTGCAGCTGGAGGCGCGCGGCGAGGGCGTCCTGGACCAGGACCTGGGCTGGATGCTGCCGACAGCCGAAAAGCTGTTCGGCGTGGCGGTGGAGAAGGGCTGGGATCAGGAAAACGGCGGCCTGTGCTACTCGCTGGCGCCCGACCTGGCGATCTGCGACTGGCACAAGTACTTCTGGGTGCAGGCCGAGAGCGCGGCGGCCGCCGCCATGCTGGCCAGGCGCACCGGCAAGGCCGAATACTGGGACTGGTACCAGCGCCTGTGGGAATACAGCTGGACCCATTTCGTCGATCACCAGTACGGCGCCTGGTTCCGCATCCTCGACCGCGAGAACCGCAAGCTGAGCGACGAGAAGAGCCCGGCCGGCAAGGTCGATTACCACACCATGGGCGCCTGCTACGACATCCTGACGGTGCTGGCGGAATCCGACCATGCATGACGCGCCGCTGATGCTGTGCGCCGGCGAGGCGCTGACCGACATGATCGACCAGGGCGGCGAGCACTGGGTGAGCCGCGTCGGCGGCTCGACCTGGAACGTGGCGCGCGCGCTGGCGGTGCTGGGCGAGCCCACCGGCTTTGCCGGCGCCATCAGCCAGGACCGCTTCGGCGACGCCCTGTGGGCGGCCAGCGAAGCCGTCGGCCTGGACCTGCGCCTGCTGCAGCGCGTGCCGCGTTCGCCGCTGCTGGCCATCGTGGAAAAATGCGAGCCGCCGCGCTACTTCTTCATCGGCGACGACAGCGCCGACCTGCACTTCGATCCGGCGGCGCTGCCCGCCGGCTGGGCGGATGCGCTGCGCTGGGCGCATTTCGGCGGCATCAGCCTGGCGCGCGAGCCGCTGGCCTCGAATCTGGTGGCGCTGGCCGGACAGCTGAAGGCCAAGGGCGTGGCAATCAGCTTCGATCCCAATTTCCGCAACCTGATGGACGAGCGCTATACGCCGACCCTGCAGCGGATGGCCGCGCTGGCCGACCTGATCAAGGTGTCCGACGACGATTTGCGCGGCCTGTTCCCAGGCCTCGAACTGGACGAGGCGCTGCGCCGGCTGCGCGCCTTCAACCTGGAGGCGATCTGCCTGCTGACGCGCGGCGGCGAGGGCGCCAGCCTGTTCCACCGCGACCGGCGTGCCGACGCGCGCGCGCCCACGGTGGAAGTTGTGGATACCGTCGGCGCCGGCGACGCCAGCGCGGCCGGCCTGCTGCAAAGCCTGGCCCGCTACCCGGAGCGTTCGCTGCAGTCCCATCTGCACGCCGCGCTGGCGGCCGGTTCCGCCGCCTGCCTGCAGGCCGGCGCCACCCCGCCGCCGCCGGCGGCCATGCATCGATTGTTCGAACAGCTCGAAGGAGACGCCTCGTGATGCGCCTGACCCGATTCACCCTCCCGTTTGCGCTCGCCCTGGCGGCCGGCGCCGCGCTCGCCGCCACCCAGCCCGCTGCGCTTACCCCGGTCAATACCTTCATCGGCACCCAGGACGAAGGCAATACCTATCCCGGCGCCTCGGCCCCGTTCGGCATGATCCAGATCAGCCCGACCGCCGACCATTACGCCGGCTACCGCTACAGCGACAAGCGCATCCGCGGCTTCGGCCACTCCTATGTGTCCGGCGCCGGCTGCTGGGAGCAGGGCGGCCAGCTGTCGGTGCTGCCGGTGACCGGCCGCATCGGTCCCGGCGGCGATTTCGACACCGGCAAGCCGGGCAGCTTCGACTACAAGAAGTACGGCGCCGAGTACAGCCACGAGGGCGAAGTCGGCCAGGCCGGCTACTACAAGGTCCAGCTGAGCAGCTACGGCGGCATCACGGCCGAGGCCACCGCGCTGACGCGCGCCGCGGCCGAGCGCTACACCTTCGCACCGGGCACCGGCACCGGCCACGTGCTGCTCAACCTGGGCCAGGCCAACGAGCGCCACAACGTGGTCGGCAGCGAAATCAAGCTGGTCGACGAGCGTAGCGTCGAGGGCAAGATCGTCACCAACAGCTTCTGCGGCGGCGCCAAGTACACCACCTGGTTCCGCATCGTCTTCGACCAGCCGGTGGTCGCCCACGGCATCTGGGACGAGCGCGGCGGCTGGCCGGGCGCCAAGGGTCCCAGCCAGGCGGGCGAAGCCAAGCCGCATGGCGTCTGGCTCAGCTTCGACCTGAAGAACGGCCGCGCCGTCACCGCGGTGAGCGCGATCTCGCACGTCGATGCCGAGGGTGCGCGCAACAACCTGCAGGCTGAGGGCATGGCCGGCGGCCGTCCCATGGCCTTCGAGGCGATGAAGGACAAGGCGCAGGCGGCCTGGCAGCGCGAACTGGGCAGCGTGCGCATCGAGGGCGGCAGCAACGACGACCGCACCGTGTTCTACACCGCGCTGTACCACGCGCTGCTGCAGCCGATGACCGGCAACGACGCCGACGGCCGCTACCGCGGCTACGACAACAACGTCCACACCGCGCGCGACTGGACTTATTACGAGTACTTCTCGCTGTGGGACACCTACCGCGCGCAGAACCAGTTGCTGGCCCTGCTGCGCCCGCAGCGCGCGCGCGACATCGCCAATTCCGTGCTGAAGATCCGCGAGCAGGGCGGCTGGCTGCCGCGCTGGGGCTATGCCAACTTCGAGACCAACGTCATGACCGGCGATCCGGTCACGCCCTTCCTGGTCGACCTGTGGCGCTTCGGCGCGCTGAAGGGCCGCGAGCGCGAAGCCTATGAGGCGCTGCGCCAGAATGCCTTCGGCACGCCGCCCTTCAACATCCGTCCACAGGGCCGCTCGGGCAACCCGACCTACCTGCAGAAGGGCTTCGTGCAGTACGACCGCACCTTCATGGCCAAGGGCATGGACACCGACCCGCACCACGGCGCCTCGGCCACCCTGGAGTACGCGCTGGCCGACAGCGCGCTGGCCAAGATGGCCTGGGCGCTGGGAATGGAAGACGATGCGCTGACGCTGTCGCAGCGCGCCCTCAACTGGAAGAAGGTCTGGGACCCGTCGGTGGTCGACGCCCCGACCGGCCTGCACGGCTTCCCGCGTCCGCGCCTGCAGGACGGCAGCTGGTTCGCCGACGTCGGCAGCGGCTTCGACCCGCGCGGCGACCACGGCTTCCACGAAGGCACGGCCTGGCAGTACCAGTGGCTGGTGCCGCAGGACGTGCCCGGCCTGGCCGCGGCCATGGGCGGCCAGGCCCAGGCCCTGCACCGTCTCGACCTGTTCTTCGACTACGACGCCATCCAGGCCGACCCGGCGGCGGTGCGCAAGTCCTGGGTGGTCGGCCCCTACAGCTACTACAGCCAGTTCCGCTACAACCCGAACAACGAGCCGGACCTGCACGCCCCCTGGATGTACACCCTGATGGGCCAGCCCTGGAAGACCACCACCGTGCTGCGCGCGGCCGAGACCCTGTTCGGCAACGGCCCGAGCGGCGTCACCGGCAACGACGACCTCGGCACCATGTCGGCCTGGTACCTGTTCAGCGCACTGGGCATCTACCCGGACGCACCGGGCAGCGGCCGCTTCCTGCTGCACGCGCCGCGCTTCGCCCGCGCCGAGATCGACCTGCCGCAAGGCCGCGTGCTGCGCATCGAAGCGCCGGACGCCAGGGCAGGCGAGCGCCGCTTCGTGCAGTCCGTGAACTGGTCCGGCAAGCCGCTGTCGCGCGTGTGGCTGGACTGGGAGCAGCTGCAGGCCGGCGGCACCCTCGGCTACCGCCTGTCCCCGCAGCCGCAAACCGCGGGCTGGGGCACGAAGGCGGACGATCTGCCGGCTGCGCCAAAATAACAAGGAGACATCATGGAACACACTTCAAGCACGGCGCTCAGGCCGCAATCGGGCGCAGCCACCGGCAACACCGGGCCGCTGGTCATCATCACCATCCTGTTCTTCATGTGGGGGCTGCTCACCGCGCTGAACGACGTGCTGATCCCGCACCTGAAGGCGCTGTACACGCTGAACTACGTGCAGGCGATGCTGGTGCAGTTCTGCTTCTTCGGCGCCTACGCCATCGTGTCGCTGCCGGCGGGCGCCCTGATCCGGAAGATCGGCTACCAGAGTGGCGCCGTGACCGGGCTGGTGATCGCGGCGGCCGGCTGCGCGCTGTTCTACCCGGCCTCGATGAGCGGCTACGCGCTGTTCCTGCTCGGCTTCTTCGTGCTCGCGGCCGGCATCACCATCCTGCAGGTGGCGGCCAATCCCTACGTGACGGTGCTGGGCGACCCGCGTACGGCGTCGAGCCGGCTGTCGCTGACCCAGGCCTTCAATTCGCTGGGCACGACCATCGCCCCCATCCTGGGCGGTGTGCTGATTTTGTCCGCCGGCGCGCAGCAGCTGAGTGGGACAGTGAACGAGGCCGCCAGCGTCCAGAAGCCCTACCTGGTGCTGGCCGGCGCCTTGCTGCTGCTGGCGGTGCTGTTCGCCTTCGCCCGCCTGCCGAAGATCGAGCACGCCGACGACGGCGTGGTGCAGCTCGACACTGCTACCCGCGCCTCGGTGCTGGCGCATCCGCACCTGCTGATGGGCGCGATCGGCATCTTCCTGTACGTGGGCGGTGAAGTCAGCATCGGCAGCTTCCTGATCAACTTCATCGGCGAGCCGCACGTCGCGGCGCTGGCGCCGGCCGATGCATACCACTACGTCAGCTATTACTGGGGCGGCGCCATGGTCGGCCGCTTCATCGGCTTCGCGGTCATGCGCTACGTCAGCCCGGGCAAGACCCTGGCCTTCAACGCCGCGGCGTCGATCGCGCTGATCATGGTCGCCATCTTCGGCCACGGCCAGGCGGCGATGTGGGCGATCCTCGCGGTCGGCCTGTGCAATTCGATCATGTTCCCGACCATCTTCAGCATGGCGCTCTACCGCCTCGGCAAATTCACCGGCCAGGCCTCGGGCATCCTGTGCATGGCCATCGTCGGCGGCGCCATCGTGCCTTTCGTGCAAGGCATGGTGGCCGATGCCGTGGGCCTGCAATGGTCCTTCCTGGTGCCGGCGGCCTGCTACGCCTTCATCCTCTGGTTCGGGCTGCGCTTCGCGGGGCTCTACCTGGCGGGCGAGTCGGAGAACTAGTAGGGCGTCCTGGATGTCTGATCCTGTATGCCCGGTTGGGGGCATACGCTGAGGACGCGACAGTCGAGGAGGCCGGTATGGCTTTCGATCAAGGCAGGACGCTGGCGTTGGTTATCGCCTTCATGTGCGCGGCATCGGGTTGCTCGAACCACGACGCCGAACTCGAGCGCGGAATCGTCGGGGTGTGGCAAGCAGCCGACGTGCCTGAGGTCGAGATCGTCGTCGACTATCGGCCCGGCCATGCGTCGTACTACACATGGCGCTCGAAATCCGACGGCACGAAGAATTCCGCAAATGGAAGGTGGTCCATCAAGAATGGCGTGATCACTGACAAACTGGAAAAGTGGTCCTTGTCCGACCAGCCTCCACCGACCCTGCGCACCGAGATCATGAGTTTGAAGGCGGACGAACTCATCACGCGCGGGGAGCCCGGCAAGCATCCGGATGTCTTTCGGCGTCTTTCCGTGACCGGGGATGGCAGCCTTACTTCACCCCCAGAAAATGCCAGTGCCGCATCCGCACCGCAGGCGCCCCCGCCAACGCCTGCTGCGCCAGAGCCTGCACCGGCGCCTGCGCCAGCCCCGGTTCAGGCGGCTTCCCCGCGCGCATTCATCGATGAGACGGTGTATGTGCCAACGAAGGAGCACGCACATCTCACTTTCAACATTTATCGCAAGGCGAGCGTACTCATGCTCATCGATATCGATAATCAGGTTCCCGTGGACATAATCACGCTTCCCACGAAATGGACCGCCGAGAATTATGAAAACCTGAAGATAAATATCGGCCTGGGAGAGGCGTCTGAAATGATGAGCCAATTGTTCGGGAAGGAAGCAACGGAACAGTTTCTACCCAAAAACACGACAGGCATCGACGAAACAAGCCTGTTCACCTTGCCCCTTTCGAAACGTGGCGCGTATGGACACCTTGAAGTCCGTGCCGAACTGGAGCCCGGAGCCTATACGCTCTTCCTGGACAACACCGAGGATTTCACGCCGACGCGAGGCGATGCGCCGGTTCACGTGCAACTGTACGCTGAATAAAAGCGCCTTGGCGAAACGGCATTAGCACATTCCAATTTGGAAGGCTACTGGACTTTTGCGCCTGTTTGCGCTATCATTCGTACAATATATTTGTTCAAAAGTATCTCCGCAGCACCGTATTTCCCCTCAACGAGCGGGAAATCATTCCTGGGCCCAGCGCCCGTATCCGTAATCGTTTGACGCATCGTTCGTCAAATACCTGCGTCGTTAAAAGTCCTGAAACCCAGCCTCTTTTAACACGCCTATGACACCCTGGTCCCGGCGTGAACGCCGCCGGAACGCGTGCCTCGTTTCTTTTCGCCGCTTGCGCACGCCGATGCGCCTTTGCATCGCCAACGGCCCAGGGTTTCATTGCCTTTGCCAAATCGAAGGAGAACCAAACAGTGGCAAAACAAATCCTTATCGACCATGTCTTCAAGGTATACGGTAATCAACCGGAACAGGCACTGGCCCTGGTCCGCCAAGGGGCCGGCAAGCAGGATATCCTGGCCCGGACCGGATGCACGATCGGTGTGTTCGACGCCAGTTTCACCATCGAGGCTGGAGAAATCTTCGTCATCATGGGCCTGTCCGGTTCGGGCAAATCGACCCTGGTGCGCATGCTGAACCGCCTGGTCGAGCCGACCGCCGGCCGCATCCTGGTCGACGACGAGGACATCAATACATTGCCGGATGCGCAGTTGCGCGCCTTGCGCCGCAAGGACATCAGCATGGTGTTCCAATCGTTCGCGCTGCTGCCGCATGTTAGCGTGCTCGACAACACGGCCTTCGGCATGGAGCTGGCCGGCATGCCCAAAGCCGAGCGCCATGCGCTGGCCCGGCAGGCGCTGGAGCAGGTCGGCCTCGCGGCCTATGGCGCCAGTTATCCCGACGAATTGTCCGGCGGTATGCAGCAACGCGTGGGACTGGCGCGCGCCCTGGCTTGCGATCCGGCGATCCTGCTGATGGACGAGGCGTTTTCCGCCCTCGATCCGATCATGCGCTCGGAAATGCAATCGGAGCTGCTGCGCCTGCAGCAGATCAAGCGCCGGACCATCGTCTTCATTTCGCACGACCTCGATGAAGCCATGCGCATCGGCGACCGGATCGCCATCATGAAGGACGGGCATGTGGTGCAGGTGGGCACGCCCGAAGAGATCCTGCGCAAGCCGGCCAACGAGTATGTGCGCAACTTCGTGCGCGGCGTCGATGCGGCGGCCGTCTTCAAGGCTGGCGACATTGCCCGCAAGAGCCAGATCGTGGTGTCGGAATCGCCCAGCCGCGGTTCGCGCGCGGCGCTGTCGATGCTGGAAGAGCAGGACCGCGCCTACGCCTATGTCGTCAACCCCAGGCGCGAGTTCCTCGGCCTGGTGTCGGCCGAGTCGCTGCGCAACGCGCTCGACGGCCATACCGGTCCGCTGGGCCTGTCGCATGCCTTCCTGCCGGATGTGCAGACCATCAGCGCGGACGAGCCCGTTGCCGGCCTGTTCGGCCAGGTGGCGCAATTGCCGTATGCGCTTCCGGTGGTGGCCGGGGACGGCAGCTTCCGCGGCGCCATCAGCAAGACCACCTTGCTGAAGTTCCTCGACCGAGATCAGAAAGGACAAGCATGAATCCCAGTACTGTGACCACCCCGGTCAATCCATGGCTGCCGACGCCGCCAACCGACACCGCCTGGCTCGACGCGGCAGCGCCGGCCGCCACGTCCGGGCACGCCGGGGGCGTTCAGCTGGCGCAGATCTTCGATGGCTCGCTGCCGCTGGAAGCCTGGATCAACCAGGGCCTGGGCTGGGTCGTCGAACATTGCCGCCCGTTTTTCCAGGCCGTGCGGGCGCCGATCGACGCGACCCTGGCCGGTGTGGCCGACCTGCTGCTGGCCGCGCCCTCGCTGGTGGTGATCGCCATCGTCGGTTTGCTGGCCTGGCAGTTCACCAGCCGCACCCTGGCGATCGGCACCGTGCTGGCGCTGCTGCTCCTGACGATGCTGGGCGTCTGGCCGGAAGCGATGCTCACCCTGTCGCTGGTGCTGACCTCGCTCGCGTTTTGCCTGGCGATCGGCTTGCCCCTGGGGATATTCCTGGCCAGCAGCGACCGCGCCCAAAAACTCCTGCGCCCCTTGCTGGACGCCATGCAGACCACGCCTGCCTTCGTGTATCTGGTGCCGGTGGTGATGTTGTTCGGTATCGGCAACGCGCCTGGTGTGATCGTGACCATCATCTTCGCCCTGCCGCCGCTGGTGCGCCTGACGAATCTCGGCATTCGCCAGGTACGTCCCGACCTGGTCGAAGCGGCGCGCGCGTATGGCGCCTCGCCCTGGCAGCTGCTGAGCCGCGTGCAGCTGCCGCTGGCCATGCCGTCGATCATGGCGGGCATCAACCAGTCGCTGATGCTGTCGCTGTCGATGGTGGTGATCGCCTCGATGATCGCGGTCGGCGGCCTGGGCCAGATGGTGTTGCGCGGTATTGGCCGCCTGGACATGGGCCTGGCCACCGTGGGCGGTCTCGGTATCGTGCTGCTGGCCATCACGCTGGACCGCCTGACGCAGGCGATGGGGCAGCCGCGCCGCGGCGTGCGTCACTGGTACCAGACGGGCCCGGCCGGTTTCGTCCTGCGCCTGGTACGAGGCGGTCCGGTACGCGCCAAAGCAGCCGCGCCAGCCACCTCCATCAGCGCACAATAAATAGAAAGGATCCTGATGCAACGTATAGCAAACTTCGAAGCCACGTACAAAACACAGCGCAGATTCAAATGGTTCTCGGCCCTGGCGCTTGCCGTGCTGGCCCTGACGACCAGCCTGGCCATGGCGCAAACGCCGGATGCCGGCCTGCCCGGCAAGGGCATCAAGGTGCAGGCGCTGCAAAGCCCGATCGCCGAAGAAACATTCCAGACCATGCTGGTCGACAGCGCCCTGGAAAAGCTCGGCTACGAGCCGCAGCCGATCAAGGAAGTGGATTATCCGACCGCGCACATCGCCATTGCCAACGGCGACGCCACCTTCCTCGCGGTGCATTGGGATCCTTTGCACCAGGACTATTACAACAATGCCGGCGGCGACGCCAAACTGCTGCGCACCGGCGAATATGCCGGTCCGGCCGCGCAAGGCTACCTGATCGACAAGGCCACGGCCGAGAAGTACCACATCACGAATATCGGCCAGTTGCGCGACCCGGCACTGGCCAGGCTGTTCGACCATGATGGCGACGGCAAGGCCGACCTGACCGGCTGCAATCCGGGCTGGGGCTGCGAGGCGATGATCGAACATCACATGGACGCCTACAAATTGCGTGCGACGCTCAAGCATGTGCAGGGCAGCTATACCGCACTGATCGCCGATACCATCGGCCGCTACCAGCGCGGCGAACCCATTCTGTACTACACCTGGACGCCTTACTGGGTGAGCGGGGTGCTGGCGCCGGGCAGGGACGTGGTCTGGCTGCAGGTGCCGTTCTCGTCGAATCCGCAGAAGGCCAATACCCGCCTCGACGATGGCAGCGACTACGGCTTTTCCGTCAACACGACGCGCATCGTCGTGAATCGCGCCTGGGCCGACCGGAATCCGGCGGCAGTGAAACTGTTTGAAGTCATGCGCCTGCCGATTGCCGACATCAATGCGCAAAACGAGCGCATGCGGAATGGCGAAAACACGCAGGCCGATATCGCGCGCCATACGGCAGGCTGGATCCAATACCATCAGCAGCTGTTCGACAGCTGGATCGCGCAGGCGCGCGCAGCGGCGCAACCTTGATGGAACACCTGGAAGGAGAACACAAATCCTGAGATTTTTGCTCACAGCGGCGATGCGTATGCCAAAGCTGACGCTCGCGCTCGCACTATGCGTGCTGGTCGCCCTGGCCGGAACGCTGAGCTATAGCGCTTACCTTGTCGTCGGGGTGCTGGCCGATTATCTCGGCACGGGCCGGGGCATGGCGGGTCTGCTGCTTGGCGCGCTTTTTGCCAGATTTCCCTGGGCAAGCAAGGGTAAGTTACGTATCGTCGGTCTATTACCCAGGCCCGTCCGTCGACCAGTGATGGCGAGCTTGCTCGCACTCTGCTTGCTGTACTTCTTGTCCCGGGTGTGGGTTAGTGAGAGTTTTGGCACTACGTTGCAAGCTTTTGTCACTCAATCAAGGATGCGGGCAAGAATGTTCGCAAAATCAATTAGTTAGCCTTAACTTTCTCAGTTAAAAAAGTGCAAAGTTCACCTTAGAATGGCACAAATCGTGTGTTTAAGCTCCGTTCGGGTGACAAATGTCCCGCTAATTGGAGTGGTGCCCGAAATCGGATAACGGCTGTAGTACAGGGGCCGTTCGATATATGAGAAAGTGTGCCGAGTGCCAAAACCGCCACCAACTTACATTCGCCAAACAACGCGGTTGTTTTCAAGCACCGGACATGGACCGGACACGAGGACTACGAAATCCGGAAACAAAAAAATGCCAACCTGCATGGGTTGGCGTTTTCGCGTGGATATTCTTGGTGGCCCGGGGCGGAATCGAACCACCGACACAAGAATTTTCAATCTTCGTGTATCAGCGCAAGCTCTAACAGGGTGTAGACGAAATCAAACTTGATGGGCAAGTCTATTGAGTAGCATACGTGCCTCGGTCAACCACACCCAGGCGGCCGAGACATCCAGCTAGCGGTCGTGATGCATGACCGTACGGCACCAGCGTTCGGTCCACGCGTGGGTACGTTCGACCACCCAGCGCTCTGGCAAGACCACGAATCCCGCGTAATCCCAGCGACCGGCACGGCCGCTCGTTCTGGATCGTGCAGGGTTACCGTCTTGCGATTTCCTGGGCGCCGCACCACTTCGACACGGACGTGGTGTAGCTGCTCGATGTCGCGAGCGCACTTACCTCCGTACGGACCGTCGGTGTAAAGCCTTTCAAGGCCGGGCGCCTTGGAACACGCTTGGGCGGCCACAGCGGCGGCGGCATGCCACAGTTACGTCGCCGACTTTGTCTACACCCTTTTAGTCGTTTTTATGTAGTTATGGGCGTAACTATTTAACGAGCAGCCTTAAGGCGCCGCACCTGCTGAACGAGGATCGCTAGCGCTTGCAATAGCATCCCGCATCGACTCCGGTAAATTAACATAGCGGTTGATCGCTGGTAGAATTTCTAGCATGCCAGGGTGTCGAAAACTGCGAAAAATTTCCTCTATAAATTTTTTCGTTAGCCATTGATGTAAGCTGGTACCGTATATCTCACTCTTTACGCGCTCAACGTCACGCTTCGTAGTCACATCGAAAGTTACCAATTTTAAGCTTTCTGCCGTCACGGGCCAGTTGCGTTGCCCGATCTCGTCGAAAATCTTTCGCAAGTATTCCTCAATTTTTTTGAATGGGTTGACAATTAAAGCGTTTTTATGGCCGGTAAGTGTCCAGCAGTATTCGTTGTACTCGGCTATCGCTTCATGTAGGTTATATATTTCTGTAGACTCGCTGCTGCTGCCTTCCAGATGAATTGTGGTGTATTGAGGAATATTCTCGAGATAGGACGACAGCAGCGGATTTAAAGCATTAGGCGATGGTGATGGCTCCAGAGCCAATTTGAGTCCCAGTGCGAATAGCGCTGCCTGACTATGAAATGGACCAAGTGCCCATTGCTCTGCAGCCTGCAAGCACTGAGCGAAATGTAATTGAGCTGCCGGATCTTGCTCGCTGATGGCAAGCACACCGAGGAGGAATGCCGCCACACCGTCGTGAAATGGTTTGTCAGAGCAACGCTGTAATTGTTTCAGTGCCTTGATCAGCTTGGTTCGGTTCCAAGTTTTGGTTAGGCCATTGCGCAGAAAATCGCGTAATAGGTTTGGTAAGCCTGAACTCGCAAAGGTCCGGTGTCCCTCCAGTAGGGACTTGAACGCTGATGTGTTCGATATTGTGGCCGTTAGCCTTCGCATATTACCTGCATGCATAAAGAAAACGAACAAGTCTCGGTTAGCGCTTAGCCGACGTGACGTATCACGCTCCATTATGGACTGCATGTCCTTATTTAGCTGCCGTATTAATGCCGGGAAGTACTGGGGCTGAGTTTCCGACATGCGTCGGTGCAGCTGCTTCAGGGCCATCATTGCTGCATAGATACCTGTCAATTCGTCGATCAACAGGTCCGCGTTTGCTTTCCCCAGGATGGCGTTCAGTTCATCGCGCAGTGCCGTCAGTTCGCGCCGCTGCGTTGCCGGCCGGGTGGACGAGCGAGGATCGAGGCTGTTGAGGTGTTTAAAGAACAAGAGCGTGACTGGGGCGCGCCCGTCTAATCGTTCTTGAATGCGTGATCGCATGAGTTCCTTACACGCCTTGATCGGATCATAGTCCTGTCGTGTTAGCTCTTTTACACAGATGGGTAACTGCTTCAGAGGGCTGTAGTCCTCCAGGACATCAGATTCAAACAGAGCGTAGATGAGCGTCGCTAACTGAGGGGTGCCGAACAGCTCGGTCACCGCTATGTTCAGGTCTTCCTGGTCAGCGGCGTCATGTACGAGGCTGGCCTGTATCCATGACACCAGTTGCTGAGTGTGGGCGAAAAATGCACGCAGAACGTTACGCGCGTCATCGCTAGGTTCGGCACCACGACGGACAGAAATTCCAGCTAGCGCTTCGATCAGGGGGGCGGCTTCTTCACCGTCGAGGAGGGAGTAGCGGTCCTGTTTTTTGCTGAAGGACCTGGCCAGTGTGATTTTATCGGCCTGCTGCGTGCCGAGGTCGAATAAAGCACCAACTTCCTCAACAAACTCGGCAACCGTTATCAGCTTGACAGCATGGTGGCGTGTTGCAAAAGGCATTGACAGCGTCTCCGTAAATTTCCGGCACCGCCGACCGGTGCGCGATCCTATCCTACTAACGCCTGCTGACTTTGCTACGCATATCGGCGGACAGCCTATCTAACTAACCTTCAAGGTAACCAAAATGACTATCGTAAAGAAACTGAAATCAATTAAAGATGCTGCCGTCGACACAATTGGCAAGGTGTCAGACCCAGCTTCGCGTGCTGGCGTAACGTTGGAGCGTGTCGCTAAGATGGCTAAAGCGGGCGTGGGTAACCGTGCCATTGCTTCGCAACTGACCGACAACAGCCGCACTGGCCAAGTCTACACGACCGATCACGTTGAGGGTTTCAAAATGATGTTTAAAGACGTTCAAACTAAGGTCGGCGTAACCGCTGCCCAAACTCGTACCATAATAGCCGACCAACAGGGTGTAAAGCAGGGCGCTGCGGCGAAAGAGCCAACCAAACAGGAGGTTGGTTCGCGGAGCGTTTCGAGTACTCTGGAACCCAAGGCGCGCTGAGTGGCATAATGAAGTAGCACCACGACGAGAGGCAAAACAGAGTTGTACGGCGCGGACGTTCCGCCACCGGTGCTACAGCTATAGGTGCCTAGGTCAAGTCGCCAAAACGAACTTTGACTTAATGTGAAAGGCGGGCGACTATGAAGTCATAGCCGCCCGCCTTTGTTGCATCAGGTGACGCTTCACAATGTTAGTACCGGGAATAGGACCGGATGTAGCAATTTCAGATGCAAGAAACAAAAGGCCAACCTCGCTGGGATGGCGCTTTTGTTTGGAAATTCTTAGTGGGCTAGGGCGGGATCGAACCACCGAGACAGGATTTTCAAGAAGCGGCTAGAGCTCGACGACTTTATATCCTGCGGCTTCTGACGATTCGCTTATCACTCCCTACCTGTCGAAGTCATCGCCAACAGAGGTTGGGTGCGCCTTCCTGGTCGGCATGAAGCCCTACTTCGCTGTCAATTTGCAGTCGAATGATTTCTTCAATATAAATTCCCCACGTGCAATAATAGATCCAAGATACTGGCATTCAATTCTGACCAAGCCAGCTGCGAACGGAGAGTAATGTGGACAAATTGGCAAGCATATTTAACAATACTTTGTTTCGCGTACCGGATTACCAACGTGGTTATGCCTGGGAACAGTCGCAGCTAGATGATTTTTGGAAAGACTTGACTTGGCTGCGGTCAGGGCAGCTGCATTACACCGGCATGTTGACCTTGCGCGGCGTGACGGCACCGCGCGGAGATGTTCCAGAGAACGGGCCGCATCAGGTGTTTCACGTTGTTGACGGGCAGCAGCGCTTGACAACCATTTATTTATTGCTAAGAAAACTGATCGAACGTTCGGGGCAGCTGCTTGCCGGGCAGCCCCTTGCCATCGTCAGCTACACCTATCTCGCCGCGTCGCTCGCCGGGCGTAATGTCGAGGTATTTGGATATGACGCCCCGGCAAAAATGGAGTTCTTGCGTCGCCTGATTGATCCTGTGCCGGCTGCCGGCAAGACGAGCGCGGAAATTGTCCCACGCAACATCTATGAAGTGAATCTGCTGAACGCGAGCGATTTCTTCGATACATGCTTGCAAGGCATGACGCAGCCACAGATCGACGATGTTTTTGTTCGCTTGACGCAACAACTCGTCTTCGATGTGCACGAAGTGAAGAGCAGTTTCGATGTGTGCGCTATGTTCGAGTCGATCAACTACCGCGGCAAAAAGCTGACGAAATTCGAAGTGCTGAAAAATCGGCTGATTTACCTGGCCGAATTGCTGGGCCAGGCCGACCTTGCGCAACTGCCGGTAGCATCTGCTTTAAGAGACAAAATCGATGCCGTATGGGGTGAGGCATTCGACTGGTTTGGTCATAGTAACCCGCCACTTAGCGAAGATGAATTCCTTCTGAACCATACGATCATGTACATCGGACCTTTGCCTAAAGTTCAGGAGGCACTGGACCGCGTGCTTTTTAAAGAGCGTTTCTCGAATGACCGCCTGAGTGTTGAAGGCGACGATCCGATCACGTTGCATGAGATCGAACGATATGTCGACAGCGTGCGTCTCTCGTCCGAGTTATGGGCATTCCAGAACGCTAGCATTGACAGTGTCAGCGTGCCGTCATTCCCGGCGTCACAGGAGATAGCCGACTGGTTCTTGAGGTTGAATCGGCTCACGATGAGGCATTTCCGTCCCCTTATTCTGGGCGCCTTGAACCAAATGACGCGTCCCGGTACGACGGAGACAAAAGAAACACTGGTGCAACTACTACAGGCGATCGAACGCTTTATTTTTATCGTCTATGGACTCTGCGACAATTACTCCAACCATTCGTCGAAGACCTATTTCGGGGACTATGGCTGGGCTATTTATCATGAGGTGCCGGAGTACTCGTTTTGCGAGATCACCGAAGCTATTGAGGACTACCTCGAGAGTTATGACGAGGATGGTGAATTCATCGGTGAATTTTCGCCCGGACGGTTTATCGAAAAAGCGCATGCTCGTTTTATCGGTGAACAGGGATGGCGCTCCTGGGGGACTATCAAATACTTCCTGAGTGAGTGGGAGGCGGACTTGTCCGGGGAAGGGGCCTACGTCATGTCGGAGCGCGCGTACAAGTACGCGTCGATCGAGCACATCATGCCGCAGAATCCTTCGGCGGCAGGTCAGTGGCAGTCGAACCAGAAAATTCTCGGGAAACGTTTCAAGTACGTTCTTGACGACCTTGGCAACCTGACCTTGCTGGGCGTAGGGGCGAACAAGGCAGTCAAGGATATCGACCTCGCTTCCAAGGCAGCGGCATACAGGATGACAGACGATGGTCAGGACATTCTGGAGCGTGCTGGTAAGGACTACGAGTGGGGCGAGAAGCAGATCCAGCAGCGTGGACAGGACATGGTGCGTTTCATCTGCGAACGCTGGAACCTGCCAGGACAGGACGACGACGACAGTAAACTGCAGTTTGATTACGATGATGTCCTGTCGACCCATGTAAGGGCACCTAGGCAGAAGCGTAAACAGTAAGAGACTTGTGGGTAGGGAGCTGTCTAAGTCAGCTTAGGCAGAATTCGACCGAAGAGCCCATGCGGAACAATTGCTTGGGCTAATGGAGAAATGATTGGCCGACCACCCCCACGCAGGACGTGGCCTGCGGACGTGGTGTCGTAGATTCCACCGGTAACAGTATGTTGGCTATGTGCAACCTGTCACTTTGGGAGGACGAGCCGGGTCGCATCTTCTCGCTGCCGCGGTTGCAACGGCACGATCTGAGTACAGCGGCATTGGAACGAAACCGGGCTTTCAGCCACGTGCGACGGGCCCTGTGCGATTAGTAGCGGGCCGGCGGCGCACCTTTAAGTTTTATGCACAACAAAAAGGGGAGGGTATGGACAGTTGGACGATTTGGTCGAGACTTCGCTGACCGCCGCGTTTGTTTCGGGTGCCGGGCATGGACCGGACATGCGGACTACAAGTTCCACAAACAAAAACGCCAACCTGCATGGGTTGGCGTTTTGACATGAACTGCTGAATTCTTGGTGGCCCGGGGCGGAATCGAACCACCGACACAAGGATTTTCAATCCTCTGCTCTACCAACTGAGCTACCAGGCCAAGGCGGCGAATTATAGCATACGCCTGCAACTCGTCCATAGTCCTAGGCACGCGCCGCCTGCCGCTCGGCATGCTGCCGGTCCAGCGCCAAACGCGCGTCCTTGCGCCCCCGGGCTTCCTCGAAGCGGCGTTCCTCGTCCGGCGTGGACGGTGCCAGCTGTGGCACCGCCACCGGTTTCTTGTCGTCGCCGACCGCCACCATGGTGAAGAAGCAGCTGTTCACGTGGCGCACTTCCTGGGTGCGGATGCTTTCGGCCAGCACCTTGATGCCGATTTCCATCGAGCTGCGGCCGGTGTAGTTGACCGCTGCCAGGAAGGTCACCAGCTCGCCGACGTGGATGGGCTGGCGGAAGGTGACCTGGTCGACGCTCATCGTCACCACGTAGGCGCCGGCGTAGCGGCTGGCGCAGGCGTAGGCGACCTGGTCGAGCAGCTTGAGGATGTGGCCGCCGTGCACGTTGCCGGAAAAATTGGCGGTGTCCGGGGTCATCAGCACCGTCATGCTGAGCTGATGGCTGGGTAGATTCATTGCTGCTCCTTGTCGATGTCAGCGCCATGCTGGCACGGAACCCGCCAGCCAGGCAAGCACCGGCTCAGAACTCTTCCCAATCCTCGGCGACGGCGGCCGGCTTGGCCGGTTTCGCCGGCGGCGCCTTGCGCGCGGCGCGTGCGGCCGCCGGCTTCGCGGCCGCCGGCGCCGGTTTTTGGGCCGGCAGGGCAGGGCGCGCGGCAGCCGCTGCAGCCGGCGCACGCACCGCCGCCACGTCCACCCGGAATACGGACACCAGCTCCTTCAGCTTGTGCGACTGCTCCTGCATCGCCAGCGTGGCCGCCGCCGATTCCTCGACCAGCGCCGCGTTCTGCTGGGTCGCGCCGTCCATCTGCGTGATGGCCTGGTTGACCTGGGCGATGCCGCTGGCCTGCTCGCGGCTGGAGGCGACGATGTCGTTCATGATGCCGCTGACGCGGTCGATCCCGGCGACGATGCCCTTCATGGTCTCGCCGGCCTTGCCGGCCAGGGTCGAGCCTTCCGTCACGCGCCCGGTCGAATCGTCGATCAGGACCTTGATCTCCTTGGCCGCCGCCGCCGAGCGCTGGGCCAGGGCGCGCACTTCGCCCGCCACCACCGCAAAGCCGCGTCCCTGCTCGCCGGCGCGCGCCGCTTCGACCGCCGCGTTCAGGGCCAGGATATTGGTCTGGAAGGCGATGCCGTCGATGACGCCGATGATGTCGGCGATGCGCGAGGAGGACTCGTTGATCGCGCCCATGGTTTCGACCAGCTGGCCGACCATCGCGCCGCCCTGCCGGGCCACGCGCGAGGCCTGCGCGGCCAGCCCGTTGGCCTGCTCGGCGTTGTCGGTGCTGTGCTGGATGCCCTGGGTCAGCTGCTCGATCGAGGAGGCGGTTTCTTCGAGCGAGGCGGCCTGGCTTTCGGTGCGGCGCGACAGCTCCTGCGCTTCGCTGGACATTTCCGAGATCGATACACCGATGGCCGTGGTGCCCTCGCGCACCTGACCGACGATGCCGGCCAGGCTGTCGCGCATGCGCTTGAGGGCGGCCATCAGGCTGGCCTGGTCGCCGTCCGCGACCTTCACCTCGACGCGCAGGTTGCCGGCCGCGATTTCGCTGGCTACCGAGGTGGCCAGCGCCGGTTCGCCGCCGAGACGGCGGAACAGCGCGCGCGCGAAGCGGTGCGCCGCGCCGACGCTGAAGATCAGCGTGGCCAGGCACAGGCAGACCAGCACGGTGGAACTCTGGTGGGCGCTGCCCAGCACCTCCCCGGTGCGCGCGCCGATCGATTTCTGTTGCAGCGCCAGCAGCTCCTTTACCTTGTCGATGTAGCGGGCCATGATGCCGGCGAAGGACTTGTCGTACAGGGCGCGCGCCTCCTCGGCCTTGCCCTCGGCCTTCAGCGCCGTCACGCGGTCGCGCGATTCGAGGTATTGCTGGCGCGCCTCGCCAATCTGCGCGAACAAGACTTTTTCTTCGTTCGTATCGAGCATGTCGCCGACCTGCTTCTGCAGCTCGCTGGTGCGCGCCGACTGCTGCACGGTTTCATCGGCGAACAGCTTCGCCAGTTCGCCGTCCGATGCGCGGGCGATCGCGGCGGTGCGCTTGGCCGACATCGAAATGTTCAGCAGCCAGCTCGACACCAGCCTTTCCTTCGCCAGCGGCCGGTGGGTAAGCTCGTTCGTGTCGTCGGCCAGTACCTGCAGGCGCCAGATCGCGACCGCAGTCGATACGAAGGAGAGGATGATCACGATCGCGAACGCGAACCTGAGCTGGTTCCGTACGCTGGCGGTGAGCTTGGTCAGCACTTTGTTTCCTTTTAGTAAGGGAAAAGACCAATTTAAGAATGCGGGCACATCACTGCCCTGAGATGGCGCAAAATTCGCTACCTTACCCAACAGAATATGTCGCGAGGATTACCCGATGTCTCTTCTTCTCGTCCCCGGCTTCATGGCCGACGAAACCCTGTGGTCCGGGCTCGAGGCGCCGCTGGCGCCTTTCGGTCCCCTGCATTACGCGGACCTGCGCCACGACAGCTCGATCGCGGCGATGGCGCGCCGCGCGCTGGATACGGCGCCGCCTTCGTTCATGTTGATCGGGTTTTCGATGGGCGGCTACGTCGCGCGCGAGATCGCCCGCCTGGCGCCGCAGCGCGTGCGCGCGCTGGTGCTGATCGCCACCTCGACCCGCCCCGACACGCCGGCGCTGCGCCAGCGCAAGGGTGCAGTGGGCAATGCGGCGCCCTCGATCGCCTTCAGTGGCCTGAGCCGCATCGCGGTGGCCTCCTCGCTGCACCCGAAGGAGCGCAACAACGAGGCGCTGATCGACAAGGTGAGGGCGATGGGCACGCGGCTGGGCGGCGAGGTGTTCCGCCGCCAGTCGCTGCTGGAGCGGCCCGGCGACCTCGATCGCCTGCGGGAGATCCGCTGCCCGACCCTGGTGGTGGCGGCCGCCCAGGACCAGTTGCGCAGCCTCGAGGAGGCGCGCGAGCTGCAGGCCGGGATCGCCGGCGCCACGCTCGAGATCATCGAGGACACCGGGCACATGATCCCGATCGAGGCGCCGGCGCGGCTGGCCGCGCGCATCGTGCCCTGGCTGGCGCAGCACGCAGACTGAGATGTCTCAGCCGGGCGAAGGCGTATAGGCGGGCTGCTCAGCCTTTGTTGGCCAGCGCGTAGATCGCCTCCGCCACCCCATGCCCATAAGCCGGATCGGCGCGCAGGAAATGCGCGATCTGGCGGTCCTGGGTCACGGCATCGGCCTGGCTCAGCGAGCCGGCGATGTTGGTGACCAGATTGCGTTTGCCTTCCTCGTCCAGCAGGCGGAACAGATTCCCGGCCTGGGTGAAGTGATCGTCGGTGGCGCGGGTGTCGTAGCGGCCCGCGACGCCTTCGAGGTGCCAGCCGGCGTCGCCGTGGCCGAAACCGCCGGTGGCAGGTCCACCGCTGCGCACAGGATCATAGTTGGCGGCGGCGCCGCCGTTGGCGATCGCCATCGCGCCGTCGCGCTGCTGGTTGTGGAAGGGGCAGCGCGGACGATTCACCGGCAGGTGCTGGTGGTTGGCGCCGACGCGGTAGAGCTGGGCGTCGTGGTAGGCGAACAGGCGCGCCTGCAGCATCTTGTCCGGGCTGTAGCCCAGGCCCGGCACGATGTTGGACGGCGACAGCGCGGCCTGCTCGACCTCGGCGTGGTAGTTGTCCGGGTTGCGGTTCAGTTCCAGGATGCCGACCTTGATGCGCGGGAAGTCGCCCTGCGGCCAGACCTTGGTCAGGTCGAAGGCATCCCAGCCGGTGCGCGCTTCCCAGGCGGCGCGCTGTTCGTCGTCCATCAGCTGGATCTCGACGCTCCAGCGCGGGTAGTCGCCTTGTGCAATCGCGTTGAACAGGTCGCGCTGGGCATAGTCCGGATCCACGCCGGCCAGCCGGACCGCTTCCGCCGCGCTTAGGTTCCTGATGCCCTGCAAGGTCTTGAAGTGCCACTTGACCCAATGCAGCCTGCCTTCCGCATTGATCAGGCTATAGGTGTGGCTGCCGAAGCCGTCCATGTGGCGGTAGCCGTCCGGGGTACCGCGGCTTGAAAACAAAATCGTCACCTGGTGCAGGCTCTCCGGCGCGCGGCTCCAGAAGTCCCACATATTCTCCGCCGATTTCAGATTGGTCTGCGGATCGCGCTTCTGGGTATGGATGAAGTCGGGGAACTTGATGCCGTCCTTGAGGAAGAAGGTCGGGGTATTGTTGCCAACCAGGTCCCAGTTGCCTTCCTCGGTATAGAAGCGCAGCGCGAAGCCGCGCGGATCGCGCTCGGTGTCGGCCGAGCCCTTTTCGCCGCCGACGGTGGAGAAGCGCAGGAAGGTCGCGGTCTGCTTGCCGACTTCGCTGAACAGCCTGGCTTTGGTGTATTTGCTGATGTCGTGGGTGACGGTAAAGCTGCCGTAGGCGCCCGAGCCCTTCGCATGGACCACGCGCTCGGGGATGCGCTCGCGGTTGAAGTGCTGGAGCTTTTCGATCAGGTGGAAGTCGTGCAGCAGGACCGGGCCGCGCGGGCCGGCGGTGATCGAGTTCTGGTTGTCGGGGACGGGGATGCCGGAGGCGGTAGTGAGGTCGGTCATGGCGGCTTTCTCGTTTTATATTCGGCTATCAATTATTTAAAATCGATAGATTGTGTTGATGTGAAACGATGTTAAGCCCACCAGATTATTTACGCAAACTATCAATTTCTATTTGATCCATAGGGAAATTAAATATTGACTTGCTTAAGCTTAGGCGTAGTCTATTTCCTTAAATCATCAAATATTTCCTTCTGCCGCCTCCAATACTTGTCATGAAAGCCGAATTCCTCCCCGCCGCAGAGCTGAAACTGTCGGAATTGATCGCATCTTTGAGCTACGCCCTCGATATCACCGAAGGCCAGCCGCCAGGCCATTGCGTGCGCGCTTGCTGGATCGGCATGCACATCGGACGCCAGGCCGGCATGGGCCAAGAAGCTTTGTGGGAGCTTTACTACACTTTGCTGCTGAAAGACCTGGGCTGCAGCAGCAATGCCGCGCGCATCTGCGAGCTCTACCTGACGGACGACCTGGACTTCAAGCGGGATTACAAGACGGTCGGCGACAGCCTGCCGCAAGTGCTGGGTTTCGTGCTCAAGCACACCGGCTTGAAGGCCGGCCTGGCCGAGCGCTTCCGCAGCGTGATGACGATCCTGCGCGACGGGCCGGAAATCGCGCGCGAGCTGGTCGCGACCCGCTGCCAGCGCGGCGCCGACATCGCGCGCCTGCTGCGGTTTCCGGACGGCGTCGCCGACGGCATTTATTCGCTGGATGAGCATTTCAACGGCAACGGCAAGCCGGCGCGGCTCGCGGGCGAGGCGATCCCGCTGTATTCACGCATTGCCCTGCTGGCGCAGGTGATCGACGTGTTCCATACCGAAAGCGGGCGTATCGGCGCGCTGAAGGAAGCGCGGATCCGGTCCGGGCAATGGTTCGACCCGCTACTGGTGCACGCCTTCGAACAGGTGGCGCAGTCGGACGCGTTCTGGACCACGCTGGCCGCAGCGGACATCGACGAGGCGGTGACGGCGCTGCAGCCGGCCGGGGCAGGGCGGCAGCAGGCGCTGGATGACGATTATCTCGACGACATCGCCACCGCTTTCGGCCAGGTGGTCGACGCCAAGAGCCCCTACACCAGCGGCCACAGCGCGCGGGTGGCGCTGTACACGGACATGATCGCCGAAGCGCTGAGGCTGGGAATGGACCGGCGGCGCTGGCTCAAGCGCGGGGCGCTGCTGCACGACGTCGGCAAGCTGGGTGTCAGCAACAGCGTGCTGGACAAGGCGGGCGCGCTCGACCGCGCCGAGTGGGACGCCGTCAAGCTGCATGCGGCCTACACGGAAACCATCCTCGGCCGCATCGGCGCCTTCCGCGAGCTGGCGGCGATCGCCGGCGCGCACCACGAACGCCTGGACGGCGGCGGCTATCCGCGCGGTCTGGCGGCGGACGAGATCCGGATCGAGACGCGCATCATCACCACCGCCGACATCTTCGACGCGATCACGGCGACACGCCCTTACCGCGGCGCGATCCCGATTCCACAGGCGCTGGAGATGATGCAGAAAACGGTGGGGTCGGCACTCGATCCGGACTGTTACGACGCCCTGGTGCGGGCGGTGGATCGCGTGCCGTTTCCTGAAGCGGCCTAGGCTTCTTATACGACCGTCAGCGTGACGTCGATATTGCCGCGGGTCGCGTTCGAGTATGGGCAGACGCCGTGCGCGGCTTCGACCAGTTCCTGTGCTTGCGCGCGGTCCATGCCCGGCAGGCTGACCGCGAGTTCCACGGCCAGGCCGAAACCGGCCGGGATCGGGCCGATCGAGACGCTGGCGTCGATGGCGGCGTCGGCCGGCATCGCGATTTTCTTCTGGCCGGCGACGAATTTCATCGCGCCCATGAAGCAGGCCGAGTAACCGGCGGCGAACAGCTGCTCCGGATTGGTCGCGTCACCCTTGCCGCCCATTTCCTTTGGCGGGGCCAGGCGCACGTCCAGCAGGCCGTCGTCGGTGGTGGAACGGCCGTCGCGGCCGCCGATGGTGTGCGCTTTTGCGGTGTACAGGACTTTGTCGAGTTTGGTGGTCATGGCCTTGCCCTTTCGTTTGAGTAGTTTGGTGTGTCGATGGAAATAATCATAGCGCGAAATTAAATAGCGCGCTATTCAATTGTTCCAATCGGGACGATAGCTGAAAATGATAACAAGCCTGTTACGGACGCCCGAACATTTGCGTCCAGTACGGCGTACGGTTTTCGTTCGCGGGATTGACCGCATACGCCGCACCCATCTCCGTAAACGCGGGGTTCATGATGTTGGCGCAGTGGCCGGGGCTGCCCAGCCAGTCGCTCACCACCTGCGTCACCGATTGCTGGCCCGAGGCGATGTTTTCGCCGACCCGGGTCCAGCGGTAGCCGGCGCGGGTGGCGCGCTCGGGCGGCTCGCTGCCGCCCGGTTCCTTGTGGGCGTGGTAGCGCTTGGTGGCCATGTCTAGGCTGTGGCCGAGCGCGGCCTGGGCCAGGGCCTCGTTCCAGGTCAGGGGCGGGGCCGCGCCGAAGGCCTGGTCACCGCAAGTACGCGGCGCGGCGCGCGCGGCGTTGACGCGGGCCAGCAGTTCCTGGCTCAACTGCGCCGGATCGGGCAGGGCGGGGTAGACCAGCGGGTGCGCCAGGATGATCTGCCAGTCGTTGCCGAAGCGCGCCGTGCCGACCGCCGCGAATTCCCCGCTCAGCAGGCGGCCGCAGTGCTTGTCGCGGATCGCCGCCAGCGCCGCCTGCGCATCCTCCGGTCCGGTCACCGAGATCATCTCGGCCAGGTCGGCGGGATAGCCGGCCCGCTTCAGCGCCGGTTCCAGGAAGGTGCCGGCGCCGATGCGCAGCCTGGCCAGGGCAGGCTCCTTCGCCAGCGGCGCGGCAGGGAGGGCGGCGCGGCCCGCGCAACTGCCGGGGGCGCTGCGGTAGGCGTTGATCAGGTCCGCGAGTTCGTCGCGCGCCTGGCCGTTCTGGCGTGCGAGGGCGGGCTGCGCGGCCATGGCGGTGCAGGCGAGCGCGGCCGCAAAGGAGAGCGAAAATGCGCGGTGAAATACGGGCATGCAGCGGATGATGGGGCCGGCAACCGTCGATATCAAGCGGGCCGTCCGGAACGCAACACATGCATACGCAAAAACCGGGGTGAAACCTTGGCATCGGTCAAAGATTAAATTAGGATCAAAGGTCCGATACATCCGATTCACCATGGAGAGAACACAATGAAGCGTACCCTGTGCAGCGCCCTGATCGCGGGCCTGTTCGCCGGCTTTGCCCACGCCGGCGCACCCGCCGCCCACCCGGCGGCGGACGCACCCTCGGCTGCCGCCAGCCCCACCGCAAGCACTGCCCGCTCCGGCGTCGACGCCGGCGCGCTGGACGCCGCGGTACGCCCGCAGGACGATTTCTTCCGCTACTCGCAAGGCAAGTGGCTGAAGGACGTCGACATCCCGAACGACCGCTCCAGCTGGGGCGCCTTCAACATCGCCGCCGATGGCGTCGAGACCCAGATCCGCACCCTGATCGAGCAGGCCTCGCAGGACAAGAACGCGAAAGCCGGCTCGGATACCCAGAAGATGGGCGATTTCTACGCCAGCTACATCGACGAAGCCCGCCGCAACCAGCTCGGCCTGGCCCCGCTGAAGGGCGAACTGGCGAAGATCGAGGCGCTGAAGGACAAGAAGGCGCTGGCCAAGGTGGCCGCGCGCTTCGAGCGCATCGGCGCCGGCTCGCCGGTCAACATGGGCGTCCACCAGGACAACAGGGATTCAACCCGCTACATCGTCGACATCTCGCAGTCCGGCCTGGGCCTGCCGAACCGCGACTTCTACCTGCAGGACGAAGCGCGCCTGAAGGACACCCGCGCCAAGTACCTGGCCCACATCGAGAAGATGCTGAGCCTGGCCGGCCACAAGGACGCGGCCAATGAGGCGCAAGCCATCCTGGCGCTGGAAACCGAGATCGCCAAGGCGCAGTGGAGCGCCGTCGAGAACCGCGATCCGGTCAAGGGCTACAACAAGATGAAGGCGGCCGACCTGAACAAGCTGGCGCCGGGCTTCGACTGGGCCACCTACCTGAAGGATTGCGGCGTGGCGGCCAAGGCCAAGGAAGTGATCGTCAGCCAGCCCTCGTATTTCCAGGGCCTCGACAAGATCATCGCCGCGACCCCGGTCGAGACCTGGAAGTCCTATTTCGCCTTCCGCCTGATCAGCGCCTACGCGCCTTACCTGTCGCAGCCCTTCGTCGACGAGAGCTTCGCCTTCCGCGGCGGCGTGCTGAGCGGCGCCAAGGTGAACCGTCCGCTGGACAAGCGCGCGATCGCCGAGGTCAACCGCGACCTGGGCGAAGTGGTGGGCAAGGTCTACGTGCAGAACTACTTCCCGGCCGAGCGCAAGAAGCAGGTCGAGGAGATGGTGCACAACTTCCTGCTGGCTTATAAGGAGCGCATCGAGACCCTGGACTGGATGAGCCCGGAGACCAAGAAGCAGGCGCAGGCCAAGCTGGCGAAGATCTCGGTGAAGGTCGGCTACCCGGACAAGTGGCGCGATTATTCTTCGCTGGCCGTCAAGCGCGACGACCTGGTCGGCAACGTGATGCGCACCCGCGAGTTCGGCCACATGTACGGCGTGAACAAGCTGGGCAAGCCGGTCGACCGCAGCGAATGGCACATGACCCCGCAGACCGTGAACGCCTACTACAGCCCGGAGATGAACGAAGTGGTGTTCCCGGCCGCGCGCCTGCAGTCGCCGCTCTACGATGCGGACGCCGAGCCGGCGATCAACTACGGCGCGGTCGGCATCTCGATCGGCCACGAGATCAGCCACGCCTTCGACGACCAGGGTTCGCAATACGACGGCGACGGCAACCTGCGCAACTGGTGGACCAAGGAAGACGGCGAGAAGTTCGCGGCCAAGGGCAAGGTGCTGGTCAAGCAGTACGAAGGCTACAGCCCGGTGGACGGCTATCACCTGAACGGCGAACTGACGCTGGGCGAGAACATCGCCGACAACGCCGGCGCCATCATGGCCAGCCGCGCCTACAAGATCTCGCTGAAGGGCAAGCCGGCGCCGGTCATCGACGGCTACACCGCCGAACAGCGCATCTTCATGGGCCTGGCCCAGGCCCGCCGTGGTAAAGCCCGCGACGCCGCGCTGATCGCGCAAGTGAAATCGGATCCGCACTCGCCGGCCGAGTTCCGCGTGAACGGCAGCCTGCGCAATCACCCGGGTTACTACGAGGCCTTCGATGTGAAGCCGGGCGACAAGATGTACCTGGCGCCGGAAGAGCGCGTTATTTTCTGGTAAGCCGCTGACTCGTCGTCCCCGCGCAGGCGGGGATCCAAGTTTGCAAGCGCAGTCGAAACGCATGCAGAACTTGGGTCCCCGCCTCCGCGGGGACGACGTTTTCAGGCCGCGGGGACGACGTTTTCAGGCCGCGGGGACGACGTTTTCAGGCCGCGGGCACGACGTTTTAGCGGCCCAGCATCTCATGCAGGTCATAACTCATGACCGCCAAAAACGCCGCCAGCCCCAGATACATCACCGCATAATTCACCCGCGCTTCCTGCGGCACCTGATAATACTCGGGCGGCCTGCCATGGTCGCCGCTCAGCGCCGCCTTGATCTGCGGGTAGGCCAGCACCGCAATCAGGATCAGCATCGGGCTCGGACGCCAGAAGAACAGGGCCGCCAGCAGCGGCACGCCGAGCAGCCAGACCTTGGGCGAGATGATCGCCGTGATGCGCCCGCCGTCCAGCGGCGAGACCGGGATCAGGTTGAACAGGTTCAGCATGCAGCCCGAGTAGGCCAGCGCCAGCAGCAGTTCGCTGCCGGTCTGGCGCGCCAGGCCGTAGCAGGCCATCGCGCCGGCGGTGCCGGCCAGCGGACCGGCAAAGCCGACGAAGGCCTCCGTCTCGACGTCGTGCGGCATGTCCTTCATTTCGATCCAGGCGCCCACAAAAGGGATGAAAGTGGGCGCGCCGACCGCCAGGCCGCGCTTGCGCGCCGCCAGGTAGTGGCCCATCTCGTGGACGAAGATCAGCAGCACGAAGCCGACCGCGTAGCGCCAGCCGAAGATCCAGCTGTAGGCCAGCATCGACAGCAGCATGGTGCCGCCGGTGGTCAGCATCTTGCCCATCTTGCCGGCGACCAGCAGCCATGCGAGGAGCTTGCCCATTATCGTTTGCTCAGGTCGACTTTGTCGGATTCGGGTTGGGGCTTCTCGCGCTTGAAGAACTTCCAGATGCCCGAACCCACCGCGGCGACGCCGACGATGATCAGCTTCTTGAACGCGAGCAGCAGGGCGAACAGCTTGCCGAAGAAGCCCAGCTTGGCCGCCACGCCGCCCGCGACCAGCGCCGCGATGCCGTATTCCGCCACCTTGTCGGTGCTGCCGTTGAAGTCCGCGTAGCGGTTGCCGGCCGTGAAGTTGGTGAAGGCGGTGACCTTCTGCATTTCGCTCTTGATCTGGCCGAGCTGGTCGATGCTGGCCACGGCGTTCAGCACCAGCACGCCTTCGCGGCCCAGCACGCGGATGTTGTAGTTCAGGCCGTGATGGGCTTCGCCCTCGCTCTGCAGCTCCTTGGCCCAGTACAGCTTGTGGGCGGCCTTGTCGTAGTGCGGCGTCTCGGCCCAGCCGACCAGGTTCATGGCGCGGTAGCCCTGCTTCTTGCGCTCGGCGTTGCTCTCCGCGAGGCCTGCCTGCATCTCCTTCAGCAGCTTGCCGTAGTCGATGCCGTCGGCATCGTCGTCCTTGACGTGGCCGTCCTTGTCATAGGTGATGACCACGCCCCAGCTCTCGTTCGACATCGGATTGACGCCGGCCGGCACGATCATGCCCAGGGTTTCGGCACCTGGCGGGTTGCCCCAGGCTTCCAGCAGGCGCGCGGAGTCGGCCACGCTCAGGTAGCGGAAATTCGCCGGCAGGCCCAGGGTGGCGATATTGCCCGGCAGGCTGATCTTGCCTTCCTGGGGCTGGAAGGAGGAGACCAGCTGTTGTTCGGATTGTTGTTGAGCCTGTTGCTGGCTCGCTGCCTCATTGCCGGGAGCGGCGCCTGCGCTGCCCAGCGCCAGGCATACCAGAGTTGCAAGCAGGAGTTTGCGCATGATGTCTTTCGGTAAAAAATATAAATATTACTGAAAGGAAATCTGTACAAAAACGCGAATTATCACCTTGTTGTTTTCTTGTCCTCAAGGAAGGCAGCGATTGTTACGTCAAGCGTAACAAAGCATTCCCTCCATCGCTATTTTTCGCCGGAACGGCGGCCCTTACCATTTGTCTGTCAGCAAAACGCCCACAACAAGGCGACTGACGTGCCACCGTCGCCAGGTGGCACACCAGAACAACGCCGGTGCGCCCACGGGCGCCCGGCACACCCAAGGAATCATCATGAATACCAAGCTGTTTATGCCCGTCCTCGCCGCCATTACCCTTGCCGCCACCTGCGCCAGCGCCCTGGCCGCCGCCCAGCCGGCCGACTTCCGCGGCGGTCCTGCACCGGCCCAGGCCGCGGCCGACCGGGTCGTCGTCATCACCGCGGCGACCCGCCACGTCAACGTCGCCGGCGGCTCGACCGTGCGCTTCGTGGTCGGCGAGCGTTCCTTCAGCTGGAACTTCCAGAACGGCAGCGCCCATGTGATCCCTTTCGACCTGCGTCTGATTGCGCCGCAGGGCCTGCTGACCCACCCTGTCACGACCTACGTATCGGATAACCCGCTGTATCAGAATAATTGAGTAAGATGGCGCGCTATGCGCAAGGATCTCGACTACGGACTGCTGCACGCGATGAATGCCTTCGTGCACGTGATGGACGGCGGCAGCTTCACCGCCGCCGCCGAGCATCTTGGCATGTCGAAGGCGCAGATCTCGCGCCTGGTGACCCTGCTGGAAAACCGTCTGCAGGCCAAGCTGCTGCACCGTAGCACCCGGCGCATTTCCGCCACCGAGGCCGGCGAGCGCTATGCGGCGCATTGCCGCGCCATCCTCGACATGGTGGCCCAGGCCGAAGCGGAAGCCGGGGGCGCCGCGCGCGAACCCGCCGGCCGCCTGCGCGTGATGAGCATGGCCGCTTTCGGCAACCGCTACGTGACGCCGTTGGTGAGCGCCTATTGCCAGGCCAACCCGCGCGTGACCGTCGAATACAGCGCCTCCCAAAGTCCGCCCGACCTGCTGGCGGAAGGCATCGACGTCAGCATCTACCTGGCCCAGTACCTGCCCGACTCGGCGCTGGTGGCGTTGAAGCTGGGCCGCATGTTCTCGGTGCTGTGCGCAGCGCCGGACTACCTCGCGCGGCGCGGCGCACCCCAGCATCCGCAGGAGCTGGCCCGGCATACCTGTTTGCGGCTGGTGAATTCGTCCTTTACTTCCAGCTGGGAGCTCGAGCGCGGCGACGAGCACCTGCGCCTGGATCCGCAAGGCCCGCTGACCGGGAATACCACCGAAGTGCTGCTCGACGCCGCCTTGCGCGGACTCGGGATCGTGCTGCTGCCGGCCTACAGCGTGGTCGACGGCCTGCGCAGCGGCCGGCTGGCCCAGGTGCTGCCGGGCTGGCGCTCGGCGGAGATCGGCATCTTTGCGCTGCTGCCCTCGAGCCGCTTCGTGGACGCCAAGACGCGCGCCTGGATAGCCTTGCTGAAGGAAGCGCTGCCGCCGGCCATCGAGCGCGACATGGCCTATTTCACGGACGCCGCCGCCTCCTGAAGCGCGACGGCGATGTCGGCGCCGATGCCCAGGTCCTGCGCCACCTGATCCTGCGCCCCCAGCGAGCGCGGATCGCGCCCGGTGATATGCACGAAGATGGTCAGCGCCTCGAGGTAATAGCCGTAGACGCTGCCGTGGTACGAATCCGGCGCCCACAGGTTGATGCCGGCGACCTTGCCGTCGTAGGGATTGTCGTCCGCCAGGCCGCTGGCGAAAGCGCGGTTCCAGGCCTGGCCGACCGGGATCACGCCGCCGATCAGCTCGGACGCCTGCTTCGCCTTGTCGTAGCCGGCGCGCACGTCCAGCGCCATTTTTTGAATCGGCTGGCCGTACCAGGCGCCGCCCTGTTTATAGGTCTGGTCGGCGCGCGACCAGGTCGCGGCCAGGCGCACGTCCACCTTCGGATTCTTGTCGTGGAAGGCCTGGGCCAGCAGGCCGGCATACTTCACCAGCGTGGCCGGGTCGCCGGGATGGGCGCCGTCCATCGTGCTGTAGCTTTGCAGGACCACCTTGTCGAAGGGCTTGGCGATGGTGGCCAGCCGGTTCTCGTAATGCCAGTCGAGGCCCTTGCCGGGCGAGGTCTCGAGGCTGACCTCGTAGTCCAGGCCGGCCTGCAGGGTGAAGGCCTTGAACAGGGCCGGCACGCCGCCGAGGTGGGTGCCGTTCAGGTCCGTCACCGTGTCGGGGCGGTACTCGCGCACCAGCGGCGCGGCGCCGGCCGGATCGCCGTAGGTGAAGCTGTTGCCGATGAAGAGAATGGTGGTGGCCGCCGCGGCCGGGATGGCCGCAGCCCCCAGCGACAGGAGGTTCAGGAAGGCGAGGGTGCGGGGCAGGGGCATGGCGGACTCCAGTATCGGCAATGATCGGCAATCCGGATATTGTAGAGCCAGGCGGGCCGCTCAGCCTTTTTCCGCCGGCCTGGCCGAGCGCCGGCAACGCTCCGAGCAGTATTTGACCTGCTCCCAATCCCGTTCCCACTTCTTGCGCCAGCTGAAGGGCAGGGCGCAGTGGGCGCACAGCTTGTACGGCAAGTCCGCCTTCTTGCGCATCTTCATCGTCCGCTCCTCGTGCATGCCGGACGGATGATGCCACGCGCCCGCCAGGACGAACGCGCGGCAGGTGCAAGGCAAGCCTACTGGCGCAGGTCCGGGCGGTCCGCCTCGGCGCTGCGCAGGGCTTGCAGCGCCGCAGTGGGGGGCGCCGTGTCGTAGTAGGCGTCGACGCGTTCGACCATGCCGTCGCGCAGCGTGAACACATGCACCCATGGCAAATCGTAATCGCGTCCGGTCAGGTGGCCGTGCCAGCTGCTGTCGCCGATGGCAACCACCTTGTCGCCTTCCGCGATCAGCTCCTTGACGCTGAAACTGGTGGCCTGGACGTTGGCGTTCAGCTTGGCGAAGAATTGCGCGATGCCCTGCTTGCCGTGGAAGTGGCCTGCGAAAGGAATGAACTCCGAATCCGGGCTGGTCCACACGGCATCGTCGCGGAAGCGTTCCAGCAGGCCGGCAATGTCGCCTGACTGGAACTTCCGGTAGCCTTCGAGGACGAGTTGCTTGTTCTGTTCTGTGTTCATGATCGTCTCCTGTATGCAGCGCCCGACGGCAAGCGCGGATGCCCCTGCCGCAAGCGGCCGCTTATGGAGCCTAGTTTTCATTTACCTAAAGTCAAGCAGAGTTTGCGACTTTTGCTTGCGTTTGCCGTGCGGCGGCGTTGCGCCATTACAATCGGACAAGCATCGTCACCGGAGAACCCCATGCATTGCCGCGCCATCATCGCCGCCATCCTGCTTCCTCTCGCCGCCGCCTCCGCGTCCGCCCAGACGACGGTGAAGATCGGCAGCGTCTCGCCGCTGTCCGGCACTGGCGCCCACCAGGGCAAGGACATCGAGAACGGCGCGCGCATGGCGATCGACGACCTGAACGCGAAGGGCGTCAGCATCGCCGGCAAAAAAGTCCGCTTCGTGCTGCAAGCCGAGGACGACGGCGCCGATCCGAAGATGGGCACGGCGGCGGCGCAGAAGCTGGTCGACAATGGCGTGGTGGCGGTGGTCGGCCACCTGAATTCGGGCACCACGGTGCCGGCCTCGAAAATCTACAACAACGCCGGCATCCCGCAGATCTCGCCGGCCGCCACCACGCCGCTCTACACGCGCCAGGGCTACAAGACGGCCTTCCGCGTGGTCGCCAGCGACAGCCTGGTGGGCAAGACCCTGGCCGCGTATTCGATCAAGACCCTGCACGCGACGAAGATCGCGGTGATCGACGACCGCACCGCCTTCGGCCAGGGCCTGGCCGACGAATTCACCAGGGGCGTGAAGGCGGTGGGCGGCGCCCAGCTGGTCAGCCGCCAGTTCACCAACGACAAGGCGACCGATTTCAACGCCATCCTGACCCAGATCCGCGCGCACAAGCCGGACGTGATCTTCTACGGCGGCATGGACGCGGTGGCCGGTCCCATGCTCAAGCAGATGAAGGCGCTCGGCATCGGCGCCAAGCTGGTCTCGGGCGACGGCGTATGCTCGGAAAAGCTGCCGGAGCTGGCCGGCGACGCGCTGGGCAGCGACAAGGTGATCTGCGTGGTGGCCGGCGGCGTCAGCGGCGCGAAGGAAGAGGCGGCGGCCGCCGCCTTCGCCGAGCGCTACCGCCAGCGCTACAAGATCCCGCTGCAGACCTACGCACCCTATGCCTACGACGCCACCATGGTGTTCGCGCAGGCCATGCAGCAGGCGAATTCGACCGATCCAGCCAGGTTCCTGCCGGCGCTGGCGAAGATCAGGTACCACGGCGTCACCGGCGACATCGCCTTCGACCCCAGCGGCGATCTGCACGATGCCGCGCTCACGCTGTACACCTACCGCGACGGTCGACAGGTCAAGCTGCAGGTGGTGCGGTGATGCGTGCGATGGATTTCAGCTCCTGGCATGCGGTACTGACGACCTTCATTTCCCTGGCCATCGTGACCCTGGTCGGCGTCGGCATCCGCGTGCTGATGATGCAGACCATCCAGCAGCGCCGCGAGCGCATGAACCGCCAGATCAACGAGCGCCTGCGGACCCTGATCGCGGCCTACAAGACCCTGGGCGGCTCCTTCACCGGCGAGCTGACCGTCGACCCGACCCACCTGCGCGAATTGCGCACCGCGCCGGCTCCGGCGCCGGCAGGCGATATCGCACCGGCGGCGGCGGCGGACGCGCGCGTGAACTCCGACCGCGCACGCCGCATCCGCGACGCCGTCGAGGCGGCGCTGGCCGACATCCTCCTGCTCGGCACCGAGGAACACTGCCGGCTGGCGGGGCAGGCCGCCGGCGACATGGCGGCCGGACGCCCGATCCACACCGCGGAACTGGTGGTCTCGCTGCGCGATTTCATCCGCGAGGCGCTGGACCTGGGACCGATGCCGAAGGACGTCGCGATTCCGCTGCAGGGCCCGACCCGGACCCAGGGCGGCGCCGCGCGTGGCCGTGGTGAGGGCGGTGGCGGCGGTAAAGGCGGTGGCGGTGGAGGTGGTGGGGGCGCCGATGGCGGCGGAGGCGGCATGGGCATGGGCCTCGGCATGGGCCTCGGGCACGCCTCCGGCGAGCACGATCACAACAGCTAGCGTGCGTCGCCGGCGCATGCCGGCGCCACCGCGCTAGATCAATCGGTCACGACGTGCCAGGCGTTCATGGCTTTATCTCCGGCCTTGTCGCCCGGCTTCTTGTCCTTGACGAAGGTGTACAGCGGCTTGCCCTTGTAGGCGAGCTGCTTGCTGCCGTCGTCGCGGGTGATCACCGAGTAGGGTGCGCTGGGCGCCGCATCGCCGGGCTGGACGGCAGGCCAGTTGGCCGCGCAGCCGCCGCTGCAGGCGCTCTTGCCGCTGTTGGCGGCGTCCTTGTCGAAGGTGTAGACCGTCATGCCTTTCATGTCGACCAGCATGCCGTCCTTTTTCATGACGGGCGCCGACTGGTCGGCCGCGTGGGCGGAGAAGGAGAGGAAGGTGA
This sequence comes from Massilia aerilata, assembly GCF_042656905.1. Lineage (NCBI taxonomy): Bacteria > Pseudomonadati > Pseudomonadota > Betaproteobacteria > Burkholderiales > Oxalobacteraceae > Massilia > Massilia aerilata. Next base: position 331,395 of record NZ_JBHSMZ010000010.1, read on the forward strand.
CGAGGAATGCAGAAGCAAGACCGAGCGTTTTCATGGACATCTCCTGTGAACTATTCAGTGGGGGACTGCTTGAACTGCGCGGCCATTGTAGCCGTGTAGGAGGAAGCCCCGCGCACTTTGTGTATTAGCGTACGGACAATGACATGCGCCCGAGGCACCATGGAGCCGTACTCATCGCACAACCTTCAAAGGAGCACGATCATGGGCAAATATTTCCTGGCATGGATTCTGGGCGTTCCCGCAATCGTCCTGGTGCTGATCTACATGTTCTTCCACTGATCGCACGAGCCGCAACAGTCAAAACGCCAACCTGCATGGGTTGGCGTTTTGCATTTCCGCGTCGAGAACCATCCTTCCTGCCGGGTGTCTAATTCGCTGGCGCCGCTTCAACGTGTGGGAGGACGAACGAGCATGAGCCCGGGTGTGCATGACGACACCATTCCGGCGGCACTGGAAGAAACCTGTGCACAGGAAGAAATTCATCTGCTGGGCGCCGTGCAGTCCTATGGCTTCATGACGGTCGTCGATCTCGCGAGCCGGGCCATCGTGCAAGTCTCGGCCGGCATCGTGCGCCATTGGCCGGGCTTGCAGGATGCGAATGCGCTGATCGCCGGGCCCTTGTCCGATTGGGTGGCCGGCGCCGGCGGGGGCGATCCGCTCGACATCGCCGCGCTGCCCACCTCGCATCCCGTGAACCTGCCCTGGCGTCCCCGCTTCGAGCGGACCTGCGCCAGCCAGGAAGAGATCGCCGCGACGCAATGGGAATGCCTCGGGCACCGGCGCGGCACGGTGGCGGTGCTCGAATGGCTGCCGGTGAACGCCGGCGCGGATGAGCTGCGGCGGCAGAACGAGATCTTTTCCGATTTCTCGGAAGTGATGGGCCGGCTGCGCCGCGCCGAAGGGCTGGAGGCTTTCTTTGGCGAGTGCGTGAAGGTGGTCCAGGAAATCAGCGGCTTCGACCGCGTCATGATCTACCGTTTCCGGGCCGATGGGAGCGGCGAGGTCGTGGCCGAGCGCACCGCGCAGGGCCACCCGCAAAAATACCTGGGACTGCGCTTTCCCGCGTCCGACATTCCCAGCCAGGCGCGCGCGCTTTACCTGGCCAACAAGCTGCGCGTGCTGGCCGACGTGGAAGCCCCCATGGATGCGCTGCAGCCCCCGCTGCTGCCGAACGGCGAGACACTCGACCAGAGCCATTGCATGCTGCGCGGCCTGTCGCCGGTGCACCTGTCCTATCTCCGGAATATGGGCGTGCGCGCCACCCTGACCCTGTCGATCGTCTGCGAAGGCAAGCTCTGGGGCCTGATCGCCTGCCATCACCACAGCCCCCGCACGCCGCCGCACCAGCTGCGCGACGGCATGCGCCACCTGTCGGAACTGCTGGCGGAAATCACCAACATGCGCATCGAGGGCCTGAGCAACCTGGAGGCGGTACGCCATCGCCTGATGCTGGATCGCCTGATGAACGAGTTTCACCAGGCCCTGATCCAGGATGGCGATATCGCGGCCGAGCTGGACCTATGGCTGCCCAAGCTCTTGCCGGCGTTCAATGCCAACACCATGGGCGTGCAGATCGGGACCCTGGCCTGCCTGGGCGGGCCGGGAAAGCGCAAGGGGTCCATCCACCGGATACTGGACGAAGTCGCGTCGCGCCTGGACAGCCGCAACACCAGTCCGGGCGTGCGGATGTGGGACGACTTGCTGACCTCGCCCAGGAAATCCCTGTTGCTGCTGCCGGAAGCGGCGGGCCTGCTGCTGGCGCAGCGGCATGACGGCGACCTGATCTTCTGCTTCATGACCCGGGCCGAAGCGGTGCAGCAGGTGCGCTGGGGCGGCGAGCCGGTCAAGGACATCGTCGCGCTGCCGGATGGCCGCGTCAGGCTGGAACCGCGGCGCTCGTTTGCGGAGTGGAAGGAATCGGTCAAGGGCCATTCGGACCCATGGCAGCAGATCGACGCCGACGCGCTGCAGAACCTGCTGCGCATCCTGAGCGAGGTGAACAAGCTGCGGGCCAACCGGAAGATGCAGGAAACCCTGCACTGGCGCGCCCACCACGACCACCTGACCGGCCTGTACAACCGCCGGGCCATGGAGGACGAGGTCGCGCGGCGCCTCGACGATACGCGCTACAACACCGCGCTGATGCTGCTGGACCTGGATCACTTCAAGAAGATCAACGACACCTACGGCCATGAAACCGGCGACCTGGTGCTGCAGCAGCTGAGCCTGAGGCTGAAGGCGGTGGTGCGGGAATTCGACCTGCTGGCCCGCCTGGGCGGCGATGAATTCATGCTCCTGCTGCAGATTCCGCACCCGAACGCCGCCACGGCCCTGACTTTCGCGGAGCGCCTGCATCAGGCGGTGGCCGCACCCTTCGACATCAAGGGACAGCAGTTCCGCCTGGGGATTTCAGTGGGCGTGGCGATTCCGCCAGGCCATGGCCGCACGGTGAGCGAACTGTTGCGCCACGCCGACCTGGCCCTGTACCAGGCCAAGTCCCGGGGCCGCAGCCGCAGCGTGGTCTTCGAACTGGCGATGGCGGCGAGCCAGCGTGACTACTACCTGCTCGAGCGCGACCTGGACGAAGCGGTGGAGCGCAACCAGCTGTCGCTGGTGTTCCAGCCCAAGGTGGACCTGATCAGCCGGAAAGTGGTCGGCCTCGAGGCGCTGGTGCGCTGGAACCACCCGACCCGGGGCCAGAACAGTCCCGGCGCCTTCATCCCGATTGCCGAGCACAGCGACCAGATCCTGCGCATCGACCGCTGGGTCATGCGCAATGCGATCGCGGAACAGGCCAACTGGCTGAGCCATGGCCTGGCGCCGCTGCCGGTCGCGATCAACCTGTCGATCGCGGATATCCTGTCGCCGAACCTGGTCGCCTACCTGGCCGAACTATTGGAGGAATACCAGGTGCCGGCGCACGCGCTGCAGGTCGAAGTGACCGAATCCTGCTTCATGCGCCAGCTCGACGAGACCCAGAACGTGTTGCGGGCGCTGAACGAGACCGGCATTTCCACCGCGCTCGACGATTTCGGCACCGGCTTTTCCTCGCTGAGCTATTTGCGCCAGCTGCCGCTGCAGTGCCTCAAGATCGACCAGTCCTTCACCCAGAGCATGCTGGAAGACTCGAACGCGGAAAAGCTGACCCAGGCGATCGTCGCCATGGGAAATGCCTTGAAGATGAATATCGTGGCGGAAGGGGTGGAGACGCGCGAGCAGATGAACTGGCTGCTGGCGCACGGCTGCCATATCGGCCAGGGCTATTACTTCAGCCCACCGGTGCCGCCCGAGGATGTACACCAGGTGATCGAGCGGATCGAGTTGCGGCTGGCGGCTTGATGTCCAAACCTTGTCGAAAAAATTGACAGGTTTTTCCGGTTATGCCGGGTGACTGAGCCGTCTTGCATAATATTCGTGCAAATACTTGTTTATTAAGGACCTGCAGGAACCGGGCCTGTAAATTGCATACCCCAGATACCGCAAGAGCAGTCACCTAAACATTCATTCTGGGGAGAACCTGATGTTGACTACCAAGCGCTTTGCTTCCGCCATTGGCGCAGTGGCGATGTCCTTTGCAATGATGAGCGCCGCATACGCGGATGTGCTCGTGGACCGCGGCCTGCCGTCGGATAACCTCAATCTCAATACCGCCAACCGCTCGAACGTCGCCTGGACCGACGCCGGCTACCAGCGGGGCGATTACTGGGTCGAGGGCGATACCTTCACCAACACCACCGGGGCAACCTGGAACATCAATACCATTCGCATCTGGACGGTCGGGCCGACCGGGACGGTATCCCTGATTGGCGGCTTGAGCAGCGGCAGTCCGGGCAGCCTGACGTCGATTTCCAGCACCTACACCGCGACCCCGACCACTTACCCGGGCGGCGCCAGCTACACCACCACCAGTGGCGCCACGCGCTCATTGACCCAGATCGACTTTGCGGTCAACCTGACGCTCGGCGCCGGCCAGACCTATATGTTCTTCCTGGACGGTACCGGCGGCGACTACGTGATTCCCTTCATGAGCGCCTCGAACGCCGCGCTCAGCGGCACCCCGCAACAGGGCGCCGACGACCTGCTGTGGGAAGCGCATATGGTCGGCGGCAGCGCGATCTCGGTGGATTCGTTCACGAGCCTGGGCAACGGCTGGGACAAGGCTTCCGATTTCAATGTGCAGGTGCTGGGCACCGCCGTGCCGGAACCGGGTTCGATGGCCCTGCTGGCGCTTGGCCTGCTGGGCGGAGCGGTGGCGCGGCGCCGTAAGTCCTGAGTTTCCGGCAATGCGTCCGCCGATCGCACGGCGGCAGTAACCGAAACGCCAACCTGCGCGGTTGGCGTTTTTTTTCGGGAAACGAAGTCGCTCCACGGTGCCGTCGAACCCGGCAGTCCGACTACGCTACTCAGGCCAGCAGCTTCAGCAGGGCTTCCGCACCCGCTTCCGACGAGGCCGGGTTCTGGCCGGTCACCAGCTTGCCGTCGGTGACGACATAGGATTGCCAATCCGCGCCTTTCGAATATTCGCCGCCGTTTTGCTTCAGCATGTCCTCGACCAGGAAGGGTACGACCTGGGTCAGGCCAACCGCATCTTCTTCGGTGTTGGTGAAGCCGGTCACCTTCTTGCCCTTGACCAGCGGACTGCCGTCAGCCGCCTTCACCTTGCGCAGCACGCCCGGCGCGTGGCAGACCGCCGCCACCGGCTTGCCGGCCGCCGCCATTGCCTCGATCAGGGCGATCGAATCCCTGTCCTCGGCCAGGTCCCACAGCGGGCCGTGGCCGCCCGGGTAGAACACGGCGTCGAAGTCGTCGGCTTTCACTTCCGACAGCTTGCCGGTCGAGGCCAGCACGCGCTGCGCATCGGCGTCGGCCTTGAAGCGGCGGGTGGCATCGGTTTGCGCGTCCGGCTCGTCGCTTTTCGGGTCGAGCGGCGGCTGGCCGCCGGCCGGCGAGACCACGGTAATGGCGGCGCCTGCATCCTTCAGCGCGTAATAGGGCGCGGCGAACTCTTCCAGCCAGAAGCCGGTTTTCTTGCCGGTGTCACCGAGCTGGTCGTGGGAGGTCAGTACCATCAGAATCTTTTTCATTTTTCGTTTCCTTTCAGTGTGGGGATCAATCTTGGGCAACACGGATGACCAGCTTGCCGAAGTTCTTTCCTTCGAGCAGGCCGTTGAAGGCTTGCGGGGCGTTTTCCAGGCCGTCGACGATGTCTTCGCGGAATTTGATTCTGCCTTGCTGGAGCCACTCGCTCATCTGCTGGAAGAATTCACCGTAGCGATGGCCGTAGTCGTCGAAGATGATGAAGCCCTGCATGCGGATGCGTTTGGTGAGGATGGTGCGCGCCAGCAGGCCCAGGCGGTCCGGGCCGGCGGGCAGGGCGGTGGCGTTGTAGTCGGCGATCATGCCGCACACCGGGATCCGCGCTCTGGTGTTCAGCAGCGGCAGCACGGCGTCGAACACGGCGCCGCCGACGTTCTCGAAATACACGTCGATGCCGTCCGGGCAGGCGTCCGCCAGTTGCTGCGCGAAATCCGGCGCGCGGTGGTCGATGCAGGCATCGAAGCCGAGTTCTTCGACCACGTAGCGGCATTTCTCGGCGCCGCCGGCGATGCCGACCGCACGCGCACCCTTGATCTTCGCGATCTGTCCGACCAGCGAACCGACCGCGCCGCTGGCGGCTGCGACTACCACGGTTTCACCGGCCTTCGGCTGGCCGATGTCGAGCAGGCCCATGTAGGCGGTAAAGCCGGGCATGCCCAGCACACCGAGCGCGCGGGAAGACTGCGCCACGTCGCCGTCCAGCTTGTTCAGGCCGGCGCCATCGGACAGCGCGTAATCCTGCCAGCCGCTGTAGCCCAGTACCAGCTGGCCGACCGGAAAGTCGGGGTTGCGCGAGGTTTCGACACGCGAAACAGTGCCGCCGACCATGGTGCCGCCAATCTCGACCGGCGCGGCATAGGAAGGCGCGTCGCTGATGCGGCCACGCATGTAGGGATCGAGCGAGAGGAACAGCGTGCGCAGCAGGACCTGGCCCTCCTGCGGGGCAGGCACCGGCTGCTCTTCCAGGCGGAAAGTGTTGGCGTCGGGCGAGCCGTGCGGACGCTGTTGTAGTACGAAGCGGCGGTTACGCTTGCGATCCTGGGTCATTTGATATTCCCTTCTTGATGATAATATTGCCATGTATCTATTAGACTGGTCGTCTAGAAACTGCGCAAAAAAATGGCGGCGCAATGCCGCCGTGTCCGTTCAGCGCGGCGCCTCCAGCATGGCGCGGGTGACAAGCATCGCATTCTGCAGCGCGCTCGGCTCGCGCCGCAATTTCGTCAGCAGGGCCGCGCCCAGCCACATTTCATACAGGGCGAGGGCGGTCTGCGGGGCCGCCACGCCGCTCCGGACCGAGCCGTCGGCAAGGCCCTCGGCGATGCAATCCGCGAGGCGTTGCACGATCCGGTTCGTGCCTTGCAACAGGACCTCGCGCATGGCTTCGGACAGGTCGGCGACTTCCCCGCTCAGCTTGACCACCAGGCACTTGCTGCCGGCGCAGGCGTCGTCGGCAAGCACCAGCCAGCTGTCCCAGTAGCGCATCAGGCGTGCCAGTCCCGGGTTGCCGTCGGCGGCGAGCATGGCTTCCAGTCCGGCCAGGTAGGCATCGACGTAATCTTCGAGCATGGCCTTGCCGAACAGTTCCTTCGACTTGAAGTAATGGTAGAACGAGCCCTTCGGCACACCGGCGGCCGACAGGATCTCGTTCAGGCCGACACCCGAATAACCCTTGCCCATGATGATGCTGCGGCCGGTGGCAAGGATATGCTGGCGGACGCTTTGCTGTTCGCTGTTCATGGAGCTCATGATAGCACCAATTAGACCAGTCGTCTTGCGGCCCGGCGCTGCCGGTGTTGCCTTCAGCTCTTGCGGACGAATTCCGATTTCAGGCTCATGGCGCCGAAGCCGTCGATCTTGCAGTCGATATCGTGGTCGCCGTCGACCAGGCGGATATTCTTGACCTTGGTGCCCTGCTTGACCACGCCGCCGCCGCCCTTCAGCTTGAGGTCCTTGATGACGGTGACCGAATCGCCGTCCTGCAGCAGGTTGCCGGCGGCGTCGCGCCACTCGCGCGCCGCTTCTTCCGTGGCTGCCTCCATCTTCACCGGCCATTCGTGCGCGCATTCCGGGCAGACGTAGTTGCCCGAGCCGTCTTCGTAGGTGAGCGTGGAGCCGCAGGCGGGGCAGGGTGGGAAATTCGTCATGTCAGTATCCAGTCTTCAGTAAAGTAATTTTGCGTGTCAGTCCTGCGCCGCATCGCGCGAACCGCGCGGGCCGGGGGCATACAAATCCGCCAGCTGCGCCAGCCGCGACGCCAATTGCGCGTCGTCCTGCTGCGCGAGCCACTGGGCGCACAGCATGAACCACAGATAGGCGTAGCCGTCGGCAAGGAATTCGATATCCGCATCCGGGGGCAGGTCGCCGGTATCGCGCGCGCACGAAAACAGCGCGCGCAAGGACAGGCGCAACGAGGGCCCGTCTCGAGGCGCGCCACTGAAATCGGCGGCCTGCTGCACCTGTTCGAAGAAGATCCGCGCCTGCGCCGCATGGGCCTGCAGCCAGGATTGCGTCCGCTGCGCGAACTCGCCCAGCGCGGCGCGCAAGCGGCCCGGCTCGGCCTGCCGGGGCAGGGTATCGGCCAGGCTGGCCAGGTACAGCCGCGCGCAGGCCGCCGCCAGGGCGGCCTTGCTGCCGAAATGGCTGTACACCGTGGCGCGCACCACGCCGGCGTCGTCGACGATGTCGTCCATGCTGACCGCGTCGACACCGCGCTGCTCGAACAAGCGCGTCGCGGCATCCAGGATTTGTTGCCTGACTTTGCTGCTTTTTCCAATCGGCCTGGCCATTCGTCACCGCGTCATGTGTTGAGAGGCTTGCATTGTATCGGCTAATTAAATATACTCAAGTCTAGTTAATTATTGAATTCTTGCGAAGGAGTCCGGATGATGACGCTGAAAGTGACGAGGACGGTAGCAGGCGCACTGCTGATCGCAGTGCGCCTGCCAGCCTGTGGCAAGGGCAGGGGGCGGGAGCGGCGCCGGCTTGCGGCGGTATGGCGGGAGCTATGCAAGCTCATCAATGGGCTCGACCGCACGAAGCTGTAATTCACTAACGCAGAGTGAAGACATCATGGACTTGGCGCTGGCAATTTCTTTCTGGTGTATGAATTTCGTTTTGAGCATCACCCCCGGCCCCGCGGTCGTGAATGTGATGGGCGCTGCCCTGCGGTCCGGCTTGAAGCCGGCGCAGGCCAGCATCGCCGGGATCCTCCTGGGTAACTGCATCTACATCGTCCTGGCCCTGCTCGGCCTGGGGGCCATCTTTGCAGCGATGCCAGGCAGCCTGGCCGTGCTGCGCGTGCTGGGGGCCGCCTACATCGGCTGGCTTGGCATCCAGGCGCTGCGCTCATGGCGCCGCGCCAGGCAGGACGGACATCGCGAAATCCCACCCCCGGCCTCGGCGCGGCGGCTGTTTTCCGATGCGCTGGCGCTACAGTTGGCCAACCCCAAGTCAGTGCTGTTTTTCGGCGCCATGCTGCCCCAGTTTGTCCAGCCCGGTGCTTGGCCACCGGTGGTGCAAATGGCGCTGCTCGGGGCGGTTGCGGTATTGCTCGAATATCCGGTGCTCTGCGCGTACGCCTGGCTTGCGCGCCGCCAGCTGGGTGGCGCACGCAGCGGCATCTTGCAACTGGCAACCGGGTGTTTGTTATTGCTGTGCGCGCTACGCATCGTGCGGGCTTGATCGAAGGGAGAATAAGAATGCAGGAGATCCGGATCGGCGTCATCGGCGCCGGCACCATGGGCTTGCGCGTATTGCAGGCATTGAAAGCGCACAGGGCGTACAAGGTGGCCGGCATCTACGACCCCGACGCCGGCGCGCAGGCACGGGCACATGCGCTGGTCCCGGACCTGCCGCTGTCGGCCAGTGCCGCCGGCTTGAGCAGGCAGCCCGGACTGGACGCCTTGTACATCGCCTCGCCGCCAGCCTTCCACCTGGAACACCTGAGGCTGGCACGGGACGCCGGGGTGGCCGTGCTATGCGAAAAGCCTCTCGCCGCCAGCCTGGCTGACGTGGCGGCAATCGACCGGCTGGCACTGCCCCGTTGCGCCGTCAACTTTCCGTTCGCATGCCTGCCCGCCGTGCGCCGGCTGCAGGACATCACAGGCAGCGGCGCGATCGGCGCATTTGCCGAAGCACGCATCACCCTGCGGTTCGCGCAATGGCCGCGCGGCTGGCAAGGTGGCGCCGCCGAATGGCTGGGCATGCCGGAGCAGGGCGGCTTCACCCGCGAGGTGTTATCGCATTTCCTGTTTCTGGCATTGCGTTTGTTCGGCCCGCTGGACCTGGCCAGCTACCAGCTCGAACGCGCACCAGGCAAGACCGAAACCGCGTTGCGGGCGCAGCTGCGTCATGCCGCCGGCGTCCTCGATATCGATGCCGCGGTGCGCGGCGCCATCGAGGATGCCAATTGCTTCGAGTGGCAGGGGAGCCGGGGCAGCGCCAGATTGCATGACTGGTATCGATTCGAGGCGACCGGGATGGCGCCGGTCGCGCCGGTCGACCCGACCCCTTATACATTGGATGCATTTGCCCGCGCATTCAGGGGCCAGGCCGACGCCGGGCTCGCGACGGTATCGGAAGCGCGGCAGGTGGCAGAACTGGTCGAACGCCTGCTGGCTTGAACTGGAAGGGCCGGAAAACAAAAACGCCACCCGGAGGTGGCGTTTGCGTTACTTCTGAATTCTTGGTGGCCCGGGGCGGAATCGAACCACCGACACAAGGATTTTCAATCCTCTGCTCTACCAACTGAGCTACCAGGCCAAGAGAGGCATGATTATAGCCAGTGGTTTTCAAGCCCGCAAGTCCTGTGCGGCAATTTTTTATGAAGCGATATAATGCCTTCATGACTACACAGACCTCTTCCTCCGCACAATCCCGTGCCGACGCCCGCCGTAGCGACGTCTGCATCGTCGGCAACGGCGCCATCGCCAAGACCGCCGCCCTGGGCTTTTCGCAAGCCGGGCACAGCGTCACTTTGCTGGTGCCGCCCGCGCGCCCGGGGGCGGAAGAACCGGCGTCGTCCGGGGGCGAGAAACCCTGGGACGTGCGGGTGTACGCGCTCAACCACACGGCGCAGAAGCTGCTGTCTTCGCTGAAAGTCTGGGGCGCGCTCGACATGGCGCGCGTGGCGCCGGTCGACGCCATGGACGTCAAGGGCGACGGCGAGCAGGGCGGCCACCTGGGCTTCGATGCCTTCGGCGCCCATACCGGCGCCCTGGCCTGGATCGTCGAGGACAGCAATTTGAACATGGCGCTGGACGCGGCTCTGCGCTTCGCCCAGAACGTCGACGTCGTCACCGGCCGCGCCTGCAAGCTGGCTTGCAGTTCGCTCGGCGCCAGGGTCGAGCTGGAAGACGGGGCGCCGATCGAGGCCCAGCTGCTGCTCGGCGCCGACGGCCGTGAATCCTGGGTGCGCGGACAGTGCGACATCGGCATCGACTACCGCTCCTACCACCAGCGCGCCATCGTCGCCAATTTCTCCTGCGAAAAGCCGCACCACAACGTCGCTCACCAGTGGTTTACTTGCAAGGAAGGCATCATCGCCCTGCTGCCGCTGGCGGGCGACAAGGTCTCGCTGGTGTGGTCGGCCCCGGAAACCCTGGCCGACACCATCATGGACGAGTCGCTGGGCGAGCTGGCGATCCGTCTCGGCGAGTATTCGGAAAGCACGCTCGGCCTGCTCAAGCCCCTGCAACCGGAAGCGGTCAAGGCGATTCCGCTGGCGCTGGTGCGCCCGCACGCGGTCACGGCGCCGCACGTGGCCCTGATCGGCGACGCCGCCCACGCCGTGCATCCGCTGGCCGGCCACGGCATGAACCTGGGCTTTGCCGACATCGTCGACCTGCTGCGGGTCGTGGACGAGCGCGAAGCCCAGCACGGCATCGGCGACGAGCGCGTTCTGGCGCGCTATGCACGGGCACGCAAGGAAGACGTGTTCCTCATGCAACTTGCCACCGACGGGCTCGAACGTTTGTTCGGCGCCAATCTCGAGCCGGTACGCGTTGTCCGCAATTTGGGATTAAACTTGCTGAATAAGTTGCCGCTCGTTAAGCGGAAACTGATCGCCCATGCGATGGGCAAATAAGTAGGCATACATCTTTTAGGAATAAAGTTCATGGTCAAGACCAAACTCGCCGTCCTGCTGGCGGCCGGCCTCGTTACATCCTGCGTCGGTGCGCAGAACTCGGTCGAGGCCACCATCAAGAAGAATATCGAGCCGCGCCTGGGCGGCGCCAAGATCGAATCGATCAAGGAAACCCCGTACGGCGGCCTGTACGAAGTCCGCGTCGCCGGCGACATCCTGTACACCGACAAGAAGGGCGAATACCTGATCATCGGCCACGTCTACGATGCCAAGACCACGCGCGACCTGACCCGCGAGCGCATCGACGACATCAACAAGATCAAGTTCTCCGACCTGCCGCTGAACGACGCCATCAAGCAGGTCAAGGGCGACGGCAAGCGCGTGATCGCCGTGTTCGAAGACCCGAACTGCGGCTACTGCAAGCGCCTGCGCCAGACCACGCTGAAGGACCTGGACAACGTCACCATCTACACCTTCATGTACAACATCCTGTCCGACGATTCCTTCGTGAAGTCGAAGAACATCTGGTGCGCGCCGGACCGCGGCAAGGCCTGGGACGACTGGATGATCGCCGGGAAGGCGGCCGCACCGGCGCCGGAAAGCTGCGCGACGCCGAACGACAAGGTGCTGGCGCTGGGGCAGAAGCTGAAGATCCAGGGTACGCCGGCGATTTTCTTTGCCGATGGTTCGCGGATTCCGGGTGCGGTCGACCTGCCGACGCTGGAAAAGAAGCTCGAATCGATCAAGCAGTAAGTAGCGGTAACGAACGTGGGCACGGGGTGCCCACCCTACATTGTGCGTAGGGTGGGCACCCCGTGCCCACGTCCCACACAATATAAAAAAGCAGCACCCCCGTCCAAAACAAGGAGCAGCACGTGGTCACTCTGAACATCAACGGCCGCGACCAGCAGGTCGACGCCGATCCCTCCACGCCCATCCTCTGGGCGCTGCGCGACAACCTCAACATGACCGGCACCAAGTTCGGCTGCGGCGCGGCCCTGTGCGGCGCCTGCACCGTGCACCTGAACGGCGAGGCGATCCGCTCCTGCATCACGCCGATCTCCGCCGCCGCCGGCCAGAAGATCACCACCATCGAGGCGATGGAGTCCGACAAGGTCGGCAAGGCCGTGCAGGACGCCTGGGTCAAGCACGACGTGCCGCAGTGCGGCTACTGCCAGAGCGGGCAGGTGATGAGCGCGACGGCCCTGCTGCGCGTGAACAAGGCGCCGAGCGACGCCGACATCGACAACGCCATGAGCGGCAATATCTGCCGCTGCGGCACCTATCAACGGATCCGCGCGGCCATCAAGGATGCCGCTAAAGTCATCGCGATCGCGTAAGGAGCCGACATGCGACCAACCTGGTTCAAGAACGCGGGCCTGCCGGGCGCCGCGGTGGACGGCGTTTCGCGCCGCGGTTTCCTGAAAGCCGGCGCCGTCGCCGGCGGCGGCCTGGTGCTGGGCTTCATGCTGCCGGCCGGCGGCCGCATGGCGCGCGCCGCCGAGGCGAAGCCGGCGATCTACGCGCCGAACGCCTTTCTGCGCGTGGCGCCGGACAATACCGTCACCGTGATCGTCAACCGCCTGGAATTCGGCCAGGGCGTGCACACGGCGCTGCCGATGGTGATCGCCGACGAGCTGGACGCCGACTGGGCGCAGATGCGCGCCGAGCTGGCGCCGGCCGGCGATGCCTACAAGGATCCGGCCTTCGGCATGCAGATCACCGGCGGCTCGGGCACCATCGCCCACTCCTTCACCCAGTACCGCGAAGTCGGCGCCCGCGCCCGCGCGATGCTGGTGGCCGCCGCCGCCGAGCAGTGGAAAGTCAATCCGGCCCAGTGCCGCAGCGCCAAGGGCCTGGTCTACGGCCCGGCAGGGCAGAAGGCGACGTATGGCGCACTGGCCGACGCCGCGATGAAGCAGCCGGTACCGGAAACCGTCACCTTGAAGGATGCGAAACAGTTCCGCTACATCGGCAAGCCGATGAAGCGCCTCGACGCGCGCGCCAAGTCCAGCGGCCGCCAGCAGTTCGGCATCGACTTCAAGCCGGAAGGCGCGAAGGTGGCGGTGGTGGCGCACCCGCCGGTGTTCGGCGCCAAGGTCGCGAAATTCGATGCGTCGAAAGCCAGGGCGATCCGCGGCGTGCTGGCCGTGGTGGAGATCCCGGTCGACCGCGGCGGCCGCGGCATCGCCGTGATCGCCGAGGGCTACTGGCCGGCCAAGCAGGGCCGCGACGCCCTCGAGATCGAATGGGAGACCGCCGGCGTCGCCAGGCTCGATTCCGCGGCCCAGCTGGCCGAATTCGCCGAGCTGTCCAAAAAACCGGGCGCGGTGGCGCGCCAAGCCGATACCTCCAGGCTGGCCACGGCCGCGAAGAAGATCTCGGCGGTCTACGAATTCCCCTACCTGGCGCACGCGCCGATGGAGCCGATCAACTGCACGGTCGACCTGAAGGATGATTCCTGCACGCTGTGGGTCGGCTCGCAGTTCCAGACCGGCGACCAGGCCGCCGCCGCCAGAACCGCGGGCCTGAAGCCCGAGCAGGTGACCCTGCACACGATGATGGCGGGCGGCGGCTTCGGCCGGCGCGCGGTGCCGACTTCGGACTTCGTGGTCGAGGCGGTCAACGTCGCCAAGGCGTGGAAGGCCTCCGGCCACCAGGGTCCGGTCAAGATGATGTGGAGCCGCGAGGACGACATCCGCGGCGGCTACTACCGTCCCTCGCACCTGCACCGCGCCGAGATTGGCCTGGACGCGCAGGGCAACATCGTCGCCTGGGACCACGTCATCGTCGGCCAGTCGATCGCCGCCGGCACGCCCTTCGAAGGCTTCATGATCCAGAAGGGCGTGGACAGCACCATGGTCGAAGGCATGGGCGCGCCCTACGCGGTGCCGCTGAACCTGACGGCCCATATCGCCAAGGCGAATGTGCCGGTGCTGTGGTGGCGCTCGGTGGGCTCGACCCACACCGCCTTCGTGATGGAGACCCTGATCGACGAGGCCGCGCATGCCGCCAAGGCCGACCCGGTGGCCTACCGCAAGAAGCTGATCGACGCCAGGCACACCCGCCACCATGCGGCGCTGGACCTGGCGGTGGCGAAGTCCGGCTACGGCAAGAAGACCCTGCCGAAGGGCCATGCCTGGGGCGTGGCCGTGCACGAGTCCTTCAACACCGTGGTCGCCTACGTGGTCGAAGCCTCGGTCGCGAAGGACGGCACGCCGCGCCTGCACAAGGCGACCGCCGGCGTGCACTGCAACCTGGCGGTGAACCCGCTGTCCATCGCGGCCCAGGTCGAAGGCGCGGCGCTGATGGCGCTGGGGACCACCCTGCCGGGCGCGCGCATCACGCTGAAGGATGGCGTGGTCGAGCAGCAGAACTTCGGCGACTACACAGTGGCGCGCATGAACGACATGCCGCAGGTCGAGGTGCACATCGTGCCGTCGAACGAGCCGCCGACCGGCCTGGGCGAACCCGGCCTGCCGCCGCTGGCGCCGGCCTTCGCCAATGCGCTGTTCAAGCTGACCGGCAAGCGGCTGCGCAAGCTGCCCTTCGACCTGGCTTCGGCTTAAGCGAAGGCATATGGGCACCCCTGTCGTCGGTGTGTTGCTGGCCGCCGGCAGGGGGCGCCGCTTCGATCCGCTGGGGCAGCGCAACAAGCTGCTCCAGGCTCTGCCCGAAGCCGGTGGCGAGCCGGTCGTCGCCATCAGCGCGCGCAAGCTGCTTTCTGTCGTCGATACCGTGATTGCCGTGGTGCCGCCCGACGATGGCGGCGTGGGCGCGCTGCTGTCTGCCCTTGGCTGCGAAGTCAGCGTCTGCGCGGACGCCGACAGCGGCATGGCGGCCTCGCTGGTGCACGCGATCCGCCACTCCCTTTCTCACGATCCCTCAGCCTGGCTGGTGGCGCTGGGCGACATGCCGCGTGTCGCGCCCGCCACACTGCGGCTGCTGGCCGACGCGCTGGCTGCGGGCGCGCCCATCGCCGCCCCGGTGCTGGACGGCCGGCGCGGCAACCCGGTCGGCTTCGGGCGCGTCCATCTGGAGGCGCTGCTGGCCTTGAAAGGCGAGCAGGGCGCGCGCCGCCTGCTGCAAACTTTCCCTGTCACTGAAGTCCAGGTCGCGGATCCCGGCATTTTCAAGGATATCGACACGCCCGCCGATCTCTAGGTATGCATACGTTCTGGACACCTTTCACCGAAGAATCCGATTACACTACGGTGGAAAAGTGAGAGATTGTTCAATAACCATGAAAAAAACCAGTCAGAAGAAGCCGTCCGGGGTGCAGTACACCATCGTGCCGAAGGACCTCGCGGGCCACCTGTTCAACGTCACCGTCACCGTCGCCGCGCCCAATCCGGAAGGGCAGGTCTTCATGCTGCCGGCCTGGATCCCGGGCAGCTACATGATCCGCGAATTCGCGCGCAATATCGTGCGCATCCGCGCCGAAGCCAAGGACCAGGCCGTCGAACTGGTCAAGCTCGACAAGCACACCTGGCGCGCCGCCCCCGTGGCCGGTCCGCTGACCCTGCACTACGAAGTCTATGCCTGGGACCTGTCGGTGCGCGCCGCCCACCTCGACCAGACCCACGGCTTCTTCAACGGCACCAGCGTGTTCCTGCGCGTGCAGGGCCAGGATGCGGGCCCGCAGCAGGTCGACATCCAACGTCCGGGCGACCCTGCCGCCGCCGACTGGCGCGTGGCGACCTCGCTGCCCGAACTGGGCGCGAAACGCTATGGCTTCGGCACCTATATCGCCGCCGACTACGACGAACTGATCGACCATCCGGTGGAGATGGGCGATTTCGCGCTCGCCTCCTTCAAGGCCCACGGCATCCCGCACGACATCGTCGTCACCGGCCGCGTGCCCAACCTGGACATGGAACGCCTGCAGCAGGACCTGAAAGCCATCTGCGAGACCCAGATCGCCTTCTTCGAGCCGAAGACGAAAAAGGCGCCGATGGACCGCTATGTCTTCCTGACCATGGCGGTCGGCGACGGCTACGGCGGCCTGGAACACCGCGCCTCGACGGCCCTGATCTGCGCGCGCAACGATCTGCCGACCACCGCCGCGCCCAGGACCGCCGAACGCAGCGAAGGCTATATCACCTTCCTCGGCCTGTGCAGCCACGAGTACTTCCACACCTGGAACGTCAAGCGCATCAAGCCGGCCGTGTTCGCGCCCTACGACCTGCAGGTCGAGAACTACACCCCGCTGCTGTGGCTCTTCGAAGGCTTCACCAGCTATTACGACGACCTGATGCTGGTCCGCAGCGGCATCATCAGCGAGGCGACCTATTTCAAATTGCTGGGCAAGACCGTCGGCGCGGTCTGGCGCGGCAGCGGCCGCACCAAGCAGAGCATCGCGGAATCGAGTTTCGACGCCTGGACCAAGTACTACCGCCAGGACGAAAACGCACCGAACGCCATCATCAGCTACTACACCAAGGGTTCGCTGGTCGGCCTGGCCTTCGACCTGACGATCCGCGCCAAGACCGGCGGCGCCAAGTCCCTGGACGACCTGATGCGCGCGCTGTGGGAACGCTATGGCCGCGATTTCTACGCCGGCGCATCCGGAAGCGGCCGCGGCGTCACGGAGAAGGAAGTGGAAGCGCTGTTCGACGAAGTCAGCGGGCTGCGCCTGAAATCCCTGTTCGACCGCCATGTGCGCGGCACCGAGGACATCCCGCTGGCCAAGCTGTATGCGCCCTTCGGCGTCAAGACCCTCGACGAGCGCAAGAACAGCAAGCCCTCGCTGAACATCGCCCCCGGCCGCGACCCGCTGGGTCTCAAGCTGAGCCAGGTGCACGAAGGCGGCGCGGCCCACCAGGCCGGCCTGTCGGCGGGCGACATCGTGATCGCGGTCGACGGCCTGCGGGTGAACGGCAATCCGCCCAACCTGGAGCAGCTGCTCGCGCGCTACCGCGTCGGCGACACCGTCACCATCCACGCCTTCCGCCGCGACGAGCTGATGCAGTTCGAGGCGACCCTGCAGGGCTGCGTGGCGCCGGTCATCACCATCGGCGTGGCGCCCGCGGGCACGCGCCGCGCGGCGACGATGCCGCGGCCTAGCGCGAGCTGAACGCCGCCACCAGCCCGGCGATCTCCTCCGGCCGCTCCTTGTGCGGGACGTGGTAAGTGCCCGGCAGGATGCGGACCCTGGCCGGGCCGCCGGCATGTTCCGCGATCGTCTCCGGATGCCTGGACGAGCCGTACTCGTCCAGGGCGCCGTGGAGGGCCAGCACCGGGCATTTCACGGCCGGCAGCACATCGTTCAGCGACCAGGCCGCGAAGCTTGGGGCCAGCCAGGTGCCCAGCCAGGCATCGAGCACCCATGCAGCCTTGTCGCCATGGTATTTCTCCAGGCGCGACAGGGCGCGTTCGTCCTCGAACAGCCGTTTGGCTTCCAGCAGGCCGGCGCGCGTCTCCTCGCCGACGAAGGCCTGCGCCGATTCGGTGATCAATCCCTCGCAGCGCTCCGGATACTGGGCCGCACAGTGCACGGCCATGCCGCCGCCCACGCTATGGCCGAAAGCGATGAAGCGATTCACTTCATGCTGCTCACAGACGACGGGGAAGTAAGTGCGCGCTTCGTCGGCGATGAAGTCCAGCGGGAGTTTGCCTTCGCGCCGGTCGGAGCGGCCGAAGCCGAGGCGGTCGTAGGCGATCACATCGCGCCCGGTCGCAGCGGCGAGCAGGGCGGGGAAGTCGCGCCACAGCGCGACGCAGCCCAGGGAATCGTGCAGCAGGACGATGGGCGTTTTCTTGCTGCCGGCCTGGCTTTCGCCTGCGCCACGCCAGAGCCGGCTGAACAGGCGGCCATTCGGGTGTTCTATCCAGACGTCGCTGGTCAACATGGGAGATTCGTTCATTCTCCCATTATGCAGCAAGCTTATTTCCGGCACTTATTCCGACGCCTGCGGCCCGGCCAGGCTGCGCAACTGGTAGCGCTCGTGGTCCGCGAACAGGAAGGTTTCGGAGAATTTCAGCTTGCCGCCCGCCTGCGCCAGCTGGTGCGGCGGCGGCAGCGGTGTGCTGCGGCGCATCGATGCCAGCGCCACTTCGGAGGCGTCCGGGTTGCGCGAGCGCTGTACCGCGACGTCGGTCATCCGGCCGTCGCTGTCGACCGTGATCTCGAGGACGACGATGGCCGGCAGCAGCGGCGGCAGCCTGCCTTTATACGTATGGCCGGGATTGTGCTGGACCACGTGCTGGGCGACCTGGGTTTTATAGTCGTCCAGGCCCGCCGGCGGCGGTTTCGAGGCAGGGGAAGAAGTGAAGGGGCTGGCGACCGCCTTGGCGGCGTGCCCGATGGTGGAGGCGACGGCCGTCGTGGCCGAGATCACGGTCGAGCATCCGCTCAAGCCTGCGATTGTAAAAACAAGAATCAGGCTCAGGCGGATGATCGTTTTCATGATCTAGTCAAATAATCGTCGCAACTCCGTGCCGGGATCGGGCGCGCGCATGAAGGCTTCGCCCACCAGGAAGGCATGCACGTCGGCGTCGCGCATGCGCTTGACGTCGGCCGGCGCCAGGATCCCGGACTCGGTCACCACCAGGCGCTCCGCCGGGATGTTCGGCAGCAGGCCGATGGTGGTTTCGAGCGTGACCTCGAAAGTGCGCAGGTTGCGGTTGTTGATGCCCAGCAGCCTCGTCTTGAGGCGCAGCGCAGCGTTCAACTCGTCGCCGTCATGAACTTCGACCAGCACATCCATGCCGAGTTCCTGGGCACAGGCTTCGAGTTCCGCCATCAGGCCGTGGTCCAGCGCCGCGACGATCAGCAGGATCGCATCCGCACCCATCGCGCGCGCTTCGTACACCTGGTAGAGGTCGACCATGAAATCCTTGCGGATCACCGGCAGCTCGCAGGCGGCGCGCGCCTGTTTCAGGTACTCGCTCGAACCCTGGAAAAACTGCGCGTCGGTCAGCACCGACAGGCAGGAAGCGCCGCCCCTGGCATAGCTTTCGGCGATGGCGGCCGGCTGGAAGTCGGCGCGCAGCACGCCCTTCGAGGGCGAAGCTTTTTTCACTTCGGCGATCACGCCGGCACGTCCGGCCGCGATATGCCGGCGCAGGTTCGCCTCGAAGCCGCGCAGGTTGGCGCGCAGTTCGCTGTCGCCCTCGACCTCGCGGCGCAGGCTGTAGAGGTCGCGGTGTTTTTTGGCGGCGGCGACTTCGTCGGCTTTCACCGCCAGGATCTTGTTCAGGATGTCGGACATGGTTTTCTTTATGAGTTCGCCGCGCCCAGCTGGCGGGTCACGCCCACGAACTGGTCGAGCTTGGCCAGCGCCGCGCCCGAAGCAATCGCCGCGCGCGCCTTCTGCAGGCCTTCTTCGATGGACGCCGCAACGCCGGCCGCATACAGCGCGGTGCCCGCGTTCAGCGCCACGATGTCGTGGGCCGGACCCGGCTCGCCGCGCAGCGCTTCCATCACGCGCAGCTTCGACTCGGCGGCATCGGCCACCTTCAGGTTGCGGCTGGCGATCATTTGCAAACCGAAGTCTTCCGGATGGATTTCGTACTCGCGGATCTGGCCGTTCACCAGTTCGCCGACCATGGTGCCGGCGCCCAGCGAGACCTCATCCATATTGTCGCGGCCCCAGACCACCATCGCGTGTTCCGCGCCGAGGCGCTGCAGCACGCGCACCTGGATGCCGACCAGGTCGGGGTGGAACACGCCCATCAGGATGTTAGGGGCGCCGGCCGGATTGGTCAGCGGTCCCAGGATGTTGAAGATGCTGCGCACGCCGAGTTCGCGGCGCACCGGCGCCACGTTCTTCATCGCCGCGTGGTGGTTCGGGGCGAACATGAAGCCGATGCCGGTCTGGGCGATCGACTGGGCGATCTGCTCGGGCTTCAGGTCGATCTGGGCGCCCAGCGATTCGATCAGGTCGGCGCTGCCGGAGGACGAAGACACGCTGCGCCCGCCATGCTTGGCCACGCGCGCGCCGCTTGCTGCGGCCACGAACATCGAGGCCGTCGAGATATTGAAGGTGTGGGCGCCGTCGCCGCCGGTGCCGACGATGTCGAGCAGGTGGGTGGTGTCGGCCATCGGCACCTTGGTCGAGAACTCGCGCATGACCTGGGCCGCGGCGGTGATCTCGCCGATGGTTTCCTTCTTCACGCGCAGGCCCATGGTGATGGCCGCGATCATGGTCGGCGACATCTCGCCCGACATGATCTGCCGGAACAGGTGCAGCATCTCGTCGTGGAAGATCTCGCGGTGTTCGATACAGCGCAGCAGCGCTTCTTGCGGGGTGATCATGGCAGAACCTTTATCGTTGCCGTCGTCCCCGCGAAGGCGGGGATCCCAGTTAGTGGCATATCACGAAAACTTGGGTTCCCGCCTGCGCGGGAACGACGATTTATCTTTCCAGGAAGTTCTTCAGCATCGCGTGGCCGTGCTCGGACAGGATGGACTCGGGGTGGAACTGCACGCCTTCGATGTCGAAGTCCTTGTGGCGCACGCCCATGATTTCGCCGTCGTCGGTCCATGCCGTCACTTCCAGGCAGGCCGGCAGCGAAGCGCGTTCGATCGCCAGCGAGTGATAGCGGATCACGGTGAAAGGGCTCGGCAGGCCCTTGAACACGCCTTCGCCGGTGTGGGCGATCTTCGAGGTCTTGCCGTGCATGACCTGCTTGGCGCGGATGATCTTGCCCCCGAAGGCTTCGCCGATGGCCTGGTGGCCCAGGCAGACGCCAAGAATCGGCTTCTTGCCGGCGAATTCCTTGAGCACGTCGACCGAGACGCCGGCATCCTTCGGGCTCTTCGGCCCCGGCGAGATGCAGATGCGGTCCGGGTTCATGTCCGCGATCTGTTCCAGCGAGATCTCATCGTTGCGCACGGTGCGCACGTCCTCGCCCAGCTCGCCGAAGTACTGGACGATGTTGTAGGTGAACGAGTCGTAGTTGTCGATCATGAGCAGCATGCTAGAAATCTCCATCCAGTCCGTCTTGCACTTGCTCGGCCGCGCGCAGCACGGCGCGCGCCTTGTTTTCCGTCTCCAGCCATTCCATCTCGGGGATGGAATCGGCCACGATGCCGGCCGCCGCCTGCACGTACAGGTTGCCGTCCTTGATCACGCCGGTGCGGATCGCGATGGCGACATCCATCTCGCCCCCAAAAGAAAGGTAGCCGCAGGCGCCGCCGTAGATCCCGCGTTTCACGGGTTCGAGTTCGTCGATGACTTCCATCGCCCGCACCTTGGGCGCGCCGGTGAGGGTCCCGGCCGGGAAGGTCGCGCGCAGCACGTCCAGGTTGGACATGCCTTCTTTCAGCGCGCCCTCGACGTTGGAGACGATGTGCTGCACGTGCGAGTATTTTTCGATGACCATCCGGTCGGTCACCTTGACCGTGCCGGTCTTGGCGATGCGGCCGATGTCGTTGCGCGCCAGGTCGATCAGCATCACGTGCTCGGCGACTTCCTTCGGA
Organism: Massilia aerilata; assembly: GCF_042656905.1. Taxonomy (NCBI): domain Bacteria; kingdom Pseudomonadati; phylum Pseudomonadota; class Betaproteobacteria; order Burkholderiales; family Oxalobacteraceae; genus Massilia; species Massilia aerilata. Next base: position 353,006 of record NZ_JBHSMZ010000010.1, read on the forward strand.
TCGTTCAGCAGCTCGTGGGCCAGTTCCGTGTCGCGTTCCGGCGTCGAGCCGCGCGGACGGGTGCCGGCGATGGGACGCAGCGTGACCTTGCGGCCGCCTTCGGGTTCTTTCTCCGCATTTAAAGCTTCATTTCGGACCAAAATCTCCGGCGAGGAGCCGACGATCTGCATGTCGCCGAAGTTGTAGTAGTACATGTAGGGCGAAGGATTCAGCGAACGCAGCGCGCGGTACAGCGACAGCGGCGAGTCCACGTAGGGCTTGCGGATGCGCTGGCCGATCTGCACCTGCATCAGGTCGCCGGCCATCACGTATTCCTTGGCCACCGCCACCGCCTTCAGGTAATCCTCCTTGCTGAAGTCGCGCACGGCTTCGGTGCGCACCGAACTCGAGGTGACGGGCGCATCGACGCTACGGCGCAGCATCACGCGCAGGTCCTTCAGGCGCTGCCTGGCCCGCGTATAGGCTTCCGGCTGGCCGGGATCCGCGTAGACGATCAAATACAGCTTGCCCGACAGGTTGTCGATCACGGCCAGCTCTTCGGTCTGCATCAGCTGGATATCCGGCAGGCCCAGTTCGTCCTTCGGCGCGCGGCCCACCAGCTTGCGCTCGATGTGGCGCACCGTGTCGTAGCCGAAGTAGCCGGCCAGGCCGCCGCAGAAGCGCGGCAGTCCCGGACGCAGCGCGACCTTGAAGCGCTGCTGGTAGGCTTCGATGAAGTCGAGCGGGTTGCCTTCATGCGTTTCAATGACTTCGCCGTTCCGTTCGACGGTGGTCACATCGCCGCGCGTAGCAAGCAGCGTCTTCGCCGGCAGGCCGATGAAGGAGTAGCGCCCGAAGCGCTCGCCGCCCACCACCGACTCGAGCAGGAAGGTGTTCTTGCCTGCGTCCTGGCTCTGGGCCAGCTTCAGGTAGAGCGTGAGCGGGGTTTCGAGATCGGCGAAGGCTTCCGCGATCAGGGGGATACGGTTGTAGCCTTGCGTGGCAAGCGATTTGAATTCGAGTTCGGTCATGCTTTTCTCCGGGCCGGCCGAAAGGGGAGGTCGGGCGGCGTTTTCTTCAAAAAACCTGCCGGTATTTATACACGCAAGAGCGTGCGCCGGCAGCAATCAACGGGTTAGTTAGCCCAGGATTGCCAGCGTCGCCACAGCCAGGCCTCGAGGGCGCCGGTTTGGTTGACGGTGTGTTTTTTGGTGAAAAACATGTATAGATAAGTTAGTTTGACGTGCTGTTGTGCGCAGATATCAGCTTCGCTGCATCCAGCAGCGAATTAACTATACCATCGGAATTAATAGTTTGCACAGGCATTCCGTGGTTATATCCATATGGGACTGTGAGCACGAAACAACCGGCGGCGCGGGCGGCCTCGGCGTCGTTGCTGGAATCGCCGATCGCGACCACGGCGGAAGGCGGAAGGCCGAAGTCGCGGCAGACCTGCTGCAGGGGCAGGGGATCGGGCTTCTTTTTCGGCAGCGAGTCGCCGCCGTAGACCAGCTCGAACCAGGGCGCCAGGCCCTTGCGGTCCAGCAGCGGCGTGGTGAAAGCGATGGGCTTGTTGGTGACGCAGGCCAGGCGCAGGCCCAGTTCCTGCAAGGCTCGCAAGCCTTCGATCACGTCCGGGTACAGGGTGGCGCGTTCGCCGTTGATGGCCAGGTAGTGCCGCTGGTAGGCGGCCATGGCCTGGTCGAACACGGCGTCGATTTTCGCCGCGTCGTAGTCCAGCGCCAGCACGTCGCGGATCAGCTTTTCCGAGCCCTTGCCGACCATCGGTTCGATGATGTCCTGGGTGATGGGCCCGAGCTTGAGGTCGGCGCGCATGCCGTTCAGCGCCAGTTCGAAATCCGGCACCGTGTGCAGCATGGTGCCGTCGAGGTCGATGATGGCGGCCTGGATTGCCGCGGCGCCGGACTTCATCCTTACTTCGCCTGAACCGAAGCCAGTTCGGCGCGCATGGCGTCGATGACGGCCTTGTAGTCCGGCTTGCCGAAGATGGCGGAGCCGGCCACGAAGGTGTCGGCGCCGGCGGCTGCCGCTGCGGCGATGTTGTCGGCCTTGATGCCGCCATCCACCTCCAGCATGATGTCGCGGCCGGATTCGTCGATCATGCGGCGCGCCATCGCGATTTTCTTCAGCGCTTCAGGAATGAAGGATTGGCCGCCGAAGCCCGGGTTGACCGACATGATCAGGATGATGTCGATCTTGTCCATCACGTGGTCGAGGTAGTGCAGCGGCGTGCCCGGGTTGAACACCAGGCCGGCCTTGCAGCCGTTATCGCGGATCAGCTGCAGCGAGCGGTCGACGTGCTCGGACGCTTCCGGGTGGAAGGTGATGATGTTGGCGCCGGCCTTGGCGAAGTCGGGGATGATGCGGTCGACCGGCTTGACCATCAGGTGCACGTCGATCGGCACCTGCACGTGCGGACGGATGGCCTGGCAGACCATCGGGCCGATGGTCAGGTTGGGAACGTAGTGGTTGTCCATCACGTCGAAGTGGATGATGTCGGCGCCGGCGGCAACGACATTCTTCACTTCCTCGCCCAGGCGGGCAAAGTCGGCGGACAGGATGCTGGGAGCGATGCGGTAAGTGGTCATGGCGGTCTGCAAGTCTGCAATTCAGAAAGACCGCTATTGTACGACGCCGCGCTTTTTGCCAGCGTTGTATGATGGCGCCTTAGAAAAAAGGAAACAAGATGGCCGCCTACGATTTCGCGATCAATGTCAGGACCCAATACCTCCCGGAGCAATCCAAGCCCGAGCGGACGCTGCATGTATTTACCTACACGATCACGATCAAGAACACCGGCGACGTGCCGGCCCAGCTGATCTCGCGTCACTGGGTGATTACGGATGCCAACGGCAAGACCCAGGAAGTGCGCGGCCTTGGCGTGGTCGGCCACCAGCCGCTGCTGAAGCCGGGCGAGGAATTCGAATACACCAGCGGCACCCAGCTGGAAACGGCGCAAGGCTCGATGACCGGCGAATACTTCTTCGTGGCCGAGGATGGCCACCGCTTCGAAGTGCCGATCCCGGAGTTCGTGCTGAGCCTGCCGCACGCCCTGCACTGAGCGGCGCCGCGCCGATCACCTCATTTTCGGCCGGAGAACATCGTCCACCAGACGATGAAAAGCAGCAGGCCCAGCGCCGCCCCGGCTTCCAACAGCAGTATCCACATAACGGTCCCTTATGTTTTCGACACGCCGAAGTGTACCCGCACGCAGCCTTGGCGGGCTAATTTCCATTGCGACCTTGCTGGCCGCATGCACGACAGCGCCGCCGAACCCGGCGCCCAAGCCTGTGCCTTCGCCCCAGCCGAAGCCACAACCCACGCCCCAGCCGCCGGTGAAGATGCCGCCGCCGGTGGCGCCCGTGCCCTCGGCCCCGGGACAATTGCCGCCGGCGCCGCTGTTCACCCCGGTCGCCTTCGACGCGCTGCCGGGCTGGCAGCAGGACGACCTGCGCCAGGCCTGGCCGGCCTTCATGGCCTCCTGCCGGGCGCTGGGGAAAAAGGTGGACTGGAAGGCGCCCTGCGACACGGCCAGATCGGTCGATGCCGGCGACGGCGCCGCGATCCGCCAGTATTTCGAGACCTATTTTGTGCCGAACATGGTGCGCGCCGCCGATGGCGCGGACACCGGCCTGATCACCGGCTACTACGAGCCGATGCTGCATGGCGCGCGCAAGCGCGGCGGCGCCTACCAGACGCCCCTGTACAAAGTGCCGGACGACCTGATTACCGTCGACCTGGGCAGCGTCTATCCCACCCTGAAGGGCATGCGCCTGCGCGGCCGACTGGTCGGCAAGACCGTGGTGCCCTACGGCACCCGCGCCGAGATCGAGCGCGCCCGCCTGCCGGGCAAGGAGCTGGTCTGGGTCGACGACCCGGTCGAGGCCTTCTTCCTCGAGGTGCAGGGATCGGGCAGGGTGCAGCTGGACGATGCCGATGAAACGGTGCGCATCGCCTACGCCGACCAGAACGGCCATCCCTACAAGGCGATCGGGCGCTGGCTGGTGGAGCAGGGCGAGCTGACGGCAGCCGAAGCCTCGGCGCAGGGCATCAAGGCCTGGATCGTGGCCCATCCGGAGCGGCGCCAGGAACTCTTCAACGCCAATCCGAGCTATATCTTCTTCCGCGAAGAGCGCCTGCCGGATCCTTCGGTAGGGCCGAAGGGAGCACTGGGTGTGCCCCTCACGCCCAGCCGTTCGGTGGCGATCGACCCGTCCTTCCTGCCGCTGGGCGCGCCCATCTTCCTGGCGACCACCGAGCCGGCCGGCGAGGCGCCGGTGCAGCGCCTGATGATGGGCCAGGACACCGGCGGCGCGATCCGCGGGGCGGTGCGCGCCGACTTCTTCTTCGGCTTCGGCGGCCAGGCGGCCGAGAATGCCGGGCGCATGAAGCAGCGCGGCCAGCTGTGGGTGCTGCTGCCGCGGCCTGCAACCGTGCAGGCGGCGCGCTAATCCCTGAACGCCGAGGCGCGGGCGCGCAGCTCGGCCATGCTGGCGACGATGGTGGCGGTCAGACGCAGGTTCATCGTTTCAAGATCGCCTTCGTAGGTCTGGATGATGACCTTGTCGCAGGCGGCGCTGCAATCGTCGAGGCTGATGGCCTGGGGAATGGGGGGCATGGGTTTCTCCGTGGGCGTGGTGGTCATCGTGGAGACGATTATGCGGACCGCCCCGCCTCGCGTCTGCCACCACCCTTGGGGTCATCCCTGGATGCGGTGCAGCCGCGTGCCGAACAGGGTGCTCGCCGTCAGCAGCAGGGCGCCGCCCGCCACCACGGCCAATCCGCCGCGCACGCCGATCCGCTCCGCCAGCAGCCCGGCCCCGGCCGCGCCCACCGGCGCCATGGCCACCGTCATGAAGCGCATCGTCGAGGTCATCCGGCCCAGGAAGGCGTCCGGCGTGACGCGCTGGCGCAGGGCCAGGTAGGGCAGGAAGAACAGGGTGGCGCCGCAGTCCAGCCAGAACACCACCACCGCATAGGCGGCCGCGCTGGCCGTGCCGCTGCCGAGCAGGTCGCGCGGGATGGCCGGCATCAGCACGAAGCCGATGCTCGAGGCGCACAGGCCGATCGCCACCGTGCCGCCGGCGCCGAAGCGCCGCGTGAGGGGCTTCAGTAGCACCGAGCTGGCCAGCACGCCGACCCCGCCCAGCATCTGCGCCGTGCCCATCGTCCCCGGGGACATGCCGAGTTCGCGGGTGGCGAACAGCACGTACAGCGCCAGGTAGCCATAGAACAGCAGGTGCCAGCAGGCCGAGGTCCAGGCCAGCAGGCGCAGGGTCGGCTGGCGCCAGACGAAGCCCAGGCCGGCCAGCATGTCGCGCACCGCATGCGATTCGGGCGGCGCCGGCTGCGGCTCGCGCGCGCGGATGCGGCGCAGGTTCGAGATCGAGACCGTGAAGCCGGCCACGTTGCAGAGGATGGCGACCGGTGCGCCCAGCGCCTGCACCAGCACCCCCGCCAGGCCCGGTCCGAGCAGGCGCGAGGCCGATTCGGTGGCCGCGAACTTCGACTGCGCGTCGATCAGGCCGTCGCGCCCGACCAGGAAGGTCATGAAGATCTGCTCGGCGCCGCCGCCCACCACCAGGCCGGTGCCGAGCACGAATTCGACCGCGTACATCCAGTGGATGCTGAGCCAGCCCTGCCACCAGGCGAGCGGCACGCTGGCCAGGCTCAGCGCCACCATTGCATCGCTGCACAACATCACGGGCAGGCGCCGGCTGCGGTCGAGCAGGACGCCGACCGGCAGCCCGAACAGCAGGAACGGCAGGGAGCCGAGCGCCGCCAGGGTGCCCATCTGGCTCGGACTGGCGTGCAGCAGCAGCGCCGCGCAGATCGGCAGGGCCAGCAGGGTGATCTGGGCGCCGAAGTTGGTGAGGATGCTGCTGAACCAGAAACGGCGGAAATCGGCGTTGCGCAGCTGCTGGTCGCTGCCGAGATGTCGGAAGAAGCTGATTATCCTTGTCATTTATGCCATCGCAGGCGCTACAATCGCAGCATTATTTTACTAAGAGGTGTCCCATGGAATATTCCGATCTGCTGATCGAGCAGCATGGCAAGGTAGTCGTGATCCGCCTGAACCGTCCGAAGGCGATGAATGCCCTGAACGACAACATGATGAACGAGCTGGGCGACGCGCTGTACAAGTTCGACGCCGACCCGGCCGTCAATGTCATCGTCCTGACCGGTAGCGAGAAGGTGTTCGCGGCCGGCGCCGACATCGCCGCCATGGCGAACTATACCTATGCCGATACCTACCCGGGTAATTACATCGGCCGCAACTGGGAGCACATCCTGAACGTGCGCAAGCCGGTGGTCGGCGTGGTGTCCGGCTATGCGCTGGGCGGCGGCTGCGAGCTGGCGATGATGTGCGACTTCCTGATCGCCGCCGACAGCGCCAAATTCGGCCAGCCGGAAATCAAGGTCGGCGTGACCCCGGGCGCCGGCGGCACCCAGCGCCTGCCGCGCACGATCGGCAAGTCGAAGGCGATGGACATGCTGCTGACCTGCCGCATGATCGACGCGGGCGAGGCGGAGCGCACCGGCCTGGTGTCGCGCGTGTTCCCGGCCGAGAAGGTGATGGAAGAGGCGCTGGCGGTGGCCAACACCATTGCCGCGATGCCGGTGTCGGTGGCCATGCAGATCAAGGACTCGGTCAACCGGGCCTTCGAGACCACGCTGACCGAGGGCGTGCGCTACGAGCGCCGCTATTTCCATGCCGGCTTCGGTACGCCGGCACAGAAAGAGGGCATGAATGCGTTCCTGGAGAAACGCAAGCCGGACTTCGACGGTCTCTGATCAGAGACAGTTGCCCGGCACCCGAGCGCACAGGGTGTAGAACAGGTTGGTCCAGCGGCTGTCGAGGTTGGATGCGCCCTGCACCTTTGGGTCGCGCGGCGAGTAGCCGTAAGAGGTCACGCCCACCACGCGATTCGGCAGGCTGTCCGAACCCGACGCGCCGCCGGCCTGCAGCTCCTGGAAGTTCAGGATGAGGGGCCCGCCGCTGGAGCCGCCTTCGGCATCCGAGCCATACTCGACGTTGTTGGGGTCGACGTTGCGGAAAGCGGCGGCGGTGATGACCTGCATCCTGATGCAGTTATCGAGATTGCAGGGGTAGCCCAGGCGCGAGGTGTGATTGTCCGACAGGCTGGCGGTCTGCCAGCCGAGCCAGCCGGTTACATAGCCCAGCGATTGAGTGCTGCCGCCCACGGGCTGGTCGGCGAATTCGATCATCGCGTAGTCGGCGGCATTGGGAACGGTGCCGCCGCCACTGGCCCAGGTGCCGGTGACGATCACGGCGTTCCAGTTCCAGGTCTGCAGGGGCGCGGTGCCGTCGCGGTAGGCCGGGATGAACACCCAGTTATCGTAGAAGCCGCTCGAGGTGCCGCTGTGCACGCAATGGCCGGCGGTCGCGACGATCCGCTTCTGGATCACCGAGGCCGAGCACAGATAGGGCACACCGTCGATCGAGAAGAACAGGATGCCGACCGCTGAGTAGGGGTAGTTGCGGTCCGCGGAGTACGGCGCGCCGGCGCCGTTAAACATCGGGAACACGCGGCTGCTGGTGTAATGGGCGCCAAAGGTGCCGACGGCGTTCGGCGTGACCACGCCGGGGCTGCGCTTCTGCACGGGCTCGGGCGTGAACAGGCGTTTTGCGGACGGCAGGGCGCGGATGGTGGGCGCATGGGGCTCGCTGCCGGCGGCCGGACCCGCGCCCATGGATGCTTCCTGCGCCTTGACGGCGCCATAAGACGCTTGCGGCAAGGGCAGCGGCTTGGCGGCCTTGAAGCGCTCGGGCGTCCAGTAGGCCGAGACGGCTTTGACGTTCGGATTGGTCAGCATCACTTTGTTGTCTTGCTGGCTGTCTTGTGCGTGGCTGGCCGTTGCGCTGAACAGCAACAGCGCGAGAGCGGGCACGCATGCGCGCGTGAGAAATTTCATGCCGTCTCCAAAAGGATAGGGTTGGCCGGTCCGGCGCAGCTAGCGATGCGCGGAACACTGCTGAGAGATGGTGCGCGCTCAGATTAAGACTTTGCTCGGCCGGGAGTTCCGTACATCGCGTCGTTTACTGATGAGCGTCAAGTCGAGCTGACCATACGGCAAGGAAATAGTGTGGCGCGTTCAGCATTTTGCCTCTTGCGCGCTCTGCGGTGGATTTGCTATAGTGCGCGTCCTGCTTCTGCAGTGCCGGAAAAGCTGAACGAAATCAAGTAGTTGAGCTGGATGTTTTGATAACTCCGCTGGTGTTGCAGAAAAACGAGGGGTTGACGAGTTAAGCGAAACACTGCATAATCTCACTTCTCTGCTGCTGACGAACATAACGATTCGCAGAATGCAGCAAGGCAGTACCGCCCTCGGCGGGAGCCAACGATCTTTAACAATCAACAGTCGATAAGTGTGGGCGTTTGATGAAGTGCCAGCAGTCACGAAAGTGA
>NZ_JBHSMZ010000011.1:0-18968 GCF_042656905.1 Massilia aerilata
AACGTTATACTTTTTGTGAACATTTGATAATTTAAGCATTCAGCAATCACTTACGTGACTGCTGGCACCTCATCAAACGCCCACACTTATCGACTGTTGATTGTTAAAGATCGTTGGCTCCCGCCGAGGGCGGTACTGCCTTGCTGTAGTCTGCGAATCGTTGTGTTCGTCAGCAGCAGAGAAGTGAGATTATGCAGTGTTTCGCTTGACTCGTCAACTCATCCTTTTCAACGGTGCACACTCGTTTTGGAGTTTTTCGTGCGCCGCCGAAGCAGGACGCGAACTATAGCAAATCCTGTGGCAGGCGCACAAGTGCTGTTGCGCCGACGACGCATCCAGAAACTACAGACCACGATGCCAGCCCGGGGTTCCCATTAATTCGACTTTTCCTGATACCCATCTGGATTCCAAGAAGTCAGGCGTTGCCAGCAAAAGCGGCGAGTGAAAATACCGGGAACAGCTTGAACTATTTGCTGCCGGGAGTAGTATCTGGTGCTGTGGTTGCAACTCGATGACAGTCCATACAATAACAAACCGTGGCGGCCCCAGGTGTCGCCATGAGTGAGGACGCAGGAGACAGCATGCCGAACTTTGCCGTGGAGCACGTCAACCGTGTCCGCTCGGTTGTCCAGAGCCGGAATGGACGCGAACGCACAGCAACAGCCAACCGTATCACCCAGTCCTGGATTCGGTGTCTCGACGAATACCGGCTCGACCCCGGTACTTGTGCGGAGCCGGAAGTGGTCTCTCCCGCCGAATTGCGGGAACGCCAGGAACGGCTTGCCGATGTCCAGGCGGTCGCCAAGGTCGAAATGGCCAATCTGTATCAGCAGCTGGCGGGTTCCGGCTACGCGATCATGCTGACCGACCGTGAAGGCGTGCTGCTCAACTATTTCGGCGATCCCGCCTTTACGCACGCGGCATCGAAAACCGGCCTGATGCCAGGCGCGGTGTGGAGCGAACGGGCCCAGGGCACCAACGGCATGGGCACCTGCCTGTTCGAGCGGCGCCCGGTGACCGTGCACCAGGACGAGCATTACCTCTCGCGGAACACCGGCCTGTCCTGCGCCGCGGCCCCGATCTTCGACCATGAAGGCGAGCTCGTCGGCGTGCTGGACGCTTCAGGCGAATCGCGCCTGGCCCAGCAACATACGCTGGCATTGGTCAGCATGTCGGTACAGATGATCGAAAACCGGGTCTTCCTGCACCAGTTCCGCCATGATTTCATCCTGCGCTTTCATAACCGTCCGGAATTCGTCGGCACCCTGAGCGAAGGGGCGATCGCCCTGAGCGTGACGGGCAAGGTGCTGGCCGCCACCCGCTGCGCCCTGTTCCAGCTCGGCTTTACCGACCGTGCGGAGATCGTCGGCCGCGATATCACCGAACTGTTCAACATCACCTTCCCCGGCCTGATCGACAGCACGGTCAGGAAAGCCTTCCACCCGGTGCCGGTTTTTGAAATTCGCAACGGCGCGCGCTTTTTCGCCGTGGTGTACCAGCCGCTGTCGACCTCGGGTGTACGCCATGCGCCGAATATCGGCCTGCTGCCCGGTGCCGCCGCCAGGGAAGCGCCCGCAGCCCCGCCCGACAGCCCGCTCGACCGCTTGCAGCTCGGCGACCCGGTCATGGCGGCCAACGTCGACAAGGCCAAGCGGGTCCTCGAACGGAATGTGGCGATCATGCTGCTGGGCGAGACCGGCACCGGCAAAGAGATGTTCGCCCGCGCCATCCACGCGTCCGGCAGCCGCGCCAACCGTCCTTTCATTGCGATCAATTGCGCCTCGATACCAGAGTCGCTGATCGAAAGCGAGCTGTTCGGCTACCGCTCCGGCGCCTTCACCGGCGCCAGCAAGGAAGGCCAGCGCGGCAAGCTGCTGCAGGCGAATTCCGGCACCCTCTTCCTCGATGAGATCGGCGACATGCCGGTCGCCCTGCAGGCGCGCCTGCTGCGGGTGCTCGAGGAACGCGAGGTGATCCCGCTCGGCAGCGAGACCCCGGTCAAGCTCGACATCCGCCTGGTCAGCGCCACCCACTGCGATCTGCCGAAAAAGATCGCGCTGGGCGAATTCCGGGAAGACTTGTATTACCGCTTGCAAGGTGTGACGCTCACCCTGCCGCCGCTGCGCGAACGCGCCGACCGCGGTGCACTGATACGCCACCTGGCCGCCGAGGAAAGCGACGAGGACAGCCCGGTCGAGCTCGATGCGCGCCTGCTGTTCCTGCTCGAGCAGCAGCGCTGGCCCGGCAACGTGCGCCAGCTGCGTCACCTGCTGCGCAGCATGATCGCATTGCGCGAGACCGATCGCCTGAGCGTGCGCGACCTGCCGCCCGAATACCAGGCTGGCGCCGCTGACCTTGCACTGGCGCCGGGCGAGGAACCGGCGCCGGAGCCGCCGGTCGAAACCAGTTTGAACACGCTTGAAAGCGCCGAGCGCCGCGCATTGCTGCAGGTACTCCAGCGCCACGAGTGGAATCTGAGCGGCGTTGCCCGTGAGCTGGATATCAGCCGCAACACGCTCTATCGCAAGCTGCAGCGGCTGAATATCAAGCCACCCGAAAAGTCCCTGGTTCACTAGACGGTTCCATGTCCAAGCCCACACGCGACCACTACACCAGGACCGCCATCGCCCTGCACTGGCTGATCGCCCTGCTGCTGCTCGGTCAGTTCGCCTTCGGCCTGATGCTGGATGATATTCCGCGCGGAACACCCGATCGCGGCCTCTACGTCAACCTGCACAAGAGCAGCGGCATCGTGATCGGCCTGCTGATCCTGCTGCGCATTGCCTGGCGGCTAAAGCATACGCCGCCGCCACTGCCGGCCGGCATGCCGGCATGGCAGCGAACGGCGGCCAGGCTCAGCCATGTCGCCCTCTACCTGTGCATGCTGGCCTTGCCGCTGTCCGGCTACCTGGCTTCGAATTTCAGCAGGCATGGCATCAAATTCTTCAACATCGTCCGCCTGCCTCCCTGGGGGCCCGACGACAAGACGCTCTACGCCTTCTTCAACGGCACCCACCATGTCGCCGCCCTGCTGCTGGCCGGGTTCGTCGGCCTGCACGTGCTCGCGGTCGCCAAGCACATGCTGATCGACCGTGACGGCCTCTTGTGGCGCATGTGGCCGCGCCGCTCCGGGCGCGGTATTCACCCCCATCCCGAACTGCCTGTGGAATCCCGATGACCGTCAAGCCAAACCGACTTTTCTCGTTTGCCCCTTTCCTGCTGACGGCGCTGCTGGGGGCGCTGCCACCGCTCCTGCATGCCGAACCCTTCGCCTATGTTCCCAACGAGGGCGCCGGCACGGTATCGGTGATCGACACCGCCACCGACAAGGTGGTGGCCGAAATGGCCGCCGGCAGCAAGCCGCGCGGGCTGGCCGTCGGCGTCGACAGCCGCTGGCTATACGTCAGCGACCAGCCGAACAACCGCCTGCAACTGGTCGACCTCGTGTCCCGCAAGCCGGGCGCCGTCGTGACGCTGGGCGAGTCACCCGAGGGCGTGTCGATCTCCCCCGACGGGCGCTGGGTGGCGGCGGCGGTCGAAGGCAAGAACGATATCGCGGTGGTCGACACGCGCAGCAATGCGCTGGCGTTTTCGATCAAGGTGCACGGCAAGAATCCGGAGCACGCGGTGTTCAGCCCGAACGGCCGCCTGCTCTTCGTCAGCGCGGAGGAAGGCGACGCGGTCGACATCATCGATTTTGGCGCGCGCAAGCAGGTGGCCCAGGTGGCGGTCGGCGCCCGTCCGCGCGGCATCGGCTTCCTGCCCGACAGCAGCCGCGCCTATGTGGCGACGGAAAACGCGAACGAGGTGTTCGTCATCGACACCGAGCGCTTTGCCATCGTCGCCCGGGTCAAGGCCGGGCTGCGCGCGAACGGCATCGCCGTGCACCCGAACGGCAAGCAGGTGTACGTGTCGAACGGCGGCGACGCCAGCGTGTCCGTCATCGACACCGCCAGCAACCAGGTCGTGGCCACGATTCCGGTCGGCCAGCGCCCCTGGAACATGGCGCTGACCCCGGACGGCAAGAAGCTGTACGTGGCCAATGGCCGTTCGAACAGCGTTTCGGTGATCGACACCGACAAGCGCGTCAAGCTGCACGACATCCCGGTCGGCAAACTTCCCTGGGGCGTGGTGATCCGCTAGTCGCCATCCTCGCCAAGATCGACACTGACCGAGCGCTTTGCACTCAGCGGCCCGGGCATGGCCGCCGGCCCCTTCAATAATTCGATGACGAGGCCAGCCGGGTTGCGGCCGATCGAGGCGTGCAGACCGGCATAGGCCGCGGTGAGCCGCGGATTGACGTCGAGGACCACGGCGCCGTGCTCGGTGAGCACGAAGTCGACCCCGACATAGCCCCACAGGCTGGGAATCGCCGCGGCCACCTGCTGTGCCAGGCGATCAAAGGCGCCATCGTGGTCGCCCAGGCCATTCACCGTGCTGCCGAGGAAGTGGAAGCGGTTGTTGCGCATCGCCACCCGCTCGAGGTTGCAGCTCAAGACCCGCGCCACGCCGTCGCAGCACAGCAGGGACAGGCTGCCCAGCTTGCCGGCAATGAAGGGCTGCAGCACATAGCCCTCCGCCGCCGCGGCACGGATCCATGCCAGCGCCGCGGCGCGGTCGCTGAACAGGCGGATGTTGAAGCAGCCGGCGCCGTCATCGGGCTTGACGACCCATGCGCCGTGCTCGTCGGGCAGGACGGCATGCGGGCTGTAGGTGGCGGCGACCGGGACGCCGCCGTCGGCCAGCGCGCGCGCGACTTCGAGCTTGCTGGCCGCGACCCTGACCGCCCCCGGCGCGCTGCCCAGCAGGATGCGGTTGGCGCGCAGGATGTCGCGCGACAGGCGTTCCAGCAGCCCTTCCGATTCGATCGCCAGCGGCCACACGGCATCGGCCGCCTCCACCCCTGCCTCGAAGCGCTCGCTGAAGACCTGCTGCGCCTGGGTTGCGTCCTGCGCGGGCGGCAGCGTGGTCAGTTCGACGTCCGGCAGCGCCCGCAAATCGGCCTGCAAGGCCTGCAGCAGCATGTCGCCCTGGCGTCTGAGCGAGCGCGGCAGCCGTCTGGGCAGCGGCCCGCCGGCCATCGCGTAATCGAATGCGAATACTTTCAACGGCGCCATCGCATATCTCCTGCTGCTGTCTTCTGCCGCTCAAGGCTGCTTGGGAGTGACGCTGATCAGGGTCAGGGTTTCATCGATCATCGGTGGCGCAGCCGGCGCCGCACCGGTCCGCACGGTGTCCGGCTTCCCAAGAGAGCTGCGCAATTGATACAGACCGCCCGGCACCTGCTCGCTCAGGACGAAGGTGTAGGTCTTGTGCAGGTATTTTTCGAAGCGCGCATGCATCGGATCGTTCAGGTAGGGCTGGATGCGCACCGTCTGCGCCTGCACCGTCTTGCCCTGGTAGGTGAGCGGCTCCACGCTCAGCTGCGCGCCCTCGGCCAGCGCCATCCGTATCCGTTTTTGGAAATAGCTGCGCGAGCCGCCGGTCAGGCGCTTCATCTCGGCGATGTCGTGCTCGAGAAAGCCGAGCAGCACCGGATTGCCGTGGGCCTCTTCCAGCGCCGGGATTTCCTGCTTGCGCTCGCCGGTCAAGAAATGCAGGGTGGCGCGCAATTTACCGTTGATCCTGGCCAGGTCGAGCCGCACTTCATCCTTGAAGCCCGACTCCATGTTGCTGTCCTTGCGGAAGCTGTACACCAGCGTGGCCGGTGGCTTCACCTTTGCCAGGTGGTCGGTCTCGAACAAGAGCGTTTCGGCGGGCGAAATCTGCTGGGCCGCCGCGGGACCCGCGGCAGAGACCGCCAACACGGCAAGCACGGCGCCAGTACGCCATTGGGGGAAAAGCACGCGCGCATTCATCATGGCTTGCCCTGACGGCTGGATGGCAGCGCCCGCCCCTGCCCGTCGACCAGCGGCACGCCGTACTCGGCGAGGATGGCGTCGATTTTGGCCTGGTTGCTGCCGATCAGCTGGTCGATGCGCTGCCTGAATTCCTTGTCGCCATGACGCACCGCCATCGCAATCTCGTAATCGAGCTTCATGCCCGGACGCGAGGCAAGCGGGACGGCCACGATGGGCGCCGAGCGCGTGTTGTGCGCAAAGTAGCCCGCGATTGGCCCCCACACGAAGGCCGCGTCGATCTTGCCGCTGGCGAGATCGCGTTCGATGATTTGCCCAGGATATTGCTCAGCGTCGCCAGTCTGGTTCTGGTACCAGTCGACCTGGTCCATGAGCTTGTTCTGCAGCAGCCATTCCGTCACCGGCGAGGACGAGAACGCGCCAATCCTCAGCTTGCCGCGCTGCTCGGGCTTCAATGCCATCAGGTCGTCCAGGCTGCGCACGCCGTCCAGGCCCTTGCCCTTCACGTACACCAGGGCATAACTCGAATGGTAGTAAGGACGGGTGGTGGCGGCCATCTCGAAGCCGGCCGGCACGCCGATCACCAGGTCGCACTTGTAGCGGTCCGAATTGTCCACCTTGGCGCGCAGCGTGTTGCGGATGAAGCCGATCCGCTGCGGGAACCAGGTGTGTTCCAGCTTCCATCCCAGCTCCTGGGCAAGCAGGGCTGCGATCCTGTTCTCGAAGCCGGCCTCGGCGCGGTTCGAGAACGGCAGGTTGTTGGGGTCCTGGCAGACGCGCAGCACCTTGTCCTGCCCGGGGCCGGCGTCGCTGCCGGCCTGCTGGGCGACGGCCGGCCCTGCCAGGCAAAGCAGCGCCAGCGCGGCGCCCGCCATCCGGCCCAGGCTGCGGCGCCAGCTCATTTTCCGATCTCCTGCAGGCGGCCGGGCTGGATCGCACCATCCGAGCGCCCCTTCAGGTAGGCGTACAGGTTGTCGATGTTCTCGACCACCATCTTGCTGCCGTCGAAATTGGGCATGCCTTTATCGATGCGGCCATGCAGGACGGTTTGCTTGAACTGGTCCCTGGTGAGGGTTTTCAGGCTGTTCACGAGCGAGGGGCCGACCATGCCTTCCTGGGCCGCGCCGTGGCAGCGTTCGCAGGCCAGGGCGCGCCAGGTCTTCCAGCCGCTCAGGGTCTGGGCATCGACCTGGTTGCCGTTGGCGACCTTGTAGGGCGCGGCGCCGCCAGGCGCGGCATCGTCGTCGGCGAGGACGGGTACGGCGGCCACAAAGGCGGCCGCGCTCAACATCAGGGTGACGAATTTGTTCATGGCGATTTCCGGTAAGGACAGGGTACGGCCACCGGCATCCCGCGTGCCGGCGGCCGTTTGTTGCAGAGCTTGCGGACCACAAGGATCAGCGGTCCGGCAGGGCGAACACGGTCAGCACGCCGCCGAGCTCGGTGTACTTGGCCAGGTCCTTATAGCCGCCGACCGCGCCCAGGCCTTCCGTGCCCTTGGTCAGGCCCGCCGCAAGACCGATGCCGGCCCAGCCGCCGATGCCGGACAGCACGCCGATATACTGCTTGCCCTTGTACTCCCAGGTCGTGACGTTGCCGATGATGCCGGACGGGGTCTTGAACTTCCACAGCTCCTTGCCATTGTTGTCCACCGCCTTGATATAGCCTTCCAGGGTGCCATAGAACACCACGTCGCCGGCGGTTGCCAATGCCCCGCTCCACACCGAGAACTTCTCGGCCTTGGACCAGACGATCTTGCCGGCGCTGGCGTCCCAGGCGATGAAGTTGCCCATCCCGCCATGGCTGTTCGGCGCCGGGTACATCGACAGGGTCGAGCCGACATAGGGCTGGCCGGCCGTGTACTCGATCTGGAAAGGCTCGTAATCCATGCACACGTGGTTGGTCGGCACGTAGAACAGGCCGGTCTTGGGCGAGTAGCTGGCCGGCTGCTGGTCCTTGGTGCCGAGGGCCGACGGGCAGATGCCCTTCGAATTGACGTCGGGTCCGTTCTTGTCGGTGCTGTACTTCGCCACGACCACCGGGCGGCCGCTCTTCATGTCGATGTGGCTGGCCCAGTTCACCACCGGGTCGTATTTTTCGGCGACCAGCAGTTCGCCGGTCTGGCGGTCCATCGTGTAGGCGAAGCCGTTGCGGTCGAAGTGCACCAGGGCCTTGTGCGGCTGGCCCTTGACCTTCATGTCGACCAGGATCATTTCGTTGACGCCGTCATAATCCCACTCGTCGTGGGGCGTCATCTGGTAGACCCATTTCGCCATGCCGGTGTCGAGGTCGCGCGCGAAGATCGTCATCGACCACTTGTTGTCGCCAGGGCGCTGGCGCGGGTTCCAGGTGCTCGGGTTGCCGCTGCCGTAGTACACCAGGTTCAGCTGCGGGTCGTAGCTGTACCAGCCCCAGGTGGTGCCGCCGCCCAGCTTCCACTGGTCGCCCTGCCAGCTCTTGAGCGAGGAGTCCGAGCCCACCGGCGCCATCTTGCCGTTGGTCCAGGTCATGGTCTTGGCCGGGTCGAACAGCAGATCCTTGTCGGGCCCGGTGCTCCAGGCCTTCCACAACAGCTTGCCGGTGTTCGGATCGTAGGCGGCAATCCGTCCGCGCACACCGAATTCGCCGCCGCTGATGCCGGTCAGGAGCTTGTCCTTGAAGATGTGCGGCGCATTGGTGGTGGTTTCGCCGATCTTCGGATCGCCGACTTTCGTCTTCCACAGCTCGGCCCCGGTCTTGGCGTCCAGCGCCACCAAAGTGGTGTCGGCCTGCTGCAGGAAGATCTTGCCGTTCGAGTAGGCCAGGCCGCGGTTGACGGTGTCGCAGCACATCACCGGGATCACGGTCGGGTCCTGCTTCGGCTCGTACTTCCACTTGATGCCCTGGTCTTCGAGCGAGATCGCGAACACCTTGTTGGGGAAGGGGCTGTGCAGGTACATCGTGTCGCCGATCACCAGCGGTCCGCCTTCGTGGCCGCGCAGCACGCCGGTCGAGAAGGTCCAGGCCACCTGCAGGTTCCTGGCGTTCTTGCTGTTGATTTGCTTGAGCTCGCTGTACCGCTGGTTGCTCAAGCTGCCGGCCTGCATCGCCCAGTTTTTCGGATCCTTGCTCAACTGGGCCACGTCGGAGTCGGCTGCGAACACAGGCGAGGCTGCCAGTGCCAGACACGGCCACCAGCGTAAGAGTTTCGTTTGAAATGACATGTTAGTCTCCTATCGATTTTTATATCAGCGCTGCTGCACGTGGCAGGCCTGGTTCGCATTGGCCTGAATGGTCTTGTATTTGTCGGCCATTGCCCTGACCGAAGGGGGATCGCGGAAAGCGCCGCCACGCTCGCCCGCCAGCGACTGGTCCCGCAGGGCGGTCGACATCGCCACGAAGTCCTCGTACGACATCGCCTCGGCGATACGGTCGATCACGCACGAGCACTTGTAGAGGAACTCGTATTTGCCGTCGTGCTTTTGCATACACTCCAGCACGTACTCCATCCGCCCACTGGTCGGGTAATCATGGGCCTCGGCCATGGCAGGCCTTGCCAGGAGTGCCAGCAGAAGCAGGGGCAAGCGCTTCATAGGATTCTCTTGGCTTTTGCGACGTGAGTGGAAATCGCGTCCATCAGCGGCGGCGACAGGCAGTCGTAGGGCGGCAGGCCGATCTCGGTCAGGCGCGCGCGCACCGCGCCCATGTTTTCGGGACGGGCGCCGGACTCGATGATGGACGAGACGAAGGCCGCGAAGGTGGGCGCCGCCCAGCCGCGCTGGTTCGAGCGCTCGGTGTGCACGAAGTCGAGTCCGAAGAAGGGATGGGCCGTGTTCTCGATGCGCCCAACCATGTGCACGCCGCAGTCGCGGCAGGCATGCCGCACGATGGCGGCGGTGGTGTCGACCGGCTGCAGCTTGTCGCCGTTGGCGGTGACCTGCAGGTTCTCGCGCGATACCACCGCGACCTGGGAAAACAGCGAGCCGGCCGGCTTCCAGCACTTGGTGCAGCCGCATACATGGTTGTGCGCCACCTGTCCCTTGATCTCGACCGTCACCGGATCGGTCGTACACAGGCAGGTCAGGGTCCCGCCCGCGAAGTCCGGCGCCGCCTGCGGAATACCGTCGTCGACGGATGGGTGAATATGGACTGCACTGCTCATGATCATGTCTCCTCTTCTTCGTTGGACCGCCTTGGTTAATAGATCACTACCGAACGGATCGATTGCCCGCTCTTCATCAGCTCGAAGCCTTCGTTGATGCGATCGAGCGGCAAGGTATGGGTGATCAGGTCGTCGATGTTGATCTTGTTCTCCATGTACCAGTCGACGATCTTCGGCACGTCGGTGCGGCCGCGCGCGCCGCCGAAGGCCGAGCCCTTCCAGACGCGGCCGGTCACCAGCTGGAACGGACGGGTCGCGATTTCCTTGCCGGCCTCGGCCACGCCGATGATGATCGACTGGCCCCAGCCCTTGTGGCAGCACTCCAGCGCCTGGCGCATGGTCTGCACGTTGCCGATGCATTCGAAGGCGTAATCGGCGCCGCCGTCGGTCAGCTGGACGATGGTGTCGACCACGTTCTCGACGTTCTTCGGATTGACGAAGTGGGTCATGCCGAACTTGCGCGCCATCTCTTCGCGGCCCGGATTCAGGTCCACGCCGATGATCTTGTCGGCGCCGACCATCCTGGCCGCTTGAATGACGTTCAGGCCGATGCCGCCGAGGCCGAACACCACCACATTGGCGCCCGCCTCCACCTTGGCGGTGAAGATCACCGCGCCCACGCCGGTCGTCACACCGCAGCCGATGTAGCAGGTCTTGTCGAAAGGCGCGTCTGCACGGATTTTCGCCAGGGCGATTTCCGGGACCACGATGTAATTCGAGAAGGTTGAGGTGCCCATGTAGTGGTAGATGGGCTTGCCGTCCAGCAAGAAGCGCGAGGTCGCGTCCGGCATCAGTCCGCGCCCTTGCGTGCTGCGGATCGCCTGGCACAGGTTGGTCTTGCGCGAGAGGCAGAATTTGCACTGGCGGCATTCCGGGGTGTAGAGCGGGATCACATGGTCGTCGCGCTTGACGGAGGTGACGCCCGGACCGGTCTCGAGGACGATGCCCGCGCCTTCGTGGCCGAGGATGGCCGGGAAGATGCCCTCCGGGTCGGCGCCCGACAAGGTGTACCAGTCGGTGTGGCAGATACCCGTGGCCTTGATTTCGACCAGCACCTCGCCGGCGCGCGGGCCTTCGAGGTCGACTTCGGCGATCTGCAGGGGTTCCCCGGCCTTCCATGCGATGGCGGCTCTCGTTTTCATGGTGTCTCCGTTGTGAATGGTCTTGTGATATGTCCGGCATTCGCAAGGGTCGTGCCAGGCATGCCGCCGCAGGAAATCTGTACAGAGCGCGTATACGGCCGTGCCGGAATCGAGACACCCGGGCGTCAACTGTGCAAAACCTGAACAGGTGTCGCGCCGCCGAATGGGGTGGGCGGCATGCCGTGCACAATCGCGATGGGTGGCAGGCATATTGCTTGAACCGCAAACGAGAGGCACGCCGCTTGCGCGGGCCCGGCCATCAGTCCAGACAGGAGACAGGATGAATCGCGCTGTATGCGGAATGAACACCATCGCCATGCTGTGCGCCGCCGGGGCGGCCGCTGCCGAAGCAAGCCCATCAGGTGAAGCCCCGGGGATCCCGGTCGTCATCGTCACCGGCAGCCGCGTCGAACACGATATCTCCAATTTCCCGGCAGCCATCGACGTCATCGACGCGCGCCAGATCCGCGATACGCAGATGCGCGTCAACGCCTCCGAATCCCTGGTCGCGGTGCCGGGGCTGGTGATCCAGAACCG
The DNA here is from genome assembly GCF_042656905.1 of Massilia aerilata. Classification (NCBI taxonomy): domain Bacteria; kingdom Pseudomonadati; phylum Pseudomonadota; class Betaproteobacteria; order Burkholderiales; family Oxalobacteraceae; genus Massilia; species Massilia aerilata. The sequence continues at coordinate 11,679 of NZ_JBHSMZ010000011.1, forward strand.
CCAGAACTACGCCCAGGACCTGCAGATTTCCTCGCGAGGCTTCGGCGCCCGTTCCACCTTCGGTGTGCGCGGCGTGCGCCTGATCGCCGACGGCATTCCCGCCACCATGCCGGATGGCCAGGGCCAGGCGGCCACCTTCAATCTCGACATGGCCGAGCGCATCGAAGTGCTGCGCGGTCCCTTCTCCGTCGTCTACGGCAACCACTCGGGCGGCGTGGTGCAACTGTTCACGCGCGAAGGACACGGCAGCCCGACCGCCGAGACCACCGTCTCCGGCGGCAGCGACGGCATGTGGAAGGTCGACCTGAACGCGCAGGGCGAAACCTATGGCATGGGTTATGTGGTCGACGCGTCCCGCTTCGGCACCGAAGGCTACCGCGCCCACAGCGCGGCGCGGCGCGACCAGGGCTTTACCAAGCTGAACTTCAAGCCGGATGCGGACAGCAAGCTGACGGTCAGCGCCAGCAACCTGAGCCAGCACGACACCCAGGACCCGCTGGGTGTGACCTGGGCCAGCTTCGAGCGCGACCCGCGCGCCGGGGAGATCGACGCCACCGATACCCAGCCCCCGAAGCGCACCCTGGCCGAGCGCTACGACACGCGCAAGAGCATCGACCACCAGCAGGCCGGCGCCATCTACGAGCGGCGTTTCGGCGAGGACCGCCTGCGCGCCATGGTCTATGGCGGCAACCGGAGCGTCATCCAGTACCAGTCCTTTTCGCGCGCGTTCCAGGCGCCGCCCACGCATTCGGGAGGCGTCGTCGATTTCGACCGCGACTTCTACGGCGCCGACCTCAACTGGCTGTTCGTGCGCCCGCTCGCCGGCGGCAAGCTCAGCACCACGATCGGCATCGACGTCGACCGCTCTCTTGATGACCGCAAGGGTTACGAGAACTTCATCGCCGACCAGTCCGGCGTACGGTTCGGCGTCAAGGGCGCGCTGCGGCGCGACGAAACCGACGTGCTGACCAGCGTCGATCCCTACCTGCAGAGCGAGTGGCAGGGCGGGCCCTGGGTGATCACCGCCGGCCTGCGCCACAGCCGCCTGAAGGTGGAGGTCAGCGACCGCTTCCTCAGCAACGGCAATGACAGCGGCAGGATCGATTACCGCCGGACCACGCCGGTGCTCGGCGTTCTGTACAAGGTCGATCGCGGCCTGAATCTGTACGCGAGCGCGGCGCGCGGCTTCGAGACGCCGACCTTGAACGAATTGTTCTATTCGAGCGGCGGCGCCGGTTTCAATTTCCGGCTGGCACCGGCCAGGAGCCGCCACCTGGAGCTGGGCGCCAAGGCCGTGCTGGGCAGCGACACCCGGATCGACGCGGCCTTGTTCCAGGTCCGCACCGACGACGAACTGGTGGTCGACAGCTCAGTGGCCGGACGCACCAGCTATCGCAATGCGGCCCAGACCCTGCGCCGCGGCGCCGAGGTCTCGCTCGACACCAGTCTCGCGGCGGGCTGGAGCGCGCGGCTGGCCCTCAGCATGCTGCGCGCGACCTATGAAACCGGCTTCGGCGCGGTGCAGCCGGGCAGCCGCCTGCCGGGCGTGCCGCGCGCCAGCCTGTATGGCGAACTCGCCTGGAAAGAAGCCGGCGGACGCTTCGGCGCGGCGCTCGAGACCGTCGCGAACGCCAAGGTCTTTGCGGAGGACACGAATACGGAGCGGCCAGCGCCGGGCTACGCGGTGCTCAACCTGCGGGTGCAGGCCCGCCAGGAAGTCGAGCGCTGGCGTTTTAAACAGTTCCTGCGGCTGAACAACCTGTTCGACCGCCAGTATGTGGGCTCGGTCATCGTCGGCGACGCCAACAAGCGCTATTACGAAGCGGCGCCGGGCCGGCTATGGGCGGCGGGCTTGACGGCCGAATACCGCTTCTGATCAGAAGCGGTAGCGCAGGCCGGCGACGATGGTGCGCGGTGCGCCGGGCGCGACGAAGCGCGCGTGCCCGGCCTCGCCCTCTTCTTCCTGCGGCGCGCGCAAGCGGCCATTCGGAAACAGGTCCGGCGCCACCGCGCCATAGCTTTCGTAGCGGCGGTCGAACACATTGCTGACGCGCGCAAAGAGTTCCCATTTGTCGGCCGGGCGGTAGCTGGCGCGCAGGCCGAGCAGCAGATAGCCGTGCACGCGCCAGTCGGCGCGCTGCGCGGCCTCGCCCTCCTCCACATCCGCGGTCAAGCCATCCTCGTTCCCTTGCGTGACCAGGCTCGACACCGCATGCAGGTCGGCGCCAATCGTCCATTCCGGGCGCAGGTTCCAGTCCAGCGACAGCTTGGCGCTGTGGTGCGGCAAGCCCGCCATCTGCGTGCCGCGCCGCACCTGGACATGGCGCGCGCCGGTGAACAGTTCGCCGTCGGCGTCGTACACCGCCTGCAGGTAGCTGTAGGCGATACGGATGCCGAGGCGGCCGGACTGGCGGCTCAGCAGGGCATCGAGGCCCTGGTGGCGGGTGCGCTCGAAATTCGCAAAATAGCCCTGGCGCGAGGGAGAACTGAGGAAGAGGATATCGTCGCGGTTGACGGTGCGGTGCAGGGACAGCGAATAGCTGCCGGATGCGTCCTCGTCCTGGAAGCGGCCGCGCGCGCCCGCCTCCATCGTGCGCGCCACCACCTGCTTCAGGTAAGGATCGGACTGCAGGCCGACCGGCAGGCGGCAGGGATTGTCCGGATCCGCGCAGCCGAGTTCGATCACCGTCGGCACGCGGTTGCCCTGCGCGATGTTGGCGAACAGCGTCGCGCGCGGGCTCAGGACATGGGTGAGGCCGAGCGAGGGGTTGAGGCGGCTGTAGACAAAACTTTCGGCGGGTTGCGGTCCACGTTCATTGCTCAGGGTATTGGCGACCCGCGTGCGGCCGTAGCGCGCGCTGGCGGTCAGCTGCGTGCCGGGCGCGACCGGCAGGCTGGCGGCAAGATAGACGCCGCCAGCCTGCGAAGTGCCGACCACCGATGAGCTTGGCTCGCGCGATTCGAGCGGATCGGCGATCACTTCGCGTCCTTCGGTGATGAAGGCGGCTTGCTCGAACTGGGCGTAGTGCACCTCGCTCCGGTCGACATTAGCGCCGGCATCCAGACGCACGCTGCCGCGCCGGGTACTGAACGCGAGGTTCAGGCCGCGTCCATCCTGGCGCGTGCTGGTGGTGTTCAGGACGCCAGGATGCTCTGCTGCCCTTTCCTCGACGTCGTCGCTGACGTCGCCGTTGACGGTGTCGCGGCGGCTGTTGCGGACATAGGCGACCACGCTCAGCTCGCTGTTAGGGTCGATGTGGCGGGTGAAATTGAAGCTGCCCTGCAGCAGGCGGTTGCGGGTCGTGTCCGGATAGGTATAGACGGCGCGCCGGTCGGCCTGGTACAGCGCGTCCGGCAGCAAGCCGTTGCCCAGCACGCGGCTGCGGCCGCCGAGCAGCGTGGCGCTCCAGTCGGTGCCGCCCATCGCGCGGCCGACCTTGAGGAGTACGTTCCCGAGCCGGCCGGCGGAATGATCGCGCCAGCCTTCGTCGTCGAACAGGGTGGCGCCGACGAAGCTGTGCCAGCCGCCGGCGCCCTGCCTGCCGTAGGCGAGGTCGGCGCGGCGCCGGCCGTGGCTGGTCAGCGAGAATTCGGCCTCGCCGCCCGGATCCGTGAGCCCGGACTTGGTCCTGAAGGCCAGCGCACCGCCCAGGGTGTTCAATCCGTACAGGGGGTTGGCGCCGGTGACGAGGATAAGCTCGCCGATCGCCGCCTCGGGCACCATGTCCCAGTTGACCACGTCGCCGAAAGGTTCGTTGACGCGCACGCCGTCCAGGTAGACGGAAATGCCTTGCGAGCTGCCCAGCACCGGCGATGCGCGGAAACCGCGGAAGGTGATGTCGTTCTGGAAGGGGCTGCCAGACACCTCGTTCACGTTGACGCCGCCCAGGTGATGGGCCATGAATTCGGCCAGGTTTTCGCCGCCCGCCTTGCGCATGGTCTTGTCGGTGGCCACTTGCACAGGGTAAGGCAGCAAATCCCGTTCGATGCCAAGGCCGTAGACCGGCGCGACGCCGACGACCTCGACCCGGGGAATGAAGGGCGCGCGGGTTTCTTCCGCGACGGCGGTGAACGGCAAGAATAAAAACACGGCCGCGGCGCATGCCGCAGGACCGGTTGGATGCGCCATTGTGTCCCCTAGTCTTGTGATGTTTAAGCTAAGACCAGCAAACGGCATGCCATGCGCACGCTGGCGTGACGGACAGGACAGATGTTCCGAAACGGTACAGCTGTTCCGGTGGCTGTGGCAAATCTGGAGCAGCGACGCCGCCGGGTTGGCGCCCGGCGGCATCGCGGTGACAGGCTTAGAACTTGTAGTTGCCCATCACATAGGCCTGGCGGCCCAGCGGATCCGCGTAGCGTGGGTCATAGCCGACCTGGTGGCCGGACGAAGCGCGCAGCGACAGCGGCGGCTGCTTGTCGAGCAGGTTCTTCACGCCCAGACGCAGCGTGATCGCCTGGCTCAGGCGGTAGCGGCCCTGCCAGTCAAGGGTCATGAACGAAGGCACGTCCAGGCGGATGGTCTCGTTGACATTGATCCCGGTATTGCGCACCGTCGCCGAAGCATCGGTGTAGCCGTTGCGGTAGTTGAACATGAGCGTGTTCGACAGCTTGCCGGTGTCCAGGGTGCCGCTGAGGCGGGCGATGTTGCGGAAGGTGACGCTATTGTTCACGCCAAAGAAGTCCAAGCTGTTGGTCCAGTGGTTGTCGGTACCCGGCAACGTGTAGTCCGACTTCAGCATGTGGGTGCCGTTGACCGTGGTGGTGAAAGTGCCCCAGTCGAACTTGTAGCGCGAGGTCGCATCCCAGTCGATGCCGCGGTTGTGCTGGCGGCCGATGTTCACGGACAGGGACTTGAAGGCCCAGTAGGTGTTGCCGGTCGACGGTTCCGTGTAGGTCGTGAACAGGCTATTGAACTTGACCGGATCGGCAAAGGCCTGCTGCTCCGAGATACCGGAGACGGCATCGCGGATCGTCACGTCCCACAGGTCCAGGCCCATCGACAGCGCGGGCGATGGTTCCAGGCGGATGCCGACGCTGAACTGCTTCGAGGTTTCCGGTTTCAGATTCTCGTTACCGCCGGACAGGACGTTGTACTGGGTCTTGCCGGGACGGCAATACTCGGCGTGCTGGATCGGGCAGGTGTAGGAGCCTGCCGTGAAACCGGCGTTCACCAGCGGCTGGCCGATGTCCAGCATGCTCGGCGCCTTGACGCCGGTGCCGAAGGAGCCGCGCAGCAGCACCGCCTGGGTCGGCTGGTAGCGCGCCGAGATCTTGTAGGTGCTTTTCGAGGCCTTCTGCCCCATGGTCTTGTTGACGATGCCGTTCTCGATCGCGTCGATGCTGTCGTAGCGCAGCGCGGCGGTCAGTTCGAGCTGCTTGAACAGCGGCGCCAGCACCTCGGCGAAGACGCCGTAGCTGCCGCGCTTCATGTCGTAGGCCGCCGAGGCGTTGAAGTTGTAGATGTCGGCGTCTTTCGCCAGCGGAGTCTGCTCGTAGTGATACTGGCGGTAGTCGGCGCCCACGCCCAGCTGGGCCGCGCCGCCGCCCAGGGCGAACAGCTCGTGCGAGGCGCGCAGGTCGGCGCCCTTGAGGGTCGTCGACGCTTCGCGGATCGAACCGTGGTACAGCGAGCTGGCGATCAGGGTCTTGGTGGCGTCGGTCTGGCCGCCGATCGCCGCGAAGGGATCGAAGGAGCGGTTCGCCAGCATGTCGCGGAATTCCTTGTCCTTCGCATAGCCGCCGACGTACTGCTCGTCGATCTTGTTGCGCGATCAGGTCAGGGCGCTGTTCAGGTTCCAGCCCGAGAAATTGCCGTCAGCACCGGCGACGAAATGGGTCGAATCGGTCAGGGTGCGGCTGTCGCGCGTGCCCCAGTCATAGGTACGGTAGTTGCCCGACACCGCTTTGACGTTGGCCAGCTGCTGCGCCGTCAGGTAAGGCGCGACATATTGGTTGTACATCGCCGAATTGGCGACGATGGTGAAGGGCGCGGTATTCGGCGCGATGCGGGCGGTGATGTCGAAACGCGAGAACGCGAAATCGGTGAACAGCTGCAGATTGTCGCTGACGTTCAGGGTGCCCTTGAGGAACAGGCCGTCGCGCTTGTTTTCCGGGACCACTTCGACGGTCTGGACGAAGTCGAAGGCGCAGTTCTGGGTCGTCGCCGTGTTGTTCAGGCTGACGAAGTTCATGGCCGGGCAATTTCCGGTCTTTTTCAGATACGGCGAGAAGCCGATCGAGGGGATATTGTTGTTGAAGGTCGCGGTGACGTTGGCGGGAATCGTCGCCGTGCTGGTGCGGTCGTAGATGTAGTGATTGCCGCGGAAGTCGAAGGGAATATAGGCTGTCTTCGCGAAATCGCGCTCGGTCGACTTGACCTGGCTCTGGTCGTCGTGGCGATAGGCGGCCAGGACGTTATAGCCCTTGGTTTCGAGATCGCCGAAACCGTAGCTGGCGCTCACATACTTGGAAGCGCCGGAGCGGCTGGTGGTCGGGTATTGTAATTCGCCTCGATATCGCCGCCCTGCTGGTTGCGCTTGAGGATGAAGTTGACGACGCCGGCAATCGCATCGGAACCGTACAGCGCGGAGGCGCCGTCGGTCAGGATTTCGACGCGCTCGATGGCGCTTATCGGAATTGCCTGCAGATTGACGGTGCTGCCCGAACCCTGGGGCGCCAGGCGGCGGCCATTGAGCAGTACCAGGGTGTAGCTTTCGCCGATATCGTGGATGGACGCGGTGACGCGGCCGCCCGAATTGGTGCCCGCCGAAATCGCGGAAATCGTGAAGCCCTGCATCGCCGGCAGCGCCTGGATCAATTCGGCGACGTTGGTCGCGCCGGTTTTGACGATGACTTCCTGCGACAGGATCTGGATCGGCAAGGCGCCTTCGGCGGCGATGCGTTTGATGGCCGAACCGGTCACCTCGACGCGTTGAACCGCCTGCTCCTGGCCAAATGCCTGGCCTGCAGCCAGCGCCGCCAGCACACCGACTGCCAGACGGACGGAACGCACGGTCGCTTTTTCTTTCAGTTTCATCTCTTTCTTCTCGCTTTTGTATTTGATTATGTAACGCAACAACCCAATTGCTCAGTTGTATGGTCATTATGTATTTACAAAAGGAAAACTGCATACATATACAGAACGAATGTGTATGTACAAAAACGTTTTGAGATGAATGACAGAGCGGCCGTTTGCGGCACCGAAAAGCAAAAAGCCCGTCCAGAATTAACTGGACGGGCTCTGCATAATAATTAGCCTGACGATAACCTACTTTCACACTGGTTGCA
>NZ_JBHSMZ010000012.1:0-91883 GCF_042656905.1 Massilia aerilata
GCGTCAGGCTCTGAAAACTGACGCTAACTAAGCATCAGGCTGTGTCCGGGAATAGCGGGGCAACATCACGCCGCACATTCGTGAAGCCGGCCTGCTCCAGCAGCCGGCCCAGCGAGTAGCGGTCGTACATCCCCATGTGGATTTCCCCGCTCAGCCGGAAGGCGCCGATGCGCAGGGCCTCGCTGCCCAGCTTGTCGCGCAGCTTGACGCGCAGGTGGCTGACCAGTTTCCTGGGTGTGAGCTTTTTCAGCTTTGCCATCATGGGAGTGGGCTGCGCGGCGGCGCTGCCCTCGGCCTGGCTGCGCCCGCGGGCGATGATGCTGCGCCCGACGTGCCCGATGCGCTCGACGATGTAGTCCTCGTTGGGCAGGCGCGGCTGCTTCAGGAAGTCGCCCATCTCGCCTTCCGGGCGGTTGCGCACCGTCTGGTCGAACAGCTCGAGCAGGATCCAGTCGTAATTCGCGCTTGAGACCGCGCTCGGATGCGCGAGGTTTCCTGCAGGTGGCGCAGGTATTCGACGGCGATGTTTTCCAGGTCGGGCACCACCACGCGCAGCACGCCGCCGGGTTTGAGGACCGGCAGGCGTTCGCGCACGAAGCCGGGCGCCTTGTCCTTGGGGACCTGCTCCAGCCCTGGGAATGGTAGACGACGTCGAACTGCTTGTCGGGATAGGGAAACCCCTGCAGGAGGTTATGGACCTCGACGTGCGGACTGCTCGAGGCCATGTCGACGTTGGTCCACGCCGGGTGGAACTTCTTGCCGCAACCAACGTTGAGATAGTTGATTTTTTGCATGGCTGCCTCACGAAACAGATGGACAACCGATCCACTATATCAATTTGAAAATTCGGGCTGTGGACCTTACGCAAAGCTGTGGCCTTACCGATACATCACTGCGGCAAGCGGGCACGACGGACTTTGCCGCGCCCGCGCCCTGCTTCACTCCACCGCTTTTACCATCGATTCGATCACCTTCTTCGCATCGCCGAACACCATCATCGTGTTCGGCTGGTAGAACAGGTCGTTGTCCAGGCCCGCATAGCCGGACGCCATCGAGCGCTTGTTGACGATGATGCTCTTGGCTTTATAGGCCTCCAGGATGGGCATGCCGGCGATCGGGGATTTGGGATCCTTGGCGGCAGGGTTCACCACGTCGTTCGCGCCCAGCACCAGCACCACGTCGGTCTGGCCGAACTCGCCGTTGATGTCCTCCATCTCCGCCACCTGGTCGTAGGGCACCTCGGCCTCGGCCAGCAGCACGTTCATGTGGCCCGGCATGCGGCCCGCCACCGGGTGGATCGCGTAGCGCACCGTCACGCCGTGCGCCGTCAGCTTGTCGACCAGTTCCTTGACCGTGTGCTGGGCGCGCGCCACCGCCAGGCCGTAGCCCGGCACGATGATCACGGATTCCGCATTCTGCAGGATGAAGGCGGCGTCCTCCGGGGAGCCGGCCTTGACCGGACGCTGCTCTTTCGCGCCGCCGGCATCGAGCGCTGCCGCCTCGCCGCCGAAACCGCCCAGGATCACATTGAAGAAGGAGCGGTTCATCGCCTTGCACATGATGTAGGAGAGGATCGCGCCGCTCGAACCCACCAGCGAACCGGCGATGATCAGCATCGAGTTATTCAGCGAGAAGCCGATGCCCGCCGCCGCCCATCCCGAGTAGGAGTTCAGCATCGACACCACCACCGGCATGTCGGCGCCGCCGATCGGGATGATGATGAGTACACCCAGCACGAACGACAGCACGGCCATCACGATATACGGCGTCCAGGCCGGCGCCACGCCATCCGAGAAGCAGAACACCAGGCCCAGCGCGATGATGGCGATCGCCACCAGCAGGTTGATCAAGTGCTGGCCCGGATAGCGCACCGGCGCGCCCTGGAACAGGCGGAATTTATATTTGCCCGCCAGCTTGCCGAAGGCGATCACGGAACCGGAGAAGGTCACGGCGCCCACAAACGTACCGATGAACAGCTCGAGCCGGTTACCGAAGGGGAGCGCCGCGTCGCGGGCGGCGATGTTGAATGCCCAGGGTTCGCTTACCGCGGCGATCGCGATGCACACGGCCGCCAGGCCGATCAGCGAGTGCATGGCCGCCACCAGCTCCGGCATCTTGGTCATCTCGACCTTGCGCGCCGCAACGGTGCCGATCGCGCCGCCGACCACCACGCCCAGCAGCACCAGGCCGAAGCCCATGCCGCCGGTCTGGATCTGTTCTTTCAGCTTGAACATCAAGGCGATGGTCGTGACGACTGCAATCGCCATCCCGCTCATGCCGAACACATTGCCCATGCGCGCCGTCGAGGGCGAGGATAGCCCCTTCAGCGCCTGGATGAAGCATACCGAGGCCACCAGGTAGAGCAGCGTCACCAGATTCATGCTGATGAAATTCATGCAGCCTCCTTTTCGCGCGCGGCGGGCGCGGGCTTCGCTTCGCGGGAAGCTTTCGGCTCCTTTTTCCTGAACATCTCCAGCATGCGCTGGGTGACCAGGAAACCGCCGAACACGTTGACGGCCGCCAGCGCCACCGCCAGCGTGCCCGCCACCTGGCCGGTGACGCCTTCGGTCAGGCCGGCCGCCAGCATGGCGCCGACGATGATGATGGCCGATATCGCATTCGTCACCGCCATCAGCGGCGTGTGCAGGGCCGGCGTGACGGTCCACACCACGTGGTAGCCGACGTAGATCGCCAGCACGAAGATGATCAGGTTGATGATCGTGTGACTGATTTCCATACTCTGCTTCTCCTTTTGAATTCCAATTACTGTCATGCCGGGCATTGCCCGACCTGACTCCCCGCGCAGGCGGGGATCCAAGTCTGTGCGCGTAACGCTAGCTGAACTTGGGTTCCCGCCTTCGCGGGAACGACGATGAGTGTTATTTACGTAGCACTTCCCCATCGGCGCACACCATCACGGCCTTCACGATCTCGTCGTCGCGATCGATGGCCAGTTTGCCGTTCTTGTCGACGATCAGCTTCAGGAAATCGAGCACGTTGCGCGCGTACAGGGCCGAGGCGTCGGCCGCCACCAGGGCCGGCAGGTTCGGCTCGCCGATCAGGGTGACGCCGTGCTTGACCACGGTCTTGCCGAGTTCCGTCAGCGGGCAGTTGCCGCCCTGCTCGATCGCCATGTCGACGATGATGGAGCCGGGCTTCATGGCTTTTACCGTGTCTTCGGAGATCAGGACCGGCGCCTTGCGGCCAGGGATCAGCGCGGTGGTGATGACGATGTCGGCCAGCCTGGCGCGCTCGTGCACCAGTTCGGCCTGGCGGCGCATCCAGTCGGCCGGCATCGGGCGCGCATAGCCGCCTGCGCCTGCCGCGATCTCCTTCTCTTCGTCGGTAATGAAGGGCACGTCGATGAACTTGGCGCCCAGCGATTCCACCTGCTCCTTCACCGGCGGGCGCACGTCGGACGCTTCGATCACGGCGCCCAGGCGCTTGGCGGTGGCGATCGCCTGCAGGCCGGCCACGCCGACGCCCATGATCAGCACGCGCGCCGCCTTCACGGTGCCGGCGGCCGTCATCAGCATGGGCATGAAGCGCTGGTAGGCGTTGGCGGCCATCATGACCGCCTTGTAGCCGGCGATGTTCGCCTGCGAGGACAGCACGTCCATCGACTGCGCGCGGGTGATGCGCGGCGCGGCTTCGAGGGCGAAGGCGGTAAGGCGCTGGTCGGCCATCGCGGCCAGGTTTTCGGTATCGAAGGGGTTCAGCATGCCGACGAGAAGCGCGCCGGGCTGCATCAGGCTGCGTTCGTCGGCGTCCGGGGCGCGCACTTTCAGCACCAGCGCCGCTTGAAACGCTTCCCGGGCGGTGACGATGCGGGCGCCGGCGGCGGCGTAGGCGTCGTCAGGCACGGAGGCATGCAGCCCGGCGCCTGCCTGCACCAGCACCTCGTGCTGGGCGGCCAGCTTCTTGACGGTTTCGGGCGTTGCAGCGACGCGTGTTTCGCCCGGCCGCGATTCGGCCGGTACACCAATCTTCATGATGCCCCCATTAAATTGATAAACTGTCTACAATCTAGCATGCAAAAGCGGACAAGAGCCGTTGTCAATACCGATCAGTGGTATTTCGTAAACAGATCGGCAATTTTCCTGCTCAACGTGTTACAGACCTAGGCATATCCCACTGTTTTTTGTATCAAATCAAGCGAAAACCCTGGCCGGAACTGTTGCAATGCAGCGTGCGTGCAAGCAACGACCTTTTCATCAAGGTAGAATGTCGGCACATTTTCAAGGACGCGCATGACCCATACCTTCAGACCATCGGTGACCGTCGCCGCCATCATCCAGCGCGATGACGGCCGCTTCCTGCTGATCGAAGAGGAAACCAGCGACGGCATCCGGTTGAACCAGCCGGCTGGCCACCTCGATCCGTTCGAATCGCTGGAACAGGCGGTCATTCGCGAAGCCATGGAAGAAACCGCGCACGAGTTCATCCCCGAGGCGCTGGTCGGCATGTACATCTCGCGCTACCACTCGAAGTCGCGCGGCGCCGATGTGACTTACCTGCGCTTCACCTTCTGCGGCAAGCCGGGCAAGCAATACGACCGGCCGCTCGACGATGGCATCCTGCGCACCTTGTGGATGACCCGCGACGAACTCGCGGCCTGCCAGGAGCGGCACCGCAGCCCGGCCGTGCTGAAATGCGTGGACGACTACCTGGCCGGCAAGCGCACCTCGCTGGACCTGATATATACAGATGAGTCCGTCTTTCATGGCGGACTGCCAATGCAACCGGACGTAATGTAATGACCAAGAAAAAAGTCGTGATCGGGATGTCGGGCGGCGTCGACTCCTCGGTCGCGGCCTGGATGCTGAAAGAACAGGGTTACGAAGTCATCGGCCTGTTCATGAAGAACTGGGAAGACGACGACGACTCCGAATACTGCTCCACGCGCCAGGACTGGATCGACGCGGCCAGCGTGGCCGACGTGGTCGGCGTGGACATCGAGGCCGTCAACTTCGCCGCCGAATACAAGGACCGCGTGTTCGCGGAGTTCCTGCGCGAGTACCAGGCCGGCCGCACGCCGAATCCGGACGTGCTGTGCAACGCCGAGATCAAGTTCAAGGCCTTCCTCGACCACGCCATGAAGCTGGGCGCCGACCTGATCGCGACCGGCCACTATGCGCGCGTGCGCGAGAACCCGGGGACCGGCAAATTCGAACTGCTGAAAGCCTTCGATTCGACCAAGGACCAGAGCTACTTCCTGCACCGCCTGAACCAGGCGCAGCTCTCGAAGGCCCTGTTCCCGCTGGGCGAGATCGCCAAGACCGAGGTGCGCAAGATCGCCGAAAAGCTGCAGCTGCCGAACGCCGCCAAGAAGGACTCGACCGGCATCTGCTTCATCGGCGAGCGCCCCTTCCGCGAATTCCTGGGCCGCTACCTGCAGCACAAGCCGGGCCCGATCAAGCTGGATAACGGCCAGACGGTCGGCGAGCACGTCGGCCTGTCCTTCTACACGCTCGGCCAGCGAAAAGGCATCGGCATCGGCGGCCTGAAGTCCCACAAGAACGCGGACGGCACCAGCGAGCCGTGGTTCGTCGCGCGCAAGGATATCGCCAACAACACCCTGTACATCGTGCAGGGCCACGACCATCCGTGGCTGCTGTCCGCGGAACTGGGCGCGGGCCAGGCCAGCTGGATCGCCGGCGAAGCGCCTGCGCCGCGTGCGCTGTCCGCCAAGACCCGCTACCGCCAGGCCGACGTGGCCTGCAGCGTGGCGCCGGAAGGGCTGGACCGCTTCAGCCTGCGCTTCGACGAGCCGCAGTGGGCGGTGACGCCGGGGCAGTCGGCGGTGTTGTATGACGGGGATGTTTGTCTGGGTGGCGGGATTATCGATTCGGCTGCAAGCTGAGCGTCGGGGGATTGTGTTGCATCCTCCCCCCAAATTTCACGAAATGTGCCCCCGCTTGCCATTTCTCCATCGAACTCCCCGCGGAAATGCCGTAATCTTCACCAAAGTTGCCGAACGGCAAAATAATTGAAGAACACAAGGAGCAGCCATGGCTGAAGGCATCGTCAACAACACGACAGAAGTGCTGTCGTTCCGTCTGGGCGGCGAAGAGTACGCGCTCAGCATTCTCAAGGTCCAGGAAATCCGCGGCTACGACAACGTCACCCGCATCGCGAGCGCGCCGGATTACCTGAAGGGCGTGGTCAACCTGCGCGGCATCATCGTGCCGATCGTGGACATGCGCATCAAGTTCGGGGTCGGCGATCCGACCTATGATGCCTTCACCGTGGTGATCGTCCTGAACATCAACGGCCACACCATCGGCGTGGTGGTCGACAGCGTGTCCGACGTCGTGACCCTGACCCCGGACCAGATCAAGGCCGCGCCGGACCTGGGCGCCAGCGTCGCCGCCGACTACCTGATGGGCCTGGGCACCGTCGGCGAGCGCATGCTGATCCTGCTCGACATCGACAAGCTGCTCAGCTCCGACGAAATGGGCCTGCTGACCGCCGCGCGCAGCGCCTGAACAAAATCAGCCGCCGCGGTGCTGCCTGACGATCGCCAGCACCGTGCTGCGGATCGTCTTCAGCACCGCATCCGCCTTGAAGGGCTTCACGATGAAGCCCTGCACCCCGCGCGCCAGCGCCGCCTGCACCGCCGGCGCGTCCAGCGTCCCGGACACCATGAAGATCATGGTCTTGGGCAGCTGGGCGCGCAGCTGTTCGACCACGTCGTTGCCGTCCTCGACCTGCTCGCGCGCGATGCAGAAGATGTGCGGGTGGTGCTTCTGCGCCAGCAGGAAACCCGCATGGCTGGTATGGGTCTGGCCGACCACCTCGTGGCCGGCGTCCATCAGGACGGTGTTGAGCAGGCCGCGCGAAATCGCGTTCGAGTCGACAATCACTGCCTTCAGCATCGTTGATTCCTTGTAGTCAGAAGCTGTCGTAGGCGAGCATGTTCCAGCTCACCCCGAGCTTCACGTCGGTCTTCAGCTCGACCAGCTTGCGCGAGACCTCGAGGATCCCGCGCTCGGCGCGCAGGCGCTCGCCCAGCGGCGTCTTGAGGATGCCGGCGCCGGCCATCACGGCTTCCAGGCTGCCGTAGGCATTCAGCAGGCGCGCCGCCGTCTTCATGCCGATCTTCGACACGCCCGGCACGCCGTCGGTCGCGTCGCCCATCAGCGCCAGCAGGTCGTGCAGTCGCTCCGGCGCCACGCCGAATTTATGCCGCACCCAGGCATCGTCGTGCCACTCGCCCTTGAAATGGTCCCACACCAGGGCGCCGTGCGCGATCAATGCGTGCAGGTCCTTGTCGGTGGTGGCGACCACCGCGTCGCCGCGTCCTTCCGACAGCCAGCGCATCACGCCGGTGGCGATCACGTCGTCGGCCTCGACCTCGGGAATCATCAGCACGTGCAGGCCGGCCTCGCGCAGGCGCTGGTGGAATTCGGGCAGGGCCTTGCGCAGGTCCGAGGGCATGGGCGCCCGCCCTTCGCGGTAGCGCGGATACAGCGCGTGGCGCCAGGTCTCGCCGCCGTAGTCGAAAGCCGCCAGCACGTGGGTCGGCGCATGCGCGTCCAGCACGTTGCGGAAGGACGAGAAGGCGTGGCGCAGGGCGATGCTGGCCTTCAGGTCCGAGTCCGGCTCGGGACTCGCCTCGTACACCCGGCGGACGATGTTCAGGCCGTCGATGGCCAGCAGCTTTGCCATAGGCTTACTTCACGAAATCGTACTTCCCGCCCCGTTCGAGCGCGCGCGCATAGGCCGGGCGCGCGTGGATGCGTTCGAGGAAGGCGCTCAGCTTCGGATACTGCGCGTCCAGCCCGCCGCGCGCCGCGGCGGCCTCCAGCGGGAAGCTGAGCTGGATGTCGGCCGCCGAGAAGTCGTCGCCCGCAAACCACGCGCGTTGCCCCAGTTCGCCTTCGAGGAAGGCCAGGTGCTGGCGGATCTGCGGCAGCACGAAGCTGTCCTTGACCTTGCGCGCGATGGCGCGCGCGATCGGGCGCACGAAGAAGGGCGCGGGCGTGCTCTCGACGCGGTCGAACACCAGTTTCAATAGCAGCGGCGGCATGGCCGACCCTTCGGCGTAATGCAGGAAATAGGTGTAGCGCAGGCGCTCCGGCGTGCCGGCCGCCGGCGCCAGGCGGCCCTCGCCGTAGCGCCCGACCAGATACTCGATGATGGCGCCGGATTCGGCCACGATGGTCTCGCCGTCCTGGATCACCGGCGATTTGCCGAGCGGGTGCACGGCGCGCAGCTCGGGCGGCGCCAGCATCGTCTTCGGGTCGCGCTGGTATTTTTTGATCTCGTAGGCCAGGCCGAGTTCCTCCAGCAGCCAAAGGATGCGCTGGGAGCGGGAGTTGTTCAGGTGATGGACGATGATCATGTGAGGCCGGGGTCGCGTGAAATGGCGCTAGCTTAGCACTGTTGCGTGTTTGCCAGTAGTCATCAGCAGTTCCGGCAATTTTTTATTGTTTTAATGCAACTTGCATGTATACTCGCCAACTTCCGTCAATACTGACAATTGTTATTTTCTGATTTCATCTCCATGAATCGTTTCTCCAGCCTGAACATCGCGAGGAAGCTCGGGCTCCTCACCCTCATCACGGGTCTCGGCATCGCCGCCGTCGCCGCCGGCTTCCTGGTGTCCGAGCGCCAGCTGATCGGCGACGAACGCGGCCGCGCCGTGCGCCAGGCCGTCGAA
The DNA here is from genome assembly GCF_042656905.1 of Massilia aerilata. NCBI lineage: Bacteria > Pseudomonadati > Pseudomonadota > Betaproteobacteria > Burkholderiales > Oxalobacteraceae > Massilia > Massilia aerilata. The sequence continues at coordinate 8,666 of NZ_JBHSMZ010000012.1, forward strand.
GTCGCCGGCGGCGTGATCGCCCGCTATGAGCAGCTGGCCGCCAGCGGCGCCCTGCCCGCCGACCAGGCCAGGCACGAGGCGCTGGAAGCGCTGCGCGCGCTGCGCTACGACGGCCAGGAATACTTCTGGGTCAACGACATGCAGCCGCGCATGCTGATGCATCCGAATACCAAGCTGGAAGGCAAGGACGTGGGCGACATGACCGACCCGAACGGCCTGTACCTGTTCCGCGTCATGGTCGACGTGGCGAAGAACCAGGGCGGCGGCTTCATCGCCTATATGTGGCCCAAGCCGGGCAGCGACAAGCCGGTGCCGAAGATCTCGTATGTGAAGGCGGTGCCGGGCTGGGGCTGGGTGGTCGGCTCGGGCGTCTACCTGGATGCCATCGGCGCCGTGTTCTGGCCGCGCGTGATCGGGTTCTCGCTGGCGGCCGCCCTGCTCTCGGGCGTGCTGATGCTGGCAGGCCACCTGATCTCGCGCAGCATCCGCCTGCCGCTGGCGCGCGCCGTGACGCTGGCGAACACGGTGGCCGCCGGCGATCTCACCACCGTCATCGAGGCCAGGGGCCAGGACGAGACGGCCCAGCTGCTGCGCGCCCTGCGCGAGATGAACGACAGCCTGTCCGGCATCGTCGGCGAAGTCGACGCCGGCATCCGCACCATCGCCAGCGCCTCGACCCAGATCGCGAGCGGCAACCAGGACCTGTCGAGCCGTACCGAACAGCAGGCCGGCGCGCTGCAGGAAACCGCGGCCACGATGGAAGAGCTGACCGGCGCCGTGCAGCAGAACGCCGCCAATGCGCGCCACGCCAGCAGCCTGGCTTCGTCGGCGAGCGAGGTGGCGCAGCGCGGCGGCTTGGTCGTCGGCCGCGTGGTCGAGACCATGGATGCGATCCACGGCTCGGCGCAGCGGATCGCGGACATCATCGGCGTCATCGACGGCATCGCTTTCCAGACCAATATCCTGGCCCTGAACGCGGCGGTGGAAGCGGCGCGCGCCGGCGAACAAGGCCGCGGCTTCGCGGTCGTGGCCGGCGAAGTGCGCGCGCTGGCGCAGCGTTCGGCGGCGGCGGCCAGGGAAGTGCGCAGCCTGATCGACGATTCCGTGCGCAAGGTCGACGACGGCTCGGCGCTGGTGCGCCAGGCCGGCGACACGATGCGGGAAATCGTCGCCAGCGTCGACCGTGTGAACGGCATCATCGGCGAGATCGCTGGCGCCAGCGAACAGCAGCAGGAAGGCATCGGCCAGGTCAACCAGGCCATCGCCGGCATGGACGATGCGACCCAGCAGAACGCGGCCCTGGTCGAGCAGGCTGCCGCCGCGGCGGCGGCGATGAACGAGCAGGCGCAGCGCCTCAGTGAAGTGTTCAGCGCGTTCAAGGTGGCGTAGCACACGATTGCACCGATTCGCCACTTGGGTGATATGCTTGGATGCAACTTCATGGAGAATCCGATGTCGCGTTCGCGCCTGCCGTCCCTGTCCGTTCTTCCCCTGCTGCTCGCCGCGCTCGGCGGCGCGGCCATGGCCCAGACGCCGCCGATGGCGCCCGACATCCCGCCCGACAAATTCTCCATCACGGTCCCGAACGCGGATTACACCAAACAGGAAGTGATGATCGCGATGCGCGACGGCGTCAAGCTGCACACCGTGATCGTGATTCCGAAGGGCGCAGCGCACGCGCCCATCATGCTGACCCGCACGCCCTACAACGCATCCGGCCGCGCCGGCCGCATGAAGAGCCCGCACATCAGCTCCATTCTGGGCGACGGCGACGACGCCTTCATCGCCAACGGCTACATCCGCGTGTTCCAGGACGTGCGCGGCAAGTACGGCTCCGAAGGCGACTACGTGATGACGCGCCCGGTGCGCGGCCCGCTGAACAACACCCAGGTCGACCACAGCACGGATGCCTGGGACACCATCGACTGGCTGGTCAAGAACATCAAGGAATCGAACGGCAAGGTCGGCATGGTCGGCTCCTCGTACGAAGGCTTTACGGTGCTGATGGCGCTGGTCGAGCCCCACCCCGCGCTGAAGGCCGCGGTGCCGATGAGCCCCATGGTGGACGGCTGGCGCGGCGACGACTGGTTCCACAACGGCGCCTTCCGCAATACGAATCTCGATTACATCGCCGGCCAGAACTCGGCGCGCGGCGCGGGCGAGCGCATCGTCACCGGCACCTTCGACGACTACGACGCTTTCCTGCGCGCCGGCTCGACCTTCGATTTCGCCCACCTGTACGGCGTCGACCAGCTGAATTTCACGAAGAAGATCTTCGAGCACCCGGCCTACGACAGCTTCTGGCAGGAGCAGGCGCTGGACCGCATCCTGGCCAGGAAACCGCTGGCGGTGCCGACCATGACCGTGGTCGGCCGCTGGGACCAGGAAGACATCTACGGCGCCTACGCGACCTATGCGGCGGTGGAGCCGAAGGACAAGGACAATCGCATGAATTCGCTGGTGGTCGGGCCCTGGCGCCACAGCGGCGTGAACTACGAGGGCTCCTCGCTGGGCGCGCTGAAATTCACCGGCGACACCGCCCAGCAGTTCCGCCGCGAGGTCATGCTGCCCTTCTTTAACCAGTACCTGAAGGATGGCGCGCCGACGTTCGACACGCCGCCGGTATGGTCGTATCAAACCGGTGTGAACCGCTGGCGCAGGCTGGAGCAGTGGCCGCTGGTCCCGAGTTCGACGAAGATGTACCTGAAGCCGGGCTTCTCGCTCGGCTTCGAGAAGGGCGACAGCAAGGCCGCCGCCTTCGACGAATACGTGTCCGACCCGGCAAAGCCGGTGCCCTTCGTGCCGCGTCCCGTGCGCATGAGCGAGGGCACGGTCTGGAAGCCCTGGCTGGTGACCGACCAGCGCTCGTATTCGGACCGCCCGGACGTGCTGACCTATGTGAGCGAACCCCTCGGCCAGCCTTTGGCGCTGGCCGGCGAACCGATGGTCAACCTGTTCGCGTCCACCAGCGGCACCGACAGCGACTGGGTCGTGAAACTGATCGACGTCTATCCGGACGAAGTCGCGGCCCAGCCGGAGATGGGCGGCTACCAGCTGCCGATCGCGATGGACATCCTGCGCGGCCGCTACCGCCAGGGCTTCGACAAGCCGGCCGCGATCCCCGCCAACAAGGCCGAACGCTACCGCTTCGCGCTGCCGAACGTCGACCACGTCTTCCTGCCGGGCCACCGCATCATGGTGCAGATCCAGTCCAGCTGGTTCCCGCTCTACGACCGCAACCCGCAGACCTTCGTGCCGAACATCTTCTACGCGAAGCCGGGCGATTACCGCAAGGCGACCCAGCGGGTCTACCACGCGCCGGGCATGGAAAGCGCGATCGAACTGCCGGTGGTGAAGTAGCCACAGCTTGTCGCCGCTCGGCGACAAATGTTAAAGATGGGCAGGACTTTCGACACAGACAGGTGTAGGCTGAACCCGCCACCGCCCTGTTGTTCGGCAGTGCGCTCGCGCATGCCCAATCCGCCCTCTGGACCTTTACCTACACCGGCTTCTACGACCGGGAAGCCGCCGCTCACCATCGGCTCCATGGACTACGCGGCCTGCGCCGCGTCCAGCAATGCGTATTACCACTGCGGCGCCGACAGCTTCGTCTTCTCGCCGAATAGCGGCCTGTCGTTCAGCCTCGGCGAATACGGCGGCGATCCCGAAGGCTGGAACAGCGGCGGCCACCTGACCGAGACGGGCAAGCTGAGTTACGACTACCGGATCACGCCCTACAACACGGTCGAACACCACCTGCTGTGGAACGAGAACACGGTGCTGAGCATGGTGTCGGCTTCCGCGGTGTCGCCGGTGCCGGAGGCGCCCGCCTGGGCGATGCTGGCGGCGGGGCTGGGGACGGTGGGTTTGTGGCGCCGGCGGCCGGCGGCCTGAGTACGTCGTGCCGGGCATTGCCCGACCCGACTCCCCGCGCAGGCGCGCAGGCGGGGCCCCAAGGAAAAGTATGCTCTGATCACGAAACTTGGATTCCCGCCTGCGCGGGAATGACGATTAACGCTTCACGTGCACCTGGATGATCTTGCGGCCCTTCTCATCCTTCTCCGGCATCGGCGCCGGCGCGCAGGTCCCGCAGGTATCGCAGCCGCTGCCGCAGCCGGCATCCTTGTCCAGCCAGCGCGCCAGCCAGCCCTTGCCCGAGCCGTCGGAGAATTGGTAGACGATCTTGCGGCGCCAGGACAGCGGCAGGTACTTGGCGGCGGCGTAGCCTGCCGCCAGCAGCACGATCAGGCCGACCACCAGGTACTGGGCGAGCATCTCAGCTCCCGAGGGCGTAGCGCGCCACGTGGTAGGTGATGAAGGAGGCGATATAGGCCAACGCGAACATGTAGCCGGCCATGACGAAGGCCCAGCGGATGCTGCCGGTCTCGCGCCGCACCACGGACAGGGTCGACAGGCACTGCGGCGCGAACACGTACCAGGCCAGCAGCGACAGCGCGGTCGCCATGCTCCAGGAGTGGGCGATCAGCGGCGCTAGCGAGCCGGCCACGTCGTCGCCCGAAGACGACAGCGCATACACGGTGCCGAGCGCGCCCACCGCCACTTCGCGCGCGGCCATGCCCGGCACCAGCGCGATGCAGATCTGCCAGCCGAAGCCGATCGGCTCGAAGATGACGGCGAGGGCGCGGCCCAGCATGCCGGCCACGCTGTAGTAGATCGGCGGATGGGTCGCGCCTTCCGGTGCGCCCGGGAAGCTGGACAGGAACCAGACCAGCACCATCAGGGTCAGGATCACGGTGCCGACGCGGGTCAGGAAGATCTTCGCGCGTTCCCACAGGCCCAGGGCCAGGTTCTGCAGGTGCGGCCAGTGGTAGGCCGGCAGCTCGAGCATCAGCGGGTGCTGGCCCTTGGTGCGCGCGGCGCGCTTGAAGAACCAGGCCACGCCCATCGCGCTGACGATGCCGGCCGCGTACAGCACGAACAGCACCAGGCCTTGCAGGTTGATGCCCGCGACCAGCTCGCGATTCGGGATGAAGGCGGCGATCACCAGCGCGTACACCGGCAGGCGCGCGGAACAGGTCATCAGGGGCGCGATCATGATCGTCACCAGGCGGTCGCGCGGATTCTGGATCGTGCGCGCCGCCATCACGCCGGGAATCGCGCAGGCGAAGGACGAAAGCAGCGGAATGAAGGCGCGCCCGGACAGGCCGACGCTGCCCATCATGCGGTCGAGCAGGAAGGCCGCGCGCGGCAGGTAGCCGCAGTCTTCCAGCACCAGGATGAAGAAGAACAGGATCAGGATCTGCGGCAGGAACACCAGCACGCTGCCGACGCCGCCGAAGATGCCGTCGACGATCAGGCCGCGCAGCGGGCCCTCGGCCATGTTGGAGCCGACCCAGGCGCCGAGTCCTTCGACGCCGCTCTTGATCAGGTCCATCGGCGCGGCGGCCCAGCTGAACACGGCCTGGAACACCAGGAACATCAGCACCGCCAGGATGACCGGGCCCAGCACCGGGTGCAGCACGACCTGGTCGATCTGCTCCGACAGGTTGCCGGTGTCCTTGTCGAAGCTGACGCAGGCCTCGATAATGCGGCGCACCTCGCGCTGGGTCTCCTCGACCGGCACGGCGTCGATCGCGCTCAGCGGGTGCGGCTTCACGGGGGTGGCCAAGGACAGGGTTTCCAGCATGGCCAGCAGCGGCTTCTCGCCGCCGGACTGCACGGCCACGGTCTCGACCACCGGCATGCCCAGCTCGCGCGACAGCCTGGCGGTGTCGATCTCGATGCCGCGCTTGTTGGCCACGTCGACCATGTTCAGGGCCAGCACCATCGGCAGGCCGAGGCGCCGGATCTCGAGCACCAGGCGCAGGTTCAGGCGCAGGTTGGTGGCGTTGACGACGCAGACCACGGCGTCCGGCGCCTGTTCGCCCGCGCGCAGGCCGGCGACCACGTCGCGGGTGATGGCTTCGTCGGGGGTGTGGGCGGACAGGCTGTAGGCGCCCGGCAGGTCGAGCACGCGCATGGCGCGGCCGCCCGGCAGGGTGAAACTGCCTTCCTTGCGTTCGATGGTGACGCCGGCGTAGTTCGCGACCTTCTGGCGCGCGCCGGTGAGGCGGTTGAACAGTGCGGTCTTGCCGCAGTTCGGATTACCCAGCAGGGCGATGAGCGGCGCTTTTGTCGCAGTCGCCGCCTGGACCTGCTGCTCTACTGCTCCCATTGATGTGTTCCGTTTATTCCGGCTGGATCGAGACCAGCGCCGCCTCGAAACGGCGCAGTGCGAACGTGGATTGACCGACCTTGACCGCGACCGGGCCGCCTGGCAGGCCGCGCTTGAGCATGCGGATGCGTTCGCCGGGGACGAAGCCGAGTTCCATCAGGCGGCGCGATACGTCTGCGCCATCGCCGCCATGGCCCTGGCTGGGCGCGAGGTGGATCACGGTGGCGCTCTGGCCCGCCTTCAGGGCGTCGAGCGTGGTCAGGGTGGGTGCGAGAGTCATGGTTGTCGTTTCCGTATGGCTTCAATGCGGCACTGATGAGACGATGTGAGCATCATAAACCTAAATGCGAATTATTTCTATTTGCGTTTTGTCTACTTGTGTTCACTCTGCCTCAATGACCCGACAAAACGCTTGCATTCGGGTGTCGATTTCGGGAGAATACAAACCTTAATGAGAATGATTCGCATTATATACCAGGCAACGAGGAAAGAAAGACATGATCGTCTGCGTTTGCAACAACATCTCCGACCGTGAAATCCGCCAGGCCGTCGAAATGGGCCTGACTTCGATGTCCGACCTGTACAAGGAACTCGGCGTCGGCACCTGCTGCGGCAAATGCGTCAGCTACGCCCGCGAAGTGATGAACGAACACCTCGACGCGCGCACCACCGTCACCGAGCTGCGCCGCACCCCGGCCGATCTGGCGGCCTGAGCCGGCCGCCCGGCTCTCCCGGAATTCCGAGTGGTCATTGCCGCGCACATTTACGCCGTGCGCAGTGGCCGATGGGCGGCGCGTCCTGATAACATGGTGCTTCCAACGCAGCCATCACGCCTGTCTTATGCCCGTCATCCCGTTTCGCTCCCCGAGGACGCCGCCGCAACCCTTCACGGTCCCACCGCCACCCGCGCCCTCGCGCCGCGCTATCGCCGTCAAATGGCTGCGCAAGATGCATGGCTGGATCGGCCTGTGGGGCGCGGTGCTCGGCCTGCTGTTCGGCAGCACCGGCATCCTGCTGAACCACCGCGCCGTGCTGAAGATTCCCGCCGCCCAGGTGCAGGAAAGCACGGTACAGATTCCCCTGCCCGACCCGGCGCCCGCCGATCCGGAGGCGCTGGCCGCCTGGCTGAAATCCTCGCTCAAGCTCCAGCCCGATCCGGCGCGCGTCAAAGCCGAGCCGGCGCGGCCGGTGGCCTGGGGCGACCGCGCCCTGGTCCAGCCGGCGCGCTGGAGCGCCAGCTTCACCTCGCCCAGCGGCGCGGTCCAGGCCGAGTATTGGGTCGGCAACAATTACCTTACCCTCAAGCGCAACGAGAACAATGTCTTCGCCACCCTGATCAACCTGCACAAGGGCGTCGGCATGCCCATGGGCTGGATCTTGCTGGTGGACACGCTGGCCGGCTCGATCATCCTGCTGTCGCTGTCCGGGGTGGTGCTGTGGACGCTCACCAACCGCCGGCGCACGGTGGGGATCGCGATCGCGTCGGTCTCGCTGCTGCTGGCCGGCGGCGTTGCGCTGGCATCGATTTGAACAACTAATAAGAAAGGGATTTCATGAAGGGCGATCCGAACATCATCCGCGCGCTCAATGCGCAGCTGACCAACGAGCTGACCGCGGTCAACCAGTACTTCCTGCATGCCCGCATGTACAAGCACTGGGGCTTCACCCGCCTCGGCAAGAAGGAGTACGACGAGTCGATCGGCGAGATGAAGCACGCGGACCGGCTGATCGACCGCATCCTGATGCTGGATGGCTTGCCCAACCTGCAAGCCCTGCACAAGCTGCTGATCGGCGAGTCGGCGCAGGAGATGCTGGAATGCGACCTGAAGCTGGAGCGCGGCGCCCAGCAGTGCGTTAAGGACGGCATCGCCGCCTGCGAAGCGGCGCGCGATTACGTGTCGCGCGACCTGCTGCTGGAGATCCTGGAAGACACCGAGGAACACATCGAGTGGCTGGAAACCCAGCTCGACCTGATCGTCAAGGTGGGGATCCAGAATTACTTACAAAGCCAGATGGGCGACGTCAGCGAGATGTGAACGCTGCCGCCGGCGTGCCTTCGCGCCAGCGATTGACCCATTTGTCGTAGAAGTTCAGGTCGCGCGGCACCGCGCCGGCGACCGCGCAGATGGCGCCGGCGAATTCGTTGGCGCGCGCCAGGGTCAGCGCCAGCGGCCAGCCGCGCGCGCGGCCCAGCAGGAAGATCGCCGAGAAGGCGTCGCCCGCCCCCACCGTGTCGATCACGAAGGGCGGCGCCGGGGTGTCGCGGGTGGCGATCGTGCCGCCGTCCGCCAGGAACACCACCGAGCCGCGGTGGCCCAGGGTCACGATCAGGGTCTCCAGGCCGAAGCGGTCCATCAGCGCGCGGCAGGCCGCGTGCACTTCTTCCGTCGACAGCGCCGCGTCGTCCGGGCCGATCTGGAAATACCACTGGAACAGCGCCTGCAATTCCTCTTCGTTGACCTTGACGATGTCGGCCGCGCTCAAGGAGCGCGTGACGGTGGCTTCCTCGACCTGGTCCGGGCGCAGGTTCAGGTCCAGGTAGCGGCTGGCCGGGCTTGCCTCCAGCACGGCGGCCAGGGCCGCGCGCGAACCTTCTCCGCGCTGGGCCAGGGTGCCGAAGTAGACGAGACCGGCCTCGACCTTCGCCAGGCTGGCGGTGGCCGCGCCGGCGTCGATGAAGTCGTAGGCCTGGCGCGGCAGGATGCGGAAACGATGCTCCTGGCCATTGCGCTCGACCACCACGCGGCCGGTTTCTTCCATCGGATCCAGCTGCAGGCCGGCGTCGCTCATCGCGAAACGCTCGAACTCGCCGCGCACGGCCTGGCCGTTGCGGTCGCGCCCGATGCGGGTAATCATCAGGGCCGGCTCCATGAAGGCGGCCAGGTGGCGCGCGACGTTGAAGGGCGCGCCGCCCACCACCTGCTCGGTCGGGAATTCGTCGACCAGGGCTTCGCCGAACACGACCGTGGTCGAGGCAGGCTTGTTCACTGGTGTATTCACGAGGCGACGACCGGGACGGTGTCCTTGAAGGACGGACGCTCGGACAGCTTGTCGAACAGGCGCGCCAGATTGGCATGCTGGTCGCGCCAGGCGATGTCGGGGAAGCGCAGGGACAGCCAGCCCAGCACGCAGCCGACGGCGACGTCGGCCAGGGTGTAGTGGTTGCCCATGCAGAAAGCCTGCTCGCCGAGGTGATCGGACATCACCTGCAGGCTATTCTTCACCTTGCCCATCTGGCGGTCGATCCACGCCTGGCTCTGCAGCTCGGCGGGGCGCTGGGTGCGCTCCAGGTAGGCCAGCACGGCGGCATCGCCGACGCCGTCGGCCAGGGCTTCCCATACCTTGACGTTGGCGCGGTCGCGGCTGTTGGCCGGCAGCAGCTTGCAGACCGGCGTCAGCGTGTCCAGGTACTCGGCGATCACGCGCGAATCGTACATCGCGCTGCCGTCTTCCATGACCAGGCAGGGCACCTTGCCGAGCGGGTTGGAGGCGGAAATCTTCGTCTCCTGCGACCACACGTTTTCCAGCTCGAACGCGTAATCGAGCTTCTTCTCTGCCAACACGACGCGCACCTTGCGCACATAGGGACTGGTGACAGAACCGATCAGTTTCATAAATGCTCGAGTAAGGGGAGTGGCTCACAGTATAGCATCGGCCAAACGCCGGATAAGGGGGTGGGAAAGGCTTGCAACGCTGTCCACGTTCGGCTTGACAAACACGGTTCGTGCAGGCTCCCGATGGTAAAATCGCGCTTTTGCAATCATCCCCGCCTGCCCGCCATGACCTCTACCTCCTCCTCGACCCTGTCGGCCCTGTCCCCGCTGGACGGCCGCTATGCCGCCAAGACCGACAAGCTGCGTCCCATCCTGTCGGAAGCCGGTTTCATGCACCACCGCGTGAAGGTGGAGATCGCCTGGCTGCAGGCGCTGGCGCAGGCCGGCTTTGCCGAACTCAAGCCGTTCTCGAACGAAGCCGGCGCCCTGCTCGACAAGCTGGCGGCCGATTTCTCGGATGCCGACGCCGCGCGCATCAAGGAAATCGAAGCCGTCACCAACCACGACGTCAAGGCCGTCGAATACTGGCTGAAGGAGAAGGTCAAGGACGTGCCGGAACTGGTCGCGGCCAGCGAGTTCATCCACTTCGCCTGCACCTCGGAAGACATCAACAACACCTCGCACGGCATGATGCTGAAAGCGGCGCGCGACGGCGTGATGCTGCCGGCCCTGCAGGCGATCATCGCGAAGCTGACGGACATCGCCCACGTCAACGCCGAGCTGCCGATGCTGTCGCGCACCCACGGCCAGACCGCCAGCCCGACCACCCTCGGCAAGGAATTCGCCAACGTGGTCGCGCGCCTGCAGCGCGCCGTCAAGCGCATCGAAGGCGTCGAGATCCTCGGCAAGATGAACGGCGCGGTCGGCAACTACAACGCCCACCTGTCGGCCTACCCGTCGTTCGACTGGTCCACTTTCTCGAAGAACGTGATCGAGCAGCGGCTTGGCCTGACCTTCAATCCGTACACCATCCAGATCGAGCCGCACGACTACATGGCCGAGCTGTTCGACGCCATCTCGCGCACGAATACCATCCTGCTGGACCTGAACCGCGACATCTGGACCTATGTCTCGCTGGGCTACTTCAAGCAGAAGCTGAAGGCCGGCGAAATCGGTTCGTCGACCATGCCGCACAAGGTCAACCCGATCGACTTCGAGAACTCGGAAGGCAACCTGGGCCTGGCCAATTCGGTGCTGCGCCACATGGCGGATAAACTGCCGGTCTCGCGCATGCAGCGCGACCTGACCGACTCCACGGTGCTGCGCAACATCGGCGTCGGCTTCGGCTACGCGCTGCTGGCCTACGACAGCTGCCTGCGCGGCCTGAACAAGCTGGAAGTGAACCCGCAGCGCCTGGCGCAGGACCTGGATGCGAACTGGGAAGTGCTGGCCGAGCCGGTGCAGACCGTGATGCGCCGCTACGGCATCGCCAACCCGTATGAACAGCTGAAGGAACTCACCCGCGGCAAGGGCATCACCCGCGAGGCGCTGCAGGAGTTCATTGGCGGCCTGGCCGTGCCGCAGGAAGCCAAGGACTTGATGCTGGCGATGACGCCGGCGAATTACACGGGCCTGGCGGCGCAGCTGGCGAAGGCGATCTAAGCCAAGTACGCTCGTCGTTCCTGCACCTTAACCGTCGTCCCCGCGGACTACTCGTCGTCCCCGCGCAGGCGGGGACCCAAGTTTGTTCGCCTTCGATAGCGCACGCAGAACCTGGATTCCCGCCTTCGCGGGAATGACGATCTAGCGCTGCCACACCAGCTTGATCCCCAAGCTCCGCGGCACCTCGCTGGCGAACTGCGCCACCCCATACTCACGGTGCCCGCCGTTCAGGTTGGCCCCGATCACCGACAATTCCATCCCCGGCGCGAAACGCCAGCCGAAGCGCAGGTCGACGGCCGTGTAGCCCGGCACCGCGAGCAGGCCGACAGGGCCAACGCGGCGCAACGCCACTTCCAGCTCGCGCGCGCTGTCGAAAGCGTAGTTCGAGCGCAGCTGGGCGGTGTAGGCCGGGTCGACGCCGGTGGTCGCCAAGCTGCCGAGGTCCGTGCTGCCCGGCTTCAGGCTGAAGCGCTCGCGCAGCGCGGTGACGCCGGCCGACAGGCGCCATGCCTCGCTCATCTGGTAGCTGGCCCAGGCCTCGATGCCGTGCGCCCGTCCTTCCATCTGGTTGCCGAATTCGATCGTGCCGGCAGGGGTCAGGTCCGTGGTGCGCAGGTGGTCGTACAGGTTGCGAAAAGCCGTGACCGAATACGACAGGTCCTGCCCCACCTGGCCGCGGTAGCCGAGCTCGAATACGCGCGCCACTTCGGAGCGCACCCGCGGGCCGCCGGCCAGCAGGAAAGGCGGCGCGCCGGGAACGAAGGCGTCGACGTCCAGGCGCGAGGGCGCGCGCACGGTGCGCGAGTAAGCGGTCCACAGCGAGTGCGCCGGCGACATGCGCCAGGACAGGCGCAGGGTCGGCAGGAACTCGGCGCCGGTGTAGGGATTGCGTTCGTAGCGCGCGCCGGCCGTCAGCTGCAGGTCGTCGCGCAGCGCGACCTGGTCCTGGACGAACAGGCTGGCCCAGGCCTGCTTGTCGCTGGCCGGCAGGAAGGCCACGAAGCGGCTGTTGGTGACGCTGTCCCGGCTGTAGCGGTATTCGCCGCCCCAGACGATATTGTGCGCACCCAGCGCCGGCAGCGAATGCTGGACCTGGACGTCGGCGATGTCGACCGAGTCCGTGAAGGTCGGCGGCACCTGGCGGTAGCGGTGGTCGACATAGGCCAGCACGCTGACGCTGCCGCCGTCGTCCAATGCATGTTCCCAGTGCCCGCTCAGGTTGGCGCCGCGCGTGATGATGTCGTCGACGCCGGTGCCGGCGCCCGGGGCGGAGATGGCGCCCGGCGCCGGCTGGCCCTGGCGGCCGCGCCAGGCGTTGGCGTTGACGCTGAAGCGGTCGGCGCCGCGCTCCCAGTCGGAACGGAAGCCCACCTGGCCCTGGTCCCAGGCGTCGTCGATGTGCGCGCCCGTATTCAGTTCGCTGCGGGGCAGGCCGAACACCTTGCCGTAGACCCGCCAGCGATGGCCGGCGTCGCCCGCGCCGTGGCGGAAGGCGGCCTGCGCGCCGTCGCTGTCGCCGCGCAGCGCCAGCAGGTCGCCCTGGGTGTCGGCCGCATGGCGGGTGATGATGTTGATGACGCCGTTGACCGCGTTCACGCCCCACAGCGTGCCGCCCGGGCCGCTGATCACCTCGATGCGCTCGACGTCTTCCAGCATCACGTCGGGCTCGTCCCAGAACACGCCCGAGAACAGCGGCGAATACACGGAGCGGCCGTCGATCATCACCAGCAGCTTGTTGGCGGGGCTGTTGCTGGTGCCGTTCAGGCCGCGCGCGGAGATGTAGTAGCCGCTGTTGCTGGCGCGCGCCACCTGCAGGTTGGGCGCCAGGCGCAGGGCTTCGGGCAGGCTGCGGCTGCCGGCGCGCCGGATGTCGTCGGCGGTGATCACGAACACCGAGGCCGGCGCGTCCTGCAGGCGCTCGGGGCGCTTGGAAACCGAGGTCACGTCGATGTTCGCCAGTTCCTCGATCGACAGGTCGGCGAATTCCGCCGCCTGGCGCTCGGCGGCGGTGCGCTCGCCGTCCTGGTCTCCGCTAGCCTGGGCACAGGCGGCCGTAACCATACCCAGCAGCAGGAAGGACAGGTGGCGCGTCATAAATTTTTTTCGGAAATTTTCATGTCCGACAATTATCATTTATAAATCGGTCTCGTCAACATTTTACGTTCCTTCCCTGCAGAGCGTCGTTGACGGCCGGGCTAACGTGCGCAGGCCCGGCCATTGATCATGGATTGTCCCATCAGTTGAACAATGTTATCCGTTTGCCTGTCTTCCTCAAGCCCGGTGGAATCGTTAAAGTAGCGAAAGAGTCTGGAATTAATACATCAGCTATTTTGTTAAGATCGCGTTCCAACAAGAACAGATCCCGGAGACAACATGCAGCTTCAGCAACATCAGGAACAAGCGCGTTACACCACGATCGCGATCGTGCTTCACTGGCTGATCGCCGTGCTGATCGTGGGCGCCTTCACGCTTGGTCTGGTGATGACGGACATTCCCGGCTTTTCGCCGACCAAGCTGCGCTACTTCTCCTGGCACAAGTGGGCCGGCGTGACCGTGCTGCTGCTGGCGGCCCTGCGCCTGCTGTGGCGCCTGAAGCAGCGCCCGCCCGCGCTGCCGGCGGCGATGCCGGCCTGGCAGCGCGGCGCCGCCCACGGCCTGCACCATCTGCTGTACTTCATGATGTTCGCGGTGCCGGTATCGGGTTACCTGTACACGCTGGCCGCCGGCGTCCCGGTGGTCTGGTTCGGCCTGTTCAAGCTGCCGGTGTTCTTCGCCAAGAACGCGGCGCTGGCCGAGACCCTGAAACCGGTGCATTACTGGCTCAACATGCTGCTGGCGGGCCTGGTCGGCCTGCACCTGCTGGCCGCCCTCAAGCACCAGCTCATCGACCGCGACGGCACCATGCGCCGCATGCTGCCCGGCCGTTCCCATTGAAGGAGTCACCATGAAACCATCCCCTACCCTGACCGCGGCCCTGTCCGCCACGCTGCTCGGCGCCGCCCTGATCGCCAACGCCGCGCCGCTCAAGACCGACGCCGCCCACAGCACCGTCTCGGCCGTGTTCAAGCAAATGGACGTGCCGGTCGAATCGAATTTCAAGCGTTTTACCGCGCAGATCGACTATGACGCCGCGCACCCGGAAAAGGCGACGGCGCGCGTGGACATCGACACCGCCAGCTTCGACATGGGCCAGGCCGACTACAACAAGGAGATCGCCAAGAAGGAGTGGTTCAACTCGGCCCAGTTCCCGAAGGCGAGCTTCGTCTCCTCCTCGATCAAACCGGCCGGCGCCGGCAAACTGGCCGTCGCCGGCAAGCTGACCATCAAGGGCAAGACGCTTGACGTCAGCTTCCCGCTCACGGTCAAGCCGCAAGGCGGCAAACAAGTATTCGAAGGCCAGCTGCCGATCAAGCGCCTGGCCTTCAATGTCGGCGAAGGCGAGTGGCAGGATACGAGCATGGTCGCCGATGAAGTCCTCATCAAGTTCCGCGTCGCCGCGGGACAGTAATCGTCGTTAAGCAAGCAGCAAACAAGCAGCCACACTCACCCAAGGGAACCCGTCTGATGAAACTGAAGAACCTGAGCATCGCCCTCCTCGCCGCCACGCTGGCAACCGGCGCCTTCGCCGCCGACACCTATAAAGTCGACCCGAGCCACACCTACCCGAGCTTCGAGGCCGACCACTTCGGCGGGCTGTCGGTCTGGCGCGGCAAGTTCAACAAGTCCGAAGGCAGCATCGTGGTGGACCGCGCGGCCAAGACCGGCACCGTCGACATCACCATCGACACCACCACCATCGACTTCGGCAACGACAAGCTGAACGAACACGCCAAGAAGGCAGAGATGTTCGACGTCGCCAAGTTCCCGACCGCGACCTACAAGGGCAAGCTGGTGTTCAACGGCGACAACCCGGCATCGGTCGACGGCGAGCTGACCCTGCACGGCGTCACCAAGCCGGTGACCCTCACCATCAACAAGTTCAAGTGCATCATGAATCCGATGCTGAAGAAGGAAGTCTGCGGCGCCGACGCTTCGGCCAGCTTCAAGCGCAGCGATTTCGGCGTGAGCTACGGCGAATCCTTCGGTTTCAACATGGATGTCAAGCTGGCGATCCAGGTCGAAGCGATCAAGCAATAATTTTTTGCCGGACGTAAAAAAAACCTCGGGCCTTGCGGCACCGAGGTTTTTTTACATGCGTAGGGTGGGCACACCGTGCCCACGTTCACATCGATCAGCGGCCGTCGCGATCCAGATCACCCGGCATCGCACGCTCGACCTTGTCCCAGGCCGCGCGGCTGGCCGACTTGGCCTGCTCCCACGACAGGCGCGAATGGCCTTTCACGCGATCCCATTCGTCCGCCATGTGCGGCTCGGCCAGGTCGTAGTTCGGGTAGCGGCGGGCGTTGTTATAGCCCAGCGCATAGGCCGGCGAGTAGTCGTCGTAGGTGTAGCCCGGCGAGTAGTAGGACTGGGTCTGGTAGTTGGTGCGCCAGTAGTTGTCTTCCTCGGTCGGGTTGACCAGCTGGCCGGCGCCCTTGCCGACCATGCCGCCGGCGATGCCGCCGATGGCTGCACCGGCAGCCATGCCGATCGGGCCGCCCACCGCGCCCAGCGCAGCACCGGTTGCCGCGCCACCGCCCGCGCCGACACCGCCGGCCAGGTTGTGCTCGTGCAGCTGGTCGCCCGCTTTCGGGTTCACGACTTCACCGGCGCCCTTGCCGGCCATGTCGCCGGCGATGCCGCCTGCGACGGCGCCAGCCACTGCGCCGATCGGGCCGGCCGCGGCGCCGATCGCAGCGCCAGCCAGCGCGCCGCCGGCAGCGCCGGTGCCCTGTGCCAGGTTGTGTTCATGCAGGCGGTCTTCCGAATGCGGATTCACCACTTCGCCCGCGCCGCGGCCAGCCGCGCCGCCGGCCAGGCCGCCGATCGCCGCACCGGCAGCCATGCCGATCGGACCGGCCACCGCGCCCGCGGCGGCGCCCATTGCAGCGCCCGCGCCGGCGCCCACGCCCTTGGCCATATAGTGTTCGCCCAGGTCGTCGCCCGTTTTCGGGTTCACGACTTCGCCCACGCCCTTGCCGGCCATGCCGCCGGTGATGCCGCCGATCGCGGCGCCCGCCAGGGTGCCGATCGGGCCGGCTGCCGAGCCGATCGCAGCGCCGGTGGCCGCACCAGCCAGGGCGCCGACGCCGGTGCCGATCACGTGCGAGCCGCCGTTGTCGGTGAAGGACTTGTTGATGTATTCGATGTCGTCGTCCGAGCGCGGGGTCACGCCCATCACGATGCCGCCGTTGTTGATGCCTTCCTCATAGTGCTTGACGCGCTCTTCCGGAATACCGGCGCCGATCAGTGCGCCGATCAGGCCGCCGGTGATGCCGCCGGCGCCCGCGCCGGCCAGGCCGGCCGCCAGCGGACCGGCAACCACCAGGCCCAGGCCCGGCAGGACCAGGGTGGTGCCTAGTGCGGCCACGCCGGCCAGCACGGCGCCGATGGTGCCGCCGATGCCCGCGCCGACGCCGGCGCCTTCGGCTGCTTTGCTGCCCAGTTCAGTTTCGGTGTCGTTGAAGTGGGTTTTACGGGTCGAGTCCGACATCATCAGGTTGACATCGTCCTTGGTGTAGCCGCGGGTAGAGATGGTGTTATAGGCGCGTTCGGCGCTTGCGCGATCCGGGAACAGGCCGGTGACCATACGATTCTGTTTCTGCTTATCGGTGTCGAAAATGCTCATGGTGTGTGTCCTCTCAAGGTTCGGTGTACGGCAATCGGTATGCACTGCTTGTCTAGCAAAGATATTCCTGCCCAGCAGTGCGCTTCTGTTCGCTGACGCACTCATTCGTTGACATTCCGTCTATCAACAGAACGCGAATTCACTTTGCGCGTCTAACGTTCGTTGCCGCACCGACCCGGGTGCATACGCATCCGTAGACTTTGCCCATGGCCTCGGCAATCAATTGGCCTGGAGTATGTTTTTCCAACTTGAGGAGGAATCAACATGTTATTCATTATCTGGATCGTCGTCGGTGGTATTCTCGGCTGGCTCGCCAGCATGGTCATGAAAACGGACGCTGAACAAGGCATGATTCTCAATGTCGTGGTCGGTATCGTTGGCGCCTTCCTGGGTGGCTGGCTGCTGTCGCCGCTGTTTGGCTCCGGCACCATCAACTCCGATGACTTCAGCGTCTCGTCCCTGCTGGTTTCCTTCCTGGGCGCCGTCATCCTGCTGGCCATCGTGAACCTGCTGCGTCGCGGTCGCGCACGCTAAGCAGTGCGGTATGTTCGCTAAAACCAACGCTCTCCAGCGTTGGTTTTTTTATGTCTGAAAATTCTGCTTATGCGTATTAAACGTCCTATGGTTGCATTGATCGCCTGCCTCGCCACCGTGGTGGCGGGTCTGCTCGTGCTGAATTTTGCGCCGACCGAAAAGAAGATCGAGACCCAGCTCACCCGGCTTTACGACACCGACGATCCGCAATTCCGCCGGTCCCTCGGCGTGCTGCTCGGTCCGCCGCTGGTCGAAGGCAACAAGGTCGAGGTCCTGCTGAACGGCGACCAGATCTTCCCTGCCATGCTGAAGGCGATCCGCGAAGCGAAAAAGACGATCACCTTCGAAACCTATATCTACTGGTCGGAAACCATCGGCAAGGAATTCGCCGATGCCCTGGCCGAACGCGCGCGCGCCGGCGTCAAGGTCC
This sequence comes from Massilia aerilata, assembly GCF_042656905.1. Classification (NCBI taxonomy): domain Bacteria; kingdom Pseudomonadati; phylum Pseudomonadota; class Betaproteobacteria; order Burkholderiales; family Oxalobacteraceae; genus Massilia; species Massilia aerilata. Next base: position 26,689 of record NZ_JBHSMZ010000012.1, read on the forward strand.
ACCTGATGCTGGACTACATCGGCAGCATCAAGATGGACGACGCCTCGATGAAAGCACTGCGCGACGCCGGCGTCGAAGTGCACCGCTACCACAAGCCGGTCTGGTGGAAGCTGGCGCGCCTGAACAACCGCACCCACCGCAAGCTGCTGATCGTCGACGGCCAGATCGGCTTTACGGGCGGCGTCGGCATCGCCGACAAGTGGCGCGGCCATGGCCAGGATGAAGACCACTGGCGCGACACCCACTTCCGTGTCGAGGGCCCGGTGGTCGGCCAGATGCAGGCCGTGTTCAACGATAACTGGACCAAGGCCACCGGCAAGGTGCTGGACGGCGAGGCGTATTTCCCGGCCCTGGCTGCGAAGGGCGACTCGCCGGCGCAGATGTTTTCCAGCTCCATCACCGGCGGCGGCGAAAGCATGCACCTGATGTACCTGATGGCGATCACCGCCGCGCGCCACACGATCCATCTTTCGAATTCCTATTTCGTGCCCGACGAACTGGCGGTCAAGGCGCTGGTGGCGGCGGCCAAGCGCGGGGTCGAGGTGCGCATCATCACGCCCGGCAAGATCATCGATTCCGACGTGGTGCGCGCCGCCTCGCACGAGCGCTGGGGCGCACTGCTCAAGGCCGGCGTCAAGATGGCCGAATACCAGCCGACCATGTACCACGTGAAGGCGCTGGTGGTCGATTCGCTGCTGGTGTCGGTGGGCTCGACCAATTTCGACAACCGCTCCTTCAGCCTGAACGACGAAGCCAACCTGAACGTGCTCGACCCGGTGTTCGCCAAACAGCAGGAAGCCGTGTTCGAGCAGGACTGGCTGCGCGCGAAACCGATCTCGCTGCAGCAGTGGGAAGACCGTCCCCTGCACGACAAGGCGGCGGGCAAGCTGGCCGACCTGATCGGCTCGCAGCTGTAAGGACGCGGGAAAATTTGGGTTGACGGTGGTTTTTCACATACGCATACTGTTGCGAGCTCATTCGAGCCAGTGAAGAACAATTATCTACCGACGGACCCGATGAAAAAATCCCTCTTATCGCTCGCCATCCTGACCAGCTTCGCCGCACAGGCCGACGAAGGCATGTGGATGCCGCAGCAGCTGCCACAAGTAGCCAAGCAACTGAAAGCCGCCGGCCTCAAGCTCGATCCGGCCTCGCTCACCAAGCTGACCGAATTCCCGGCCGGCGCCATCGTGAGCCTGGGCGGCTGCTCGGCCTCCTTCGTCTCGCCGGAAGGCCTGGTCATCACCAACCACCACTGCGTCTACAGCAGCGTGGCGATCAACTCGACCCCGCAGCGCGACCTGCTGGCCGACGGCTTCCTGGCCAAGACCATGGCCGACGAACTGCCGGCCGCGCCGGGCAGCCGCATCTTCGTGACCGAGGAAGTGACCAACGTCAGCAACCGCGTGATCACCCCGGAAGTCGCCAAGCTGACCGGCAAGGCCCGTGTCGATGCGATCGAGAAGAACCAGAAGGCCCTGGTGGCCGAGTGCGAAAAAGAGCCGGGCTACCGCTGCACGGTGCCGAGCTTCTACGGCGGCCTCGAGTTCTACCGCATCAAGCAGCTGGAAATCCGCGACGTGCGCCTGGTGCACGCACCGCCGTCGGGCGTGGGTAAATTCGGCGGCGACACCGACAACTGGATGTGGCCGCGCCACACCGGCGACTACGGCTTCTATCGCGGCTACGTGAGCCGCGACGGCAAATCCGCCGAGTTCTCGAAGGATAACGTCCCCTACAAGCCGAAGCACTTCCTGAAAATCGCCAAGGAAGGCGTGAAGGAAGGCGACTTCATCATGGCGCTGGGCTATCCGGGCCGCACCAACCGTCACCGCCTGCCGTCGGAAGTGGCGTTCACCTTCGACTGGAACTACCCGGCCTTCGTGAAGGCCTCGGGCGAGACCCTGGCCGTCATCGAACGCGAGACCAAGAACGATCCGGCCGCCAAGCTGAAGTACGCCAGCCAGGTCGCGGGCGTCAACAACTACTACAAGAACCGCAAGGGCATGATCGCCAGCTACGAAGGCAGCGACATCCTGGCGCGCAAGACCGCCGAGCACAACGCCCTCAAAACCTGGATCAATGCGAACGCCGCACGCAAGGCCGAATTCGGCGCCGACATCGAGGCCGTCGAGAAGCTGATCGCCGAGCGCGACGCCAAGGTCAAGCGCGAGTTCTTCCTGAGCTACTCGACCCCGCGCTTCCTGAATTCGGCGCGCACCCTGTACCGCCTGGCCAACGAGCGCAGCAAGCCGAACGCCGAGCGCAAGTCGGGCTACCAGGACCGCGACATGCCGCGCATGACCTCGGCCATCACCGGCCAGGACCGCACCTACGACGAAAAGGTCGACAAGGCGCTGGTGCTGAACTTCCTGAAGCAGTACAGCGCACAGCCGGCCAACGAGCACAACCTGGCATTCGATAACGCCCTCGGCATCAAGGCCGGCATGAACGAAGCCGAGCTGAAGGCCGCGCTGGACAAGCTGTACGCCGGTTCGCAGATGCAGAACAAGGACTTCCGCACCCAGTGGCTGACCAAGTCGCCGGCGGACTTCCAGTCGAGCAACGACGCCTTCATCAAGGCCGCCGTCGCCCTGTACGACGCCGACCGCAAGGAAGAAGCCGAGGAAGAGGAACTGGGCGGCAACATCCAGAAGGCCTACGCCAGCTACATGAAGGCCAAGATCGCCTACATGAACAGCCGCGGCCAGGCCGTCTACCCGGACGCCAACTCGACCCTGCGCGTGACCTTCGGCAACATCAAGGGCCGCAACTACGGCGCCGACGGCACCGGTTCCTGGACCGCTTTCACCACCGTGAAGGGCGTGGTCGCCAAGCACACCGGCGAAGGCGAATTCAACGCACCGGAAAAGCAGCTGGCCGCGATCCGCGCCAAGGACTTCGGCAAGTACCTTGACCCGAAGCTGGGCACCGTGCCGGTCGACTACCTGGCGACCCTGGACATCACCGGCGGCAACTCGGGTTCGGCCGCGCTGAACGCCAAGGGCGAGCTGATCGGCCTGGCCTTCGACGGCACCCTGGATTCGATCATCTCGGACTGGGACTTCAACAAGGCCGCCACCCGCGACATCCAGGTCGACATCCGCTACATCCTGTGGAACATGGAGAAGGTCGACCACGCGGATAACCTGCTGAAGGAGATGGGCGTCAAGTAAGCGCCCGTCATCGATGCATCATCGAAAGCCACGCTGCCGCAAGGCGCGTGGCTTTTTTTTCGAAGGAGACGCAGATGGGAATGATTGCCGCTTTTTATATGGTGAGCGACCGTAACATCGAGAAGATCCTCGCGGATCCGCCGCTGGTCTGGAAGGTGGTCGCGCCGGACGATCCCGAAGCCTATGCCAGCTACCGGCAGGCCGCCAGGCCGGGTTTGCTGGGCCGCCTGCTGGGACGCAGGAGCGAACCGGCGGCAGCGCCGGCCGAGCTGGAGCCGGCGGACGGCGACACCGCGGAGACCGATGTCGACAAGGCCTGGCACGGCATCCACTACCTGCTCACGAAAACGGATTGGGGCGGCGCCTTCCCGCTCAACTTCCTGGTCGACGGCGGCGCGGCGGTCGGCGACATCGAAGTCGGCGTCGGCCCGGCGCGGGCTTTCCGTGCGGCCGAGGTGCAGCTGATCGACCAGGCCCTGCGCGGCATCGACCAAGCCACGCTGAGGGCGCGTTTCGACCCGGCCGAGATGCAGGCGCTGCAGATCTACCCGGATGGCATCTGGCGCAACGAGGATGCGCTGGACTACTGCATCGACTACTTCGGGGTGCTGAAGGCGTTCGTCGGCAAGGCGGCGGAACGGCGCCTCGGCATGCTGGCCACCAACGGCTAGGCGGCTTCGCGCAGGAAGGCGTGGGTGGCGCGCCGGATCGTGTCCATCTCAGTGCGTCAGCTCGGTCTGCTGCGCACCCGATTTGTTCAAACGGCTGTTGCGCAGCCCGTAGCCGAAATAGGTCAGCACCGCCACCGTCATCCACACCGCGAACACGCTATAGGTGACCTTCGACAGGCCGAACACCAGGTACAGGCAGGCCAGGATCGACAGGCCCGGCACCAGGTAGGGGCCGAAGGGCACGCGGAATCCCTTGCGGCCGCTGACGCTGTCCTTGCCCTGCTTGCGGCGGATGACCGGCACCGCGATCGACACCACGATGAAGGCCACCAGGGTGCCCATGCTCACCATGTCCCACAGGAAGGTGGCGTCGACCAGGCCGGCCACGATGGCCACCACGATCGAGACGATCAGGGTGTTCGCCACCGGCGACTGGGTGCGCGGGCTCACCTGCTGGAAGGTCTTGGGAATCAGGCCGTCGCGCGAGATCGCGTACAGGATGCGGGTCTGGCCGTAGATGGTCACCAGGGTCACCGAGAACACGGAGATGACGGCGCCGGCCGACAGCACCAGCGCCGGCCAGGCCTTGCCGGTGACGTTCTGCAGGATCACGGCGAGGCCCGCCTCCTGGCCTTCGAACATGTGGGCCGGCTGGGCGCCCATCGCGGCAATCGCCACCAGCATGTAGAACACGGTCACGATGACCAGGGCCGCCAGGATCCCGAGCGGCACGTCGCGGGTCGGGTTGCGGGTTTCCTCGCCGGCGGTGGCGATGGTGTCGATGCCGATGAAGGAGAAGAACACGGTGCCGGCCGCCGCCGTCACGCCGGCCATGCCGCCCGCGCTATGGACGTTGGCGCCCGAGAAGAAGGGGTGGAAGTTGTTGATGTCGAAGCCGCTCAGGGCGATCGCCGAGAAGAACACCAGGATGGCCAGCTTGATGACGACCATGACGGCGTTGGTGGTGGCCGATTCCTTGGTGCCGCGGATCAGCAGCACGCAGCACAGCACCACCAGCAGGATGGGCGGCAGGTTGATGTGGCCGGCATGGATCTCGATGCCCTCCTTGCCGGAGACGATCAGCGGCGAGCGCAGCGCTTCCGGAATCTGCCAGCCGAACGCGTTCTGCAGGAAGTTGTTGAGGTAATCGGACCAGCCGATTGCGGTGGCGCTGCCGGCCAGGCCGTATTCCAGCAGCAGGCAGGCGGCGACGATGAAGGCGGCGAACTCGCCCACGGTGGCGTAGGCGAAGGAGTAGGACGAGCCGGAGGCCGGCACGCGGTCCGCCAGTTCGGCGTAGCACAGCGCGGTGAGGCCGGCGGTAATGGCGGCCAGCAGGAAGGACAGGACGACCGCCGGGCCGGCCTTCGGCACCGCTTCGACCATGGTGAAGAAGATGCCGGTGCCGATGGTGGCGCCGACGCCGATCATGGTCAGGGGGAACAGGCCCAGGGTACGATGCAGGCCGCCACCCGTGTCGTGGCCGTCCTCGCGCTTACGCTCCAAGGTCTTGGTTCTCAACAGCTTCTGGCCCAATGTCTGATTCACGGCGTGTCCTCTGGTCGCACTTCCAAAGCTTGCGATTATAGGGCCAGTTGCCAGCCACTTATAGATAACATTTTGCAATGCTCGGAAAAAATACTTTCCTTAAAGATGCATTTTTTATGCATATTTAGTAGAATACGCCTGTCATTACGAAGAACACACGATGCGCCTCACCCGCTTCTCCGATATTGGTTTGCGCGTGCTCATTTACCTGGAGCGGGCCGGCGAACGTTCGCAGCCCGTGACGGTGGCGGAGATCAGCAGCCAGTTCGACATCCCGCTGAACCACCTGGTCAAAGTGGTCGGCCAGCTGGCCAAGCTGGGCTGGATCAAGGCGACGCGCGGACGCAACGGCGGCCTGCGCCTGCTGGCCGACCCGGCCACGCTCACGATCGGCCAGGTGCTGCGCAAGCTGGAAGGCGAAGAAGACGAACTGGTCGATTGCGAGGGCACGAACTGCGCCCTCAAGCTCGACTGCCAGCTGCGCGGCATGCTGCGCGCCGGCATGCGCGCGTTCTACGAAGCCATGGACGGCTACACGCTGGCTCAGGCGACCTCGGGCGCGACCGGCGAGCAGGTGATCCGGATGCACAAGATGTTCTGGAGCGGCATGCCAGCGGCAAGCGGCGCGCCTGCTGCGATTGAATAGAAGTAAGTACTGGCTTTATTGTTTTGGCTTGAGCCCTTTTGTGGGCGTTTTTTTGAAACTTAAATCTGCATTTCAGATGCATCAATAAGGACGAATCATGATTTCCGACGCTTCCCGCCCCTTCATCGACGCCAGCGTACCGGTCCTGCGCCAGCACGGCCTGAGCATCACGAAGCTGTTTTACGCGAACATGTTCAAGGCGCACCCTGAGCTGACCAGCCTCTTCAACATGGGCAACCAGGCGAGCGGCGCGCAGCAGCAATCGCTGGCGTCGGCGGTGTTCGCCTATGCCGCGAACATCGGCAATCCGAGCGCGCTGGGCCCGGTGGTGAATCGTATCGTCCACAAGCACGTCTCGGTCGGCATCCGCGCCGAGCACTACCCGATCGTCGGCCACCACCTGCTCGGCGCGATTGCCGAAACCCTGGGCGACGCCGCCACCCAGCCGCTGCTGGATGCCTGGGCCGAAGCCTACGGCTCGCTGGCCAAGCTCTTGATCGCCGCCGAAGCCGAGATGTATGACACCGCCGGCATCCAGCCGGGCGAGACCCGCTTGATGCGCGTCACGGAAGTGCGCCGCGAGAGCGAGAACGTGATGTCCTTCCGCCTGGTCGCTGCGGACGAGAAGCCGCTGCCGGCCTTCAAGCCGGGCCAGTACGTCAGCGTCGCCGTGGACCTGCCGGATGGCCGCCACCAGCTGCGCCAGTACAGCCTGTCCGATGCGCCGGGCCTTGATTCCTGGCGCATCTCGGTCAAGCGTGAAGATGGCGCCGAAACGCCGGCCGGCATGGTGTCGAACTGGCTGCACCGGAACGTGCAGGTGGGTTCGGTCCTGCAGGTGTCGCACCCCTTCGGCGAGTTCACCCCGAACACGGAAGACGAGCAGACCATCGTGCTGCTGTCGGCCGGCGTCGGCGTGACCCCGATGGTGTCCGCGGTCAAGCGCATCGCCGCGGTGAACCCGCAGCGCCGCGTGATCTTCGCCCATGCCGCCCGCAATGCCGCCCACCACGCGCTGCGTGCGGACGTGGAAGCGCTGAAGGCGATCATGCCGAACCTGGCGGTGGTGAGCTTCTACGAAGATGTCGAAGGCCGCATGGACCTGGCCAGGCTGCCGGTGTGGAAGCGCGAGGAAGCGGAAGTGTGGCTGTGCGGTCCGCACAAGTTCATGCAGGCGCAGTGGCTGTCGCTGCTGCATGCGGGCGTGCCGGCGGCGCGCCTGCATCGCGAGGTGTTCGGGCCGGAGTTGCTGGATCACCTGCTGTAATTTGCGGTGATGATGCGTGGGCACGGGGTGCCCACCCTACATGAACGCCGATGGGCGCGTGAACGGATTCCGTCACGCGCCCTTTTTCAATTCAGCATCTGCACGTGGTTGCCGCTCACCGAGCGCTGCCCCGGGTTGCCGTACACGCGGATGCCGCCCGAGCCGCCGTTCTGCGCGATCAGCGACTGTCGCACGTTGGCGGTGATGCCGCCCGAGCCCGAGGACGAGAGGTCGGCCTGGTCGCTGGTCAGCTTCGCCAGGTCGAGGTGGCCGGAGCCGTTCGAACGCGCCGTCAGCGAGCGCACCGTGCCGCTCACATGCAGCTGGCCCGAGCCGTTCAGATTGACGATCGCATAGTCGCCGCGTACCTGGCCGACTTCGAGACGGCCGGAGCCGCTCATGGCCAGCTTGGCGCTGGCGCTCTGCAGGCGGCTGGCGTCGACGCTGCCGGAACCGTTGTTGTCGACCTCCAGGCTGGCCACCTGGCCGGACAGGGACACCATGCCCGAGCCGTTGCGGCGCACGGTCAGCGGGGAGCCGGACAGGCCTTCCACCGCGATGCGGCCGGAGCCGTTCTGGTGCAGGTCGGTCAGGCGCGGCACCGTGTAGATCACGTGCACCGGATTGCGGCTGCGGTAAGAACGGTCGGTATGGATGTTCAGGGTATCGCCGCGCACGTCGGTGCGGATCAGCGGCAGCAGGTTGCTGTCGGCCTCCACCACCAGCGAGGTGGCCGGGCCGACCCGCACGTCGACCACGATGGCGCCATTCACGTCCAGGCCATTCACGGTGCCGACCGAGCGCTGCTCGTGCGCGGCGATGCCGTCACCTTCGATCGTGTTGCCGTTGAAGGGGGTACGAACGGTGTAGTCGCCGTCGGCGCCGGGAGCGACGACGATGGCGCAGCCGCCGAGGGCGGCGAGGCAGGCGATGGCAAGCAGGGTACGCATGGAGGATGGCCTTTCTTGTTTGGGATGACTTACTCTAACAAGAGAGCTTCCAGCCATCCCGCGCCATGCGACAAACTGCTAAAAATGCGGAACGAACGGTGGCTGGCACGGATTGGCGCGCTTCTTTACCTCTGTCCGAGCCGCGTATCGCCGAACAGGTTCTTGAACTCGTGCGGCTGCGAGCGCCAGTACTGCGGCGGCGCGCTCACGCTGGCGCCCAGCTCGGCCGCCGCATGCCAGGGCCAGCGCGGGTCGTACAGCATCGCGCGCGCCAGCGCCACCATGTCGGCCTGGCCGGTCTGGACGATGGTCTCGGCCTGTTTCGCTTCCGTGATCAGGCCCACGCCGATGACCGGCATGGCGGTCTGCTGCCGGATGCGGGCCGCGAACTCGATCTGGTAGCCCGGCCCCACCGGGATCTTCTGCTGCGGCGACACGCCGCCGCTCGACACGTGGATGAACTGGCAGCCGCGCTTTTCGAGTTCCGCGCTCAAGGCCAGGCTCTGCTCCAGGTCCCAGCCGCCCTCGACCCAGTCGGTGGCCGAGATGCGCATGCCGACCACCATTTCCGCCGACACCGCCGCGCGGACCGCGTCGAACACCTCCAATGGAAAACGCATGCGGTTCTCGAGCGAGCCGCCATATCGGTCGCTGCGCCGGTTAGCCAGCGGCGACAGGAACTGGTGCAGCAGATAGCCGTGGGCGCCATGGATCTCGATCGCGTCCAGGCCCAGGGCATCGGCGCGGCGGGCGGCGGCGGCAAAGGCTTCCTTCACGCCTTGCAGTCCTTCCGCATCGAGCGCCAGCGGCACGGTTTCGCCCTGCGCATGCGGCACATTCGAGGGCGCCACGGTCTGCCAGCCGCGCTGGTGGTCGACCGGGATATTCGCCCCGCCCTGCCACGGCACTTCGCTGGACGCCTTGCGGCCGGCGTGGCCGAGCTGGATCGCGATCCTGATCGGGGAGTGCTTGCGCATGGCGTTGACGACCGGCTCGAGCGAAGCCGCGTGCGCGTCCGACCACAGACCCAGGTCCTCGGGCGAGATGCGTCCCTCCGGCGTGACCGCGGTGGCTTCGATGATCAGGAGGCCGGCGCCGGACAAGGCCAGGTGGCCGAGGTGGATCATGTGCCAGTCGGTCGCGTGGCCTTCCGCGGCCGAGTACTGGCACATCGGGGCGATGGCGATGCGGTTGGGCAGTTCGATCGGGCCGAGCTTGATCGGAGAAAACAGCATACTCATGGAAAAGACTCCCCTTTCGTTCGAAAGGGGTAGTCTAGCGCGCACAGCAAATTTACGTGCGCACCACCATGATCCCGGCGCGCAGACCCACACGCACGTCCGGGTTGGGGAAGACGACGAATTCCTCGTCGTGCTTGACGGTGTAGACGGTGTCGCCATCGGTGGCGATCACGTCTCCCTGTTTGAGAGGGGTGAAATTTTCGGTCTCGCGACCAAAACTCATCCTGAATGCATCGGACAGCTTGGTGATCGACTGCACCGTATTGAACACCAGCGGCGCGGCGCCCTGCGGCGCAGGGAGACCACGCAGCAGCGCATGCAAGGCGGCGCTCATCGCCGCAAACTGCGACAAGTCGTTCTGCCCCAGCGTGCCGATGCGGCCCAGCTCCACCGTGCTGGAGGCGGCGCCATGCTGCTCCGCGGTCCAGTACGAATAGGTGCCGGCCGACTTCGGGTTCATGATGACGGCTTCGATGCCGCCCTGCCCCAGCCATTCGATCAGCGCATTGCGCGGACCATCGGCAATCAGCTCGGGCACGATCGCAAACTGCGGATAGCGCGAGGCGCGGATCGCCGTGTGCAGGTCGAGGTGCCAGCGCCGGGGGCCGGCGCCGTCGAAGAAATCGCGGGTGGCCGCGATCAGGGTGTCCGCCCTGCCCGCCTCGAAGGTAGCGGCAAGGTCGCCGCGGTCGAGACGGAACATGCGATTCAGGTCGGCGTCGATGAAACGCTTGCCGACCGCGATCGCATCGATGCTGCCGACGCATAGCATCAGGTCCACCTTCAGCCCGTGCGGTGCACGCGACAAGGCATCGACCGTGTGCGCGACCATCTCGATCGGCCCGGTCTCGTCGCCGTGCACGCCCACCGACAGCAGCACGGCCGGACGATCCGCATCCGGCTGCGCGGACTTCACGGTCAGCACGCCCTTGGCGGGCAGGCCGACCGTGAAGCCGGCAGCGCGGAACAGATCCGCCACCTGGCCGAAATCGGCCTGGGCCAGGGCCCGTACCGATTCCGGCAGTGCTTCGAACGAAGCTTTGCTCATCGCCGAGCCTTAGGCCGCGATGCGTTCCGGGCTCGAACCTTCCGACAGCGACCAGACGTTCAGCATTGCCTGTTCGAGGTCGGTCGGCTGAGCGAAGCCGGTCAGGCCCATCGCGCCGGTGGTGTCGCGCACGGCAGCCTGCATGTCGCCGGTCTGGCGGGTGCGTTCCAGCACGGTCAGCAGCAGGCGCTGCTGGGTGCGGCGCAGTGCCTGCATCGCGTAGTTGCGCAGCTGTTCCTGCGACTTGCTGGTGGCCGGCAGCTTCAGGCCTCGCTCCAGCGTGTCGATACCGGAAGCGGCGCGCAGCACCATGCCGACCTGCAGGAACTCGGCCAGCGACATGCCGCTTGGGCGCTGCACCGACACCGCGGCGAACAGGAAGGCCGCCAGCGATTCGACCGTGTCGACCGCCTTCCAGGCCTGCACGAAGGACGGCGACAGGCCGGCGTGGGCGTCCGCATCCGACTTGGCCGGGTTCAAGGCGCCCAGTTGCTCCGGCTGCGAGAACAGGTTCGACAGCTCGGCCATGCCGCCGGCGCCGGCTTGTTCCGCCGGCAGCGACAGCACGCCTTCGATCACGGTGCGCAGCATCGCGCGGGTGCGCGCATCGACCGTCTGCGAGACGTCGCGCGGCACCTTCAGGGCGTCGGCGTCGAGCGCGTCGAACACCGGCGCCAGGTGCAGCGCCGACCAGGCCTGGCCCCAGGCCTTGACCACTTCGGCGTCGTCGATGCGGTGTTCCAGCGCCAGGTCGCGCAGCATCAGCGGACCGCAGCGGTTGACCGACTCGTTGGCCAGCACGGTCGCCAGGATGGCGTTGGCCAGCGGGTGATCCAGCGGCTTGCGGGTGGCGACCAGCTGTTCCGGGAAGTACGGACGCAGCACGGTCTCGGCCCACGGCAATTCCGTCAGCGGCAGCGCAGCCAGCACGCGCTTGAAGCGGTTCTTGACGTTGGCGATGACCACCGCCAGTTCCGGCGTGGTCAGGCCCAGGCCGAGGGCCTTGCGGCGCGCCAGCTCGGTTTCCGACGGCAGCTGCTCCAGTTCGCGCGACACGGCGCCCTCGAGCTCCAGGCTGGAGATCAGGGCGGCGTAGCCATCGACGACAGCGCTGTTCGACTGCGCCTGTGCTTCGCGCACCAGCAGGTGGGTCTGCAGGGTGTTGTCGCGCAGGACCAGGTCTTCCACGGCGCCGGTCATTTCGTTCAGCACGCGGTTGCGGTCCGCTTCCGGCAGCTGGCCGGCGTTGACTTCGGTGTCCAGCCAGATCTTGATGTTGACTTCGTGGTCGGAGCAATCCACACCGGCCGAGTTGTCGATCGCATCGGTGAAGATGCGGCCGCCGGCCAGCGCGAATTCGATACGGCCGGCCTGGGTCGCGCCCAGGTTGCCGCCTTCGGCCACGACCTTGCAGCGCAATTCGCTGCCGTTGACGCGGATGTTGTCGTTGGCGCGGTCCTTCACCTGGGCGTGGGTCTCGCTGGACGACTTGATGTAGGTGCCGATGCCGCCGTTGTAGAACAGGTCCACCGGCGCCAGCAGGATGCGGTGCATCAGCTCTTCCGGGGTCAGCGAGGTCTCTGCGATATCGAGGGCTGCGCGCACTTCAGGCGACAGCTCGATGTGGCGCGCCGAGCGCGGGAACACGCCGCCGCCGGCCGAGATCAGGCTCTTGTCGTAATCTTCCCACGAGGAGCGCGGCAGCGCGAACATGCGCTCGCGTTCCTTGAACGAGACTTCGACGTCCGGGGTCGGATCCAGGAAGATGTGGCGGTGGTCGAAGGCGGCCAGCACTTTCAGCTGGCGCGACAGCAGCACGCCGTTGCCGAACACGTCGCCCGACATGTCGCCCACGCCGACCATGGTGATCGGGGTGGTGGCCATGTCGTGGCCCATTTCGTAGAAGTGGCGCTTGACGGCTTCGAAGGCGCCCTTCGCGGTGATGCCCATCTTCTTGTGGTCGTAGCCGTTCGAGCCGCCCGAGGCGAAGGCGTCGCCCAGCCAGAAGCCGCGCGAGACGGCGATGCTGTTGGCGATGTCGGAGAAGGTCGCGGTGCCCTTGTCGGCGGCGACCACCAGGTAAGGGTCGTCCTGGTCGTAGCGCACGGTGGCGTTCGGCGGTACGATCTCGCCGCGCACGCGGTTGTCGGTCACTTCCAGCAGGCTGGCGATGAACAGGCGGTAGACTGCTTCGCCTTCGGCCGCCACCACTTCACGCACGGCGTCCTTCGGCATCTGCTTGCAGACGAAGCCGCCCTTCGAGCCGGCCGGCACGATCACGGCGTTCTTGACCATCTGCGCCTTCACCAGGCCCAGCACCTCGGTGCGGTAGTCTTCCATGCGGTCCGACCAGCGCAGGCCGCCGCGGGCGACCGGGCCGCCGCGCAGGTGCACGCCTTCGAAGCGGCGCGAGAACACATAGATTTCGCGGAACGGACGCGGTTCCGGCACCAGCATCAGGTTGCTGGTGTTGAGCTTGAAGATGATCTTCTCGCCCTCGTTCTGGAAGTAATTCGTGCGCACGGTCGCCATCACCAGGTCGACCAGGGCGGCCATGATCTCTTCGGTGTCGGCGTGATTGACCTTGGCCAGGCCGGCCTTCAGCTCGGCCAGCTTGGCGTTGCCGGAAGCGTGTTCGTCTTCCGACAGCGCCGGGTTGAAGCGCAGCTTGAAGCCTTCCACCAGTTCGCGCACCAGGCCGGCGCGCAGGCGCAGGGTTTCGGCCATGTAGCGGGTCGAGAACTTGCTGCCTGCCTGGCGCCAGTAGCTGATGTAGGCGCGGACCAGCTGCACTTCGCGGGTCGACAGGCCGCCTTCGATGGTGAGACCGTTCAGGCGGCCATCTTCGGCTTCATCGTTGAACAGGGCGGCGAACAGCTCTTCGGCGACGTCGGCGATGCCCGGCTTGGCCAGCTTGGCCGCGCTTTCCTCATCGACGATCAGGCTGGTCACGAAGTGGCGGGTACCGTCGTTGGTGGTGATGGCGAAAGCCTGCTCGCGGTCGATCGCGACGCCGGCGTTCTGCAGGGCCGGCAGGATGCGCGACAGCGAAGGCACGCTGCCGGTCGAGTACAGGCGCAGCGAAGCGCCGGTCGCGGCATCGCTTTCGATGCGCACCGACACGTGGTTCGGCTTGCCGTTGTTGATCAGCGCGCACAGGTCGCGGAAGGCGACTTCCGGATTGGTGGCGGCCACGTAGTTGACCGGCAGGGTCGGCATGAGCTTGCGCAGTGCGTTGCGGGTCGGGACGTCGGCGATGTCCTCGGTCAGCACGGTGTAGCGGTCATGCCAGCCGTCCAGCACGGCCAGCAGCGGCTGCTGGATGTCGGTTTCGAGATCCAGCGGATTGCGCGCGGCTTCGGCGATCAGGTAGACGCGGGCCAGCGGGCCGTCGGCCACCATGGTCTGGGTGCGCACGTCGGTGGCGCCCGAGCTTTCCTTCAGGGCCTGGGCCAGCGAGGCCACCACGGCGGCGCTGTAGCGCTCGCGCGGCAGGTAGATCAGCACGTTCAGGTGGCGGGCGTAGACGTCGCGGCGCGCGAACACCTTGGCGCGCGGCTGCTTGTACAGCGAGACCACCGAGCTGCAGACCTGGGCCAGCCATTCCGGATCGGCTTCCAGCGCTTCGGTACGCGGCAGCGATTCGAGGATCTCGAGGAATTTCTCGGCGCGGAAGCCTTCCTGGCGCACGCCGGCGATGCCCAGCACCTTCGCCACGCGGCCGCGCGCGAACGGCAGGCGCGCCAGCGGGGTCGAGGTGGCGGCGCGGGTGAACAGGCCGATGAAGCAATGTTCGCCGATGGTGTTGCCCTGGGCGTCGGTGGCGCGCACGCCGATGAAGTCGAGCGGCTGGTCGCGGTGCAGGGTGCCGGCCACGTCGGCCTTCACGATCGACAGGGTCTCTTCGCGCTTGGAGAGGATCTCGAAGTCGCCCGGGATGTTCTGGATGCTGGTCGCGTAGACCGGGTGCGAGGTGTCCCGCAGCACGCCGATGCGGCTCGGGATGTCGCGTTCGAGTTCGCGCACGCCCGGCTTGACGAAGTAGTAGGCATAGCCGAAGGGCTCGAAGCCTTCGTTCTTGGCCCACTCGAGGAAGGCGGCGACTTCCTGGCCGGAAGGCGTGCCCTGGGCGGCGGCCGCGGCGGCGACGGCGCTCATGCGGTCGCCCATGGCGACGGCGTCGCGGTGCACCACGGCGGCGTCGCGCGCCACCATCTGGATGCGACCGATCAGCGCGTCCAGCTCATCCTGCGGCAGGTCTTCGGCCAGCAGGCAAAGCACGTAGGATTCCAGCGGCGCGCCGGCTTCGCCGACGGAGATGACGGCGCCGTTCGCATCGCGGCGCACCGGCAGCACGGCGTTCATCACGCCCGAAGCCACCACGCGCTGGCGGCGCAGCGCCATCACGAAGGAGTCGACCAGGTAGGGCATGTCCTCGTTGAGGATCAGGAGAGCGGTCGACATGCCGCAACGGCCGTCGGTGTAGCGCATCTGCGCGATCTGGCAGCCCGGCGTGGTGCGTTGCGCGACCTGGGCAAAGCCGTCCTGCAGGATCGCCGCCAGGCTGTCGGGCGAAACGCCGGCCAGGTCCTCGTCGTCGAGGGAACCGAGCCAGGCGCCGATCAGTGCGGCCACCTGTTCGGACGGCTTGTTATCCGCATTTTCATCATTAACCAGGGCGAGCGTACGGGTACGCAGGTCGGCCGGCAGTGCTTTGTTCATTTACATCTCCAATGCTGGTAGTTGTGCCAGGTCCGCTACGGCTTGTGGCCACGCGTCCTCCGGCTTATGCGGACGGGGTTGTCCCGTCCAGATTCCGTGCTTCCTTATCCCGAAAGCTAATCCGCTATTAGAACATGCCGCGCAAACGCTGCGGGCGTGTTTAGTATCCATGCGGCAACACTTCCAGGCCCAGTGTTGCTAATTCAATTCGTACAGTCCGGGCAGGCCGAGCAGGCGTTCCAGCTCTTCCAGCGCGGTGGCGCATTCGATGGCCAGCTGCGGGTCGGCCAGGTCCTTCGGCTCGACGTGGTCGCGGTAGTGGCGCTCGACCCAGGGTACGAGTTTCGCGTACAGGTCTTCGGTCATGATCACACCCTGGTGCATCGCCGCTGCTTCGTCGTCGGTCAGCGCCACGCGCAGGCGCAGGCAGGCAGGGCCGCCGCCGTTGCGCATGCTCTGGCGCAGGTCGAATTCGATCAGCTCGTCGATGGCGCTGCCGCCCGCAATAAGGCTTTCCAGGTAGCGCGAAACAAAGGCGTTCTCGCGGCACTCGTGCGGCACCACCAGCGCCATGCCGCCGTCCGGCTTGGACAGCAGCTGGCTGTTGAACAGGTAGCTGGCCACCGCATCGGCGACCGGCACCATGTTCGTATCGACGCGCACCGCCTGCAGATCGGCGTCCACGCCGGCCAGGGCGCGCCGCAGCGCGTCCAGGGTGCCGGCTTCGTTGGCGAAGGCCTGCTCGTGGTAGAACAGCACGTTGCCGTTGCCGACCGCGATCACGTCGTTGTGGAACACACCCTGGTCGATCACGTCCGGGTTCTGCGAAGCGAACACGGTGCGCGCGCTATCGAGGCCATGCAGGCGGGCGATGGCTTGCGAGGCTTCGAGGGTCTGGCGCGCCGGGTATTTTTTCGGGCTTGGTGCGGACGGGTCGAACTCGACCTTCCCGTAGACGAAGAACTCGACGCCGGCCGCGCCGTGGGCGCTGGCAAAGCGGGTGTGGTTGGCCGCGCCTTCGTCGCCGAAGGCCGGCGTGGACGGCAGCGGCTCGTGCACCACGAAGCGGTCGCTGTTCGCGAACAGCGCGCGCAGGGTGCGGGTCGACTGGATGTGCTCTTCGGCGCGGTGCAGCTTGTTGTTCAGGTTGGCGGCGGTGAAGTGCACGCGGCCGTCCGCGGTGTCGCTCGAGGGGCTGACGGTGGCGGCGTTGGCGGTCCACATCGGCGATGCCGAATAGGCGCAGGCCAGGATCACCGGCGACTCGCGGTAGGCCTGGGCCAGCACGTCGGCATCGGTACCGGAAAAGCCCAGACGGCGCAGCAGGCGGAAGTTCGGGCGCGCCTGCGGCGGCAGCACGGCTTGCGCGAAGCCGCGCGCGGCCAGTTCGCGCATCTTGGCAAGGCCCTGCAGGGCGGCCTGCCTCGGATTCGAGGCGCTCTTCACGTTGTTGAAGGAGGCGACGTTGCCGAAGGAGAGGCCGGCGTAGTTGTGCGAGGGGCCGACCAGGCCGTCGAAGTTGAATTCGCGGGCGTTACGCATTTTAAAAGCTCAGTCCAGGCGACAGTTTGGCCGGCATTTCCAGCTCGGCGGTTTCGATCGAGGCGACCGGGTAGGCGCAGTAGTCGGCAGCGTAGTAGGCGCTCGGGCGGTGGTTGCCGGATTTGCCGACGCCGCCGAAAGGCGCCGAGCTGGCCGCGCCGGTGGTCGGGCGGTTCCAGTTCACCACGCCGGCCCTGGCCTTGATGGCGAAGCGCTTCCACAGTTCTTCCGATGGTGACAGCAGCGCGGCGGCCAGGCCGAATTCGGTGGCGTTGGCGGCCTTGATGGCGCTGTCGAAGTCCGGCACGCGCACGATCTGCAGCAGGGGGCCGAACCATTCCTCGTCCGGGATGCCTTGCGCATCGGTGACGTCGACGATGCCCGCGGTGACGAAGCCGGCATTCGGATCGAGCTGGCGCATCTGCAGCAGCACCTTGCCGCCCTTCTGTTCCATCATCTGCTGCGCTTCGACCAGACGCTGGGCCACCTGCGCGGACACCACCGGGCCCATGAAGGGCTGCGGCTCGGCGTTCGAGGGGCCGACCACCAGCCTGGCGGCGACTTCCACCAGGCGGTCGATGAAGGCTTGTCCCTCCGGGGTGTCGTGCACGATCAGGCGGCGCGCGCAGGTGCAGCGCTGGCCGGCCGAAATGAACGCCGACATCACGGCGTGGTGGACGGCGGGGTCGATGTCCTTGACGTCCCACACGACCAGCGGGTTGTTGCCGCCCATTTCCAGCGCCAGCATCTTGCCCGGCATGCCGCCGAACTGTTTATGCAGGGCGGCGCCGGTCTGGCTGGAGCCGGTGAACAGGATGCCGTCGACGTCGGCGTTGGCGCCCAGCGCCATGCCGGTCTCGCGGCCGCCGTTGACCAGGTTCAGCACGCCTTTCGGCAGGCCGGCCTGTTCCCACAGCTGGACCGTGCGCACGGCCGTGCGCGGCGCGAATTCGCTGGGCTTGAAGACGACCGTGTTCCCGGCGATCAGGGCCGGCACGATGTGGCCGTTCGGCAGGTGGCCGGGGAAGTTGTAGGGGCCGAACACGGCGAACACGCCATGCGGGCGGTGGCGCAGCACGGCATTGCCGTCGGCGACCTTGCTGGCCACTTCGCCGGTGCGGGCGCCGAAGGACTGGACCGAGATGTCGACCTTGTTGGCCATGGTCGTGACTTCGGTGCGGGCTTCCCACAAGGGCTTGCCGACTTCCTCGGCGATGATCGCGGCCAGTTCCTCGTTGTGCTCCTTGAGCAGGTCGCGGAAACGCTGGCAGACGGCGACACGCTGCTCGAGCGGGGTCAGGGCCCAGTCTTCGAAGTGCGCGCGGGCGGCCTGCACAGCGCGCGCCACGTCCTCTTTCGAGGATTCCTTGCTGGTCCAGGTCTGGCGGCCGGTGGACGGATCGATCGTGACCAGCTCCTGGCCACTGCCGGCGAGCCACTCGCCGTCGATGTAATTGGAGAGATTAGCCATGCGAATTTTTCCTTACATTGAGTGACAGCGTGCGCACCGGGTCGCCCGCCTGGCAATGCAGCAGCTGCAGTTCGCGCACGTTCAGCGCCACCCTGGCGCCGCCGTCGCAGGTTTGCGTGAGGATCATGCGGAAGTCCTCGAGTTTCGTGTTCGAGACCAGGGTGATGTCGCACTCGCCTTCCGGGACGCCCTCTTCCGCCACGGTCGCCACGCTGTCGCGCACCGCGCGCAGCTCGGACACGCGGCCTTGCAGCACCGGGCCGGCGTCGAAGATGTCGACGTAACCTTCGTAGTGCATGCCTTCCTGCTCCAGCAGCTTGCGCGCCGGGAGCGTGGAGCGGTGCACCTGGCCGATCACGGCCTGCGCATCTTCCGGCAGGTAGTCCACGTACAGCGGCTGGCGCGGCATCAGTTCGGCGATGAAGGACTTCTTGCCGAGCGCGGTCAGGCCATCGACGTGGTCGAAATCCATCTTGAAGAAGTGGCGGCCCAGGCCCTCGTAGAAGGGCGAGGTGCCGTCGTCGAGCTGGAAACCGCGCATCTCGGCGATGATCTTTTCGGTGAACAGCTGCTGGAACTGGGCGATGAACAGGAAGCGGCTCTTCGACAGGAACTTGCCGTTATGGCCGGTGCGGTATTCCGGCATCAGGAACAGCGAGCACAGTTCGCTCGAACCGGTCAGGTCGTTCGACAGGTAGAGCGTGTCCATGCGCGTGAACACGCCCAGCTCGCGGCTGGAGTGGACCAGGGTGCCGATGCGGTAGTTATAAAAGGGCTCGGTCAGGCCGACCGCGCCCTTGATGGCGCACACGCCAGCCAGGCGATGGTTGGCGGTGTCCTCCATCACGAACATGTAGTCGCGTTTTTCGGGCGGGATGGCCTGGGCGAAGGAAGCGACGGCGGTCTCGACGCGCTCGCCGAGCATCGCGCGGTCCGGCTTCAGCGTCGTCATGCCGCTGCCGACCTGGCGCGCCATCTCGATCAGGGGATCGATGTCGTCGAGGGTGATTGCGCGAATTACGAGCATGGATTCCTCTTGGTGGGGTGCGTCAGATGCGCACGCAGATGACGTTGTCGCCGGGCGCGACGCCGAGCGCCTGCTGGGCCCAGGCGGGCAGGCACAGCGACTCGCTGCTGTCGGCCGGCGCGCAGGCCACGACGATGGCGCGGAACTTGCGCTCGCTGCTGGCCACGGCGTAGTCGACCAGCGAATGCGGACCTGCGGACGCGCCGGCCGGCTGGTCCTGGGTCGCGACCTTGCGCACCATCGCGCTGCGGAAGGAGCGCAGCGCGTTCTTGTGTGCCTGCAGGATCGGGCCGCCGTCGAAGATGTCGATGTACTCGTCGGCTTCGAAGCCCTCTTCCGTCAGCAGATCGAAGGCCAGCTGGCCGCTCGGGTGGATCTGGCCGAGCGCCGCCTGCGCCGGGCCGGGCAGCAGCGGCACATACACCGGGTAGTGCGGCATCAGCTCGACGATCAGGGTGCGGTTGCGGGCGCCGCCGATGGTGCGCTCGGCATCGAGGAAGTCCATCTTGAAGAACTTGCGGCCCAGCGCGTCCCAGAACGGCGACTGGCCGTCATCGTCGGTGACGCCGGCCAGCGGCACGAAGAAGCGGTCGCCGAAGCGGTGCGGCGCCAGCACCGAATACAGCAGGCGCGCGCGCGACAGCAGGGCCGCTTCGTGGGCGGCGCTGTCGCTTTGGCGGACGCTCTGGCTGATGAAGAAGCCGGACAGCTGCGAGTAGGCGGTCAGCTCCGAGCACAGGGTGAGCGCGTGCACGCTGTGGCTGATGTTCAGGTCGCGCGAGACCTGCTGGATCACGTCGTTGCGGAAGGCGAAATAGGTGCCGTTCGAACCGGCCGAGGCGTGGATCGCGGCGGTGCCGGCCAGCTCGCGGGTGGCGAGGTCCTCCAGCACGAACAGGTAGGTTTCCTCGCTGGGGATGTCGACGTGGGCCGCGAACGAGGCGACCGAGCGCTCGACCAGGGCGGCGATCTTCTCGCGCGTGCGCGGCAGGGTATGCACTCCCGGCATGGAGGCGGCCAGCAGCGTCTCGAGGGCGCCGACATCCGCGGGCTCTACCGGACGGACAACATACATGGGAACTCCCGATCTTGGGTCGGACAAGCCGGCTGCTTGCGCGGCCGGCCGGGCGGCTTCGGCTATCCGATCAGCCGGCGATGAAGGCTTGGGCGGCGTCGCGCATGATGCGGTCGGCTTCGATCAGCTGCTCGTCCGAGACCACCAGCGCGGGCGCCAGGCGCACCACGTCCGGGCCGGCGATCAGCAGCATCAGGCCCAGCTTCTCGGCGGTCTTGGTGTAGTCCTTGGCGCGGCCCTTGTTTCCTTCGGCCATCGGCAGGCCGATCAGCAGGCCCTTGCCGCGCGGCTTGCCGAACAGCTGCGGGAAGTCGTTCGAGAGTTTTTCCAGCTGGGCGAACAGCTTGGCGCTGGCTTCGTTCACGCGCGCCAGGAAGGACGGCTGGTTGATCTGCTCGACCACGTTCAGGGCGACGGTCGCGGCCAGCGGGTTGCCGCCGTAGGTGGTGCCGTGCGAGCCGACGTTGAAGTGCTGCGCGATCTCGTCGGTGGTCAGCATGGCGCCGATCGGGTAGCCGTTGCCGAGGGCCTTGGCCGAGGTCAGGATGTCCGGGGTCACGCCCACGTTCATGTAGTCGTACAGGGCGCCGGTGCGGCCCACGCCCGACTGCACTTCATCGAACACCAGCAGGGCGCCGGTCTTGTCGCACAGCTCGCGCAGCGCCTTCAGGAAGTCGATGTCGCCCGGGATCACGCCACCTTCGCCCTGGATCGGCTCGACGATCACGGCGGCGACGTCATCGGTGATGGCGGTGCGCGCCGACTCGATGTCGTTGTAGGCGATGTGGTTGATTTCCTGCGGCAGCGGCTCGAAGCCCTCGGTGTACTTCGGCTGGCCGCCGACGGACACGGTGAACAGGGTGCGGCCGTGGAAGGACGACAGGCAGGACACGATGCGCGACTTGTGCGGGCCGAACTTGGTGTGCGCGTACTTGCGCGCCAGTTTCAGGGCGGCTTCGTTGGCTTCGGCGCCGGAATTGCAGAAGAAGGCGCGGTCGGCGAAGGTGGCGGCGGTCAGGATGGATGCCAGGCGCAGCACCGGCTCGTTGGTGTAGCCGTTACCGAGGTGCCACAGGGTGTTGACCTGGCGCGTGACGGCGTCGACCAGCAGCGGGTTGCAATGGCCGAGGCTCGAAACGGCGATGCCGGAAGTGAAATCGAGGTAATGCTTGCCTTCCTGGTCCCAGACGTCGAGACCGGCGGCGCGCACCGGCACCATGGCGGCCGGGGCGTAGGTCGGGACGAGGACCTCGTCGAAAGTCTGGCGTGTGACAGGCAGCGAAGTGACACCCGATTCGAGCTTAGCATTCATGACGTTCTTCCTCATCCAAATAAGAGTCGCGCGAACTCCAGCAGCCGCGCCGAGCGCCCCATTATAAAAAGCCCACCCTTGCAGTTCTTTTCAAACTGCGACAGGCATTTTCATTTTTGGACGAGCAACATTTGCGCAACCCCAAACCGGGGTCAGACCCCGATTTTTGGCAATGTCATTTGAACAATTTCCAAAATAAGGGCTCTGACCCCGGTTTGATGGAACTCGTTACTCTGCTAATTTCCGCTGGCGTTCTTCGCGGGGCGTGTTGCCGAACTGGGCGCCGAAGGCGGTGGAGAAGTGGGAGCCGGAGGAGAAGCCGCACATCAGGCCGACCTGCACGATCGAGTGATTGGTGTCGCGCAGCAGCTGGCGGGCGCGTTTGAGGCGCAGTTCGAGGTAGTAGCGTGAAGGCAGGCTGCCCAGGTATTGCTTGAACAGGCGCTCCAGCTGGCGCCGCGAAATGCCGGCCAGCTGGGCGATGTCGTCGGTCGAGAGCGGCTCTTCGATGTTGGCTTCCATCAGCGTCACGGCCTCGGTCAGCTTGGGCTGCAATACCCCGAAGCGGGCCTGCAGGGCCACGCGCTGGCGTTCTTCCTGGCCGCGCACGCGGTCGACGCAGAGGATTTCCTTGACCTGAGCCTGGACCGTGGCGCCGAACAGGATGTCGACCAGGGTCAGCGCGAAGTCGATGCTGGCGCCGCCGCCGCAACAGCTCAGGCGCGCGCCGTCGATTTCGTACAGATGGGGGCTCAGCATGGATTGGTCGGCGATGGCGTCGGCGTCCGGGTACAGCGACCAGGGCAGCGCGGTGCGCGCACCAACGAAGGCGCCCGCTTCGGCCAGCCACAGCACGCCGGCGCCCACGCCTCCCCAGCAGGGCGCGGCGCGGCAGCGCTGGGACAGCAGCCGCATGTTGGCCGGGCGCAGGCCGGCTTCGGCTTCATCGGCGACCAGCAGCACCAGGTGCCAGTGGCGCTGGGCGTCGCCGGCGAATTTGTCCGGGCTGCGCACGTCGACGATCAGGCGCGCCGGCCCCACCATCTTGGCCGCCAGGCGCAGCGGCTGCACGATGCCGGACCAGGTCAGGGAATCCGGCTCGCCGGCATTCACCAGCAGCACACGCAGCGGCGCTTCCCGCGCGAGGCTGGACAGTTCAGCGGGCTGCATGGGGACGGATCAGGGTCATTACTCGGGGGCGAGCGCGGCGGCTGGCCGGCTCTCGGCATTCCATTGACTGACAATCATACCGGAGATCAACAGCGCCGCGCCCAGCCAGCCGCGCGCCGTCATCGCCTCGCCCAGCCAGAAATAGCCGAAGAAGGCCGCCGCGCCCGGCTCGAAGGCGTAGATCACGGCCGCCTCGTTGGCGGTGGTGCGCGACTGGCCCCAGACCTGCAGCGAGATGATGGCGGCGGTGCAGACCACGCCCAGGTAGGCGAAATTCGGCCAGTAGGCCAGCAGGTTGCCGCCAATGTAGCGCCAGTAATTGCCGCCGTCTTCGAGCATCCCGAAGCCGCGCGGCGCCTCGCGCAGCAGCAGCCACACGGCCGCGCAGACGGCCACGGTGCCGATCTGCGCCGCGGTCACGCTCAGCAGGCGTTGCGCCGTGCGGGTGCGGATTTCCATGAGCTTGACGTAGGCGCCGAAGCAGAAGGCGCCCAGCAGGGCCAGGGTATCGCCCCGGCCCCAGGCCCCGCCGTCCCAGCACAGCGCCGCCAGGCCGGCCACCGCCAGCACCAGCGCGAGCACGATGCGGCGCTCCGGCAGGCGGCCGCCGAGAATGCCCAGCAGCGGCACCACCAGCACATTCAGGCCGGTGATGAAGGCGTTGCGGTTCGAGCTGGTCAGGGCCAGGCCCTCGACCTGGAACAGGTAGCAGAAGAACAGGACCATGCCCAGCAGCACGCCGGAGCGCAGGTCGCTCACATGGGCGCGCCACAGGAAAGGCGACAGGATCAGCACCGCGAGGGCGAAGCGCGTCAGGATGATCCACACCGGCGAGAAGGTCGCAGTGAGATCTTTCATGGCGGGGAAGGTCGTGCCCCACACGAGAACGACGAGGATGAGGGCGGCAATGCCGCGCAGTTGCTGGGTCATGGGGCGATATGGTACCAGCCGCAGAGGCGCGCAGGCCGCTATAATCCGTGCATGTTCAAGGAAAGGAAAACCGACTCGTGAAAACTGCCCTGCTCGACGGTAAAAAGCCGCCCCATTTCGACAAGCACATCATCGGCAACATCTTGCTCGATATCGCCCCTGCCGACGAGGTGCGCCAGGAGAAGATGGTGATCGGCGTGCGCAACGACGCCGGCGAGATCTATCGCCTGATTGGCGCCACCAAGGTCAACAGCTTCATGAACGCGGTCGAGGAACTGTTCGACCTGGGCCTGGTTGACGAGCTGCAAGACACGGAAGAGCCGCGCGACGGCTGCGACGCGATCTTCAGCGAGCCCTGATATTTCCCCATGGAAAGACTCGACGCCCTCAAGAGCATCGCCGCGCAGGCCGGGCGTGGCGAGCTGGCCTTTCCGACCCACGTCAACGCCACGCTCAAGCTGCAGCGGGCGCTGAGCGATCCCGACTGCCACGTCGAGGAAGCCGCGCGCCTGGTGCAGGCCGAGCCGCTGCTGGCCGCGCGCACCGTCGCCATCGCCAACTCGGCCGCCTACAACCGCGCGGGCAATGACGTCACCAATGTCCGCGCCGCCGTGCAGCGGGTGGGCTTCCGCACGCTGGGCGCGCTGGCCGCGTCCGTGATCGTGCGCCAGCTGGCCAGCGGCGTCACCGACCCGCTGCTGCGCGCCAAGGCCGACCAGCTGTGGCAGCACTCGGCCAACGTCGCCGCGCTCGCGCTGGTGATCGCGCGCCGCGTCTCCTTCGTCGATCCGGACACGGCGATGTTCGCCGGCATCGTGCACGAGGTCGGCGGCTTTTACCTGCTGTCACGCGCGGCCGAATTCCCCGGTCTGCTGGACGGCGGCGCCGACGAATGGATCGAATACGGCCAGGTCGACATCGGCCGCGGCGTCCTGCTCAAGCTGGGCATCCCGACGCCCGTGATGGATGCGATCGAAGCGCTGTGGAACGGCATGCGCGCGCTGCCGCCGGAAACCCTGGGCGACACCCTGATGCTGGCCAAGGACCTGGCGCCCATCCCCTCTCCCCTGCTCGAGCGTCCAGGCTTCAGCCCGGCCCAGGCCAGCGCCACCATCGATTTCGCGGTCGGCGACGGCACCCTGGCGCTGATCCTGCGGGAGTCGGAAGAGGAAGTGCGCAGCCTGGTCAACGCGCTGGACTGACACGCGCGCGCAAAAAAAAACGCCCGCTACAAAGAGCGGGCCAAGTCCAAAACTAGGGATGTCCTGAAAGAGACAGCTTCATATTAGTTCCCTGAATCGAAACACTCTGTGCGCGAACTCACATTTTGTTAAATCTTTTAAGATGACGCTTGAAACAACTCAGCAGTACATCTTGTTCCAGATCAGCACAAAAAAAAACCCGCTCCAGCGGAGCGGGTGAAGTCCAAAACTAGGGATGTCCTGAAAGAGACGAGTCCATCTTAAGTCCGCCTTAAGAACACCTCTGTGCGGTGCTTCACTTATAAAAGAAATCGTACGCAATCAACAAAAAAGCCGCCAACGGCCGGGGCCGTAGGCGGCTTTTTGTATTGACGACGGTTAAACGACAGCGCCGTCGGTCTCGTCGCGTTCCTTGATCGGCTTGATCAGGTCTTCGCGTTTGACGCCCAGCCACTTGGCGATGGCGGCCGCCACGAATACGGACGAATAGATACCGAACAGGATGCCGATGGTCAGCGCGACAGCGAAGTAATGCAGGGCCTGGCCGCCGAAGAACAGCATCGACAGCACCATCATCTCGGTACAGCCGTGGGTGATGATGGTACGCGAGATGGTGCTGGTGATCGCGTGGTCGATGACCTCGGTCACGCTCATCTTGCGCTGCTTGCGGAAGGTTTCGCGGATCCGGTCGAAGATCACGACCGATTCGTTGACGGAGTAGCCCAGCACCGCCAGCACCGCCGCCAGCACGGTCAGCGAGAATTCCCACTGGAAGAAGGCGAAGAAGCCCAGGATGATCACGACGTCGTGCAGGTTGGCGATGATCGCCGCCACCGCGAACTTCCATTCGAAGCGCACGGCCAGGTAGATCACCACGCCGACCACCACCATGATCAGAGCGTTCAGGCCATTCTGCGCCAGCTCTTCACCGACCGAGGGGCCGACGAATTCGACGCGCTGCAGGTGCACGGCCTCGACGCCGGCCGCGGTCACGCAGCTGGCACGGGTAACGCTTTCGCCCTTCTCGGTAGTCTGCTGGACCTGCTTGCTGGTACCGTTTTCGGCCGCGCACAGGGCGTCGAAGACCGTGGTCGAGGCGCTCGCGCCCGGCAAGTCCTTGCGGGTCGGCAGGCGCATGATGACGTCCTGGGCCGAGCCGAAGCTGGTCACTTCCGGCTGCTCATAGCCCAGCTTTTCCAGGCTGCGGCGGATTTTTTCCTGGTCCGCCGCATGCGGGTAGCGCAGCTCCATGGTGGTGCCGCCGGTGAACTCCACCGAGAAGTGCAGGGGCTTGGTGATCAGGAAGAACACCGCGGCAACGAAGGTCAGCGCCGAAATCACGTTGAAGATCAACGCGTGGCGCATGAACGGGATGTCCCGTTTAATCTTGAAAAATTCCATGTCTTTCCTCGCTGCTTATTTCTTGGCTGCGGACTTGGCGCCCGCCGCGGTGATGCCCGGTTCCCAGACGGTACCGATGGCGATCTTGCCCAGCTTCTTCTTGCGGCCGTACCAGAGGTTCACCACGCCGCGCGAAAGGAACACGGCCGAGAACATCGAGGTCAGGATGCCCAGGCAGTGCACGACCGCGAAACCGCGCACCGCGCCCGAACCGAACACCAGCAGGGCCAGGCCGACGATCAGGGTGGTCACGTTGGAGTCGAGGATGGTCGCCCACGCGTGGCTGAAGCCGGCCGCGATCGCCGCCTGCGGCGTATTGCCCGCACGCAGTTCCTCGCGGATGCGCTCGTTGATCAGCACGTTGGCGTCGATCGCCATACCCAGCGCCAGCGCGATTGCGGCAATGCCCGGCAGGGTCAGCGTGACTTGCAGCATCGACAGGATGCTCAGCAGGAACAGCAGGTTACAGGCCAGGGCCACCACGCTGAAGAAGCCGAACAGCTGGTAGTAGATGATCATGAAGATCGCAATCGCCACGAAGCCCCACACGGTCGAGTGCAGACCCTTGGCGATGTTCTCGGCGCCCAGCTGCGGGCCGACCACGCGTTCTTCGATGAACTCCATCGGCGCCGACAGGGCGCCGGCGCGCAGCAGCAGGGCCAGCTCGGCGGCTTCCTGCGGCGTGCGCATGCCGGTGGTGCGGAAGTTCGCGCCGAATTCGCCCTGGATGGTGGCGACCTGCAGCACGGTGTACTTGCCCTTCTCTTTCAGCAGGGTGGCCATGCGCTTGCCGGTGCGTTCGCGGGTCATGGCGCGCATGGCGCGGCCGCCTTCGGCGTTCAGCTCGATGTTCACGGCCGGACGCTGGTTTTCGTCGAAGCCCGGGGTGGCGCTGATGATCGATTTACCGGTGACCACGGCGTCTTTCGATACCACCACCGGCACGTCGCGGCCCTGGGTGAACAGTTCCGAATTCAGCGGAATCGCGGCGCTCAGTTCGGTGCCCGGCGTGATGCTGTCGTCGGTGATGCGGTATTCCAGCGTGGCGGTGCGGCCGATGATGTCCTTCGCATGGGCGACGTCCTGCACGCCCGGCAGCTGCACCACGATGCGGTCGCGGCCCTGCTGCTGGATCACCGGCTCGGTGGTGCCGAGTTCGTTGATGCGCTTGCCCAGGGTGCTGATGTTCTGCTTGACGCCCTCGTCCACGGCTTTCTGCAGCGCGTCCGGCTTCAGGCTCGCGACCAGCTTGAGGTCGGTGCCGTCGGCGGTCTCGGCGAAGGCCAGGTCGGGATTCGCATTGGCCAGCACGCTGCGCGCCTTGGCGCGGGTTTCGGCGTCGCGGAAGCGGATTTCGACGCGGTCGCCGACGCGGTCGATGCCGGCGTGGCGCACCTTCTGGTCGCGCAGCAGGGTGCGGGCCGAGGACTGGATGCCCTTGACGCGCGAGTCCAGGATTTCCTTGGCGTTGACCTGCAGCAGGAAGTGCACGCCGCCGCGCAGGTCCAGGCCCAGGTTCATTGCCTGTGCGCCCAGCTTCTGCATCCAGAACGGGGTGTTCTTCGCCAGGCCGACGGTGACGATGTAGTCGGGGTCGGTCTGGTCGCGGTTCAGGTCGCGCTCGAGGGCCAGCTTGGCCTTGAACTGGGCGTCGGTGCTGGCGAAGCGTGCGCGCACAGCGCTGGTATCGCCGCTACCTTCCAGGCTCACCGCTTCAGGCGGGAGACCGTCGCGCCTGAGCGCCTCGGTGACCGTGCGGACGGTGTCGCTGTTGACCTTGACCGTCGCTTTCGAGGTCGTGACCTGCAGCGCCGGCGAGTCGACGAAGTAGTTCGGCGCCGTGTACAGCAGGCCAAGCAGCACTGCTGCGAGGATCAGTATGTACTTCCAGAGGGGATAGCGATTCATGATAGGGGCCGTGCGGCTGGTTACGGGGTTACAGGGCCTTCAGCGTGCCCTTCGGCAGCAAGGTGGTGACGGCGTTCTTCTGCACCACGATTTCGGTACCGGCTGCCACTTCGATGGTGACGTAGGCGTCGGCAACCTTGGAAACGCGGCCCAGCACGCCGCCGACGGTGATCACTTCGTCGCCCTTGGCCAGCGCGTCCATCATCGTCTTCATTTCCTTCTGACGCTTCTGCTGCGGACGGATCATGATGAAATACATGACCACGAACATGATGATGATCGGCGCGAACGTCGTCAGGCTGCCCATGATGCCAGGGTCGGCGGCGCCGGCTGCGGTTTGGGCGTAAGCGTTGGAAATGAACACAAGGACTCCGATTTATAAGAATGTGAAAAAACAAGCGCTGTATTCTAGCACCCGCAAACTGTCAACAGCCAGTTTCGGGGATGTGGGACCGTCATGCTTGATTGCAAGACGTTGCTGAAAAAATAATGCGGCGATCGTGGGCACGTTCGTATTGAGGCAGGGGCCTCAATACGAACGTGCCCACGTTGCATAAATTTACACGCCGCGGGCGCGGTCGGCGTTGAACTGCAGGCGGAACTCGTGGAAGCGGTCGCCATCGATCGCATCCCGGATTTCCTGCATTAAATTCAGGTAATAGTGCAGGTTGTGGATGGTATTCAGGCGCGCACCCAGAATTTCCTTCGAGCGGTGCAGGTGGTGCAGATAGGCGCGCGAAAAATTCTTGCAGCAATAGCAAGTGCAGGATTCGTCCAGCGGCGCGGTGTCATCCTTGTAGCGCGCGTTCTTGATCTTGAGGTCGCCAAAGCGGGTGAACAGCCAGCCATTGCGCGCGTTACGGGTCGGCATCACGCAGTCGAACATGTCGACGCCATTCGCCACGCCCGCCACCAGGTCTTCCGGCGTGCCCACACCCATCAGGTAATGCGGCTTGTTTTCCGGCAGGCGCGGGCCGACGTGCTCGAGGATGCGCATCATGTCTTCCTTCGGCTCACCGACGGAAAGGCCGCCGATCGCCAGGCCCGGGAAGTTGATGTCTTCGAGGCCGGCCAGCGATTCGTCGCGCAGGCGCTCGTACATGCCGCCCTGGACGATGCCGAACAGCGCGTTCGGGTTCTCGCCGCGATGGAACTCGTTCATCGAGCGCTGGGCCCAGCGCAGCGACATGCGCATCGACTTCGCGGCTTCTTCGCTCGTCGCCGGACGGCCGTCGATCTCATAGGGAGTGCATTCGTCGAACTGCATCACGATGTCCGAGTTCAGCGAGCGCTGGATCTGCATCGAGATTTCCGGCGACAGGAACAGCTTCGAACCGTCGATCGGCGAGGCGAACTTCACGCCCTCTTCCGTGATCTTGCGCATCGCGCCCAGCGAGAACACCTGGAAGCCGCCGGAGTCGGTCAGGATCGGCTTGTCCCAGCCCATGAAGCCGTGCAGGCCGCCGAACTTGTCCATCACCTCGGTGCCCGGGCGCAGCCACAGGTGGAAGGTGTTGCCGAGGATGATCTGCGAACCGACTTCCTTCAGCTCGATCGGGTCCATCGCCTTGACGGAACCGTAGGTCCCGACCGGCATGAAGATCGGCGTCTCGATGGTGCCGTGGTTGAGTTTCAAACGGCCGCGGCGCGCGTGCGACAGGCCGCTGGTGTCTTTTTTAAGGAGGGTAAATTCCAGCATCGTCTATCAATTATCTTTACGGGTGAGCAGCATCGCATCGCCATAGCTGAAGAAGCGGTATTCGCTGGCGATCGCGTGGGCGTAGGCCTTGCGGATCTCGTCGTAGCCGGCAAAGGCCGAGACCAGCATCATCAGGGTCGACTTGGGCAGGTGGAAGTTCGTGATCAGGCGGGTCACGGTCTTGAATTGGTAGCCCGGGGTGATGAACAGGCGGGTGTCGCCGCTGCCCGCCACCAGCTGGCCGGACTGCGAAGCCGATTCCAGCGCGCGCAGCGAGGTCGTGCCGACCGCCACCACGTCGCGGCCGGCGGCTTTGGCGGCGGCCACCTTGTCGACGGTCTCCTGGGCGATCGTGTACCACTCGCTGTGCATGTTGTGCTCGGCCAGGTTCTCGACGCGCACCGGCTGGAAGGTGCCGGCGCCCACGTGCAGGGTGACGTAGGCGATGTTCACGCCTTTCGCGGCCAGCTTGTCGAGCAGCGGCTGGTCGAAGTGCAGGCCGGCGGTCGGCGCGGCGACGGCGCCCGGCTCCTTCGAATAGACGGTCTGGTAACGCTGCTCGTCGAATTCGTCGGCGTCGTGGGCGATGTAGGGCGGCAGCGGCAGGCGGCCGTGGGCCTCGATCAGCTCGAACACGTCGGCCCCTTCCTGCGGAAAGTGCAGGGTGAAGAACTCGCCGGCGCGCTCGCCGGCGGTGACGTCGAATGCGTCGGCCAGGCGGATGCGCTTGCCGGGCTTGGGCGATTTGGATGCCCTGACCTGGGCCAGCACGGTGCGGTTGTCGAGCACGCGCTCGACCAGCACCTCGACCTGGCCGCCGGATTCCTTCTGGCCGAAGAAGCGCGCCTTCAGCACGCGCGTGTTGTTCATGACCAGCACGTCGCCGGCCTGGAGCTGGTCGACGATGTCGGCAAAGGTGCGATCGGTGATGCGGTCGCCGTCGAGCTGCAGCAGGCGCGAAGCGCTGCGGTCGGGCAGCGGCACCTGCGCGATGCGCGCTTCCGGCAGGTCGAAATCGAAATCGGAGAGGGAGTAGATTCTGCTCATGATGGGAAAACAGTGCCAGGAGCCTTACAATAGAAGCTCAAGCGTATGCGGCGAACCCTCTATTTTACACCAGCCTTTATGCCCGCAACCAAAGACAAGGCTGCCGCCAAGCCCGCAGCCAAGCCAGCAACATCGGTCCAGAAGACCATCGAGAGCAAATTAGCAAAGCTCGGCCTGCGCACCGACATGGACCTGGTGCTGCATCTGCCGATGCGCTACGAGGACGAGACCGAGATCGTGCCCATCCGCGAGGCCTGCCTGCGCGGCGGCCACGTCTCGCAGGTCGAAGGCATCGTCAGCAAGAATGAAATCACCTATAAACCGCGCAAGCAGCTGCTGGTGTCCATCGCCGACGAGACGTCGGACATCCAGCTGCGCTTCATGAACTTCTACGGCAGCCAGGTCAAGCAGCTGGCCGAAGGCACCCGCGTGCGGGCGCGCGGCGAGGTGCGCCACGGCTTCTTCGGCGCCGAGATGGTCCACCCGGTTTATAAAATCGTCAACGAGGGCGCGCCCCTGCCGGCTTCCCTGACGCCCGTCTACCCGGCCGGCGAAGGCCTGTCGCAGACCGTGCTGCGGCGCGCGATCGCCGACGCCATGAAGCGTGTCGACTGGACCGACACCGTGCCGCGCGCGGTGCGCGAAAAGCTGTCGCTGGCCGAGTTCCAGCCGGCCGTGCGCCTGCTGCACTACCCGCCGCCGGATGTGGACGAGAACGCGCTGATCGAAAAGACCCACCCGGCCTGGACCCGCGTGAAATTCGACGAGCTGCTGGCGCAGCAGCTGTCCCTGAAACGCGCCCAGCAGGCCAGGCGCGAAAAAGGCGCGCCGCAGCTGAGCACCGTCGGCGCGCTGTCTTCAAGCTTCCTCGAAGCCCTGCCCTTCAAGCTGACCAACGCGCAGGCGCGCGTGGTGCAGGAGATCAGCAAGGACCTGCACGAGAGCTATCCGATGCAGCGCCTGCTGCAGGGCGACGTCGGCAGCGGCAAGACCGTGGTCGCGGCGCTGGCGGCCGCCCAGGCCATCGACAGCGGTTACCAGGCGGCCCTGATGGCGCCGACCGAGATCCTGGCCGAGCAGCACTTCCGCAAGATCGCGGCCTGGATGGAGCCGCTGGGGGTGAAGGTCGCCTGGCTGACCGGCAGCCTCAAAAAGAAGGAAAAGCAGGCCGCCAGCGAGATGGCCGAATCGGGCGAAGCGAACCTGGTGATCGGCACCCACGCCCTGATCCAGGATTCGGTGCAGTTCGCGAAACTGGGCCTGGTGCTGGTCGACGAACAGCACCGCTTCGGCGTCGGCCAGCGCCTCACCCTGCGCAACAAGGGCAGCGCCGGCCTGGTGCCGCATCAGCTGATGATGTCGGCCACGCCGATCCCGCGCACGCTGGCCATGACCTATTACGCCGACCTGGAAGTGTCCGTCATCGACGAGCTGCCGCCGGGCCGCACGCCCATCGTCACGCGCGCGATCGACCAGAACCGGCGCGACGAGGTGATCGAGCGCGTGCACGCCGCGGCGCTGGAAGGCCGCCAGGTCTACTGGGTCTGCCCGCTGATCGAAGAGTCGGAGGCGCTGCAGCTGCAGACCGCCACCGACACCTTCGAGACCCTGGCGGCGTCCCTGCCCGACCTGGTGGTGGGCCTGGTCCACGGCCGCATGAAGCCGGCGGAAAAGCAGGTGATCATGGATGCCTTCTCGGCGGGGCACGTGCACGTGCTGGTGGCGACCACCGTGATCGAGGTCGGGGTCGACGTGCCGAACGCCTCGCTGATGGTGATCGAGCACGCCGAGCGCTTCGGCCTGTCGCAGCTGCACCAGCTGCGCGGCCGCGTGGGCCGCGGCTCGGCGGCGTCAGTGTGCCTGCTGCTCTACCAAAGCCCGCTCGGCCACGTCGCCAAGCAGCGCCTGATGACGATGCGCGAGACCACCGACGGCTTCGAGATCGCGCGCCGCGACCTCGAGATCCGCGGCCCCGGCGAATTCCTGGGCGCGCGCCAGTCCGGCGAAGCCATGCTGCGCTTCGCCAACCTGGAAACCGACCAGTGGATCGTCGAGCAGGCGCGCGACGTCGCGGCCTGGCTGCTGGCGTCCGACCGGCCGGAGGCAGAGGCGATCGTCGATGCGCACCTGTTGCGCTGGCTGGGCGGGCGCGAGGAATTTCTCAAGGTCTAATCTGATCGTGCCGGGCATTGCCCGACCCGACTCCCCGCGCACTCAAGCCGTCGTCCCCGCGAAGGCGGGTATCCAAGTTTGTCTGCAATCAGGCCGTGGTGTCTTCCTTGCTGGCGTGGCCGTCGTCCGGTTTGGCCTTTTTGTTCGCCTTGCCCTTGGCCTTTTTGGACTTGGCGCCAGCCTTGGCGTCCTTCGTGGCCTGCTTCTCATGCCCGGCGGCGGCCTTGGCGACCGCCGGCGAGGTGCTCGAATCGGGGGTGGTGGTCTGGGCCGGCGCCTGGGCGGGCGCGCTCTGGGCGAAAGCGGCGCCGGCGAACAGGCAGGCGCTCAGGGTCGTGATCAGCGTTTTCATTCGAATGCTCCTCCGCGTGGGCTGAGCCCCCAATGTACACCCATCCGTAAAGACGGCCTGTTCCGCGAATTCTGCCGTCCGTCGCAAAGCGATGGCCCGGCCAGTCCGTGGCCTTTACAGTGCGCTCGTCACTACAACAACAACGATGAGACCCGCCATGCACACCTCCCGCAACATCGACTCCCCGATTCCCTTCGCCATCGCCTGCGCCGTCGGCCAGTTCCTGCTGACGATCGCGATCCTCAAGTTCGGCTTCAGCCTGGCCGCCCCCGAGGCCCATGGCAAGGTCAAGCTGATCGCCTTCGCGTCGACCATCATCTACCCGCTGGTACTGGCCCAGGCCTTCGGGATGTGGCAGCGGCTGGCGCTGGGCCTGAACCGCATCCGGCTCGAGCCGGTCTTCCTCGCCAGCCTGTCGACGGCCGCGCTGTTCCTGCCCTGGGGCCTGCGCAGCGCCGACAACGGCAAGCTGCTGTCGGACTTCACGATCCAGCTCTTCAACGCCTTCGGCGAGGAGCTGCTGTTCCGCGGCGTGATCTTCGCGCTGCTGCTGTCGCTGCCGGTCTGGCGCGGCATCGTGCTGAACGGCCTGCTGTTCGGCGCCATGCACCTGATCCACGGCTTCATGGGCACCGACTGGAAGACCGCCTGCGGGCAGATGCTGGTGACCTCGGTGTGCGGCATGATGTTCACCGCCGTGCGCTACCGCACCGGCAGCCTGTGGCTGTGCGTGATCCTGCACATGGTCCTGAACCTGTGCATGATGTATTCGAAGGTGCAGGGCGCCGCCGGATCGACGGTGTTGCTGGTGGAGCGCGGCGCCAACGTGATCGAACTGGCGCTGGTGGCCTGGGTGATCCTCGCCGCGCGCCGCACTGCCGCGGCGCCGGCCGCGGCTTGATTACTCCGTCTTGGTCAGCTCGACGCCGTCGATGGTCATCTTCCATTTGCCGCCCTCGCGATGGGGCGGCTTGCTGACCACGAAGGTGGAGCGGATCAGGCTGACGCCGACGTCGAAATTGTCGCCGTTGAAGCCCTGCAGGTCGACGCTGAGGCTCAGGTCCTTGCCCGGCTGCTTGCGCTTGTATTCGACCTGGCCGTCCTGCTTGATGTTCAGCCGCATGTCCTTGCCCAGCCATTCGCCCACGTAGGCGATCTTGTCGGCGGGGACCGGCACCGGGGCCGCAAAGCCGGGTTGGGCCGCGCACAGGCAGGCGGCGAGCAGGATGGCGCGACGGATCATGAGGCTTCCTTTCAGGGACTGGTTCGGGACGGGACAGCGAAAAGTATCGATGCGCCCGCCGGCGCTGTCAAACACAAACCGATATGCACGTCAGTCCGGGGCCGGCGCATGCATCTCGCGGAACAGGCCCGGGTTCAGGCCGAAGCGCCGCGCAAAGGCTTTCGAAAACTGCCCCTGCGTGGCATAGCCGGTCCTGGCGGCGATCTCTTTCAAGGAAGCGCGGGTCTGCAGCAGCTGGCGCGCATGATCGAGCCTGAGCGTTTCGATGAAGCGGCCCGGCGTCTCGCCGGTCGCCTCGAGGAAGCGGCGGTGAAAGCTGCGCGGCGACATGCCGGCGCGTTCGGCCAGGCGCTCGACGTCCAGGGCTTCCGACAGGTGCGCGCGGATCCATTCGATCAAATCGGAGAAAGCGGTATCGGCCCTGGCCTGGGCCGCCAGCATGGGACTGAACTGCGACTGGTAGCCGGGCCGCCGCGCATACAGCACCAGGCGCTGCGCGATTCCGTTCGCCACCGGCTCGCCGAGATCGCGCGCGACCAGCGCCAGGCACATGTCGATGCCGGTGGTGACGCCGGCCGAGGTCCACACTCGGCCATCCTCGACGTACAAGGCATTGGCATCGACCTGCAGGTCCGGGTAGTGCCGGCCGAGCAGCGCGCTGCCCTCCCAGTGGGTGGCGACGCGCTTGCCCTGGATGATGCCGAAGTGGGCCAGCACGAAGGTCCCGCTGCACACCGAGCCGTAGCGCCGCGCACGGGCAGCGGCCCGCACCATCCAGGCGCGCGCGGCCTCGTCCTGCGCCAGCGCGCGCAAGCCATCCCCGCTGCCGCCGGCGACCAGCACCGTGTCCATGATTTGTGACTCCACATCACAAATCGCCTCGGTCACCAGCGCGACCCCGCAGCTGCTGGCGACCGCGCCGCCGCGCGGCGAGACGATATGCAGCCGGTAGTGCGGCCCGCCGGGCGCGTCGTTGGCGGCGCCGAACACGGCGGCCGGCCCGGTGATGTCGAGCACCTGCACGCCGTCGAAGGCCAGCAGGGCGATGTGGCGAAGCTTCTTCATTGGCAGGATTTGACCAGAGATTGGCATTCCTGCCAAGCATCGCGCACCTAGAATTTGTCCATCCCCTACCCTGCCATGGAGAATCCACGATGAGCACGTCCTGCCATATCGGCTTCCTGCTGTTCCCCCACGTGACCCAGCTCGACCTGACCGGTCCCGCGCAGATCCTGAGCCGCATTCCCGGCGCCAAAGTACACCTGCTGTGGAAGACCCTGGACCCAGTGATGACCGACGTCGGCTTCAGCATCAACCCGACCACCAGCTTCGAGGCGTGTCCGCCGCTGGACGTGCTGTGCGTGCCGGGCGGCTTCGGCATCCGCGCCCTGTTCGGCGACGGCGACACCCTCGCCTTCCTGCGCCGCCAGGGCGGACAGGCGCGCTACGTGACCTCGGTGTGCAATGGCTCGCTGGTGCTGGGCGCGGCCGGCCTGCTGGACGGATACCAAGCCGCCTGCCACTGGATGTGGCGCGACTACCTGCCGCGCTTCGGCGCGATCCCGGTGGCCGAACGCATCGTCCGCGACCGCAACCGCGTGTCGGGCGGCGGCGTCACGGCCGGCATCGACTTCGCGCTGGCGCTGGCCGCCGAACTGGCGGGCGAGGAAACGGCCAAGCTGCTGCAGCTGAATTTCGAATACGATCCGCAGCCGCCTTTCGATTGCGGTTCGCCCGCGGCGGCTGGAGAGGAGCGGGTGGCGAGGTCGCGGGCCTTGCAGGCGGAGAGGTTGAAACTGGTGGAGGAAGAGATGGATAAGCTGGCGCAATTCGCCAGCCCGTAAACGTCGTTCCCGTGCAGGCGGGAACGACGGGTCAGGGTGCTTACTTAGCCGGCGTTACGGCAGCGACGGTGGTAGCTTTGTGTTCGGCCTTGGCTTCCTTCACATCGGCCTTGGCGGCTTCCTTGGTGGCCTTGGCGTCGGCCTTGGCTTCCTTCACATCGGCCTTGGCGGCGTGCTTGGCTTCCTTGACGTCGGCTTTCGCGTCGGCCTTGGCGGCTTCCTTGCTCACCTTGGCATCGGCCTTGGCTTCCTTGACGTCGGCCTTTGCTGCCGCTTTGGTCTCTTTCACTTCAGCCTTCGCAGCCTGCTTCTCTTGCTTGGCTTCGGCCTTGGCCACTGCGGGCGCCGCGCTCGCTGCCGGGGTAGTGGCGGCAGGCGTCTGTGCTGCGAATGCCGCGGTGGCGAACAGGCCGGCGATCAGGGTAGCGATGGTCTTTTGCATGATGTGGTCCTTGGTTTTGTCTCGGGGTTGTCAGTGCACGTTTGCGTGTCACTTGAGCCTGAAACGAGGCGCCGCATCATGCTGTTGACGGCCTTTACAAAGCCTTACCGCGCTGACAAATGCTTACAAGTCAGCCGTATCGGCGCAGTTTCAGAACCTGTAGCCGTGCCAGGCGTCCTTGAAGTCCTTGGCGCGAGCGTCCGTCACTTCCTTGCGGCCGCGCAGCCAGGTCACCACCGCCTCGCGGTCTTCCTCGGTGGGCGAACCGCGCTCGATGTTGGCGATCACGCCTTCGGTCTCGCTGAACGGCTCCTTGCCGCCAAAGCCGCCGCCCAGCAGGCCGCGCCGCTCCAGGAAGCCGAAGAAGTCGTTGATGAAGTCGTGGTAGGGCTCGCCGCGCATCGGGCTGTTGAATACCAGTTCGATGTCGAAGCAGTGCTCCTTGAATTCGCCGACGCGCTGCTTCTTGCGCTGGCGGGCGTTCAGGCGGCGCATGCGGCCGTTGGTGCGGGGATCGCGTTTCATGTTTTTCTCCTTGTTGGTTTATTCGTTATGTGCAGCATCGTCGGCCGCATAATGCACGCCGATCTGGCGCCGCACCTCGTCCATCACGCCCATCAGGGCCAGCGTGTCTTCATGCGTCATGCCCGGGCTTTCGATCAGGCCGGCCTGCCAGCAGCGCTGCGCCTCGATCGCCTCGTGCACGTAGCCATTGCCGAGGAAGGGCGTGGCCACGGTGCGCGAGATGCCGTCCGCGCGCGCCACCGTCACCGTCTGGGCGCGGTGGAACATGGTATTCATGCGCACGTGGCCCTGCTCGCCGGCGATGGTCAGCTCGCTGGGCAGGCGCGCGCGCAGCGAGCAGCTGCACACCGACATGCCGCCGTCGCGGTGGCGCAGCAGGAAGCCGGTCTGCTCGTCGACGCCGGTCGGGCCGAGTTCGGCCTGCGCCGCCACCGAGGCCACGGGGCCCAGCAGCGCCACCGCGATCGACAGCGGATAGATGCCCAGGTCGAGCAGCGCGCCGCCGCCCAGCACCGGATTGAACACCCGATGCTCGTGGCCGAAATCGGCCTTGAAGCCGAGGTCCGCGATCACCTGCGTGACCTTGCCGATCTCGCCGGAGGCCACCACACGGCGCACTTCCGCCAGCGCCGGCATGAAGCGCGTCCACATCGCCTCCATCAGGAACAGCTTTTTTTCACGCGCCAGCGCCACCAGTTCTTCGGCTTCGCTGCGGTTCATCGTAAATGGCTTCTCGCACAGCACGCCCTTGCCGGCGTTCAGGGCCAGGCGCACGTTGTCGACGTGGGCCGGGTGCGGGGTGCCGACGTAGATCAGGTCGACGTCGCCGGCCTGCGCCAGTTCTTCGTAGGAGCCATAGGCGGCGCCGCCGAATTCGCCGGCGAAGGTCTTCGCGCTGTCCAAGGTGCGCGAGCCGACCCCGGCCAGCACCGCGCCCGGCGTCTCCTTCAGTGCGTTGGCGAAGGCCTTCGCGATCTTGCCGGTGCCGAGTATGCCCCAGCGAACCACATCAGTCATGCTTTCCTCCCTGGTTTGCGTTCTTGTCCGCCCGCTTGGGGCGGAATACGGTGTCGTCGAGATAAAAGGCCTCGTCTTGCGCCGGCCACCAGCCGGGCACGCCCAGTACCGGCAGCGGCGTGAAGGCTGACGTGACCAGGCCCTCGGTGCAGAGCTGGCCGGCCACCTGCATGTCGATCCAGGCGCGCCGGTCTTCCCAATCGAGATCGAACCAGGCGGCGGGCGCGAACAGCACCCGCGTATGCGCCGTGATCGCCTTGCGCGGCGCGACCAGCTTTTCCATCAGTGCGTGGCCGAACAGCAAGACCTGCGCGCTGCCGCCTGCGCCGAACAGGGCGCGCCGGGCAAACAGCGTGTCGTGCCAGCGGTGCGCACGCAGGCCCTCGGCCAGCGCCCGGCCCACATCCGCATCGCGCAGCACCAGCAGGGCCGCGTTCTCGTCGAAGATGGTGGCGGCGTCGCGCGCCGGTCCGCGCGACTTGCCCACGCCGGCTTGCGCGATCTGCGCCGCCTGCAGGGCGTTCAGCTCGCGCTTGATGAGCGGGAAGGTCTGCCACACCAGGCCGTTGAAGAAGTCGTGCAGGTTCTCGCGCGTCGGCACGCAGCCGGTGGCGCCGATGAATTCTTCGTAGGCGGTGTTGGGCGGCAGCTCGGCCTGGGGCACGAAGCGGATCGGCTGGCCGCGGTGGTTCTGCAGTCCCAGCCTGGCCGCGTTGGTATTGAACCCGTCGATGAAAGGGACGCCGGGCGCCAGGCTGTCGAAGGCGGGACGCACTGCGTCATACCACGCGCGTCCCCAGTCGATCTGCGCGATCTCCGCAGACATCCGCGCTTACAGCATCTTCCAGTTGAGCTGGTCGCCGCCGTCGAGCGGCACCAGCTGGTGCTCGCCCATCGTCACGCTGGGCGGAATGGTCCAGGCTTCGCGCTTCAGGGTCACGGTGCCCTCGTTGACCGGCAGGCCGTAGAAAGCCGGGCCGTTCAGGCTGGCGAAGGCTTCCAGTTTATCCAGCGCGCCGGCCTGTTCGAAGGCGGTGGCGTACAGCTCCATCGCGTGCAGGGCCGTATAGCAGCCGGCGCAGCCGCAGGCGCTTTCCTTGGCGTGCACCGCGTGCGGGGCCGAGTCGGTGCCGAGGAAGAAGCGCTCGTCGCCGCTGGTGGCGGCCGTGACCAGGGCCAGGCGATGTTCTTCGCGCTTCAGCACCGGCAGGCAGTAATAGTGCGGGTTGATGCCGCCCTTGAAGATCTGGTTGCGATTATATAAAAGGTGGTGCGCCGTGATGGTGGCGGCGATCGGGCCTTCGGCTTCGGCCACGTACTGGGCGGCGTCGCGGGTGGTGATGTGCTCGAACACGATCTTCAGTTCCGGGAAGTCGCGGCGCAGCGGGCGCATCACGCGCTCGATGAACACGGCTTCGCGGTCGAACAGGTCGATGTCGCCATCGGTGACTTCGCCGTGCACCAGCAGCGGCATGTCGAGCTCCTGCATCACTTCCAGGGTCTTGTAGCACTTGCGCAGGTCGGTCACGCCGGCCGCCGAGTTGGTGGTGGCGCCGGCCGGGTACAGTTTGACGGCGTGGATGAAGCCGGTCTCCTGGGCGCGGCGGATCTCGTCCGGGTCCGTGTTGTCGGTCAGGTACAGGGTCATCAGCGGCTCGAAGGCCATTCCCTGCGGCAGCGCGGCCAGGATGCGATCGCGGTAGGCGGTCGCGTCGGCGGCGGTGGTGACCGGCGGCTTCAGGTTCGGCATCACGATGGCGCGGGCGAACTGGCGCGCGGTGTGCGGCAGCACGGCGGCCATGTGCGAGCCGTCGCGCAGGTGCACGTGCCAGTCGTCGGGGCGGATGAGGGTGATGGTGTCGGGGGATTCGATGATGGACATGGCGGCTCTCGGATTGCGAACCGCGATATTTTACCTGCAGGTCTGGAAAGCGGCACGCGCCGGCCTGGGGTGCGCACGATACGTTTCCCCAAAGAACTAAAAATGCCGGAGACGTTAAAATTAAAGCATTTAAGGTTCACACTTCGGCATGGGAATCGGATTCGACACGTTGGCCCCGCTCGCGTTCATCATCGTTTTCGCCTACACGGTCTTCGGCCTGACCGGTTTCGGCTCGACCATCACCGCCATGCCGATGCTGGTGCTGGTGATCCCGCTGCGCATGGCGGTGCCGCTGATGCTGGTGTTCGACCTGGCCTCCGGCCTGCTGCTCGGCCTGAAGAACCGCCGCTTCATCGAACGCCGCGAAGCGCTGCGGCTGGCGCCCTTCATGCTGGGCGGGATGGCCTTCGGCGTGCTGGCCCTGGTCAAGGCGCCCGAGCGCATGCTGCTGGTGATCCTCGGCGTCTTCATCCTCTGCCATGCGGCCTGGAGCCTGCTGGTGCGCGGCGAACCGCAGCCGCTGGCGGGCGCCTGGGCCGCGCCCTTCGGCGCCGTCGGCGGCGTCTTCACCGCCCTGTTCGGCGCCGGCGGCCCCTTTTATACGATCTACCTGACGCGGCGCCTGCCGGACAAGCTGGCCCTGCGCGCCACCATCAGCGGCGTGCTGTTCTTCAGCGCGCTGGCGCGGCTGGTGCTGTTTTCCAGCGCCGGCCTGTACAAGCAGGAGTCGCTGGCGCTGCTGGCCGCCGTGCTGCTGCCGTGCGCATTGGCTGGACTCTACCTGGGCAACCGCCTGCACCAGCGCCTGCCCGCGGAGCGGATCCGGCAGGCGATCTGGGTGGTGCTGATCGTGGGCGGGGCCAGCCTGGTGCTGCGTAACATTTAGCCTGTGTCTTGACCGGCAAAATTTTCGCCGGCATGGCTGTCGTCCGGACATGGGCAGTGCTAGCATGTCGTCTTCATACGATATCAGATACAAGGCCGGCAATGCAGGAAAGTGTCTTACGCGACGTGGCTGCCATCCAGGCCATCAGCGCGGTGCCTACCATCCTCGAGACGGTTGCCGTCACAACCGGGCTGGGTTTCGTCTGCATCGCGCGCGTTACGCAGGATTCCTGGACCACCTGTGCGGTACTGGACAAACTCGATTTCGGCCTGAACGTCGGCGACGGGCTCGATGTCACGACCACCCTGTGCGAAGAGGTACGCGACACCGGCAAGGCCATCATCATCGATTGCGTCAGCACCGATGGCGCCTACCACGACCACCATACGCCGCGCATCTATGGTTTCGAGAGCTATATCTCGATCCCGATCTTCCGCCAGAACGGCGACTACTTCGGCACCTTGTGCGGGCTGGATCCGAAGCCCGCCACGCTGTCCACGCCGGCCATCACCTCCAGCATGACGCTCTTCGCCCAGTTGATTTCGCTGCAGATGGAAGCCGATGCGCAGCTGACGGATACCCGTGGCCTGCTGGCCGACGAGCGCGAAACGGCGGAGTTGCGCGAACAGTTCATTGCCGTCCTCGGCCACGATTTGCGCACGCCGCTCGGATCGATCCTGATGGCGGTGGAAGTCGCCAAGCGCAAGGAACCCGACAGCGGAATGCGGGCCCTGCTCGACCATATCGGGCGCAGCGCCCATCGCATTTCGGCGCTGGTCGACGACGTGGTCGACTTCACCCGCGGACGCATGGGCGGCGGCATCGCCCTCGAACTGCGCCGCGAGTACAATCTGCACCTGGCGTTCGAGCAAGTCATCGAGGAGCTGCGCGGTGTGCATCCGGAACGCACGATCAATGCGCAGCTGCAGCCGATCGCGCTCTTGCTGTGCGACCGGGGCAGGATGAGCCAGATGCTGTCCAACCTGCTCAACAATGCGCTGGTGCACGGCGATCCGGCCTTGCCGGTCGAGGTCACGGCCAGCGAGGCAAACGACGTCTTCCAGCTCACGGTCACGAATGCCGGCCCACGGATCCCGGACGAGGTCAGGCGCCAGTTGTTCAAGCCGTTCTGGCGCGGTTCGGTCAAGGTGGCCCGCGAAGGGCTAGGCCTGGGCCTGTTCATTGTTTCCGAGATCGCGCGCTCGCACGGCGGGCGCATCGATGTCGTCACCTCGGACAAGGCGACATCCTTCATCTACAAAGTGCGCAGGATGGATTTCGCTGCGCTCAGTGGATAATCCGCGCCAGGAATTCGCGCGCCCGTTCCGACTTCGGCGCCGTGAAGAAATCGTCCTTGGCGCTCTCCTCGACGATGCGGCCGTGGTCCATGAACAGGATGCGGTCGGCCACCCGGCGCGCGAAGCCCATCTCGTGGGTCACCACCATCATGGTCATGCCGTCCTGGGCCAGGCCGGTCATCACGTCCAGCACCTCGCCCACCATCTCCGGGTCGAGCGCGGAGGTCGGCTCGTCGAACAGCATCGCGATCGGGTCCATCGCCAACGCGCGCGCGATCGCCACGCGCTGCTGCTGGCCGCCGGAGAGCTGGCTGGGGAATTTGTCCTGGTGCGCCAGCAGGCCGACCCGTTCCAGGTATTTCAGGCCGTTGGCGGTGGCTTCCTCGCGCGAGCGCTTCAGGACCTTCATCTGGGCCAGGTTCAGGTTGTCGCGCACGGACAGGTGCGGGAACAGCTCGAAGTTCTGGAACACCATGCCGATCTTCGCGCGCAGCGCCGGCAAACGGGTACTTGGGTCGCCGACCGCGGTACCGTCGACGTGGATGCTGCCCTGCTGGAAGGGCTCGAGGCCGTTGACGGTCTTGATCAGGGTCGACTTGCCCGAACCGGAGGGGCCGCAGACCACCACCACGTCGCCGCGTTGCACCCGCGTGCTGCAGTCGCTGAGCACCTGGAAGCTGCCATACCACTTGCTGACTTTGTCTAATTCGATCATGGGCTTAACTATGTGTTTCCCTGCATTTGAGCGTGCTTGACAGCACCATCGGCCCCTAGGATACTGCGGAACTTGTCAAGATTGTCAGCATTGTGCCCGAAAAGCCAGGAGAGCAGGACCGACGATCCCGCCTGATTTCCGCCGCGCCGCCGCCACCACCAGAAGGAAGCCCTATGAATAATCGAAACCGCCTGACCACTTATATTCTCGTGGGGCTGGTGCTCGGCATCGCCGCCGGCTATATCGCGCACACGAACCTCGCTGATCCGGCCGGCTTCGCCGACACGCTGTCACTGGTGACCACCCTCTTCCTCCGCCTGATCAAGATGATCATCGCGCCGCTGGTGTTCTCGACCCTGGTGGTCGGCATCGCCAAGATGGGCGACGCTTCGGAGGTCGGCCGCATCGGCGTCAAGGCGCTGGGCTGGTTCATCATCGCCTCGATCCTGTCGCTGACCCTGGGCCTGGTCCTGGTGAACCTGTTCCGCCCGGGCGACGCGATGGCCGCCGCCGGCCACCTGCCGGCCGTGACGGAATCCTCGGGCATCGCCGTCACCGGCCTGACGCTCAAGGAATTCATCACCCACCTGGTGCCGTCCTCGATCGTGGACGGCATGGCCAAGAACGAGATCCTGCAGATCGTGATCTTCTCGATCTTCTTCGGCACCGGCGCCGCCGCCGTCGGCGCGCGCGCCACCCCGCTGATCGACGCCATCGACGGCGCCGCCCACGTGATGCTGAAAGTGACCGGCTATGTCATGAACTTCGCGCCGGTCGCGGTGTTCGCGGCGGTCGCCAGCGTGATCGCCAAGAGCGGCGTCGGCGTGCTGGCGACCTACGGCGTGTTCATGGGCGAGTTCTACCTCGGCATCGCCCTGCTGTGGATCGTGCTGATCGCGATCGGCATCCTGTTCGTCGGCCCGCGCATCCTGCAGCTGCTGCGCGAACTGCGCGAACCGACCATCCTGGCCTTCACCTGCGCCTCGTCGGAAGCCGCTTTCCCGAAAACCCTGGAAGGCCTCGAGCGCTTCGGCGTGAAGAACCGCCTGGCCGCCTTCGTGCTGCCGATCGGTTACTCGTTCAACCTCGACGGCTCGATGATGTACTGCACCTTCGCCACCATCTTCATCGCCCAGGCCTACGGCATCGAAGTGCCGCTGTCGACCCAGATCACGATGATGCTGGTGCTGATGCTGACCTCGAAGGGCATGGCCGGCGTGCCGCGCGCCTCGCTGGTGGTGATCGCCGCGACCCTGAACCAGTTCCACATCCCGGAAGCCGGCCTGCTGCTCCTGCTGGGCATCGACCACTTCCTGGACATGGCGCGCTCGGCCACCAACGTGATCGGCAACGGCATCGCCACCGCCGTGGTGGCGAAGTGGGAGGGCGAGCTGACCAATCCGACCGCGCCCGAGAAGGATATCGCGACGTCGCCGCTGCGCTGAATTTTTTAAACGTCGTCCCCGCGCAGGCGGGGACCCAAGTTCTGCGTGAGCCAACGTAACGCGGACACACTTGGGTCCCCGCCTC
This sequence comes from Massilia aerilata, assembly GCF_042656905.1. Lineage (NCBI taxonomy): Bacteria > Pseudomonadati > Pseudomonadota > Betaproteobacteria > Burkholderiales > Oxalobacteraceae > Massilia > Massilia aerilata. The sequence continues at coordinate 71,648 of NZ_JBHSMZ010000012.1, forward strand.
CGCGGGGACGACGATTTTATGGAGACCACATGACTTATCTGAAATCCGCGCGCACCCTGTTCGCGCTCTTCCTCTGCCTGTTCGCCCTCGCCGCCCAGGCCCAGACCGCGGCCCCGGCCCCGGCCAAGCTGCCGAACGTGGTCATCCTCGCCACCGGCGGCACCATCGCCGGCACCGGCGCGACCAGCACCACCACCGTCGGCTATACCGCCGCCACGGTCGGCGTGCAGGCCCTGATCAACGCCGTGCCCGAGCTGCAGAAGGTCGCCCACGTGAGCGGCGAGCAGGTGTTCCAGATCGCCAGCGAAAACATGGGCAACGAGCAGTGGCTGACCCTGGCAAAGCGCGTCAACGCCCTGCTGGCGCAGCCGAACGTGGACGGCATCGTGATCACCCACGGCACCGACACCATCGAGGAAACCGCCTACTTCCTGAACCTGGTCGTCAAGAGCAAGAAGCCTGTCGTGGTGGTCGGCGCGATGCGTCCGTCGACCGCGATCTCGGCCGACGGCCCGATCAACCTGTACAACGCGGTGCTGACCGCCGGCAGCCAGGAAGCCGTGGGTAAAGGCGTGCTGGTGGTGATGAACGACCAGATCAACGCCGCGCGCGAAGTCACCAAGACCAACACCGTCACCACGGATACCTTCAAGTCGCCGGAACTGGGCATGCTGGGCTACGTGGTCGGCAACCAGGCGCACTTCTACCGCGCCTCGACCCGCAAGCACACGGTGGACACCGAGTTCGATATTTCGAAGCTGGACGCGCTGCCGGCGGTGGAGATCGCCTACACCTACGCCAACGTCGGCCCGACCGCCGTCAACGCCTTCGTCGCCGCCGGCGTCAAGGGCCTGGTCCACGCCGGCGTGGGCGATGGCAGCCTGCCGACCAAGGTGCGCCCTGCCCTGTCGGCAGCACGCGCAAAAGGCGTGGTCGTCGTGCGTTCGAGCCGCGTCGGCCAGGGCATCGTGGCGCGCAATGGTGAGGCGAATGACGACGAGCTGGACTTCGTGGTGTCGGATACCTTGAATCCGCAAAAGGCGCGTATTTTGCTGATGCTGGCGCTGACCAAGACTGGCAGCACCAAAGAGATTCAGCGGATGTTTTACACATATTGATCGTTAGCAGGACAGCGCCGCTGTCACCGCTACGATAGAGTCGCCTTCAGGCGTAATGCCGTTCAGCCAAGTCTGAACGGCATTTTTTATTTATAGCTTGTAAATGAGCATGTCGCGTACTTATCGCCATCGATGAATGGTGGCTTGGGACGGCCATTGTGAATCAAGTCGAGCAGTCACCGATTGTATACTTTGACGTTGCACCTCTCGGTGGCGATTCCAAGTCCCGATTTAGTCGATTGCGCGTTAATTGTCTTACGCTTCCCCCCTTCGCTGCCCCTTGCGGTAACTCGCACTTTTGATATAGCGAGCTAAGCGCCTTGATACCCATCAATTGTCATCCCTAGCGGCCCTATGACAATAGCCTCTTTTATCAGCACCCATTCCCGGAGGCAATGCCATGGCAATCGACGTGTACCTGCAAATAGACGGTATTAAAGGCGAGTCGGCAGACTCTACGCATCAAGGTTGGATCGAACTCACTTCGGCAAATTGGGGCGTAATACAGCCCAGGAGCGCAACGGCATCGACGGGCGGAGGACATACCGCTGAACGTTGTGAGCATCGATCTGTTGCCTGCACTAAGCTTGCGGACTTGGCGTCGCCGGTCCTGATGCAGCACTGCTCGATGGGAAAAACAATCCCTAAGGCCAAGCTGGAGTTCATGCGAGCTGACGGTGACGGCAAGCCGGTGAAGTATTATGAGGTCGAACTGGAGAATGTCCTGATTGCCAGCATGGACCAAGCCGTTCACCAGGGGACCATGCTTCATGACAACATCGGACTGCGGTTCTCGAAGGTCAAGTGGAAGTATTGCCAGCAGAAGATCGGTGGAGGCGCGGGAGGAAACACGGCCGGTGGCTGGGACCTGGCGGCAAACAAGGTCGCGTGAGGGAGCCGCCATGCTGGAAGTCCAACCCAAGGATTCACGCGGCTTCTTTATGATACCGCAGCACCCTGAAGGCGCCGGCTATTACGTTTACGGCACGCCGACAAATGGCGCTGGGCAGTACGGACACCCGGCGTTGCTTTCCGTCCTTTTCTTCGTGGAGCGCGAGTGGCTGGCCTCCGATACTCGCAGGTTCGGCATCGGAAATATCAGCCTTGCCAATGGCGGAGAGTACGGCAAACATCACAGCCACGTGAACGGCTTGCAGGTCGACGTCCGGGCACTCCGGCTCGATGGCGCGGAGGCTCCTGTGACTAGGTTCCAGCATGGCATATACGACCGCGCAAGCACGGCCAGGCTTATCGCGATCTTTCGCTCCCATCCTTCGGTGCATCAGGTTCTGTTCAACGACACGAGCATTCCTGGCGTCATGCCCTGGGACAAACATGATGATCACTTTCACGTTGGCGTTCGGGCGGCGATCAAATGAAAACCTCACTGCTACTTCTCTCCACTGCTGCATTCTTGACCACTGCGGCCAGCGCCGAGCAAAAGGCGATCTATCCCGCCCCGGCTAAACCACTCAAGGCGGAATACACCGTCTACTCGGGGGAGCTGGGCAACGAACAGCCACCAACCCGCACCGAACGCAAGCTTTCCGTAGAGGTAACCGGCCAGGGAGCTAAGGATATTTTCGACTCGCTCTATCCTGATGATAAGGTCACTTGCAGCGACGAGGCAGGCGAGCGATTGCGTAGTAAGGGAAATATCACGTGCTCCTACGTTCCGGCTCGCGGATATCGCTGCTTCTTTGGATTTGACCTTCGGACTGGCCGCAGCATCGCCGGGGGCAGCTGCTAAGAGGCCACATGAAGCTACGGACGGACATCCTCACTGCCAGTCAGGTTGACCGCTGCTTACCTTGCCGGCAGAGCTGTTCCCGCACCGACCGCCGTCTTCGACGGCTAGTAGCCCGATTGAGGCACGCGCGTTAGGACCTGTATAAACAAGGCCGCTAGGGATAGCGGCCTTGTCTTTTCAAACATTGTCTTCTGTCTATGGTTTGCGTATTTGCGGTGCTGGCTTACACCAGCGCATGCCCCTGCAAGCGCGTCAGGATCGCCAGCGGACTCGATTCCTTATCATACTGCCGCATCGGCGACAGCTGCGCCGTGTATTCCATCATGTACTGCCCCGACATCACCGAGTGCGAGGTCTGGTCCGAGAAGCACACCCAGGCGCAGCCGGGCGGGAAGCCGAAGGTCTCCTGCGGCGCGTTCTTCTGGTAGTCGAGGTCGGACTTCATGGCGTCGTGCAGCTGCAGCATCAGGTGGTCGTACTCGCTGCGCAGCGACTTGGTGACGTGCAGCGCATTCAGCGCTTTCGCCTGCCAGGCCACGTAGGGCTTCACGCGCGGCAGGAAGCGGCGCGCCACATCCTCGAAGGGCTCGCCGACGCGCCACACGCGCGGCACGCCGTCCAGGTTCACATTGGTGAATACGCGCAGCAGGCGCTCGCCGCGGTTCGGACGCGAGGGAAAGGCGTCGACGTGCAGGCGGCGGTCGTCGGCGCGCCAGGACTGCACCCGGGTCTCGACCTTCGAAGGACGGAAACTGGCGGCGCCGCGGCGCAGGTGCTCGGTATAGCGCGGCACCAGCTTGCCCAGCAGGCCTTCGGCTTCGTCGCGGAAGCGCTTGACCATGCCGGCCATCAGGGCCTGCGTGGCATCGTCGCCGATCACGCCTTTCAGCTTGCCGCCCTGGTCCAGGCTGATGTTGCGGACCTTCGGGTCGCGCACGTCTTCGCGGAACAGCGCCAGCTCTTCCTTCTGCGGTGCGAAGCCGTGCTCGCCGAAGTTCGGGAAGTACAGCACCTTGCCCGCTTCCAGCGCGGCGATCCAGGCCGGATTGCCGTGGCCGACCTCCTGCATGTCGATCTCGACGATCTGGTTTTCCATGTCTTATTCCTGTTCCTGTTCGAGTTCCAGCGGCGGCGACGCCAGGTCTTCGTCCTGCCTTGCCTGCTGCCGGTCCCACATCTGTTGATAGAGTCCGCGCTGCGCGATCAGTTGGGCGTGCGTGCCGCGTTCGACGATGCGGCCGTGGTCGAGCACCAGGATCTGGTGCGCGTCGGCGATGGTCGACAGGCGGTGCGCGATCACCAGGGTGGTGCGCTGCTTCGCGATTTCCTTCAGCTGCGCCTGGATCGCCTGCTCCGACTTGGAGTCGAGGGCCGACGTCGCTTCGTCGAAGATCAGGATGGCCGGGTTCTTCAGCAGCGTGCGCGCGATCGCCACCCGCTGTTTCTCGCCGCCGGACAGCTTCAGGCCGCGCTCACCCACCATTGTCGCATAGCCGTCGGGCAGGCTTTCGATGAAGTCGTGGATGGAGGCGGCGCGCGCCGCCGCGACGATATCCTCGCGGCTGGCGCCCGGGCGGCCGTAGGCGATGTTGTATTCGATGGTGTCGTTGAACAGCACCGTATCCTGCGGCACGATGCCGATCGCGTGGCGCAGCGAGTCCTGGGTGATGTTGCGGATGTCCTGGCCGTCGATGCAGATCGAACCCCGCTGCACGTCGTAGAAGCGGAACAGCAGGCGCGAGAGGGTCGACTTGCCCGAGCCGCTGTGGCCGACCACGGCGGTGGTGGTGCCGGCCGGGATCGTGAAATCGACGTCGAACAGGATCTGGCGCTTGGGGTCGTAGTTGAATTCGACGTGCGAAAACTCGACCTTCGCGCCATGCGTCACGAGCGGCTTCGCATCCGGCGAATCGGCCACTTCGCGATGCTGCTCCAGGAGGCCGAACAGGCGCTCCATGTCGGCCAGGCTCTGCTTGATCTCGCGGTAGATCACGCCCAGGAAGTTGAGCGGAATGTACAGCTGCAGCATGAAGGAGTTCACCAGCACCAGGTCGCCCAGGGTCATGCTCTTGTCGATCACGCCCTGCGTCGCGCGCCACAGGATGGCGGTGACGGCGGCGGCGATGATCAGCGACTGGCCGGTATTCAGGAAGGACAGCGAGGTCTGCGAACGCACGGCGGCGCGCTCGTAGCTCTGCAGGCCTTCGTCGTAGCGCTTGGCTTCATAATCCTCGTTGCCGAAGTACTTGACGGTCTCGTAGTTGATCAGCGAATCGATGGCCTTGGTGTTGGCCTTCGAATCCAGCTCGTTCATCGTGCGCCTGAAATGCGTGCGCCATTCGGTGACGACGATGGTGAAGGTGATGTAGGTGACCAGCGCCACCGCGGTGATGATCGAGAACCACTTGTCATAGCGCGCGGCCAGGTAGCCCAGTACCAGCGTGATCTCGACCAGGGTCGGCAGGATCGAGAACAGCGAATAGGACACCAGCGAGCTGACGCCGCGCGTGCCGCGCTCGATATCGCGCGTCATGCCGCCGGTCTGGCGGTTCAGGTGAAAGCGCAGCGACAGCGCGTGCAGGTGGCGGAACACTTGCAAGGCGATGGTGCGCACCGCGCGCTGGGTGACGCGCGCGAACAGGAACTCGCGCAGCTCGGTGAACAGCGTGCTCGAGAAGCGCAGCGCGCCATACGCGAACAGCGCGCCGAGCGGCAGCGCCAGCAGCGCATAGGGATGCGATGGCGAGATGCTGAGGCTGTCGACGATATTCTTCAGCACCAGCGGCACGCCGATGTTGGCCACCTTGGCGCCGATCAGGCAGAGCAGCGCGGCCATCACGCGCCATTTATACACCCACAGATAGGGCAGCAGCGTGCCGATCACAGCCCAGTCGTTGCGCTTGGCGTTGGGGTCGCCGGTCGGCGGCGGGGAATTGCTTGGAGGAGAGCGTCGCATGACAGAGTTTCTTTATTTATGGTTCAATCTGGGACGATTGTAGCTTTTACCGAGATTTCAAGATGACCCAGCCAGAAAACCAGACGCCATCCACCACCCGCCTGCCTGAAGGAAAGATGCCGGTGCTGCGGATGATGCCTGCCCCGTCCGATGCCAACGTCTACGGCGACGTGTTCGGCGGCTGGATCATGGCCCAGGTCGACGTCGCCGGCTCGCTGCCGGCCGTGCGCCGCGCGAATGGCCGCGTCGCCACCATCGCCGTGAATTCCTTCCTGTTCAAGAACCCGGTCTTCGTCGGCGACCTGCTGTCCTTCTACGCCGACATCGTCAAGGTCGGCAATACCTCGATCACCGTCTACGTCGAAGTCTACGCCGAGCGCAACCGCCTGCAGACCAATGTGGTGAAAGTGACCGAAGCCACCCTCACCTATGTCGCCACCGGCGCGGACCGCAAGCCGCGCCAGTTGCCGCCGCTCGAAGCGCTGATCGCGGAATAACACAAGGATGTCATCGCGCCGCCTGTTCCTGCTGGACGCGGCGCGCCTTGCCGCGGCGTTCACCGCCGCCGGCCCGTCCGTGCTGCGTGCAGCGCCGTCGAACGCGGCCGGCTATCCGTTCAGCCTGGGCGTGGCCTCCGGTTCGCCGCTGCCCGATTCCGTGATCCTGTGGACCCGCATCCTGCCAGATCCATTGGACGCCGGCTCCGCGCCCAGGCTGGCCGTGCCCTTGCGCTGGGAAGTCGCGCAGGACGAGGCCTTCCGCCGCATCGCCGCGAAGGGCAGCGCCATCGCCACGCCCGAGCTGGCGCACAGCGTGCGCGTGAACGTGACGGGACTGCAGCCGGGGCGCTGGTACTTTTATCGCTTCCTGTTCGGCGATGCCGTCAGCCCGGTCGGCCGTACGCGCACCGCGCCGGCCCCGGGCAGCATGCCGGACATGCTGAAACTGGCCGTGGCCTCCTGCCAGCACTGGGAATTCGGCAGCTATGCGGCGCACCGCTATATCGCGGAAGCGGCGCCGGACCTGGTCGCTTTCCTCGGCGACTACATCTACGAATGGGGCGCCTTCCGGCGCCAGCATCCGCAGCCGGGAGAGCGTATCGTGCGCCAGAACGAGTCGTTCGACTTGCAGAGTTATCGCCAGCGCTACGCGCAGTACAAGACCGACCCGGACCTGCAGGCGGCCCACCTGGCCGCGCCCTGGATCGTGACCTGGGACGACCATGAGGTGGCCAACGATTACGGCGCCGACCACGACGAGCGTCTCTCGAGCGATTTTTCAGCCCGGCGCGCGGCGGCCTACCAGGCCTTCTACGAACACATGCCGCTGCGCCTGCCGCCGCCGCGCAGCTTCGCCAGCGTGCGCATGTTCCAGCGTGTCGACTGGGGGCGGCTGGCGCGTTTCCACGTGCTCGACGACCGCCAATACCGCGCTTATCAAGCCTGCCCGCGCAAGGACCGGGGCGGCTCGAACTCGGTGGGCCCGCGCGCCTGCCCTTCCCTGCTCGACCCGTCGCGCAGCATGCTGGGCCGGGAGCAGGAAGCCTGGCTGGAGGAAGGCCTGACGTCCTCGAAGGCGCGCTGGAACATCCTCGCGCAGCAGACCCTGATGGCGCAATCGACCCAGGTGCCCATCGCCGGCGCGGACGGCGGGCGCTTCTGGACCGACGGCTGGGATGGCTATCCGGCGGCGCGCCGGCGCCTGTTCGATGCGCTGCTGTCCAGCCGCGCGAGCAATCCGCTGGTGCTGGGCGGCGACGTCCACACCTTCTACGCGAGCGAACTGCGCGCGGACTTCAACCGGCCGGTTTCGCGCGACAATCCGCCGATCGCGACCGAGTTCGTCGGCACCTCGGTGACCTCGAGCTCGCGCCCGCAGGAGCGCACCTTGCAGTATCTGGCGATGAACCCGCACATCAAGTTCGGGCGCAGCGACAGGCGCGGCTACATGCTGATGGAAGTGACGGCGAAGGAAACGCGGACCCGCTTCATGGGCCTGGATGAGGTAAGGGATCCGCAGACGGCGCAGCGGGAGCTGGCGGCGTTTCGGGTGGCGGATGGTAGAGCGGGGCTGGAGATTACTTCGAGCTAGGCCTGCGGCCTATGCCCGTCGTTCCCGGCATTGCCGGAAACGACTCCCCGCGCAGGCGCCTCGCGGCGCGACGCCCCAAGTCAAGCTAGCGTACTGCGAACAAACTTGGATTCCCGCCTCCGCGGGAATGACGGTCTTATCGCTAACGACAGGCTTTACGCCGTCTGTTTCTCATCCCGCAGTTCGCGCCGCAGGATCTTGCCCACGTTCGTTTTCGGCAGCGTCTCGCGGAACTCGATGAACTTCGGCCGCTTGTAGCCGGTCAGCTGCTCCTTGCAGAACTCGAGCAGGTCTTCCTTGCTCAAGGCCTTGTCCTTCTTCACCACATACAGTTTCACAGCCTCGCCCGAGTGCTGGTCCGGCACGCCCACGCAAGCCACTTCCAGCACGCCCGGGTGCGAGGCGACGACTTCTTCCACCTCGTTCGGGTACACATTGAAGCCCGAGACCAGGATCATGTCCTTCTTGCGGTCGACGATCTTGATGTAGCCCTGCTCGTTCATGATGCCGATGTCGCCGGTCTTGAAGAAGCCGTCGGCGGTCATGACCTTGGCCGTTTCGTCAGGACGCTGCCAGTAGCCGGCCATCACCTGCGGGCCGCGCACCGAGATTTCGCCGGCGGTGCCGAACGGGACTTCCTGGCTGGCTTCGTCGAGGATGCGGATCTCGGTGGACGGCAGCGGCAGGCCGATGGTGCCGGTGAAGCCGGTGATGTCGCAGCGGTTGGCGGCGACCACCGGCGAGGTCTCGGACAGGCCGTAGCCTTCGACGATCGGGGTGCCGGTCAGCGCCAGCCACTTGTCCGCCACCGGCTTCTGCACCGCCATGCCGCCGCCCGGGCAGACCAGCAGGCCCGAGAAATCGAGGCTGGCGAAGTCCGGGTTGTTCAGCAGGCCGTTGTACAGCGTATTCACGGCCGGGAAGACGTTGATGCGGTAGTTGCGCAGCTCCTTGATGAAGCCGCCAATGTCGCGCGGATTCGGGATGAGTAAATTCATGCCGCCCACGCGCATGCCCAGCAGGGCGCACACGGTCAGCGCATAGATGTGGTAAAGCGGCAGCGCGCACACGAACTGCAGGTCGGCGCCGGCCTTGGCCAGGGTCGGACCGAACCAGGCTTCGTTCTGCAGCACGTTGGCGATCACGTGCTTGTGCAGCAGGACCGCGCCCTTCGACACCCCGGTGGTGCCGCCGGTGTACTGCAGGAAGGCGACGTCGTCGTGGCCGACCGTGACCGGCTTCAGGGTCTGGCGGGCGCCTTCGGCCAGCACGCGCTTGAAGGGCACCGCGTTCGGGATCGACCAGGCCGGGACCATCTTCTTGACGGTGCGGACCACGAAATTCACGATCAGGCCTTTTGCGCCCAGCAGGTCGCCCATGCTGCCGACGATGACGTGTTTTACTTTGGTCTGGCCCACGACTTCCGCCACCGTGTGGGCGAAGTTTTCCAGCACCACGATGGCTTCGGCGCCCGAGTCGTTCAGCTGGTGCAGCAGCTCGCGCGGCGTATACAGCGGATTCACGTTGACGATGGTGTAGCCGGCGCGCAGGACGGCGGCCATCGCCACCGGATACTGCAGCACGTTCGGCATCATGATGGCCACGCGCGCGCCCGGCTGCAGGCCGCGGCTTTGCAGCCAGGCCGCCATCTGGCCGGACAGTTTATCGAGTTCGGCATAGCTCATGGACTTGCCCATGCAGGCATAGGCGGGGCGCGCCGCGTACTTGTGGAAGGCCTCCTCCAGCAGGTGCGTGAGGGAGCGGTATTGGGTCCAGTCGATGTCCGACGGTACGCCCGCCTCGTACGAATCCAGCCAGAATTTGTCCATGTGATTACCTTTCTTGTTTCAACAAACGTCGTCCCCGCGAAGGCGGGGACCCAAGTTCTGCATACGTTACTGAAACGCCAGCAAACTTGGGTCCCCGCCTTCGCGGGGACGACGGTAAAAATGCCAGCTATGCCGCCTGCTTTTCCTCGCGCAGCGCGCGTCGCAGGATCTTGCCGACGTTCGTCTTCGGCAGTTCGGTGCGGAACTCGATGTACTTCGGTTTCTTGTAGCCGGTGAACTCGCGCTTGCAGTAGTCCATCAGCTGTTCGGCCGTCAGGTTCGGGTCCTTCTTGACCACGAACACCTTCACGGCCTCGCCGGAATGCTCGTCCGGCACGCCGATCACCGCGCATTCCATCACGCCCGGATGCGCCGCGATCACGCCTTCCAGTTCGTTCGGGTACACGTTGAAGCCCGACACCAGGATCATGTCCTTCTTGCGGTCGACGATCTTCACGTACCCGTTCTCGTCCATCACGCCGATGTCGCCCGACTTGAAGTAGCCGTCCGGCGTCATCACCTTGGCCGTTTCGTCCGGGCGCTGCCAGTAGCCGGCCATCACCTGCGGACCGCGGATCGCGATCTCGCCGACGCTGCCCAGCGGGAGCTCCTTGCCGTCGTCGTCCAGGATCGCCACCTCGGTCGACGGGATCGGCAGGCCGATCGTGCCCGTGAACGACGAGATGTCGCAGCGGTTCGCGGTGGCCACCGGCGAAGTCTCCGACAGGCCGTAGCCTTCGATGATGTGCGCGCCGGTGACGGCCTTCCACTGGTCGTTGACCGCCTGCTGTACCGCCATGCCGCCGCCGTTCGACAGCTTCAGGCCCGAGAAATCCAGGTGCTTGAAGTCCGGATGGTTCACCAGCGCGTTGTACAGCGTGTTCACCGCCGGCAGCGCGTTGAACTTGTACTTGCCCAGCTCCTTGATGAAGCCCGGGATGTCGCGCGGGTTCGGGATCAGGATGTTCATGGCGCCCACCCGCATGCCCCACAGCGCGCAGACCGTCAGCGCGAAGATGTGGTACAGCGGCAGCGCGCAGACGATGACCGGGTGCTCGACCACCGGCGGCCGGTTCATCGCCACCGCCGACCAGGCCTCCGATTGCAGCAGGTTGGCGATCACGTTCCGGTGCGTCAGGGTCGCGCCCTTCGACACGCCGGTGGTGCCGCCCGTGTACTGCAGGAAGGCGACGTCCGTGTTCTTCAGCTGCGCCGGCTGGAAGGACATCTTCGCGCCCTGCGCCAGCGCGTCCTTGAAGCGCACGCTGCTCGGCAACGAGAACTCCGGCACCATCTTCTTGACGTTGCGGACCACGAAGTTGACCAGCATGCCCTTGGCGCCACCGAGCATCTCCCCCATGCTCGCCACCACCACGTGGCGCACCGGGGTCTTGCCCATCACCTGCTGCAGCGTGTGCGCGAAGTTCTCGAGCACGATGATGGCTTCGCTGCCCGAATCCTTCAGCTGGTGCTCCAGCTCGCGCGGCGTGTACAGCGGGTTCACGTTCACCACCGTGTAGCCGGCGCGCAGGATGGCGGCCAGCGCCACCGGGTATTGCAGCACGTTCGGCATCATCACCGCCACGCGCGCGCCCTTGGCCATGCCGCGGCTTTGCAGCCAGGCCGCCAGGCGCTTCGACATGCTGTCCAGCTCCGCGTAGGTGAGGAACTTGTCCATGCAGACGAAGGCGTTATTTTTGGCATACTTCTGGAAGGATTCTTCCAGCATCTGTACCAGCGAGCCGTACTGGTCGGGATCGATTTCCGCGGGAACGCCGGGCGGGTACGACTTGAGCCAAATCTTGTCCATCGGGTGCCTGTCTCCAGTGTAATTATTCTGTCTGGGCCGCCCAACCGAAAAAAACGCACGGTCGTGCTTGAGTATCTTCCATGATGCTATCGGGCAGCGCGCCCGATAGCAAGCATTTTTACTGCAATTCGAACATGCATTCTAGCCGCTTCGCTAGCGTCCTCCCATGGTCGGCGCTTCGCTGCGTTGCACCATCAAGGGCGCGCTCGGCGCCGGCGGCACCAGGGCCTTCAGGATGCGGTGACGCTCCTTGCGATCCAGCTCGGACAGCTGCCTGACCGACTTGTAGAAACGCCCGAAGCTGCCGTCCCGCTTGAGCATGGCGCGGAAGGCCGGCACGAAGTCCTCATAGGTCGCGATCGAGGCCAGGTGGGCGTTCGACAGCGGCTGCTCGAAGAAGCGGTCGTAGCCGGCATAGCCGCCCCAGTTGCCCTTCAGGACCTGGTACTCGTCCTTCAGTTCCTGGAACAGGCGCACCTTGACCGCGCGCTTTTCGTTGTCGCTGCGGTCGACCACGCCATAGTTCTGCTCGAGCGCCTTGCGGTACTTGAGCAGCAGGGCCAGGAAGTCGTGCTTGCGGCTCTTGTAGCGCGCATAGGCGTCGCGCATGCCCTGGTTGCCGAAGCGCTCCATCCAGCGTTCCACGCCCGCCTCCTCGACCGTGCTGGCGAAGGATTCGTTGAACTGCGAGTCGCCGGCCACGTAGACGACCTGGTGCGCCAGCTCGTGGAAGATCATGCGCGCCAGCTCGGCGTCAGGATAGTTGATGAAGGTGGAGATCAGCGGATCGCTGAACCAGCCCAGGGTCGAGTAGGCCGGCACGCCGCCCACTTCGACGTCGTTGCCGTCCGCCTTCAACTCCTTGGCGTAGGCCATGGCGGCGTTCTTGTCGTAGTAGCCGCGGTAGTTCACGCAGCCGGCCACCGGGAAGCACCACTGCAGGGGCCGCAGCGACAGCTCGGGCGTGGCGACCACGTTCCACAGCACGTAGGGGCGTTTCAGGGAGGCGTATTTTTTATAACTGTCATTATCTGGCAATGACATTTCGCTAACGGCGTAGCGGCGGATCTGGCGCGCGGTCTCCAGGCGGAGACGCAGTTTGGAGCTGGTGCCGGGGTCGGCGATCCAGTCGTCGATCGGACGGGAGTCCGACAGGAGTTCAAGCTGGCCCTGGGCCGCCTGCGAGTAGTAGTTCAGCGTGGAGCAGCTGGCCAGCAGCCCCGCCGCCGTGCCCACCAGGAGCAGGGCCCGGAGCCGCGGGTTGATTCGCGAAAGTTTCATGTGTCAGTAAGTTCATGGTGCGATCTTTAGGCATCATGAAAAACCGTAGCGAGCGGAAGCAATGCCTGCCGAGAAGCGCAGCTGTACGAACAGTACAGCGAGCATCGCCGGCTGGCAGTGCGACGCGCAGTAGGTTTGTCATGATGCCGACTCCACCTGCACCAGCGTGTCGTAGAAGGTCGGCGCCCGGCCCATGTCGGTCAGGCGCTGGCTGGTTACTTCGTTGGCGTTCTTGCCGTCGCTGGCGAGCTTTTTCCACCAGATCGACAGGCCGACCACGAGGCCGGCCCGCGCCTTGGGCGTGACACGGGCGCGCGCGACGAACGCGCCCCTGTCGTTAAAGATGCGCACCATCTCGCCGTGCTCGATGCCGCGGCTGGCGGCGTCGACGGGATGGATGTCCAGGTGAGGTTCACCTTCCGTGGCGCGGAGGCTCTGGACATTGACAAAGGTAGAGTTGAGGAAGTTCCTGGCCGGCGGAGAAATCATCGCCAACGGATATTTTTCCGCCAGTTCGGGATTGGATGCCACGGATTCGTAGTTGGCGATGTAGCTTGGCAGCGGATCGAGACCGTCCGCCAGCATCGCTTCGGAATAAAACTCGCACTTGCCGGAAGGCGTGGGGAAGCCGCCTTCGGCGAAGGGCGCGGCCGGCATGTTCAGCTTGCTCCAGCCGGTGCGCTTCAGCGATTCCCAATCGAAGTGCACGGCGCGTGCGTCCTGCTTGTTGAAGGCTTGCGCGGCGAGCTCGTCATCGGTCTCGTCGAACACCGGGTCATCCATGCCCATGGCCTTGGCCAGCAGGCGGAAGATCTCGGTGTTCGGTTTCGCTTCGCCCAGCGGCGCGATGGCGGCGTTATTCGCCATCATGTACAGGTGGCCGTAAGCCAGGTGGGCGTCGACGTGCTCGAGCTGGGTCGTGGCCGGCAGCAGGATGTCCGCGTAATCGGCGGTGTCGGTCTGGAAGTGTTCCAGCACCACGGTAAATAAATCGTCGCGCTCGAAGCCGCGCTGCACTTTCGACGAATCGGGAGCGATCGCCACCGGGTTCGCGTTGTAGACGATGACGGCTTCGATCTTCGAACCGAATGCCGGCGAGGCCTCCTTCAGCAGGTCGTCGCCGATGGTGTTCATGTTGATGGTGCGCGGAAGGCGGCCGCGCAGCAGGTCCGGGCGCTGCAGCGCCAGTTTATTTGCCGGGAAGGAGCCCGAGGTCGACAGCTGCACGCCACCGGCCGGATGGCGCCAGGCGCCGATCAGGGCCGGCAGGCAGGCGATATTGCGCACCGCCATGCCGCCGCCGCGCACGCGCTGCAGGCCGTAGTTCATGCGGATCGCCACCGGCTCGCCGCGCAGCGCGGTCTGACCATATTCGCGCGCCAGGTTCACGACTTCGTCCACCGTGATGCCGCAGGTTTCGGCGGTGCGCTCCGGCGTCCATTCGGCCACGCGGTCCTTCAGCTGCGCGAAGCCCAGCGTGTGCCTGGCGATGTAGTCGTGATCCAGCAGGTTTTCCTTGACCAGCACGTGCATCATGCCCAGCGCCAGCGCGCTGTCCGTGCCCGGCATGACGGCGATGTGCTGGTGGCACTTCTCGGCCGTCAGGGAACGATAAGGATCGATGGCGATGAGCTTTGCGCCGCGGCGCTTGGCTTCCTGCACGCGCATCCAGAAATGCAGGTTGGAGGCGATCGGATTGCCGCCCCAGATCAGGATCAGCTTCGCATCCTGGAACTGTTCGATGTCGGTGCCGATCGAACCACCAATGGTGTATTTGTAGCCCGTGAAGCCGGCGGTCGCGCACACGGTGCGATCGAGGAAGGACGCACCCAGCTTGTTGAAGAAGCGCATCGCCATCGCCTCGCCCTGCACCAGGCCCATGGTGCCGCAATAGCTGTAGGGCAGGATGGCCTGCGGGTCGCGTTCCGCGATCGGTTTCAGGCGCGCCGCGATTTCATCGAGGGCCTGTTCCCAGCTGATGGGTTCAAAACGGCCTTCGCCTTTCCTGCCGACGCGGCGCATGGGCGTGAGCAGGCGGTCCGGGTGATAGGTACGGTCGACGTAGCGCGAGACCTTGGTGCACAGCACCCCGGCCGTGGTCGGGTGATCCGGGTCGCCCTTGACCTCCGTCGCGACGCCGTCTTCCACCGTCACGAGGATGGCGCAGGTATCGGGGCAATCGTGCGGGCATGTTGCCCTGACAAGGGTCGTGGTCATCGAATCAGATCCGGAAAAAACGTCGAGAAACCAATAGTTTAGACGATTCCCGCGGCCATTGTGCCGGCACTGGCAAGGTCTGCTGCGTAAGGGCTACAATAGTCCAAAAACATGGGGAGAGAAGCTATGAGACTAGTCGAACCTATCCTGGCTTTTCAGTCAGAACTGGAAACCATCCGCCGCGACATCCACGCGCATCCCGAACTCTGCTACGAAGAACAACGCACCGCCGACGTGGTGGCGCGCTGCCTGGAAAACTGGGGCATCGAGGTCGTGCGCGGCCTCGGCGTCACCGGCGTCGTCGGCATCATCAAGAACGGCACTTCGGACCGCGCGATCGGCCTGCGCGCCGACATGGACGCGCTGCCGATGCAGGAACTCAACACATTTGAGCACGCGTCGCGCCACGCCGGCAAGATGCATGCTTGCGGTCATGATGGACACACAACGATGCTGTTGGGTGCAGCCCACTATCTGTCGCAGAACCGCAACTTCGACGGCACGGTCTACCTGATCTTCCAACCAGCCGAGGAAGGCGGCGCCGGCGCCCGCCGCATGATGGAGGACGGCCTGTTCGAACGCTTCCCCATGGATGCCGTGTACGGATTGCATAACTGGCCGGGTATGGCCGCCGGCACGTTCGGCGTCGTCGCCGGACCGATGATGGCATCCAGTAACGAGTTCCGCGTGCTCGTGAAGGGCAAGGGCGCGCACGCCGCGCAGCCGCACCGCGGCATCGACCCGGTGATGGTGGCGGTGCAGATCGCGCAAGCCTGGCAGACCATCATCTCGCGCGAAAAGAACCCACTGGCAACCGCCGTGCTCTCGATCACCCAGATCCACGCCGGCAGCGCCACCAACGTGATCCCCGACGAAGCGGTCCTGATCGGCACCGTGCGCACCTTCACCACCGAGGTGCTGGACCTGGTCGAACGCCGCATGGGCGAGATCGCCCAGGGTGTCTGCGCGGCCTTCAATGCGGGTGTCGATTTTTCGTTCAAGCGCAATTACCCGCCCCTGGTGAACCACCCGGAACAGACGGCGTTTGCGATCGAGGCCATGCAGGCGGTGGTCGGCGCGGACAAGGTGGATTCGAAGGTCGAACCGACCATGGGCGCCGAGGACTTCGCCTTCATGCTGCAGGCCAAGCCGGGCTGCTATGTCTTCCTCGGCAACGGCGACGGCGAACACCGCCTGGGCGGCCACGGGCTCGGGCCTTGCCAGCTGCACAATGGCAGTTATGACTTCAACGATCAGCTGCTGCCGATCGGGGCGAGTTACTGGGTGCGCCTGGTGGAGATGAGCTTGGCTAAATAAGACCGATAACGTAAGCACGTCATTCCCGCGGCCTTAATTCGTCGCCCCCGCGGCCTTAACTCGTCGCCCCCGCGAAGGCGGGGGTCCAAGTTTACTTAGCGTTCAGGCAGCGTGTCCGCCCGATCGCCAACCCGCTTGCCCGGATTGATCCTCTCGAGCGCAATCAAGGCCGCCGAGTGATCGGCCGCCGGCAAATCCGCCGCGATCGTTTCATACTGCCGCGTCACCAGCTCGGCCACCGGCAGCGTCACGCCGGCCCCGGCCGCGGCCGCCAGGATATTGCGCTGATCCTTGAGCTGGGTTTTCACCTGCCCGCCCGGCACGAAGTTCCGCTCGAGCATGCGCTGGCCGTGCACTTCCAGCACGCGGCTGCCGGCAAAGCCGCCGCGGATCGCCTCGCGCACCGCGGCCGGATCGGCGCCTGCCGCATCGGCCAGCAGCAGCGCCTCGGCCACGATGTTGATGGTCGCGCCGACGATCAGCTGGTTGCACAGCTTGGCGACTTGGCCGCTGCCGACCGGCCCGACCAGGGTCGGCGATCCCATCGTCTTGAGCACGGGAACAGCTTTCTCGAAATCGGCCCCGCTGCCGCCGGCCATGATCGCGAGCGTGCCCGCTTCCGCACCGACCACGCCGCCGGACACGGGCGCATCGACGAAGCGGGAGCCGGCCTGCTTCAGCCGCGCGTCGAAGTCCAGAGCTTCGTCCTGGCGGGTCGAACTCATGTCGATCCACAAGGTACCGGGCGCAAGGAAGGGAAGCGCGGCATCGAGCACCTGGCCGACCACCGGTCCCGCATCCAGTATCGAGATGACGATGGCGGCCCCCTTGACCGCATCTTCGAGCTCGGCACAGGGCCGGGCGCCGGCGCCGCGCAGGACCTCGGCTTTCGCATGGGTGCGGTTCCAGGCGCGCAAGGGATAGCCGGCCTTGGCCAGCCGGGTCGCCATCGGTTTGCCCATCAGGCCGATGCCGAGGAACGCCAGGGTCGGCAGTGGGAGATTGGTATCGTTTTCCATTCTTCGATTCTAACAATTGACGGACCGGCCACGCCAAAACGCGGACCTCGCTAAAATAGCGGGATTCGTCATTCGAAACCAAAGGAAGAAGATGTTCTCCACCAAGAAACTCGCTACCTCGATGGCCGCTGTCGCGGCCCTGTTCGCCGCTCAGGCGGGCCATGCCCAGAACGGCCTGGTCGACGCCTACGCCGTGGAAGCCGGCGGCGGCGAACACGTGCAGGTGCTGCGCCTGTCGGCCCAGAAGGACTGGAACAAGAACTGGTTCCCGACCAGCGGCTATCACCTGTCGGGCTACTGGGACGCCAACATCGCTTACTGGCGCGCCAACCAGTGGCTGGACGTGCCGGGCAATCGCCACAACCTGGCCGTGATCGGCCTCACCCCGGTGTTCCGCTGGGAAGCCGACAACAAGCTGGGCTTCTATGCCGACGCGGGTATCGGCGCGGCCCTGTTCTCGGACGTGTACCGCAACACCCACCGCCAACTGTCGACCGCTTATGAATTCGCCGACCATGTGGGCATGGGCTATGTGTTCGCCAACAAGTGGGAACTGGGTGCGCGGCTGCAGCATTACTCGAATGGCGGTATCAAGCATCCGAACGGTGGGGTGAATCTGTTCATGGTGAAGGCGACTTATCACTACTAATTGGCGTTTCGGCTGAACACCGGGGTCAGTGAATACCGGGGTCAGAGCCCGGTTTTCGCGGGTGGGCTCTGACCCCGGTATTCACTGACCCCTGCGCCAACATTGAGCGGCTTGTGTGACAATCGCCCAATGACCGATACCAGCACCGTCAAGAGCTACCTCCCCTGGCTGGTGGCGACTGCCCTGTTCATGGAGCAGCTCGACGCCACCATCGTCAACACTGCCATTCCCAGCATCGCGGCCAGCCTGGACGTCACGCCGCTGAGCCTCAAATCCGTCGTCACCAGCTACATCCTCAGCCTCGCCGTCGGCATTCCGGTGAGCGGCTGGATGGCCGACCGTTTCGGCACCCGGCGCGTGTTCTTCATCGCGATCGGCATCTTCACGGCGGCATCGGTGCTGTGCGGACTGTCGGTGAACGCGCAGATGATGGTGGTGGCGCGCCTGCTGCAAGGACTGGGCGGCGCCATGATGATGCCGGTCGGACGCCTGGCCATCATCCGCACCTTTCCCAAGAGCGAGCTGCTGGGCGCGATGAACTTCGTGATCCTGCCGGCCCTGATCGGGCCACTGCTCGGCCCCACGGTCGGGGGCCTGATCGTGCATTGGAGTTCGTGGCGTGCGATCTTCTTCGTCAATGTGCCGGTCGGCCTGCTGGCGCTGTTTCTCGTGCATCGCTACATGCCCGATTACAAGGGCGCCGAGCCGCGCCCGCTGGACGTGATCGGCCTGATCCTGTTCAGCTCGGGCACGGCGCTGCTGTCCTGGCTGCTGGAGATCTTCGGCGAACATACGCTGGACATGGTGACCATGGTGCTGATGCTGGGCCTGTCGGTGGCGCTGCTGGCGGCCTATGTCTGGCACGCGAACGAGCGCGAGCATCCCTTGTTGCGCCTGGCGCTGCTGAAAGTGCGCACCTTTCGCATTTCCGTGATGGGCGGTTTTATTACCCGCCTGGGCGTCGGCGGCTTGCCTTTCCTGCTGCCGCTGCTGTACCAGTTGGGTCTCAAATTGCCGGCCTGGCAGTCGGGCCTGCTGATGATGCCGACCGCGGCCGCCGCGATGGGCATGAAGCTGATCGCGCCCAAGGTGCTGGCACGCTTCGGCTACCGCCAGGTGCTGGTGGTGAACACGATCTGCATCGGCCTGACGATCGCGCTGTTCGCGCTGGTCGGACCGGGCACGCCCTGGTATGCAATCGCCGGTATCGGCCTGCTGCAGGGCTTCTTCAATTCCTTGCAATTCTCGAGCATGAACACCCTGGCCTATGCGGACGTCGCGCAAAAGGACTCGAGCATGGCGAGCACGATCGCCAGTTCAGTACAGCAGTTGTCGATGAGTTTCGGCCTGGCCAGCGGATCGCTGGTAACGGCCTGGTTCCTGGGCCGTGTGCCGCAGACTAACCAGCTGATGGTGACCTCGGCCCTGCATCATGCCTTTCTGACGCTGGCCGTCACGACAATGCTGTCTTCTATCGTATTCTGGCGTTTGCGTCGTAACGATGGCGAGAGTATCAGCCGCGGCAAGCAGCGTGTGGAAGAGGCCGCCGCGCAGGATACGGCGCCGCTGTCGCAGGCTTGACCCGTTCGGGTGCAACCTGACCGGCATCGCATGGTCGAAGCGTGTAAGGCGTTCAGCCTGTAGGAGAAGAGCATGAGCCTGACACTCGTTTCGGCCGACTTCGACGCCGGCGGCAGCATTCCCGCGATACACACCTGCGATGGGACCGATACCTCACCGGCACTGTCCTGGTCGGGCGCGCCGCCGGGCACCAAGAGTTTTGCCTTGATCGTCGACGATCCGGATGCGCCGGATCCCGCGGCGCCCCAGATGACCTGGGTGCACTGGGTGCTCTACAACATTCCGGTCTCGGCGGCCAGCCTGCCCGCCAGCATACGGGGCACGGACCTGCCGCCCGGTACGCGCACCGGTTTGAACGACTGGAAGAAGAATGCGTATGGCGGGCCATGTCCGCCAACGGGACGCCACCGTTATGTGCACAAGCTCTACGCGCTGGACGTGGTCTTGCCTGACCTCGGCAATCCGACCAAGACCGACCTGGAAAAAGCGATGCAGGGGCACGTTCTGATGCAGGGCGAACTGATTGGCACCTATCAGAAGAAGTAGCGGCGCTGAAAAGCAAAAAGCCCGCCCAGAATTAACTGGACGGGCTCTGCATAATAATTAGCCTGACGATAA